>NZ_JBHYZW010000005.1:0-410936 GCF_042754005.1 Streptomyces sp. NPDC059247
GGGGGGGTTTTTCCCCCCGGCGGGGGGGCCCCCCCCCCCGCCCCCCCGGGGGGGGGGGGGGCCCGGGGGGGGCCCCCCCCCCCCCCCGGGGCGGGGGCCCGCCCGCCCCCGCCCCCACGGCTCAGGTGCGCAGTTCCCTCGCCTCGAAACGGCCGTCACCGAGGACGAGCACGAACGTGACCTGCTGCCCCTCGGAGAGCGAGCGGTCCCCGCCCTCGATGTCCTCGGCGCGGAAGTAGACCTGCTCCCCCGACCCCACGGGGATGACGAATCCGTATCCGCCGGCGCGGTTGAAGGAATGCACGAACCCCTTGCTCCTGCCTGCCACGGCGACCTCCCGTTCCCGTGTCCTGCCGTCGTACACCTCTCCTGTTCTCCTAGGAGGTGTACCCCGTCGGGGCGCCGTTCGCCCGTCGGGGAGGGCGGGGGCCGGGGCGGAACGAGGGCGGGGCGGGGCCGGTCAGGGGGCGGCGGTCAGGGGCGTGCTCCGGGGCTGATCCGGGGTGCGTCCGGGTCAGGTCCGGGGTGTCTCCGGGTCAGGTCCGGGGTGTCTCCGGGTCAGGTCCGGGTCCAGACCGTGCCCCGGGCCTCGTACTCCAGCATGGTCTCCAGAGCGTTCGCCGCGTCCGGGCCCAGTTCGCGCCGGACCAGCCAGAGGGCCAGTTCCAGGCCGGAGGTGACACCGCCCGCGGTCACCAGATCGCCGTCGTCCACCACCCGCGCGCCCTTCAGGACCCCGCCCTGCCGCTCCAGATCGGGCCGCGCCTTGTGGTGGGTGGTGCAGGGGCGGCCACGGGTGAGTCCTGCGGCGGCGAGGAGCATCACCCCGGTGCACAGGGCGCCGACGGTCAGCCCCGGCCGGACGGCCGCCGCGAGGGCACGGGGCAGGACGCCCCGGTCGATCTCCGCCCACACCCCGGGGTCCTCGCGGCGGGCGTAGCCGCCGCCCGGTACGACGAGCAGATCGGCCCGGTGCGGGGCCCAGGGGTGTTCGACCCGCACCTTCGTGCCGTAGGCGGCGGTGACGGTGCCGGGGCCGTCCACGGAGACGTAGCGGACCTCGACCGGGCGGGCGGCGAAGAACCCGGCGGCGGAGAGCACCTCGTAGGGGGCGGCGAAGTCGAGTTCCTCGACGCCGTCGAAGAGGACGAGGTGCACCCGGAAGGGCCGGCGCGCGGCGGACCCGGCCGGTCCCCCGGCGGCCGGGGTCCCGGTCGCGGTGGTCGCCGCGGCGGCGGTCGTGACACCCGCGAGGGCGCCGCCCGCGCCGAGGGCGGTGGTCGTGCGGAGCAGATGACGGCGGTTCATGGTTCTCCCCGGGAAGACGGTCGGTCCCGATGTCTCGGTCGCGTCCAGGCAGTCGGGCGCACCCGGCCGATGGTTCCCGCCGCCCGCCGCGACGGCGGTGACGGGCGGGTCCGTCGCCCTCGCGGTCGAGGGGACGGGCGGGCGATCGAGACCACCACCGCCCAGGACGTCAGCTGCGGCGACGGGGGCGGCACCGGTCTCCACGACGGCCGAGCCGCATCGGGGGCGCGCACAACGGCTCTGGTCCGTAAGGCCGGAGAGTCCCGTGCGGGGCGAGCGGTCCCGTCGGGAGAGACGGATACCGCTCTTCACCCGAAGTGCCCCGAGGAGGGTCAAAGGTCTCCTACAATACCAATCAGTAGGTTTGATGCCGTCGGGGGACGAGCGCGCCGGGCGCGTTCCCGTACCACCGCGGCGCACGGTGTGACGGGGAGCCAGGAGTGACCAGACAGGAGCGGGCCGCACTCACCCGCGAGGCGCTGATCAGGGCGGCGGCGGCCGAGTTCGAACGGCAGGGCTACGCCTCGGCCACCCTGTCCGCGATCAGCGCGGAGGCGGGGGTGAGCCCCGGCGCGCTCCACTTCCACTTCGAGAACAAGGCGGCCGTCGCCGCCGCCGTCGAGCACGAGGCCTCCGCCCTCCTGCGCAGGACCGCCCGGAGCGTGTACGGACAGCGCTCCAACGCGCTGCAGAACCTCACCGACACGTCCCACGCCCTGGCCCGGCTGCTCCGCGAGGACGTCGTCGTCCGCGCGGGCTTCCGGCTCAGCTGCGCGCAGAACGGGCGGACCGATCTGAACCTGCGCCAGGAATGGCACAGTTGCGTACGGCAGCGGCTCGCGGAGGCGGCCGACGAGGGCCTCCTCACCCCGGACACCGGGCGTCAGCGGGACCTCGCCCGCACGGTCGTCGCCGCCACCGTCGGCCTGGAGACCCTCTGCGGGGACAACGGCGCCTGGCTCTCCGCCGAGACCGTCACCGGCCTGTGGCGAGCGCTCCTGCCGCTGCTCGCCGACCCCCGGGCACTCACCGGCCTCGACCCCTCGGGCACCCCGGCCGCCCACGCCCCGGCCCCCGCACCCGCACCGACCGGCGGAGGGCCCGCCCACCCGGTCGCGGCCGGACCCGGCCCGGCACGATGACCGGATGAGCACCATCGTCGAGTTCTTCGTGGCACCGGACGACACATCATCGACACGGAGACCGCCACGGTGATCGTCAGCGAGCCGGCCGCCCTCGTCGACGGCGCCCGCCGCCGACACCTGGGCGTCTACTGCTGGATCGCGTAGAGGTCCCGCCGGTACGGGGCCGGGCGGCCCGCGTCGGGATCGGCCCCCGGGCTTCGGTGCCCGGTGGTGTCCCGGGCGAGCGCGGAGGCGTTCCTCCCGGGCGGAACGACACAGGACAGGGACCTCAGGGAGGCGAGGATCGCCGACACCGAGGACACCGGTACCGGGGATCGCCGACACCGGGGACGCCGTACCGGGGAGCACCCGGAGCCGCTGAGCCAGTGGGGGCGAGGCCATCTGCCCGTATCCGGTGACCGACCGGCCGAGGGGCACCGGCGCGCTGCGTGCCCGGCGCCACGGGCCGGGCACCCGTCGGGCCGGGGCGTCGGGCCCCCGACACCGGGACGCCCTCGGCGACGGCCGCACGGGGCAAATCGTCATCTAATATTCGAGACGGTTCGGGGTCGCGGCCCCGGAACCGGGTACGGCGACCGTGGTGCGGTCCGGCCTGCGGCCGGGAGGACCGGGCCGCGCGGGTCCAGGGCCCAGGGCCCCGACGCGGGCCCGGCCCGGGGCGCCATGACTCCGGTCACGAGGCTCCCGGGAATCAGGTGACCACCGGCGCGCGTCTCATCGGGGCGGGCCGACCAGCCCGCCCGCGAACAGGAACCATCAGGAGAAGTGAGGTATGCCGGTGATCTGCGTCGGTGGGATGATCGGGATCGGCAAGACGAGTGTGGCCGAGCTGCTCGCCAAGGAACTCGGCAGCCAGGTCTTCTACGAGAGCGTGGAGGACAACCCGATCCTTCCGCTCTTCTACACGGCGAGCCCCGAGGAGATCCAGGCGAAGCGGTACCCCTTCCTGCTCCAGCTCTACTTCCTGCGGACACGTTTCGCCTCGATCAAGGAGGCGTACCGGCAGGGCGACAACGTCCTGGACCGGTCGATCTACGAGGACTGGTACTTCGCCAAGGTCAATCACGACCTCGGCCGGATCAGCTCCCTGGAGATGCAGGTGTACGAGGGCCTGCTCGACGAGATGATGCGCGAGATCGACGGTCTGCCCTACCGCAAGGCGCCCGATCTCATGGTCTACCTCAAGGCGGACTTCGAGACGGTGCTGCACCGCATCGGACTGCGGGGCCGTGACTTCGAGCAGGACGAGAGCCTCGTCGAGTACTACCGGACGCTGTGGTCCGGCTACGACGACTGGGTGCACGAGCACTACTCGGCCAGCGAGGTCCTCGTCGTGGACATGAACCGCACGGACGTGGTGAACGACCCCGAGGACGCGTCCCGTGTGGTGCGGGAGGTCAAGGACGCCCTGGCGCGCGGGCGGCGGCCCTGAGCCGAGGCGCGGGCGCGCCCGCACCCGGGTGAACGGCTTCCCCTCACTCTCCGGCGGCCCCGGGCGCTCGCACCCGCACCCGGGTGAACGGCGCACCGGCCCGGCCCGTGGACCGGCGGACATCCGTGGCGCGGGGCCCGTACCCGAGCAGCCGGGGCGTCCGGCGCCGGTGGCCTCCCGGGACCGGCGGACCGGGGGCCTCACCGGAGAACCGGTCGTCCGGGCGGGCCCGGCGGCCGTACTCCCTTCTCAGCCGCCCAGCAGTTCCCGGTACCACGGCAGGTGCGCGGTGACGTCCTGGCGGAAGGGCGGGCCCGGGGTGCAGCCGAGGTCCTGCCAGGGGCGGCTGTCGGCGAACCAGTGGTCGTGGGCGAGCATGTCCAGGTGGTGTCCGGCGTAGGGGACCCCGGCGAGCAGGACGCGGGCCTCGGCGACGTCGATCGCCGGGCGCCGGGGCAGGTCCGTCCCCCGGACGACCAGCGCTTCGGCCGCCGCGATCAGTTCGGCGACCGGCACCGGTTCGGGATGGCCGACGTAGTACGGGCCCGGCGCGGTCGCGGGCGAGAGCGCGGCGCCGAGCAGGACTCCCGCGAGCGCGTCCACGCCGATCAGGGAGTGCAGCGACGTACCGCAGTCGAGCGGCCCCGGCAGCGCTTCGAGGAGCCGGGCCAGCGCGGGTATCACCTGCCGGTCGCCGGGACCGTACACGAGGTGCGGCCGGAGCACGGTCCCTCCGGCGGCCCGTACGTGCCGGTCCCCCGCCGCCCGGGTGCGGCTGGTCACCGAGCCGGGGGCCATCGGCAGGCTGCCGGGGGCGGCGGCCCTGAAGGGGCCCCGGCCGTGCACGGAGGCGGTGCCGAGGGAGACGATCCGGCCGACCCCGGCGCGTACGGCCGCGTCGACCAGGGCGCGGGTGCCCTCGTCGTTGACGGCGCGGGACCGCTCCTCGTCGGCGCCTATCGCCGAGGCGCAGTGGATGAGGACGTCGATCCCCTCGACGGCGCGGCGCAGCGCGGCGGGGTCGCGGAGGTCACCCCGTACGGTCTCGGTCCTCGGGCGGCCGGGGCGCGGGGGCGTCGGGCGGACGGCGGACGGGCGGCGGACGAGGAGGCGGACGGAGGCGGGCGCGTGGTGCGCCGCCGCCGTCGCCGCGACCCGGCCGCCGATGAATCCGGTGGCGCCGGTGATGAGGATGTGGGGGCCCATGGTTCCGGTGCGGATCAGCCCGCCGACCGGCGGGCGGGGCCCGCTCCGGCCACCGCCGGTTCCCGGGACGGGGCGGTGAGCAGGGAGCGGAAGACGGGGTGGCCGTCCTGGACGCCGACGACCTGGACGGTGGTGCGGGCGGTGTCGGCGCCGGGCACGGTCTCGGCCTCGATCCAGCAGGGGCTGTCGAGTTCGGCGTACCGGAGGAAGGAGACGTTCATGACGGTGGGCAGGTGGCCGGGGTCGCCGTGGGTGAGCGTCGCCGCCTGCCGGGCGGCTTCGAGCAGGAGCATTCCGGGGACGTGGTCGTTGGGGCGGCGGAAGAGGGTGGTGTGGCCGGTGTTGACCCTCAGCCGCCACTGGCCGGGGCGGGTGCCGGGGCCCAGGACCACGTCCTCGGGGCTCTTGCGGCCGACCGCTTCCGGTGCCACCGCCGGGATCAGCGGGACCGGGCGGTCGAGCGCGGCCATCCGCTCGCCCCTGATCCTGCGGTACGCGAGGGCGGAGGTGCAGCTGCTGCGCGCGCCGCCGGTGCCGAGGAACCGGTCGCCCCGGGTGAGGTCGGCGGTGACGCGCAGGTCGCGGAGGCGTCCGCCCCGGCTGCTGAGGTCGGCGCAGACCACGTCGACGGTGACGTCCGAGGGGAGCCCGTCGACGGCGAGCGCCCCGGGGTCGACGTCGTAGTCGAGGCCCCACATGACGAACTGGTCGTCCACGGGTACTCCGAGTTCGGCATGAGCTATCAGCATGGTGGTCTGGCGTATCGTCTCGGCCACCAGGAGAGGGTCGTGCCGGTCCTCAGCCGTCGGAGAGAAGAAGGGATGTGAGGCAGGCCAGCGCGCGGAGACGGAGAACCGGTTCTCCTCCAGCCGTGTCCATCCCGTGGGGATGATGTCCGCCGGATCCTCTCGGTGAACGAACTCCCCGGGGACATGCGTCGTCGTTCCTCGACGGTTCCGATCCATGGGTCCCTCCCGCGTCCCCGCGCCCCCTGAGCGGTGGATCCGCCCGGATTAGAGTACGTACAGCGCGGTTTTCTTTTCAACGCTCCACGTCCCACGGTGAGCACAGACAGCGAGACAGCAGGAGGCGCCTTGGCGCAGCAAGCGCGTGCGATCCGCACCCGGCGGATGATCCTCGAGTCAGCCGCGACCGTCTTCGCGGAGCGCGGTTACGAGCGCACGACCATCGGCGAGATCCTGATGCGCGCCGGGGTGACCAAGGGAGCGCTGTACTTCCACTTCACTTCCAAGGAGGACCTCGCGCTGGGTGTGCTCGACGCCCAGATGCTCGACGTGCCCCTCGGTCAGCAGGAGGTCAAGCTCCAGGAGCTGGCCGACCAGGCGTTCCTGCTGACCCATCGGCTCCAGCACGACGCGCTGGTGCGGGCGAGCATCGCCCTGGCCCTGGACAGCGGCGCCATCAGCGTCGACCGCGCCGCTCCCTACCAGGCGTGGGTCGACCAGGTGTCGGAGATCCTGATGGTGTCGAAGGCGCGGGGCGAGCTGCTGCCCCATGTGAACGTGACGGACACGGCGGAGCTTTTCTCCGGCGCCTTCTCCGGGGTCCAGGCGATGTCGCAGATCATGTGCGACCGCGCCGATCTGGCCCATCGGGTGGCCGTCATGCTCCAGCATTTCGTCCCCAGCATCTGCACCCCGGCGCTGCTGACCCGGCTCGACCTGACGGAGAACCGGGCCCGGCAGCTGGGCATCGAGTACGACGCGAGCCGGCGCCGCCGGGACGAGGCCCTCGCGGACACGCACAGCTGAGAACCGACCGAACGGTTTGGCGGGCCGATCCACCGGCCCTCCGGAGCGCCCCGACGCGGAAAGCGTCGGGGCGCTCTGGCGTCGTGGCACTGAGTGTGTTTTGCTGAGGGTACTCAGTGCCACTAGCGTCTAGGGGAGCTCCACATCATGGGCAAGGACTTCGACCTGTACCGGCCTTCCGAGGAGCACGAGATGCTCCGGGAGTCGGTCCGTGCTCTGGCGGAGGCGAAGATCGCTCCGTTCGCGGCGGCGGTGGACGAGGAGGGCCGGTTCCCGCAGGAGGCGCTGGACGCGCTGGTCGCCAACGACCTGCACGCCGTGCACGTGCCCGAGGAGTACGGCGGCGCGGGCGCGGACGCCCTGGCCACGGTCATCGTGATCGAGGAGGTCGCGCGCGCGTGCGGCTCCTCCTCGCTGATCCCGGCGGTCAACAAGCTGGGCTCGCTCCCGGTGATCCTGTCCGGCTCGGAGGAGCTGAAGGCGAAGTACCTCGGCCCGCTGGCCAAGGGCGACGCGATGTTCTCCTACGCCCTGTCCGAGCCCGACGCGGGCTCGGACGCGGCCGGGATGAAGACCCGCGCGGTCCGCGACGGGGACTTCTGGGTCCTCGACGGCGCCAAGCGGTGGATCACCAACGCCGGGGTCTCCGAGTACTACACCGTGATGGCCGTCACCGACCCCGACAAGCGCTCCAAGGGCATCTCCGCGTTCGTGGTCGAGAAGTCCGACGAGGGCGTGTCCTTCGGCGCCCCGGAGCGGAAGCTCGGCATCAAGGGCTCCCCCACCCGCGAGGTCTACCTCGACAACGTCCGCATCCCCGCCGACCGCATGATCGGCGCCGAGGGCACCGGCTTCGCCACCGCCATGAAGACCCTCGACCACACCCGCGTCACCATCGCCGCCCAGGCCGTCGGCATCGCCCAGGGCGCCCTCGACTACGCCAAGGGCTACGTCCAGGAGCGCAAGCAGTTCGGCAAGCCCATCGCCGACTTCCAGGGCGTCCAGTTCATGCTCGCCGACATGGCCATGAAGCTGGAGGCCGCCCGGCAGCTCACCTACGCCGCCGCCGCCAGGTCCGAACGCGTCTCCGCCGGAAGCCAGAAGGAGGCCCTCACCTTCTTCGGCGCCGCCGCCAAGTGCTTCGCCTCCGACATCGCCATGGAGGTCACCATCGACGCCGTCCAGCTCCTCGGCGGCTACGGCTACACCCGCGACTACCCCGTCGAACGCATGATGCGCGACGCCAAGATCACGCAGATCTACGAAGGCACCAACCAGATCCAGCGCATCGTCATGGCCCGCAACCTCCCGTGACCCGTCCGAACGATCCGGCCCGTTGAAAAACGATCCAGCCCGTTGAAAGGAGACAGGCCGTGACCCTGAAGATCGCCGTCTGTGTGAAGTACGTGCCCGACGCGACCGGCGAGCGCGGGTTCGCCGACGATCTGACGACCGACCGCGAGGCCGTCGACGGCCTGCTCTCGGAGCTGGACGAGTACGCGGTCGAGCAGGCGCTGCGGATCGCGGAGGAGACCGACGGGGCCGAGGTCACCGTCGTGACCGTCGGCCCGGACGACGCCAAGGACGCGCTGCGCAAGGCGCTGTCGATGGGCGCCGACAAGGCCGTCCACGTCGACGACGAGTCCATCCACGGCTCGGACGTGATCGCCACCTCCGCGATCCTCGCCAAGGCACTGGAGAAGACCGGTTTCGACCTGGTCGTCTGCGGCATGGCCTCGACCGACGGCTCCATGGGCGTGCTGCCCGCGCTGCTCGCCGAGCGTCTGGGCCTGCCGCAGGCCACGCTGCTCTCGGAGCTGTCCGTGGCGGACGGCGTGGTGAGGGGCCGCCGGGACGGCGACGCCGCCACCGAGCACCTGGAGGCCCCGCTGCCGGCCGTCGTCTCGGTCACCGACCAGTCGGGCGAGGCCCGTTACCCCTCCTTCAAGGGGATCATGGCGGCCAAGAGGAAGCCGGTCGAGAAGCTCGGCCTGGACGATCTGGACATCGACGCCGACGCGGTGGGCCTGGCCGGGTCCTGGACCCTGGTCGACGCGGTGGCCGCGCGCCCGGCCCGCACCCAGGGCACGATCGTCACCGACGAGGGCGACGGCGGCAAGCGGCTCGCCGCGTTCCTCGCCACCCAGAAGTTCATCTGACCCGCCGTCAGCCACCTACCCGAACAGGAGCGATGATTCATGGCCGAGATCCTGGTTCTCGTGGACCACGCCGACGGCGCGGCCCGCAAGCCGGCCCTCGAACTGCTGACCCTGGCCCGCCGCATCGGCGAGCCCTCCGCGGTCGTCCTCGGCGCGGGCGGGGCCGCCGCCTCGATCGCCGCCACCGCGGGTGAGTACGGCGCGGCGACCGTGTACGTCGCGGACGGCGCCGAGTTCACCGAGCTGTCCGTGGTGCCCATGGTGGACGCGCTCGCCCAACTGGCCGGGGAGAAGGGGGTGGCGGCCGTCCTGGTGACCTCCTCCGGCGAGGGCAAGGAGATCGCGGCCCGGGTCGCGCTCCGCCTCGGCTCCGGTCTGATCACGGACGCCGTGGAGCTGGAGGCGGGCGAGAACGGCCCGGTCGCCACGCAGTCCGTCTTCGCCGCCTCGTACCAGGTGCGTTCGACGGTCTCCCACGGTGTGCCGGTCATCACCGTCAAGCCGAACTCCGCCGCCCCCGAGGCCGCTCCGGCGGCGGGCGCGGTCGAGAACGTCACCGTCGCCTTCACCGGCAACGCGGCGAAGGTCGTCTCGCGCACCGCGCGCGTGTCGACCGGGCGTCCGGAGCTGACCGAGTCCCCGATCGTGGTCTCGGGCGGGCGCGGGGTCGACGCCGCGGAGGGCTTCGCGGTCGTCGAGAAGCTGGCCGACTCGCTCGGCGCGGCCGTGGGCGCCTCGCGCGCCGCCGTGGACGCGGGCTGGTACCCGCATTCCCACCAGGTCGGGCAGACGGGCAAGCAGGTCTCGCCGCAGTTGTACGTGGCGGCGGGCATCTCCGGGGCGATCCAGCACCGGGCGGGGATGCAGACGTCGAAGACGATCGTGGCGGTCAACAAGGACCCCGAGGCCCCGATCTTCGATCTGGTGGACTACGGCGTGGTCGGTGACCTCTTCGAGGTGTTGCCGCAGCTGACGGACGAGATCGGCAGCCGCTGACCTCGGACGACGAGAGGGGGTGGGGTGGCACTCTGTGCCACCCCACCCCCTCTCGTGCTCAGTACCAGTTGTCGAGCGGCGCGTCCTCGCAGAGCCGTACGACGGGGCGGCGGCCGGTCACGCCGACCCCGGAGGCGACCTTCACCCGGACCCCGGGGCGCACCGCGTGCAGCGGTCCCTCCACCCGGCAGCGGACCGTGAAACCCTCCGCCATGTAGACCGGCCAGAGGTCCGAGTCGGCGGCGGAGACCCCGCGCCGCACGGAGATCACGCCCTCCCCCTCGCTGAGTTCGGGGTTCAGCTCCGTCGACCCGCAGGTCGGGCAGAGCAGGCGCTGGAACGTCGTGGTGCGGCACCAGCGGCAGCGCTGGAAGTGGAGCTCGGTCCCGGCGGCCGACTCCTCGTCGGGCCGGACGGCGGTCCCGCTCCTCAGTCCCGTGTGGAACACGATGCCTTCTCCTCGCACTCGGCGGCTCGACCGTGCATGGAGAAAAGATATGGCACTGAGTGCCATCAAATAAAGACCCGAGTTCCCTCAATCCGAGATACCGCGAACCCTGTCGGGCCCTGGCGGAATCTGCCGGGGGCCCTGTCGGACCCCTCAGCCCTCACCGAGGCTCGACTCCACCTCACGCACCACGCGCCACATCGGGGTGGACCGCTTGGTGATCACCACCACCACGTCCTCGGTCTCCTCCCCGGGCGCGTCGGGGGCCGCGTCCGGACTCCAGGCCGCGCGGACGAACTCCAGGGCCCGGTCCATCTCGGCGAGCGCGTCGCCCTCGCCGCCGGAGCGCAGCCAGCGCCGCAGGGCGTGGTTGTGGGCGGCGACCACCGCCGCCGCGGCGACGTTGGCGCGCAGGGTGCCGTCCTTGCGGTCGGCCCAGCGGGTCCTGAGGTGGTCGCCGAGGGTCTTCTCGTACCGCCAGACGACGGAGAGTTCGTAGGTGCGCAGTCCGGCGACCTCGCGGGTGAGCCGGTAGCGCTGGACGGAGAAGGTGGGGTTCTCGGCGTACATCCGCAGGACGAGCCGGGCGGCGTCGCAGACGCGGACCATGGGGTCGTCGGAGTCGGCGCTCGCCGCGAGGAAGCGGGTCATGTCGTCGAGGCAGTGCTCGTGGTCGGGGAAGACCACGTCCTCCTTCGACGGGAAGTACCGGAAGAAGGACCTCCGGCCGACGCCCGCGAGGGTGACGATGTCGTCGACCGTGGTCTGTTCGTAGCCCCGTTCCAGGAAGAGCTGGAAGGCCGCCGCGATGAGGGAGTCCCGCATCGCGGGCTTCGCGGAGTTCGTCGGCGTCGTACCCATGGCCCGAACCTAACACCCGCCCGCCCTCCGCGCGGCACTAGGTGCCGGGAAGATCCGGCACCGAGTGCAGCATCAGGGGTACGGAGGTCAGCGGGCGCTCATCCGCAGCGCGCCGTCCATCCGGATCGTCTCGCCGTTGAGGTAGTCGTGCTCCACGACCATCGTGACGAGCCGCGCGTACTCCTCCGGGCGGGCGAGGCGCTGCGGGAAGGTGACGCTCGCGGCGAGACCGGCCCGGACGTCCTCGCCGAACCCGGCCATCATCGGGGTGTCCACGATGCCGGGGGCGATCGTGACGACCCGGATGCCGAACTGCGCCAGATCACGGGCGGCGGTGACGGTCATGCCCGCGACGCCCGCCTTGGAGGCGGCGTAGGCGATCTGGCCGACCTGTCCCTCGAAGGCGGCGATCGAGGCGGTGTTGACGACGAGACCGCGCTGCCCGTGCTCGTCGGGCTCGTGCCGGGCGATGGCCTCGGCGGCGAGCCGCATCACGTTGAAGGTGCCGAGCAGGTTGATGTCGAGGACCGTACGGAAGAGGGCGAGGTCGTGCGGGCCCTTGCGGCCCAGGACACGGGCCGAGGGGGCGATGCCCGCACAGTTGACGGCGAGCCGCAGTTCCGCGCCGTCGGCGTCGATCGCGGCGAGCGCCGCGCGGACCTGCTCCTCGTCGGTGACGTCGGCGGCGAGCAGCCGGACGCCGTCGGGCAGCGGTCCGGCGGCGGACACGGCCTTGTCGAGGTCGATCCCGTACACGGTGGCGCCCCGGGCGGCGAGCGCGGCGGCGGTGGCCGCGCCGAGACCGGAGGCGGCGCCGGTGACGAGAGCCGCTGTGCCGGCGATGTCCATGGAACTCCTCGTTCGTGTCGTGCGGGAGCGGCCCTGCCGCCGGGATGGCCGCCGGACCGGGCGCGTGCCCGCGGGGGACCGCGCGGTCCGCGCGATCTGCGCCGCCCACCATAGAACCGCGGGACGCGCTCCCGGAAGCGGACCCCGAGGGGATCCGTCCGGAAGCGCGTCGCCGTGCGGGAGCCGCCCGGCGGGGGCGGGTCAGAACGGCTTGGTCGGCAGGTACTTGCCGTCCAGGGTGATCACCGCGCGCTCGCCGCCCTCGGGGTCGGCGACCTTCTTCACGTCCAGCTTGAAGTTGATCGCGGAGATGATGCCGTCACCGAACTGCTCGTGGACCAGGGCCTTCAGGGTGGTCCCGTAGACCTGGAGCATCTCGTAGAAGCGGTAGACGGTGGGGTCGGTCGGGACGCCGTCGAACGAGCCCCGGGTGGGAACGGTCCGGAGCAGCCGGACGGCGTCCTCGTCGAGGCCGAGGAGGGCGGCGACGGCGCGGGCGGCGGGCTCGGGCAGGGCGTGCTGGCCGAGGAGGGCGGCGGTCGTGAAGGCGACGGAGTAGCCGGAGACGTCGGCGATCTCCTGCCAGCTCAGGTCCTTGACGATCTTGGCCTCGACGGCGGCCAGGGCCAGCTCACGACGGGCGGCGGGGTCGAACTGGGCGTGCACCATGAGAGGTACGTCCTTTCCATGCAAAGAGGGGTGAAGAGGAAAAACAGAGGGGGACAGAGGGGGACAGAGGGGGAGGGCGGCCGGTGGTTCAGGCGGCCCGGGTCAGGGGGGCGAGGTCCTCGACGGTGCCGTCGGCGATGTCGAAGACCCAGCCGTGCAGCCGTATGTCGCCTTCGGCGAGGGCTCGGGCCACGGAGGGGTGGGTGGCCAGGTTGGCCAGCTGGGCGGCGACGTTCTCGCGGACCAGGGCGGCCACGTCCCCGGCCCGTCCGGCGGCGGCGGTACGGGCCAGCGAGGCGTCGGCGTGCCGCAGCCAGCCCGCGACGGCGGGCGCCCCGGACAGGTCGTGGCCCTCGGCGAGCGCGGTCATCGCGCCGCAGGCGGAGTGCCCGCAGACGATGACGTCCCGCACCCCGAGGACGGTGACGGCGTACTCGACGGCGGCGGCGACCCCGTCGGTGCCCGGGGCGTGGGCGGGGACGAGGTTCCCCGCGGTGCGGACGACGAAGAGTTCACCCGGATCGGTCTGGGTGATCAGCTCGGGGACGACCCGGGCGTCCGAGCAGCTGATGAACAGGGTCCCGGGACGGTGATCGGAGGCGAGACGGGCGAAGAGACCGGACTTGGCAGGGAAGACCTCCCGCTGGAAGCGGGCGATTCCCTCGGCGAAATGAGGCATGTCCACACCTTGCATGAACAGGAGCTATAGCGTCCAAGACCTGTCATCGATATCTGTCATAGATGAGGTCTATAGTCGGCTGTATGCAGCCGGAACTCCGCCATCTCCGCTATCTGCTCGCCGTCGCCGAGCACGCCAACTTCACCCGCGCCGCCGAAGAGCTGCGGATCGCCCAGCCGACCCTTTCCCAGCAGGTCAAGCAGTTGGAGAAGGCCCTCGGCGTCCCGCTCCTCGACCGCACCGGCCGCACCGTACGGCTCACCGACGCCGGGGAGGCGTACGCGGAGTACGCCCGGCGCGCCCTCCGGGACCTCGCGGCGGGCGAGCGCGCGGTGCTCGACGTCCACGACCTCTCCCGGGGCAGACTGCGGCTGGCCGCCACCCCCACGTTCACCGCCTACCTCACCGGCCCCCTGGTCGCCGCCTTCCACAGCCGCCACCCGGGCATCGACGTGGAGGTCCGGGAGCTGACCCAGGACCGCGTCGAGACCGAACTCCTCGCCGACCGGCTCGACCTCGGCATCGCCTTCGAGGGCGGCCATCTCCCGGGCGTCGAGGCGACCGGGCTGTTCACCGAGACCCTCGGTCTGGTCGTCGGCCCCGGACATCCCTTCGCCGGGCGGACCGAACCGGTCCCGGCGGCGGAGCTGAACCGTCATCATCTCGCCCTGCTCGGCGGGGACTTCGCCACCCGTCGGCACATCGACGCGTACGTCTCCGAGCACGGCGTACGGCCCCGGATCGCGGTCGAGACCAACGCGGTCGGCGCCCTCATCGAGATCGTCCGGCGGACCTCCCTCGCCACCGTCCTGCCCGACGCCGTCACCCGCGACCACCCGCACCTGACCCCCGTGCCCCTCTCCCCCGCCCTGCCGCCGCGCGGGGTCACCCTGCTGCGCCGCGCGGCCGGATACCGCAGCGCGGCGGCCCGCGCCTTCGCCGCCCTGGCCGTGAGCGGCGAGGGCGGCGAAGGCGCGGGCGGGGAGGGTGCCGGGAGCGCGGGCGGCTACTCGAAGTAGACGTTCGCGATCAGGGCGTGCCAGGTGTAGCGCCCCACCACCCCGTCCGCGCCGCCCTGGACCGAGACGCCCCGCTGGAACTTCACGACCGCGTTGTAGGTCTTGGTGCCGAACACCCCGTCGACGAAGCCGGGCTGGTCCTCGGCACGGACCGCGCCGACCTCCAGGAGGTCCAGCTGGAGCTCCCGGACGCACACCCCGGTCGAGCCCTTGGCGAGGACCACGGTGGGGATCTCCCAGGCCATGTAGACCTCGGAGCCGTAGAGGTTCTTGCACTGCTGGAGTTCCTGGAACCACCAGGCCTGGGCCGGGGAGGCGCCGGGACCGGCGAGGAGGGCGGTGGCGGCCACGAGGAGCGCCCCGGCCCAGGCGGTACGGAAGCGGGTCGCGCGGGTCTTCATGTCGTTCGGTCCTTCGGAGGGGAGAGGGAGGGGAGAGGGAGAGCGAAGTCGGGAGAACTACGGGAAGGGGCGCGGGACTCAGCGGGTCCAGCGGGTTCCAGTCGGCCCACCGGGTTCCAGCCGGTCCAGCCGGTCCAGTCGGTCCACGGGTTCCAGCCGGTTCAGCCGGTGAGGAGCTTCTCCCAGGTCCTCGGGCCGACGATGCCGTCGGAGGCGAGACCCCGGTTGCTCTGGAAACGGCGGATCGCCGAGTCGGTGCGGGCGCCGAACTGGCCGTCCACGAAGGGTCCGCCGCTCTGCTCCCACGCCGTCAGGCCGTAGCGCGAGACGAGTTCCTGGAGCCCCCGGACGCAGTCGCCGGTGGAGCCGACCGCGTAGTCGCCCGCCGGGACGGTGTACCCGCCGGGGGAGAGACGGGTGCCGTACGCGTCCTTGCAGATCTTGTACGCGGAGTCGTCCGCGTGGGCGGCCGGTGCGGTGACCAGCAGGGCGCCGGTCGCGGCGGCGGCCAGGACGACCGCCGCGAAGCCCTTCGCGGGGCGGAACTTGCGCATGTCGGGGAGCCTTTCCGAACGTTTTCGCCGAGGACGCCGCAAGCGTGCACCCGTCCGGCCGGGCCCGCCGGGGCGTCCCGCCGTCCCGGGACCCGCCCGGTGGACGACCTCCCAGGCCGAGCCGGGGTCCGCCCGGCGCGTCCCAGGGACGTGCCGACCCGCCCGGCGGGACCCCGGGACCACCGGAACCCCCTCCCGGGGTCGGCCGATCGGATGACCCCGGGGTCCACCGTTCCGGGCGCCCGGCGCAGCCGGGACGACGACGGCCCGGCCGGGAGGCCGGTCCCACGATGGAGGGGCGGCGGGCCGCACGGCCCCGGCAGTCGTCCGAGTCCCCTGGAGCAGACCCCATGAAGCACGTGAAGAAGGCCGTCTCGCGCACCCGCGTCGTGACCGGCGGGGCGGTCGTCGCCACGCTGGCCCTCGGCGGCTTCGGTGCCTACTCGGCCGGTGCCACCGGCGGGGACACGGCCGCTCCGGCCGCCGCCGTCACCGAGACCGACGCCAAGAACCGCGACACCACCCGGTCGACGCACCTGACGGTCGAGGCGGCGACCAAGGCGGCGCAGGCGACCCTGAAGGCCGCCGAGAAGGAGAACCAGCGCGTCTCCGTCGCCGTCGTCGACCGCAACGGCAACACCCTCGTCACCCTCCGCGGCGACGGCGCGGGCCCCCAGTCCTACGAGTCCGCCGTGAAGAAGGCCTTCACCGCCGTCTCCTGGAACGCCCCCACCTCCGTCCTCGCCGGACGCCTCACCAGCACCCCCAACCTCAAGGACATCCCCGGCACCCTCTTCCTCGCCGGAGGCGCCCCCGTCACCGCCAAGGGCGCCCCCGTCACCGCCAAGGGCGCCCCCATCGCCGGCATCGGCGTCGCCGGAGCCCCCTCCGGCGACCTCGACGAGAAGTTCGCCCAGGCAGGCATCGCCACCCTCAACCGGTGACCACCCCCACCCACCCCGGCAGGCGACGGCACCCGGCTCACCGGCCGGGCGGCCCGGGTCCCGTCGCGCTGTCGGCCCGGGCCGTTCCCGCCCGTACCGGCGTCACTGCTGGGTGCGGGACAGCCCCCGGCTGATGACGAGGCGCTGGATCTGGTTGGTGCCCTCGAAGATCTGGGTGATCTTGGCTTCGCGCATGTAGCGCTCGACCGGGAAGTCCCGGGTGTAGCCGTAGCCGCCGAGGACCTGGACCGCGTCCGTGGTGACCTTCATGGCGGTGTCGGTGGCGATCAGCTTGGCCGCGCTGGCCTGCCTGCTGAAGGGGCGGCCCAGGTCCCGGCGGCGGGCCGCGTCGAGATAGGTGGCGCGGGCCGCGTCGACGGCCGCGGCCATGTCGGCGAGGAGGAAGCCGAGGCCCTGGTGGTCGACGATCCGGCGGCCGAAGGTGGTGCGTTCGTTGGCGTAGTCGACGGCGGCGTCCAGGGCCGCCTGGGCCAGGCCGGTGGCGCAGGCGGCGATGCCGAGGCGGCCACTGTCCAGGGCGCTGAAGGCTATCTGGAGTCCCTGTCCCTCGTCCCCGATCAGCCGGTCGGGGGCCAGGAGGGCGCCGTCCCAATAGGCGGAGGTGGTGGGGACCGCCTGGAGGCCCATCTTGCGCTCGGGGGCGCCGAAGCTGAGGCCCTCGGTGGTGCCGGGGGCGAGGAAGCAGGAGATGCCGTGGCTGCCGGGGGCGGTGCGGGCGAAGAGGGCGTAGAAACCGGCCTTGCCGCCGTGGGTGATCCACGCCTTGGTGCCGGTGATCCGGTAGCCGCTGCCGTCCTCCTGGAGTTCGGCCTTGCAGCTCAGGGCGGCGGCGTCGGATCCCGCCTGGGGCTCGGAGAGGCTGTAGCCGCCGACCGTACGGCCCTCCAGCATCGCGGGGAGCCAGCGTTCCTTCTGCCCGGTGGTGCCGAAGGTGTGGAGCGGGTGGCAGGCCAGGGTGTGGACGCTGGTGGCGACGGCGACGGCGGCCCAGCGCGCGGCGAGTTCCTCCAGGACCTGGAGGTAGACCTCGTAGGGCTGGCCCCCGCCGCCGTACTCCTCGGGGTACGGCAGGCCGAGGAGGCCCGCCTTGCCGAGGGTGGCGAAGAGCCCCTCGGGATAGGTCTCGGCGGCCTCGTACGCGTCCACCAGGGGAGAGAGTTCCCTGTCGGCGATCTCCCGGGTGAGGGCGATGAGGTCCGCTGCCTCGGGGGTGGGAAGCAGGCGGTCGACATCCATGGCGACTCCAGCGGCGCGCAAAGTGGTACTGGGGCAGGTACTGCAGTACCGCTCAGCGTAGCGCCGACGGGTCGGCCCGTCACCCCCCGGCCGTACCGGGCCTGGAATACTGGGTGCGTGATCGAGACCTCAGCCGTCGATGCCCCGAAGCTGACGGGCCGTGGCGCCGCGCGCCGTTCCGCCCTCTTCGAGGAGCTGGTCGCCCTGCTCGTCGGCGAGGGTTTCGCCCGGCTGACGCTCGACGACCTCGCCGCCCGCCTCCGCTGCTCGAAGCGGACCCTGTACGGCCTGGCCGGAAGCAAGGAACAGCTGGTCAGAGCGGCCGTCGTGCACTTCTTCCGGCGGGCCACGGGCCGGGTCGAGGCGGTGCTGGCCGCCGCGACCGATCCGGCGGACCGGCTGGCCGCCTATCTGCGGGCGGTCTCGGCCGAGCTGGCGCCGGTCTCGCCGCAGTTCTTCGACGACGTGGCCGGTTTTGAACCGGCGGCGGAGGTGTACGAGCGGAACACGCGCGCGGCGGCCGGGCGGGTCCAGCAGCTGATCGAGGAGGGTGTGCGGGCCGGGGTGTTCCGGGAGGTGCACGTGACCTTCGCGGCCGATGTGATCTCCTCCGTGATGGTCCGCATCCAGCGGCGGCAGGTGGCCGCCGCGACCGGTCTGGCCGACGCCGAGGCGTACGAACAACTGGCGGAACTGCTGCTCAGCGGCCTGCGCCGGACCTGAGCCGGTACGCCGACGAGGCCCGGCATCCGCTCCCGGGCCTCGCTGGTGGCGGGGCGGCTACCGGGCGTCGAGGGCCCGGTGGGCGCGGACGATGTCCGCGTACCGCAGACCGCTCGTCTTGAGGGTCCTGCGCTGGGTCGCGTAGTCGACGTGGACGAGCCCGAAGCGCTTGTCGTAGCCGTAGGCCCACTCGAAGTTGTCGAGCAGCGACCAGGCGTAGTACCCGGCGAGCGGGACGCCCTTGCGCAGGGCGCGGGCGCAGGCCGCGAGGTGCTGTTCCAGGTAGCGGGCGCGCTCCGGGTCGTGGACCTCGCCGCCGGGGCCGGGGGTGTCGGGGAAGGCCGAGCCGTTCTCGGTGACGTACAGCTCGCGGACGCCGTACTCCTCGGTGAGGCGCAGCAGCAGGGCCTCCAGGCCCCCGGCGTCGATCTGCCAGTCCATGCCGGTGCGGGGCACCTCGGGCAGCCGTACCTCGCGGGCGTACGGCACCGGTCCCGTCGGGTCGTCGGCGACGGTGACCGGGAAGTAGTAGTTGAGGCCGTGCCAGTCGAGGGGCGCGGCGATGGCCGCCGGGTCGCCGGGCCGTTCGGGGAGGTCGACCCCGTACAGCTCGCGGAGGTCGGCGGGGAAGCCCCGGCCGTACACGGGGTCGAGCCACCAGCGGTTGGTGTGGCCGTCGGCCCGGACGGCGGCGGCGAGGTCCTCGGGGCGGGTGGAGGCGGGGGCGACGGTGGAGTGGTTGGTGACGAGTCCGACGCGGGCGCCGGGCACGGCGGCGCGGACGGCGGCGACACCGAGGCCGTGGGCGAGCAGCAGGTGGTAGGAGGCGCGGACGGCGGCGGTGAGGTCGGTGAGGCCGGGGGCCATCCGTCCTTCGAGGTGGCCGATCCAGGCAGAGCAGAGGGGTTCGTTGAGGGTGGCCCAGCGGGTGACCCGGTCGCCGAGGCGTCCGGCGACGGCGGAGGCGTAGGCGGCGAAGTGCTCGGCGGTCTCGCGGACGGTCCAGCCGCCCCGGTCCTGGAGGGCCTGGGGCAGGTCCCAGTGGTAGAGGGTGACGCAGGGGGTGATCCCGGCGTCGAGGAGGCCGTCGACGAGCCGGTCGTAGAAGTCGAGTCCCGCGGTGTTGACGGGTCCGTCGCCGCCGGGCAGGACGCGGGGCCAGGCGACGGAGAGCCGGTAGGCGTCGGTGCCGAGGCGCCGCATCAGGGCGATGTCCTCGGGCCAGCGGTGGTAGTGGTCGCAGGCGGTGTCGCCGTGGTCGCCGTGGTCGACGGCGCCGGGGACGCGGCAGAAGGTGTCCCAGATGGAGGGGGCGCGGCCGTCCTCGGCCGCCGCGCCCTCGATCTGGTAGGCGGAGGTGGCGGTGCCCCAGGCGAAGGAGGGCGGGAAGGCGGCGAGGTCGAGCGGTTCGGGCACGGGGTTCCTTTCGGGCGGGGCGCCCTCGGCGGGCGTCACTTGACCGCGCCCGCGGTGAGGCCGGCGACGAGGTAGCGCTGGAGCAGCAGGAACCCGGCGACGACGGGGACGCTCACCACGAGGGAGGCGGCCATCACCTGGTTCCAGTAGACGTCGTTCTGGGTGGCGTACCCCTGGAGGCCGACGGCGAGGGTGCGGGTGGCGTCGCTGGTCATGACGGAGGCGAAGAGGACTTCGCCCCAGGCGGTCATGAAGGCGTAGACGCCGACGGCGACGATGCCGGGCACGGCGGCGGGGACGACGACCCGGAAGAGGGCGCCGAGGGGGCCGCAGCCGTCGACCGCCGCGGCTTCGTCGAGCTCGCGCGGGACGCCGTCGAAGTAGCCGATCAGCATCCAGACGGAGAAGGGCAGCGAGAAGGTGAGGTAGGTGAGGATCAGCCCGCCGCGCGAGCCGAAGAGGGCGATGCCGGTGGCGTCGCCGATGTCGACGTAGAGGAGGAACAGCGGCAGCAGGAAGAGGATGCCGGGGAACATCTGGGTGGAGAGGACCGTCACGGTGAAGACGCGTCGGCCCCGGAAGGCGTAGCGGCTGACGGCGTAGGCGGCGAAGACCGCGACGACGAGCGAGCAGACGGCGGACGCCCCGGCGACGATCAGGGAGTTCACGAAGTAGTCCGCGAGCGGGACGGTCTCCCAGATGTCGAGGTACGGGCGGAGAGTGAGCCCGGAGGGCGTCCAGCGGAACTTCCCGGAGACGTCCTCCAGGGGTTTGAGGGAGCTGGAGACCATCACGTACACCGGCAGCAGGACGAAGCCGGTGAGCAGGGTGAGGAAGATCCGGCGGCTCCAGAGGAAGGAGCGGGGGGCGGCCATGGGTGAGCGGGGCCGGGTGCTACGGGGCATCGGTGGCCTTCCTTCCCCGGGTGGTGAGCAGCAGGTGGAGGCCGGTGACGACGAGGAGGAAGAGCAGCAGGAGGACGGACATGGCGGAGCCGGTGCCGAAGTTCCAGGTCTGGAAGGAGGACTGGTAGATGTGCAGGGAGATCAGGTCGGCGGATTCGGGGGCCGCCCGGCCGAAGAGGACGAAGGGGGTGGTGAAGTCGTTGAAGGTCCAGAGGAAGAGGACCAGGACGAGGACCTGGTTGACGGGCCGCAGCGAGGGCAGGGTGATCCGGCGGAGCTGCTGCCGGAGTCCGGCGCCGTCCAGGGCGGCGGCCTCGTACATCTCGCGGGGGATGTTCTGGAGTCCGGCCATCACGATGAGGAAGGCGAACGGCCAGCCCTTCCAGACGGAGACGACGAGCAGGGTGACGAAGGCGTTGTCGCCGATGAGCCAGAAGGCGGGGCCGTCGCCGATGCCGAGCTGGTCGTGGAGGACGTGGTTGATCAGGCCGTTGTCCCGCTGGAACATGAACGCCCAGGTGATGACGGCCGCGTAGACCGGCAGGGCGTACGGGACGAGGAAGAGGGCGCGCAGCAGGCCCCGGCCCCGGAAGTTCTCCTGGAGGAAGACGGCGGCGGCGGTGCCGAGGAGCCAGCACAGGGCGACGGCGCAGAGGGTGAAGACGCAGGTGGTCAGGAAGGACTTCAGGAGCGAGGCGCCGACGGGGGCGTCGAAGTCGACCGAGACGGCGTAGTTGCCGAGTCCGGCCCAGGGGGCGGCGGTCCAGTCGCGGATGAAGAACTGGGTGAGTTCCTTGAAGCTCATCACGATGCCGATGAGCATCGGCACCAGATGGACGAGGAGTTCGAGGGCCAGGGCGGGCAGGAGCAGCAGATAGGGCAGTGCGGCGGTCCGGAGGCGCCCGGGGCGGCGGCTGCGGGGGACGGCCTTCGCCTTCCCTGGGGCGGGTCGTCGTGCGCCGGGGGCGCCGGTCCGCTCGGTGGCGGTGGTGGCCATGGTGGCGTCCGGGCTCACTTCTCGGGCATCTGCTGCTGGGCCTTGTCGAGCTCGGCCCGTACGGACCCGGTGGTGACCGGGCGGCCCGCGGCGGCGTCGGCGAAGAGCTTCTTGACCGCGGTGCCGACGACGGTCTCGAACTGGGACTCCTCGGGGACCTGCGGGAGGGCGGCGGCGCTGGTGGCGAGGGTCTTCTTGAGGACGGCGACGGTGGGGGTGTCGAACGCGGGGTCCTGCTGGGCCGTCTTGACCGGGGGGATGGAGCCGTAGGCCTTGTTGAGGGTCTTCTGTTCCTCGTCGCTGGTCATGAACTTCACGAATTCGAGGGCGCCTTCGGTGTTCCGGGTGTTCTTGAAGACGGCGAGGTTGATGCCCGCGACCATGGAGTTGACGCCCCGGCCGGGGCCGGGGGTGCCGGAGGCGACGGGGGCGGGGGCGACGCCCCATTCGTCGGCGCTCATGCCCTGGGCGGTGAAGGTGGTGCCGGGGGTCTGCCAGAGGAGCATCGCGGTGCGGTTCTTGGCGAAGTCGCTGAGGGACTGGTTCTGGGCGTACTCGGCGTTGCCGGGGGCGACGATCTTGTGGGCGGCCATGAGGTCGACGTACTGCTTGACGGCGGCGACGGCTCCCTCGGAGGTGAAGTCGGCCTTGCCGTCGGGGGTGAAGAAGTCGGCGCCGTGCTGCTTTCCGAGGACGAAGACCTGGTGGATGTTGTTGGCGAGGTTGCCGCCCTCGACGCCGATGGCGGACCTGCCGTCCCCGCTGATCCTCTTTCCGGCGGCGACGAGTTCGTCCCAGGTGGCGGGCGGGGCGGTGATGCCCGCGTCCTTGAACATCTTCTTGTTGTAGTAGAGGGCGTAGGCCATGGAGTAGAGGGGGACGGCGGCGGGGTCCTGGCCGGTGGAGCCGGTGGAGCCGAGCGCGGACTCGACGAAGCGGTCCCGTCCGCCGATGGCGGCGAGCTTCTCGGCGTCCCAGGGCAGCAGTGCCCCGCTGGCCTGGAGGGAGGCGCTCCAGGTGTTGCCGATGTTGAGGACGTCGGGGCCCCGTCCGGAGGTGGTGGCGGTGAGGATGCGGTTGAGGAGGTCGGACCAGGGGACGACCTCCAGCTCGACCTTGATGCCGGTCCGCTTCTCGAAGCGGTCCAGTTCGGGCTGGAGGACCTTCTTGTCGATCTCCGTGCTGGCGCCCTGGTTGGAGGCCCAGTAGGTGAGGGTCCTGGTGCTTCCGCCGGAGCCGCCGGCCGGGGAGCCCCCTCCGCAGGCGGTGGCGGTGAGGACGAGGGCGAGGGTGGCGGCACCGACGGCCGCGGCTCTGATTGGGCGCATGGCTCCTCAGGACCCTTTCGGGGAGTGGTGGGGAGCTGGGGAGAAGGGTCGTCGACGCGTCCCGCGTTCAGGCCCTGAAGCCCTCCCCGGCTTAATTTAGGATGTGAGTTAAACCTCAAGAGAAGGTCGCGTCAAGGGTCCTGACAGCGGTATGTTGCGCCCAGGACTACTTCACCAGGGGGCCCAAGTGACCATGCGGAACGGCCGCACCGTACGTGACCTGCGACGCGAGAACCGCACCGCCGTCCTCCAACGCCTCTACTTCGACGGCCCGATGAGCCGCTTCTCGCTCGGCCCCGCGACCGGCCTCAGCTCGGGGTCCGTCAGCAACGTGGTCGCCGAACTCGTCGCGGAGGGCCTCGTCGAGGAGGCGGGCAGCGTCGACTCGGCCGGGGGGCGCCCCCGCACCCTGCTCCGGATCACCCCCGGCAGCGGCTGCATGATCGGGGTGGACGTCGGCGAGACCCGGGTCAGGATCGAGCTGTTCGACCTCACCCTCACCGAACTCGCCCGCACGGAACGCCCGTTGGCCGTGGACGGGGCCGACCCGCACGAGCGGTACGAGGTCGGGGTGGTCGTCGGCCACGTCCGGGAGGGCATCGCCGAGGTGCTGCGCGCGGCGGACGTGCCGCCGGAGCGGCTGCTCGGCGTCGGCGTCGGCGTGCCCGGCATCGTGGCGCGCACCGCCGAGGACGGCGCGGTCGTGCACGGCCAGACCATCGGCTGGGACGCCGTCCCCCTGGAGCGGCTGCTGCGGGCGAGCGTGGTGCTCCCGGAGGGGGTCCCCTACTGGATCGACAACGGCGCGAAGACCCTGGGCCAGGCCGAGATGTGGTTCGGTGCCGGGCGCGGCGCGCGCAGCGCCGTGGTCGTCCTCTTCGGCTCGGGCGTCGGCGCCTGCGTGGTCACGGACCCGATGGGCCCGGGGCGGGCGATCGAGTGGGGCCATCTGACGGTACGGGTGCGGGGGCGCCGCTGCCGCTGCGGCGCCCGGGGCTGCCTGGAGGCGTACGCGGGCGCGGAGGCGCTCCTGGAGCGGTGGCGGGAGGCGGGCGGACGGCCCCCGGCGGGCGCGGACGAGGAGACGGCGCTCACGGCGATGCTGGCGGCGGCCTATCCGGCGGGGTCCGGGACGGAGCCCGACGCGACCGCGCTGGCCGTCCTGGAGGAGACCGCCGAATACCTGGGCGCCGGTTTCTCGGATCTGATCAATCTGTTCCAGCCGGAGCGCATCCTCGTCGGCGGCTGGGCGGGGCTCCAGCTCGGCGCCCGCTTCCTGGAGACGGTGAAGGGCCACGCGACGGCGTACGCGCTGCGCTACCCGGCGGCGCGGGTCGGCATCGGTCTCGGCACCCTCGGCCCCGACGCGGTGACGGTCGGCGCGGCGATCCTGCCGCTCGCGGACTTCTTCGCCCGGGGCGGGCGGCGGGCGCGGGCGGAGACCGCCGAGGAGCAGCCCGCGTGGGCGTCGACCGTGCGGGAGAGGGCGGCGCACTGAGGGTGCGCCGCCCGGCCCCGTACCGGCGGGGTCAGGGGTAGGAGACCACCGTGGACGGGACGGTGGCGGTGCCCGAGGTGGGGGCGCCGACGCCGTTGATCACGTGCTCGTACTGTCCGTTGCCGCCGAGCGAGACGACCAGCAGGTCGTGGAACCTCACGCCGGGCTTCACCGGGGCCCGGAAGCCGTGGTCCTGACGGATCGTCGGGTCCACGTTGTAGTAGCAGTAGCTGCCGAGCGCCCAGCCCTCGTGGGTGTTCACGGAGTCGTCGACGCGATAGGCGGCGTAGCCCTTGTACGGGCCGTCCTGGACGGCGGCCTGGTTCGGGGCGTCGTACGCCTTCTCGTTCTGGAAGAAGATCGTGCGGCCACGCTCGCCGAACCACTCGACGTCGTACTTGTTGAAGTGCTCGACGAAGAGTCCGGTGGCGAGCACGTCGTCGCCGTACACGCGGACGCCGTAGTCGGCGCGGTTGGTCTCCCAGCCGACGCCCTCGCCGTGGTCGGCGCGCCAGACCCAGGTGTGGTCGACGATCACGTCGTCGCTGTGCACCGCCATGGCGACGGTGGCCTTCCCGGGGCCCGCGCCGCCGACGCGGAGGTACACGTCCTGCACGGTGGTCGGGTTCGCCGCGTGGTCGGCGGCGGAGTCCGGCGCCCCGATCTCCAGCAGGACCGGGGAGTTGACCGGTCCGGCGTCGACGAGGAACCCGGCGAGCCGGACGCCGTCGACGTCGGCGACCCTCATCGCGGTGACGCCGTTGTCCGGGACGAGCGTGGCGAGGCCCAGACCGAGGACGATCGTGTCGGCCCGGTCGATCTGGACCGGCCGGTCCAGGTGGTAGACGCCCGGGGTGAGGAGCAGGTGGAGGCCCTGGCGCAGGGCGGCGTTCATGGTGGCGGCGGTGGTCCCGGGCCTGACCACGTAGAACCGGCTCAGCGGGACCGACCGGCCCTGCGGGGTGCCGGAGGCCCAGCTGGTGCCGCGGGCGTTGACGCGCTTGGCGGGGGCGAAGACCTTGTACTCGCCGCCCTCCCAGTACAGGAAGGGCTTCTCGCGGGAGACCGGGGTGGTGTCGAGGGTGGTGTACGGCGGGTTCGGGAAGCCGGTGGCCGGGGCGCCCTCAACACCGGAGAAGGCCATGTTCCAGACGCCGTTGAGCCAGCCGCCGACGGCGCTGTCGCGGGTGTACCACTGCTGCTGGGAGTACGGCTGGACGGTGCCGTCGATCCTGGAGTCGGCGATGTAGCCGCCGCTGGCCCAGCCGTAGCCGCTGGGGGCGAGGTTGAGGTTGCCCTTGACGTGCATCCGGCGGAAGGAGGCGGCCTGGGAGACGGCCCAGCGGTCGGTGCCGTTCGCCGGGGCGAGGGCCAGGTTCTCGGCGGCGCGCCAGAAGTTCTGGGTGGCGTTGCCGTTGAACCAGCCCGCGTCGACGGTGACGTCCCCGTTGACGGTGGTGTCGTCGGGGCGCAGTCCGAGACCGGCGATCTGGGTGTAGAAGCCGATCTGGGCGTTGAGTCCGTCGTAGGTGCCGGGCTTGAGGAGGAAGGCGTGCCGCCCGCTGCCGAACTGGGCCGACTCCTGCTGGGCGAAGACCTGGTCCAGCTCGGCCTGGATGCCGGGCGTGCCGGGGTCGAAGACGTGCACGTTCGGCCCGAGGTCACCGCCGCCGGGGAGGGCGGGACCGTCGCCGCCGGGGGTGCCGTACACCTGGAACTCCCAGAGCGAGTAGCCGTATCCGGTGGCGCGGGCGGTGCCGGACACCCGGACGTAGCGGGCGGTTCCGGTGACCGGCAGCGACTCGTCGCCGCCGGGGCCGTTCGCCGTGCTGTGGGCGGTGGTCCAGTCGGTGCCGTTGCCGGAGAGCTCGACGCGGTACGCCTTGCCGTACGCGGTCTCCCAGCGCAGGTCCACCCGGCTGAGGACCGCCGGGGCGCCCAGGTCGACCTGGATCCACTGGGGGTCGGCGAAGGCGCTGGACCAGCGGGTGCCGGGGTCGCCGTCGACGGCGGCGCTCGCGGGGGTGCCGCCGTTCTCCTGGCTGGAGGCGGTGGCGGGGCGGCCCTGGGAGAGCAGTACGGGCGCGGCGGCGGCGGGGGGCGCGGCGACGAGCGCGAGCAGTCCCGCGAGCAGCGCGGTGACGAGGGCGGCGGCGGTGACGCGCCGAGGCGGCCTGAGGGCGGCCGGGGCGGGCCCGGGACGTGGAGGGGGCGGGGGCGGTGTCGGGACGCGGGTTCCGGCTGGGGGCATGGCTCGATCTCCTCGTGAGCGAGGGGGAGTTGGGGAAAGGGAGCGCGCTCTCCGCAGCAGATGCTCGCGGGCCCCCGCGCGGGGGTCAAGGCATCCGACCGCACTTTTCTTTTGGCTTGCATTAAGTGTCGAGTGATCGGGGAGGGGGTGAGGGCCTCCACCTCGGGACCTGTCGGCCGCCCGGCGGCCGGGGGCGGTGGCGGCTGGGCGCGCGGGCGGCTTGGGGGTCCGCCGGGGGTGGGGCGGATGGTCCGTTGGGGGGCGGGGGCCGGGTGGTCCGGGTGGTCCGGGAGGCCCAGGAGATCTGGGAGATCCGGGAGATCCGCCGAGAGCGGGCGCGGGCGGCCCGCCGGGGGTGGGGGCCAGACGGTCCGGAGATCCGGGGGGCTCAGGGGATCTGGGAGATCCGCCGGGAGCGAGGGCGGGAGGTCCGCCAGAAACGGGGGCGGGCGGTCCGGGAGATCCGTCGGAGGCGGAGGCGGGTGACCCGGGAGATCCGTCGGGGGCGAGGGCGGGCGGTCCGGGAGAGCCACCGGAGGCGAGGGCGGGCGGTCCGGGAGAGCCACCGGAGGCGAGGGCGGGGCCGGGGCATCCCGACGGGCGGGGTGCCCCAGGACTTCCGGCGATCCGAGGGGCGCAGGGCTTCCGGCGATCCGGGAGGAGGCGCGGACGGGGACAGGAGGTCTTCCTGTGACACAGGGGCTCGGGGTCGCTCCTCGACGGCCGGGACCCACGGCTTCCCCGTGCGGGGCCCCGGAGCGGTCGGCGGCTTCCCGAGGCCGGGACGCGGGCACCCGCCCGACAGGCCGTGGAACAGGCCCGGTCGAGGAGGTCCCCCGCTTCAGGAACCGGACGAGCGTTCCTCCCCCGGTTCCGGCTCCAGCAGTTGCCGCAGCATCGGGCCCGAGAGGCGCAGCACGTCCTCCAGGTCCGCTTCGGCGATGTACGGCATCCGCAGCATCTCCCGCTGCACCGCGATCCCGAACATGGCCGCCGACACCAGGGCCGCCCGCAACCGCGCGTCCGGGCCCTCCAGCACCTCGGCCAGCGGGTCCACCGCGCCCGTGGTGGTCTTCTCGCGGAGCAGCTGCGCCGCCTGCTCGTTGGTCATCGCGGAGCGCAACAGGGCGAACATCGGGTCGTTGCGGGGCCCGGCGAAGTCCGCGAGCATCACCCGGAGGTACTCCTCGGCCTGCTTGTCGGACACCTTCAGCTCGGACGCGTCGAACGACGCCTGCCATTCCACCGCCTCGCGGAACAACTGCTGCTTGGTGCCGAAGTACTTGATGACCGACGACTTGTCGCACTCGGCGGCTGCCGCGATGCCCCGGATCGTGGCGCGTTCATAGCCCTGCCGGGCGAACTCCTGGCGGGCCGCCTCCAGGATGCGCCTGCGGGTCCGCTCGCCCTTGCGCGCCTTCTCCGGCATGGCGGTGCTCCTCGTTCCTCGTTCCTCACGTGGCCTGGAGGGTGATCGTACGCGGACGGCCGGGCCGGGGATTCCTCACGACCCGGCCGTCTTCGCACGTCAGCCCATGTGCACCGGGGTCGGCCGGTCGGCCGCCCCGGGCGTCGGGCGCTTGGCGTTGACCGCGAGTCCGACCACGGCGATGCCCGCGATCATCAGGACCGCCGAGCCCACGAGGGCCGCGGTGTAGCCGTCGGTCAGCGCGCTCGCGGCGCGTTCGAGCAGACCGGTGTCCTTCGTCGCCAGCGCCTGGTAGTAGGCGCCGTCCGCGTGGGGCAGCTTCTCGTCGGCGGTGGTCGTCGAGACCGTCGCCAGTACGGCCAGACCGATCGCCCCGCCGATCTGCTGGGCGGTGTTGAGCAGCGCCGAGGCGATGCCCGCGTCCTTGTGGCCGACACCGGAGACCGCACCGAGGGTGACGGGCAGGAAGGCCGTACCGAGGCCGACCGCGGTGAGGAACATGGCGGGCATGAGGTGGGCCCAGTAGGAGGACTCCGGGGTCATCGTGCCGAACCACAGCATCCCCGTGGCGGCCAGCGCCAGACCCGGGATCGTCAGGGTGCGCGGGGCGAACCGCGCCACCAGCTTCGAACCGGCACCCGTCGCCATGCCCATGCCGAGGCTGAACGGGATGTAGGCCAGACCGGTCTCCAGCGCGTTGAAGCCGAGCACCTGCTGCATGTAGAGCGACAGGAAGTAGAACATCGCGAACATGCCGGCGCCGATGAACAGCATCGTCGCGTACGAGCCCGCGCGGTTCCGGTCGGCCAGCAGGCGCAGCGGCAGCATCGGCGCCGCGACCCTGCCCTGGAGGAACACGAAGACGGCCAGGAGGACGGCGGCGGCACCGAAGAACGCCAGCGTCCCGCCGTTGGTCCAGCCGTGCTCACCGCCCCGGGTGATGGCGTAGACCAGGGAGACGAGACCGGCGGTCCCGGTCACCGCGCCGGGCAGGTCGAGGCGTCCGCGCACCCGGTCGCCCTCGGCGAGCACCTTGGTGCCGAAGAGCACCGCCAGACCGATCGGGACGTTCACGAAGAACACCCAGCGCCAGTCGAGGTACTCGGTCAGCACGCCGCCGAGCAGCAGACCGACGGTCGCGCCGATGCCGGACATGCCGGCGTAGACGCCCATCGCCTTGTTCCTCGGGGCGCCCTCCGGGAACGTCGTGGCGATCAGCGACAGCGCGGTCGGAGCCGCCACCGCGGCCCCCATGCCCTGGAGCACGCGCGCGCCGATCAGCAGCTCCGGGCTGCTCGCGAAGCCCCCGAGCAGCGACGCCACGGTGAACAGCGCTATGCCGACGCGGAACATCCTGCGGCGCCCGAACAGGTCGCCGACGCGACCGCCGAGCAGCAGGAGACCGCCGAAGGCCAGGACGTAGGAGTTGACGACCCAGGCGAGCCCGGAGGCGGAGATGTCCAGGTCTTCCTTGAGGCTCGGCAGCGCGATGTTGGTGATCGTGCCGTCGAGGACGACCATCAGCTGCGCCGAGGCGATGACGATGAGGGCCAGCCCCAGATGACGGCCGGTTCCCGGGGGTGCTGCGGTGGGTGACGACATGACTACCAATCCAGAAAAGTGTACAGGCGTTGCTTTTTTCGGTTCGCACAACCTAACACCTCTCGATTCCATTCCCCCCGGGGGTATGTCATCCAGGTCACACCACCCCGAACGGAACATCCCTGGGTCGGGAATACCCCTGGGGGGTATATTGCTGGGGCGGGTGTACGACGTACGGAGCAGGCGCGGGACACCGCGTACACCGGACACCGCACGGCACGGCGGACATCGCGCGACAGGCACCACGGCAGCGGACATCGCAAGGCAGGCACCACGGCAGCGGGCACCGCACGGCAGGCACCACCCAGCACCCGTCCGGCGGTACGCGTCACTCAGCGGGAGACACGATGAAGAGCACGTCCGGCCAGGACACGGCGACCGGCCACGGCGGTCAGGGCGGCGCGACACGTCCGGGAGCGGCACCGGGGCACCCGCCCTGCCCGCCCCCCTGTCGGGGGAGGACCCCGGCACACGAAGTCGTCCCAGCGCCCCTCCGTGGGGCACGGCCACCGCCCCGGGGCCGCGCCCCACCGCATGGACACGGAAGGAACCCGCCATGCGCCTCTTCGCCCTCCGCGACTACCGCCACCTGTTCGCCGCTCAGGTCATCGCCCTGTTCGGCACCGGTCTGACCACGGTGGCCCTCGGACTGCTCGCCTACGACCTCGCCGGACCCCGGGCGGGTCTGGTCCTCGGCACCGCCCTCACCATCAAGATGGTCATGTACGTGGTCATCGCCCCGCTGGCAGCCGCGTACGTCGACCGCCTCCCCCGCAGAACCTTCCTGGTCCTCCTCGACGTGGTGCGCGGCGCGGTGGTCCTGGCACTGCCGCTGATCACCGAGGTCTGGCACGTCTACGTCCTCATCGGCCTGATGCAGGCCGCCTCGGCCGCGTTCACCCCGACGTTCCAGGCCGTGATCCCCGACATCGTCACCGACAGGTCCGCCTATACGCGGGCGCTGTCCGCCTCCCAGGTCGCCTCCACCATGGAGAGCCTCCTCAGCCCCGTACTGGCGGCCGTCGCCCTGGCGTTCATGAGCTTCGACCTGCTGTTCCTCGGCACCTCCGCCGGATTCCTGCTGTCCGCCGCGCTGGTCCTGTCGGCGCGCGTCCCCCAGGCCCGTCCCAGCGCCGAGACCCGGGCGTGGGACAGGGCGACGGCGGGGATCAGGACCTTCCTGAGGACACCCCGGCTGCGCGGTGTGATGGCGCTCAACCTCGTGGTCGCGGCGGCGGGTTCGATCGTCGTCGTCAACACCGTCACCCATGTCCGCACCGGGCTCGGCGGCTCGCAGTCGGACGTGGCCTGGATGCTCGCCGCCTCCGGCGGCGGAACCCTCCTCGCCGCCCTCGCGCTCCCCCGCGTCCTCGGACGGGTCTCCGCCCGTACGGTCATGATGACCGGCGCGGCGGTCCTGGTCGGCGGCACGACCGCCGCGGTGACGCTCCTGACGGCCGGACTGCTCACCTGGGCCGGGACGGCGGTCGTCTGGAGCGCGATCGGTGTCGGCATGGCGCTGGTCATCACGCCGACCGGCGGCGTCCTGCGCGGCTCCGTCGCACCGGAGGCGGTCCCGGGGGCCTTCGCGGCCCAGTTCTCCCTGTCGCACCTGGCCTGGCTGATCACCTACCCCGTCGCGGGATGGCTCGGCACGGAAGCGGGCTTCGCTCCCGCCTGGTCCACCCTCGCGCTCCTCGCCGGGGCGGGCGCCGTCGCCGCCCTGCTCCTGTGGCCGCGCCACGAGGGACGAGAGGCCGTGACCGCACCCGTGAGCCCGGCCCTGACCGCTCCCCGGACGGACCGGTCGACCCTGACGGAAGCCGCGTAGGGACAACCCGGCGCGCCACCCACCCCGCTCGGCGCGGTGGGTGGCGCGCCGGAGCAGGTGGGTCTACGCCACCGATCCGATCCGTCCGGTGGGCTCGCGGGGGGCGTCGTGGTGGATCGGGGTGTGGGCGCCCGTGAGGGAGACGCCCGTGCCGCCGCGCCGGTTGGCGACGATCTCCGCACCGATCGACAGGGCCGTCTCCTCGGGCGTACGGGCGCCGAGGTCGAGGCCGATCGGGGAGCGCAGCCGGGCGAGTTCGAGTTCGGTGACGCCGACCCCGCGCAGCCGCTCGTTGCGGTCCTCGTGGGTGCGGCGGGAGCCCATCGCGCCGATGTAGGCGACGGGGAGCCGCAGGGCCGCCTTGAGCAGCGGTACGTCGAACTTGGCGTCGTGGGTCAGCACGCACAGCACGGTGCGGCCGTCGACCTCCGTCGACTCCAGATAGCGGTGGGGCCAGGCGACGACGATCTCGTCGGCCTCGGGGAAGCGCGCCGCCGTCGCGAAGACGGGCCGCGCGTCGCAGACGGTGACGTGGTAGCCGAGGAGCTTGCCGACCCGCACCAGGGCGGAGGCGAAGTCGATGGCACCGAAGACGATCATGCGCGGGGCGGGGACGGAGGACTCGACCAGGAGGGTCAGCGGCTGTCCGCAGCGGCTGCCGTCCGCCCCGATCTCCACGGTGCCGGTGCGGCCCGCGTCGAGCATCGCACGGGCCTCGCCCGCCGCCGTGCGGTCCAGCTCGGGGTGGCCGCCGAGCCCGCCCTCGTATCCGCCGTCGGGGCGGACCAGAAGGGCCCGGCCCAGCAGGTCGTCGGGGCCGGAGACGATCCGGGCCAGGGCCGCCGCCGCTCCGTCGGCGGCGGCGCCGAGCGCGGCGGGGAGGACCCCGCCGCGCACCGGTGTGACGAGGATGTCGATGACGCCGCCGCAGGTCAGGCCGACCGCGAAGGCGTCCTCGTCGCTGTAGCCGAAGCGCTCGACGACGGTCCTGCCGTCGTCGAGGGCCTGGACGCACAGGTCGTACACCGCGCCCTCCACGCATCCTCCGGAGACCGAGCCGATCGCCGTGCCCTCGCTGTCGACGGCGAGGGCGGCGCCGGGCTGCCGGGGCGCGCTGCCGCCGACGGCCACCACGGTGGCGACGGCGAAGGCGCGTCCCTGCTCGACCCACCGGTGCAGCTCCTCGGCGATGTCCAGCATCTCGGTTCTCCTCTGGGAAGGGGCGGGGAGGGGCGGGGGGCGTCAGCCGACGCCGAGCCAGCTCTCGACGGGGTGGATGGCGAAGTACACGAGGAAGATCGCGGTGAGTCCCCACATGAAGGCGCCGACCTCGCGCGCCTTGCCCTGCGCCGTCTTGATCACCACGTAGGAGATCACACCGGCGGCGACGCCCGTGGTGATCGTGTACGTGAAGGGCATGAGGACCACGGTGAGGAACACCGGGATGGCGACGGAACGGTCGCTCCAGTCCACGTGCTTGGCGTTCTGCATCATCATCGAGCCGATGACGACCAGGGCGGCGGCGGCCACCTCCTGCGGCACGATCGTGGTGAGCGGCGTGAAGAAGAGGCAGAGGGCGAAGAATCCGCCGGTGACCACGGAGGCCAGACCCGTGCGGGCGCCCTCGCCGACGCCGGTCGCGGACTCGACGAAGACCGTCTGCCCGGAGGCTCCGCCCACACCTCCGACGATACCGCCGGCGCCGTCGATGAAGAGCGCCTTGGAGAGGCCGGGCATCCGGCCCTTGTCGTCGGCGAGCTTCGCCTCGGTGCCGACACCGAGGATGGTCGCCATGGCGTCGAAGAACCCGGCGAGCACCAGGGTGAAGACGATCATGCTGATGGTGATGTAGCCGACGTCTCCCCAGCCGCTGAAGGACACGTGCCCGATCAGGGAGAAGTCCGGTGCGGAGACCGCGCTGCCGTGGAGCTCCGGCGGGCCGGAGAACCAGGCCTTGGCCGGGATGTCCGCGACCGCGTTCAGGACGACGGCGACGAGGGTGCCCGCGACGATGCCGATCAGGATGGCGCCGGGGATGCCGCGGGCCTGGAGCGCGAAGATCAGCAGCAGGGTGACGGCGAAGATCAGGACGGGCCAGCCCTGGAGTTCACCGGCCGGGCCGAGGGTCACGGGACCGCCGCCCGGGGCGGGGTTCTCGTGCACGAAACCGGCCTTCACGAAGCCGATGATCGCGATGAAGAGGCCGATGCCGATGGTGATGGCGTGCTTCAGCGCGAGCGGTATCGCGTTCATGATCATCTCGCGGAGGCCGGTGACGACCAGGAGACAGATCACGGCGCCGTAGGCCACGGACATGCCCATGGCCTGCGGCCAGGTCATGACCGGCACGACCTGCGAGGCCATGACGCCGGAGACGCTCAGGCCCGCGGCGAGGGCGAGGGGCACCTTGCCCCAGAAACCCATGAGCAGGGTCGTGGCAGCCGCCGCCAGGGCGGTGGCGGTGATCAGGGCGGGCTGGCTCAGCAGCTCGCCGTTGACGTCCTTGCCACTGAGGATCAGGGGGTTGAGCAGGAGGATGTACGCCATCGCCATGAAGGTGGTGACGCCGCCTCGGATCTCCGTCGGGACGGAGGAGCCTCTCTCCGATATGTGGAAGTACCGGTCGAGCCAGGATCTGCCTGCGGGGTTGCGCGAGCCGGAGCCCGCGTCCTCGGCGCTGGTCCTGGGCTCCACGGACTGGGTCATGGGGCCTACTCCCAAGGTTCAAAGGGGCACCCGCGCGGGACCGGAGAGGGACTCCGGTCCTTCGAAGTCGCGGGATTTGGGATGGTGCGTGGCTGCACGACACGGGGGACGGCCCGGGACGAACGAATGGATCGGTACTGCGGGATGGATCGGTGCTGCGGGATGGTGCGGTCACCGCGGATCTCGCGGTGCGGTGCGGTGCGATGCGATGTGGTGCTGTGCTGTGCTGTGCTGTGCTGTGCTGCGGTGGTACTGCCCTGGGGCGGGCTCCGGGCGGTGCGGGCGGCGGACCTGTGACGTCCGGGGAAGGCACGGACCGCCCGGAGGGTCCTACAGCGTGCCGGTGAGCGCCTCGGGGCGGACCGGCGTCTTGTTGAGCTCCAGACCCGTCGCGTTCCGGATCGCCGCGAGGACGGCCGGGGTGGACGACAGGGTCGGGGCCTCGCCGACGCCCCGCAGGCCGTACGGCGCGTTGGGGTCGGCCAGTTGGAGCACGTCGACCGGGATGGTCGGCGTGTCGAGGATCGTCGGGATCAGGTAGTCCGTGAAGGACGGGTTGCGCACCTTCGCGGTCTTCGGGTCCACGATGATCTCCTCCATCACCGCGACGCCCAGGCCCTGGGTGGTGCCACCCTGGATCTGGCCGACGACGGAGAGCATGTTGAGCGCCTTGCCGACGTCCTGGGCGGTGGCCAGCTCGACGACCTTCACCAGGCCCAGCTCGGTGTCCACCTCCACCACCGCGCGGTGCGCGGCGAAGGTGTACTGGACGTGGCCGGAGCCCTGCCCGGTGACCAGGTCGAACGGCTGGGTCGGGCGGTGCCGGAACTCCAGCTCGACGTCGATCGGCTCCTCGCCGTCCAGGACCTCGGCGAGGGTCGCCAGGACCTCGCCGCCGTCGGTGACGACCTTGCCGTCCTCCAGGAGGAGTTCGGCGGTCGCCCAGGCGGGGTGGTAGGAGCCGTTCTTGCGGCGCCCGATCTCCAGGACCTTCTCGCGGACGGCCTCGCAGGTGTTCTTCACCGCGCCGCCGGTCATGTACGTCTGCCGGGAGGCGGACGTCGAACCGGCGGAGCCGACCTGGGTGTCGGCCGGGTGGATCGTCACCTGGGTGACGCCGAGTTCGGTGCGGGCGATCTGGGCGTGCACGGTGACACCGCCCTGGCCGACCTCCGCCATGGCGGTGTGGACCATGGCGACGGGCTCGCCGTTGATGAGCTGGAGGACCACGCGGGCGGTCGAGTAGTCGTCGAAGCCCTCGGAGAAGCCGACGTTCTTGATGCCGACGGCGTAACCGACGCCCCGGACGACGCCTTCGCCGTGCGTGGTGTTGGAGAGGCCGCCGGGCAGCGCGCGGACGTCCGCGCCCTCGCCCGCGGTCTCCCACTGGCGCTCCGGCGGCAGCGGGCGCGCCTTGACCCGGCGCAGCAGTTCGGCGACCGGGGCGGGCGAGTCCACGACCTGCCCCGTGGGCATGACCGTGCCCTGTTCCATGGCGTTGAGCTGACGGAACTCGACCGGGTCCATGCCGAGTGCCGCCGCGACCCTGTCCATCTGGGCCTCGTAGGCGAAGCACGCCTGGACCGCGCCGAAGCCGCGCATCGCGCCGCAGGGCGGGTTGTTGGTGTAGAGCGCGATCGCCTCGATGTCCACGTCGTCGATCACGTACGGGCCGGCGGAGAGCGAGGAGGCGTTGCCGACGACGGCCGGGGAGGCCGAGGCGTAGGCGCCGCCGTCGAGCACGATCCGGCACTTCATGTGCGTGAGCTTGCCGTCCTTGGTGGCGCCGTGCTCGTACCAGAGCTTCGCCGGGTGGCGGTGCACATGGCCGAAGAAGGACTCGAAGCGGTTGTAGACGATCTTGACGGGCTTGCCGGTGCGCAGGGCGAGCAGGCAGGCGTGGATCTGCATCGAGATGTCCTCGCGGCCACCGAAGGCGCCGCCGACGCCGGAGAGCGTCATGCGGACCTTGTCCTCGGGCAGGCCGAGGACGGGGGCGATCTGCTTGAGGTCCGAGTGCAGCCACTGGGTGGCGACGTAGAGGTCGACGCCGCCGTCCTCCGCGGGTACGGCGAGGCCGGACTCGGGGCCGAGGAAGGCCTGGTCCTGCATCCCGAAGACGTACTCGCCGGAGACGATGACGTCGGCGCGCTTGGCGGCCTCGTCCGCGTCGCCGCGGACGATCGGCTGGCGGTGCACGATGTTGGGGTGCGGGACGTGGCCGATGTGGTGGTCGTCGCGGCCCTCGTGGATGAGGGGCGCGCCGGGGGCGAGGGCGGACGCCTCGTCCGTGACGACGGGCAGCTCCCGGTAGTCGATCCGGATCTTGGCGGCGGCGCGGCGGGCGGTCTCGGGGTGGTCGGCGGCGACCAGCGCGACCGGTTCGCCGTGGTGCCGGACCCGGCCGTGGGCGAGGACGGGGGTGTCCTGGATCTCCAGGCCGTAGTTCTTCATCTCGGCCGGCAGGTCGTCGTACGTGAGCACGGCGTACACGCCGGACATCGCGAGGGCCTCGGAGACGTCGATGGAGACGATCTCGGCGTGCGCGACGGTCGAGCGGAGCGTCTGGCCCCAGAGCATGTCCTCGTGCCACATGTCCGAGGAGTAGGCGAACTCGCCGGTGACCTTGAGGGTGCCGTCCGGGCGGAGGGTGGACTCGCCGATGCCGCCCATGGCGTGGTTCTGGGTGACGTCGGTCGGCGTACCGGCCGGTGCGGTGCGGGTGTGCTGCGTCATGGTCAGACCGCCTCTCCCTGCCGGACGGCCGCCAGGCGGACCGCGTCGAGGATCTTCTCGTAGCCCGTGCAGCGGCAGAGGTTGCCGGAGAGGGCCTCCCGGATGTCCTGGTCGGACGGGTCGGGCCGCCGCTCCAGGAGTTCGTCGGCGGCGATCAGCAGGCCCGGGGTGCAGAAGCCGCACTGGACTGCGCCCGCGTCGATGAACGCCTGCTGGATCGGGGAGAGTTCGACGCCCTCGCCGGTCTGCGAGTCCTGACCGGGCCTGGCCCGCCACTTCTTGGCGGCGTCGAGGGAGGTGCCGCAGGAGCCGGTGGCGCAACCGCCGCGCTCCTCGCGCTCCTTGACGTACTCGGCGAGGCCTTCGACGGTGACGACCTCGCGGCCCTCGACCTGTCCGGCGGCGACCAGGCAGGAGCACACCGGCACCCCGTCCAGGCGGACCGTGCAGGAGCCGCATTCGCCCTGCTCGCAGGCGTTCTTGGAGCCGGGCAGGCCCAGCCGCTCCCGCAAGACGTAGAGGAGGGACTCGCCCTCCCAGACGTCGTCGGCCTCCTGCGGGCGTCCGTTGACCGTGAAATTGACGCGCATGGTTATGCAGCTCCCTCAAGCGTGCGACCGCTGCCGCGGTACTGCTCCCAGGTCCAGCCGAGCTGGCGGCGGGCCATGATGCCGACGGCGTGGCGGCGGTACTTGGCGGTGCCCCGGACATCGTCGATCGGGTTGGCGGCGCCGGAGCACAGGTCGGCGAACCGCTTCGCGACCGACGGGGTGATGATCTTGCCGTTGTCCCAGAACCCGCCTTCCTCCAGAGCCGCGTTGAGGAATTCCTCGGCCTCCTTGGCGCGGATCGGAGTGGGCGCGGCGGAGCCGATGCCGGTCCGCACGGTCCGGGTCCGCGGGTGCAGGGCCAGGCCGAACGCGCAGACCGCGATGACCATCGCGTTGCGGGTGCCGACCTTGGAGTACTGCTGGGGGCCGTCCGCCTTCTTGATGTGGACGGTCTTGATGAGTTCGTCGGGCTGGAGCGCGTTGCGCTTCACCCCGGTGTAGAACGCGTCGATCGGGATGAGGCGGCTGCCGCGGACCGATTCGACCTCGACCTCGGCGCCCGCGGCGAGCAGCGCCGGATGCGCGTCGCCCGCGGGGGAGGCGGTGCCGAGGTTGCCCCCGACGCCGCCCCGGTTGCGGATCTGCGGGGAGGCCACCGTGTGCGAGGCGAGCGCGAGGCCCGGCAGCTCGGCACGGAGGTTCTCCATGATCTGGGTGTACGGAACGGAAGCGCCGAGGCGGACGTCCTCCTCGCCGACCTCCCACTCGCGCAGCGGCTCGATGCGGTTCAGGTCCAGGAGGTACTCGGGCCGCCGGTGGTCGAAGTTGATCTCGACCATCACGTCCGTGCCTCCGGAGAGGGGCACGGCCGTGGGGTGCTCTGCCTTGGCGGCGAGCGCCTCCTCCCAGGTGGCGGGACGAAGGAAGTCCATGGTGGCTCTCTTCCAGTGATTCTGGTGATCAGGGGTCTCACGCGGGGTTCCGGGGAGACGGCCGGCCCTCGACGTCGTCACGTTCATGTGCTGTTCACGCGGTGTGTGGCCTAGTACACAAGCCACGATGGCCCGGGTGCAGTCACCGAAAACATGAAGGAGTTGGCTGGGTCCCGTCGTCGTCTTGTAGATTCGAACGAAAGACGGGGAACCGGAACCTCTCTGTTTCCCCCTGGAAACGGTGGCCCCACGCCACCGTCGACAACGCGACACCTTCACCACACCGACAAGGAACGGCGGCGACCCGATGCGGCTGCGCGCACTGCTGGAGAACGACGCGCTCGGGCTGCGCCTGCTCGGCGGCGAGGAGGAGCTGGACCGCAGTGTCCGCGGCGTGATGACGACGGACCTCAAGGACCCCAGCCGGTATCTTTCCGGCGGCGAGCTGGTCCTCACCGGGCTCGCCTGGCTGCGGGAGCCGTCCGACGCGGAGCCCTTCGCCCGCATCCTGGCCTCGGCCGGGGTCGCGGCGCTCGCGGCGGGCGAGGCCGAGCTCGGAGACGTACCCGAGGACCTCGTACGGGCGTGTTCGCGCCACCGGCTGCCGCTGTTCGCGGTCAACGAGTCCGTTGCTTTCGCGACCATCACGGAGCATGTTGTTCGACAGGTCTCCGGCGAGCGGGCCGGGGACCTGGCCGCCGTCGTCGACCGGCACCGCAGGCTGATGACCTCGGGCCCTGCGGGCGGCGGCCCGGAGGTCGTCCTCGACCTGCTCGGCTCCGACCTGGACCTCCGGGCCTGGGTCCTCTCCCCCACCGGCCGCCAGATCGCGGGCGCGGGCGAGCCCCTTCCGGCCGGTCTGGCCGCTTCCCTGGCCGGGGAGCACCTGGCCGCCACCCGGACCGGGAGGCGCGGCCCGCACCGGCTGACCACCGGCGGAACGACCTACTCCCTCTTCCCGATCCGCAACACCGGCCGGGGCGCCGTCCCCGCCTCCCGGGACGTGCGCGAGACCGTCCTGTCGGACTGGCTGCTCGCCGTCGAGGCGGACGCCGGGGACTGGCCCGCCGCCCGGCTCGACCTGCTCCAGGGCGTGACGCAGCTGATCGCCGTCGAGCGGGACCGGCGCGACGCGGCCCGTACGGTCCGCAGACGGCTCGCCCAGGAGGTCCTGGAGCTGGTGCAGACGGGCGCGGCGCCCGCCGAGATCGCCGCCCGGCTGCGGGTCGCCGCCCCGGTGCTGCTGCCCGGCCTCGGTACGGCCCCGCACTGGCAGGTGGTCGTGGCCCGGGTCGAGTGGGAGCAGGAGGCCGGTCAGGGCCCCGCCGTGGAGGCGGGTCCGGTCGCGCAGGCGCTCCTGGAGGAGATCCTGGTGGACCCGGCGACCGTGGGCGCCGAGTCGGCCGACCGGATCGCCGTCGCGCACAGCGGCGACGAGGCCATCGCGCTGGTCCCGCTCGTGGCGGGACCGCTGCCGGACAGCGAGGACGAGGGCACGGCGTCCGCGCTCGGTCTGCACGCCGACGCCCTCCTGGCGGCCGTACGGGCTCCGCTGTCGGCCGGGCTCGCCGACGACGGGCGGCTCACCCTCGGCGTCAGCGCCGCCGTGCACTCGGCGGAGGGGCTGCGCGGGGCCCTGGAGGAGGCCCGGCACGCCCGCCGGGTCGCCGCCGCCCGGCCCGGCCGGGTCTGCGCCGCCGGGCACCACGAGCTGGCCTCGCACGTGCTGCTGCTGCCGTTCGTGCCGGACGACGTCCGGCGGGCGTTCACGGCCCGGCTGCTCGACCCGCTGCGCGACTACGACCGGCGGCACCGGGCGGAGCTGATCCCCACCCTGGAGGCGTTCCTGGACTGCGACGGCTCCTGGACGCGCTGCGCGACCCGGCTGCACCTGCACGTGAACACGCTCCGCTACCGGGTCGGCCGGATCGAGCAGCTCACCGGACGCGACCTCTCCCGCCTTGAGGACAAGCTCGACTTCTTCCTCGCTCTGCGGATGAGCTGAGGGGCCGGACCCTGCCGGGGGCCCGCCCGGCGGGCGGGGTGAGCCGGGGAGCCCGCGCCCGGCGGACGGGCCGGACCGGGGGCCGGGCACGGTTCTCCGGACCAGGGGCCGGACCGGGGGCCGGGCACGGCGGACGAACCGGGCCGGGCCGGGCCCAGCCGAGCCGAACGGGTGGGCCGAAGAGGTGGGCCCGGCGGACGGCCTCGGGGTCCCGTCCGGCGGACGGGCCAACGAGGCGGGCCGGGCGGACGCGCCGAGGGGCGCGTCGGACGAGCGGGCGCCCGGCGGACGTGCCGGGGCCGTGCGCGCCGGAGGCGCCGCCTGCGGATGAGCCGGGAACATCCGCGCGCGCTTCACCCGTTCGGGCGAGTTCCGACGGGTGACGGCCGGGCCCGCGAGGGCGCTCGGGGCCGGACCGCCGAGGGGCCCCGCCGGGGCCTGATCACGGGCCCCGAGGCGGTCCGAGGCCCTCCCGGGTACCCGCGCGGGGGCGGCTCCCCGGCGCACCGGACTCTTGTGAATTCTTTCACCTGACCCCTTGGCCAGGTGCTCCCCTTCGTGCTGAGATGCGGGTCTACTCAACAGCTCAATGGCGCGCTCGGGGAGGGCAATGTGGCGGACACCGCCATGTCTGGTTCCGAATCAAGGGGTGGCGAAGAAGATCCGTCCCTCGCCTATGGCAAGGAGACTCCCGTGGAGACCGCCATATGGCGTCTCCGCTCCCGTGGCTGCTGGACGGACGCGGCGGCGCTGCTCGCGCCGCACGCGACGGAACCGGCCGCCGCACTCGAACGGGCCGCGCTGCTGATCGAGCGCTGCCTCTACACCGAAAAGGGCTGGGCCGACGCAGAGGAGGCACTGAGGGCGGCCGAGGCGGTCGCCCGTACCGACGAGGAACGCGGCGCCGCCGCCTGCGAACGCGGCTACCTCGCCTACGCGTCCACGCTCCTCGGGGTCCGCGACCGGGCCGACGAGGCACGGATGGCGCTCGGCAGGGCCGCCGCCCTGATCGCCCCCTCCGGCGAGGGCCGTCCCCTGCTGGACCTGCGGCGCGGGCTCATCGCGCAGAACCTCGGCGACTCCCCGCAGGCGGCCCGTGCCGCGTACCGCAGGGCGCACGCCGGGGCCACCGCGCAGGGCGACTCGCTGCTGCTCTCCTCCACCTGGCGGCACCTCGCCGGACTCGCCCTGCGGGAAGGGGAGTTGGCGGAGGCCCGGCACGGCTTCGCGGAGTCGCTCCGCATCCGGGAGGAACTGGGCTTCCTGGTGGGCACGGCCCCGGCCCTCACCGCGCTCGCCGACACCGAGACGGAACCGGAGGCGGGCCGCCTCCGCGCCGAGGCCCGGCGGCTCTTCCGGCTCCTGGGCGGGGTGCCGACCTGGCTCGCCGGTCAGCTGATCCCCCGCACGGTGGCCTGAACCACCGTTTCCTGAGGGTTTCTTGACACTCCCTCAGGAAACGGTCCGGTTCCTCGGGGCCAGGCACACCAGGCTCTCGTCGGTGCCGACGAGCAGGGAGCCCGCGCCGGTGACGGCGACCGCGCGGACCGGCGGCCCCGGACGGAAGGCGAGCGCGGGACCGCCCTCGGGACGGTGCAGCTCGACCACGCCGTCGGCCCAGGCAGCGGCGACCACCGGACCGTACGGGGTCTCCGCCGCGTGGAGCGACACCACCGGCGAGGGCCGCTCCGCGAGGGGCTCGGGCAGCGGATCGCGGCCCGGGGTCCAGAGCCGTACGGTCCCGTCCGTCCCACCGGAACAGACGAACGGGGACGCGGAGTCCACCGCAGACACCGCCGTCACCCGCCCACTGTGCGAGGCCGCCTGATGCAGCCCCCGCAGCCCGAAGGCGTGTACGGAACCGAGCCTGTCCCCCACCACCACCGAGCCCGCGACGGCCGCGAGAGCCGTCCCCGGATGACGGGCCAGGGTCGCCGAGACCGCCTCCGTGAGCCGCTCCAGATAGGGGGCGCGCGGCGCCGCCCCCCGTACGGTGTGCAGCCTCCCCCGGTCGTCGAGGAGCAGCACCGTGCCGTCCGGCGCGGGCGCGAGCGCCGTGATCCGGCCCGGCACGGTGTGCGCGAGCCGCCCGGCGGGGCTCGCGTCGGCCTCGTGCAGCAGCCGTACGGCTCCGGTGCGGTCGCCGACGAGCAGGGTCCCCTCCAGCGGGCCGCCCGCCGCGCCGAGCACGGCGACCGGGCCCGGCCAGGGCGGGGTGAGGTCACCCCGGTGGCGCGCCCAGCGCAGCCGCCAGGGCGCCCCCGCCGCCAACTCCGCGAGCGCGGGCCGCAGTCGGGGGTCCGCGCCGTCGCCCAGGGCGGACAGCAGCACCAACGCCCGCTCCGCCGGGGGCTGTTCCCGGCAGAGCGACTGACCGGCCCGCATCCAGGCCGCCCGCAGCCCGCCGTGGTCCTCGGCCGCGTCCTCGCCCGGTCGCGCGGGCGGTTCGGGACCGTCGAGGGTGCCCGGCAGCCCGGCGGCGGCGGACCCGGTGACGTACGCCGTGGTGACGAGCAGCGGATCGGCAAGGCACACGGCCACCGGGTCGGCGAGGTCGGGCACCGGCCCGCCGAGGAGCCCGGTCCGCTCCCGTACGGGCTCCTCGGGCCGGTCCTGGCCCGGTCCTCCCGGACGGTCGGCGTCGCCGTCGAGTTCGTCGAGTTCCACGACGGCGACCCGGTGTCCGGCGCCCAGGGCGGCGGCGGTCGTGGTCCCGCCGCGCGCCTCGACCACCAGCCGGACCCGGCCCACCCCCGCCAGCTCGGCGATCAGCCGGACGAGCGCCTCCGGCTCGGCGGCGGCGTGCAGATCGGTCAGGAGGAGGACGGTCCGGCGCGCCTCGCCGGTCGCCAGGGCGTGGACGAGGTCGCCCGGCGATCTGGCGACCACGCCGAGCCGGTCCGCGATCGTCCAGGTCGCCCCGAGCGCGCTCTGCCCCGCGAGCGGGACGAGGGCACGGGCCGCGCGCCGACGCGGCCGTCCGGCGCGCGGACCGTACCGGGCCAGCCAGTCGAGCAGCGCCGTCTTCCCGGTGCCGGGCGCCCCGGTGACGAGGCAGAGCCGGGGCGACTCGGGGTCGGTGAGCCAGCCGAGCAGGGCCGTGGCCTCGGCCCCCGTACCTATGACGGAGCGGCGTCCGTCCCATGCCGGGGACGGGGTCGCGGACGGCATGGGGCAACCTCACGGGTGACGCGGCGGCGGGCGGCTGACGTTCTCGACCTTAGTCGCCCGGCGCGCTCAGCACTCCGATCCGGTGAAGTGCTCCAGGACCAGGGCCCGCACGACGGTCAGGTCCTGGGCGATCAGGGCGTCGAGGAGGGCGGTGTGCTCGGCGGCGTCCGCGACGAGCGTCCCGTGCCGGAGGGCGGGGGCGCTGATCAGGGGCCACTGGGAGCGGCGGTGGAGGTCGTCGGCGACGGCGAGCAGCTGCTGGTTCCCCGCGAGGGAGAGGACGGCCCGGTGGAAGGCGCGGTCGGCCTCGGCGTAGTGGGCGCGGTCTCCCCGGGCGGCGGCCGTCGAGGTGGCCTCGGCCAGCGGGCGCAGCTCGGCCCAGCGGGCGGCGGGGACCGTGCGGGCCAGCCGCAGCATGACGGGGACCTCGATGAGCGCCCGGATCTCGGCCAGTTCGGCGAGTTCGCGGGGGGTGCGCTCGGTGACCCGGAAGCCCCGGTTCGGCACCACCTCGACGGCGCCCTCGACGGCGAGGCGCTGCATGGCCTCCCGGACGGGGGTGGCGGAGACGCCGAAGCGCTCGCCGAGGGCGGGGGCGGAGTACACCTCGCCGGGCACGAGCTCACCGTCGACGAGCGCGGTCCGCAGCGCGTCGAGGATCTGCACGCGCACGGAGTGCCGCACGACGCGCGCGGGGCCGGGGGGCGGGTCCAGGACGGTGTCCTCGTCCGGGAACACGTCCCCCTTCACGCGCGCGCGTGAAGAGGGCCCGGGGACGGCCGAAGGCCCGCAGCGGGTGTGCTCACCCCGCACCGCCTCGGCGGAAGCGGAGGCGGAGCCGGACACGGAGCCGGGGGGCGGAGTGGGAGCGGGCACGGGAACGACGGAGCCGGAACCCGGAACCGCCGCACCGCCGGACGCGGGACCAAGAACAGGCCCGGAAGAGGGAAGGGGGGCGGAGGAAGGAACGCCGGGAACGGTGGGAACGGTGGGCGCGGCTGCGGGAACGGCGGAGCCGGAGCCGGGAGCCGTCGCGCCGCCGGACGCGGGGCCGGGGACGGAACCAGGCGCGGAATCGGGGACGGAACCAGGCGCGGTGGACGCGATGTCCCGCGCCGTGGTGCCGGTGGGCCCGGAAGCGGGGCCCGGGTCGGCGGCGCGCGACGCGGGGACGACGGGCGCGGCGGGCGCGGCACCGAGCCCGGGAACGGGGACGGCGGGCGCCGCGCCGGGCCCGGGAACAGGATCGGGAACCGTGGCGGCGACGGGCGCGGGCCTGGGAACAGAACCGGGCGCCGGGGCCGTCGGGCCGGTGCCGGGCGCCCTGTGGTGCCGCGTCTCCTCGCGGGCCCGTTCCGCCGTCCTCCCGGAGGCGGTCCCGGTCGGCTGCCGGGTGGCCGCGCCCCGGGCCTGTTCCGGTACGCGCGCGGGGTCGCCGAAGGACGGAGACGTTCGTTCCGTCGCCCGCTCGCGCGCTGCGCCCTGCTCCACCCGGGTCCTCCTGCGGCCTCGTGCCGGTCCCGGCTCGCGTCGCCCGGGTCCTCTGTGCACCATAGGCGAACGGACCACCGTCGGGGGTGCGCGGGCTGCGCCGCTGGTGGGAGAGGTACGGCGGTAGTGAGACGGCACCCAGGATCGGGTAAGGTAAGGCTTACCTGTCAACGCTCGCGATTCGGTGGTCCGCCCATGACCGTCCCCGCCCTGTTGCCCGCCCTCCCGGTCTCGCCCGTCGCGGCCGCCTATGCCCGCCTCGCCGAGGTCTTCCCCGGCCTGCGGACGACGGAAACGGACCCCGGCGAACGGCTGCCGCGCGGAGCCGGCTGGGTCGGCGCGGACGAACTCGCGGCCGGAGGCCCCGCCCTCGACGCCTTCCTCGCCTGGGACGACGCGCAGGTGCTGCGCGACTACGGCACCCGCGCCCGCCCCGACGTCGTGGCGAGCTTCGGACTGCACCGGTACGCGTGGCCCGCCTGCCTGCTCGTGACGGTGCCCTGGTTCCTGGACCGCAGGGTCCCCCGGCTGCCCGCCCGCAACGTGTCCTTCCAGCGCGCCCTCGGCCATCTGGCCGTACGGATCGAGGAGTTCGCCTGTCTGCCGGGCGACCCCGCGGCGGCACTGCCCGGCGCACGGGTCGTCGCCGACGAGGACGCGCTGCGGGCCGAGGTCCGCGCCTCCCTCGCCGAACACTTCGAAGCGGTCCTCGACGGCTTCGGCCCCCGGCTGCGGCGGGGCCGCCGGGCCCAGTGGGGCATGGCGACGGACGAGATCGTCGAAGGCCTCTGGTACATCGGCACCCTCCTCGGGGAGGAGCGACGGGCGATGGCCGAGCTGGACCTGCTGATGCCGGGCACCGCGAAGCCGTACAAGCCGTACGCGGGCTCGGCGGGCTTCCGCGAACTGCCGGGTTCCGAGGGGCCCGACGGGCTGCCGCGCGCCACGCGCTCCCGGGCGGCCTGCTGTTTCTTCTACACCCTGCGCCCCGAGGACACCTGCCTCACCTGCCCGCGCACCTGTGATGCCGAGCGGGTCCGCCGACTGGCCGCGACGGGCTGAGCCTCCCGGACGATTACGCCACCCGGGAGGGTGACGTAAATCGAACTCAACCCCGTCCCCTTGAGCGGGCGTTCGATCAGATCACACCTATTCGTATGTCCTGCGCCCCCGATGGCGTTCTCTTGCCCGGAAAACGCCTGAGCGCCGCACGGGGTCGGCCAGTATGGGCCGCCAAGACGCCCCACTGCGATGCAAGGGACACCGCATGAGACTGACCGACATATCGCTGGACTGGCTGCTTCCGGGCGGCGTGATGGTGGCCGGGGTCCTGACGGCGGTGGCGGTCCTCGCGCGCGGGAAGCGCGCCGGTGACCAAAGCTCGGCCGACGACTCCTGGGAACGCAACGAGGAGCGCCGCAGACGCAAGGAGGCGGTGTACGGCACCGCCGCCTACGTCCTCCTCTTCTGCTGCGCCGCGGTCGCCGCGGCACTCTCCTTCCACGGACTCGTCGGTTTCGGCCGGCAGAACCTCAACCTCTCCGGGGGCTGGGAGTACCTCGTCCCGTTCGGCCTCGACGGCGCGGCCATGTTCTGCTCGGTGCTCGCGGTCCGCGAGGCCAGTCACGGCGACGCGGCCCTCGGTTCGCGCCTGCTCGTCTGGCTCTTCGCGGGCGCGGCGGCCTGGTTCAACTGGGTGCACGCACCGCGCGGTCTGGGCCACGACGGGGCACCGCAGTTCTTCGCGGGCATGTCCCTCTCGGCGGCGGTCCTCTTCGACCGGGCCCTGAAGCAGACCCGCAGGGCGGCGCTGCGCGAGCAGGGCCTGGTGCCCCGCCCGCTGCCGCAGATCCGGATCGTGCGGTGGCTGCGGGCGCCGAGGGAGACCTTCGCCGCCTGGTCGCTCATGCTCCTCGAAGGGGTGCGGACCCTGGACGAGGCCGTGGACGAGGTGCGCGAGGACCGGCGGGAGAAGGAGCAGAACCGGCTCCGGCGGCGCGACCAGGTCAAGCTCGACCGGGCACGGCTCAAGGCGATCAACCGCCAGCACCGTGCCTTCGGGCTCGGCAGGGGCGGCGGCCGTCAGGTCGAGGTGGCGGCGCTGGCCGCCCCGGCGGGGGCCCCTGGCCCCGGCTCGGGCGGCGGCAGCGGTACGGGTTCCGGCTCCGGTTCCGCGACGGCCGTCCAGGCCGCCGTCGCGGAACCGGCCATAGCGGACGGACAGCTGCCTCTTCGCCCCCGGCCCTCCCTCCAAGCCGTCGGGGGAGCTGACTCCCGGACGGTGGACCTCACGGCGGAGGACGACACACAGGCGCTGCCCCGTCTCGATTCCCTGGAGCGCAAGCTCAAGGATCTGGAGCAGCAGTTCGGCTGAGCGCCGGACCGTCCGCGCCGGAACGGCGGGGCCGCCCCTTCAGGCGGCCCCGCCGTTCAGTTCGAACCAGACCACCTTCCCCACCGTCCGCTCCTCGACTCCCCAGGAGTCGGCCAGGGCGTCCACGAGGACCAGCCCCCTGCCGTGCGTACCGTCGTCGGCGGGCGGTGCGAGCGGTGGGGCGAGTCCGGGGACGAAGTCGCGCACCTCGACCCTGAGCTGCTCGGGGACGACCGTCGCGGTCACGACGGCACCCCGCCCGGTGTGGATCAGGGCGTTGGTCACCAGTTCGCTGGTCAGCAGTTCCGCGACGTCGGAGGCGCCCGGACCGCCCCATTTCCGCAGCAGTTCGCGCAGGGCATGTCGTACCTCCGGCACCGCGGTGAGATCCGTTCCTCCCACCTTTCTGAGCAGTTGAGTCGGCTGTCGTGCCTCCCCGGCCATAACCCCCACCCACAGATCGTGTCGAACAGGCTCACCGGGATGAATGCCCCGACGAACCGTCCGCATTCCCTCAGGGCCGGGGTACGTTGCGCAGGTTGGACCGGGCCATCTGGAGCATCCGGCCCACTCCCCCGTCCAGGACGATCTTGCTGGCGGAGAGGGCGAAGCCCGTCACCATGTCGGCGCTGATCTTGGGCGGGATGGAGAGCGCGTTGGGGTCGGTGACGACGTCGACCAGCGCCGGGCCCTTGTGCCGGAAGGCGTCCTTGAGGGCTCCGGCCAGCTGTTTCGGCTTCTCGACACGGACGCCGTGGGCCCCGGCGGCCCGTGCGACGGCGGCGAAGTCCGGGTTCTTGTTGGTCGTTCCGTACGAGGGGAGTCCGGCCACCAGCATCTCCAGCTCCACCATGCCGAGCGAGGAGTTGTTGAACACGATCACCTTCACCGGCAGGTCGTACTGCACGAGGGTGAGGAAGTCGCCCATCAGCATGGAGAACCCGCCGTCGCCGGAGAGCGACACGACCTGCCGGTTCCGGTCGGTGAACTGCGCGCCGATGGCCTGCGGCATCGCGTTGGCCATCGAGCCGTGGCTGAACGAACCGATGATCCTGCGCCGTCCGTTGGGGCTGAGGTAGCGGGCCGCCCAGACGTTACACATCCCGGTGTCCACGGTGAACACGGCGTCGTCGTCGGCGAGTTCGTCGATCACCGAGGCCACGTACTCGGGGTGGATCGGGAGGTGCTTCTCGACCTTGCGGGTGTACGCCCTGACGACCCCTTCGAGCGCGTCGGCGTGCTTCTTGAGCATCTTGTCGAGGAAACGCCGGTCGTTCTTGGCCCGGACGCGGGGGGTCGTACAGCGGAGGGTCTCGCGGACGTCCCCCCAGACGGCGAGGTCGAGCCGGGAGCGGCGGCCGAGGCGCTCGGGCCGCACGTCCACCTGCACGATCTTCACGTCGTCGGGCAGGAAGGCGTTGTACGGGAAGTCGGTGCCGAGCAGGATCAGCAGATCGCACTCATGGGTGGCCTCGTAGGCGGCGCCGTACCCGAGGAGACCGCTCATCCCCACGTCGTAGGGATTGTCGTACTGGATCCATTCCTTGCCGCGCAGGGCGTGGCCGACCGGGGACTTGATCCGTTCGGCGAACCGCATGACCTCGGCGTGCGCCCCGGCCGTGCCGCTGCCGCAGAAGAGCGTCACCCGGTCGGCCTCGTCGATCATCGCCACCAGGGCGTCGATCTCGGCGTCCCCGGGGCGCACGGTGGGCCGGGAGGTGACGAGCGCGGTCCCCGGCGTCCGTTCCGGGGCGGGCCGGGAGGCGATGTCGCCGGGGAGCGACACCACGCTGACGCCGCCCTGTCCGACGGCGTGCTGGATCGCGGTGTGAAGCAGCCGGGGCATCTGCTCGGGGTTGGAGATGAGTTCGCTGTAGTGGCTGCACTCGCGGAACAGCTGGTCGGGGTGGGTCTCCTGGAAGTAGCCGAGGCCGATCTCGCCGGACGGGATCTGCGAGGCGAGGGCCAGCACCGGGGCCATGGAGCGGTGGGCGTCGTACAGCCCGTTGATGAGGTGCAGGTTCCCCGGGCCGCAGGAGCCCGCGCAGGCGGCGAGGCCGCCGGTGATCTGGGCCTCGGCGCCCGCGGCGAAGGCGGCGACCTCCTCGTGGCGCACCTGGATCCAGTCGATGTCCCGGGTCCGGCGGATCGCGTCGACGACCGGGTTGAGGCTGTCACCGACCACGCCGTACAGGCGCCGTACGCCCGCGCGCACGAGGATGTCGACGAACTGTTCCGCCACGTTCTGTCTGGCCATGGATCCATCAACACACGGCCCGGCCCGTCACGCCTCCCAGACGCCCGCCCCCGTGCGGTCGTCGGCGTAACCGGTCACCCTCAGCTGGATGTCGGCGAGGAAGGCGGCCAGTCCCGGCGGCTCGGGGTCGGCCCAGCGGTCCGCCAGCTCCCTGGCCAGGGCGGGTTCGCCCCGGATCGGCTCGGCGAGGCCGGACGAGGCCAGGAGCAGGATGTCACCGGGCCGGGCGACGGAGGCGCGGAAGCGGAACGGCTCGGCGGGCGGCGGTACGGGGTCCTCGACGAGCGGCCCGGGGGCGGTGGTGATGCCGAGGTCCATGGTGAAGCGGTCGCCCTCCTCGTCGGTCTCGGGGGCGGCCCCCGTGGCGGGCTCCGCGGGGGTCTCCGCGGCGCGGGGCGGGGGCGAGCCGAAGCCGACGACGGGGGCGCCGGTGACGGCCTCCGGTTCCGGTGCGAGGGGCTCGATGTCGTGCCAGACGCCGTCCCTGAGCCGGAACAGACCGCCGCCGCCGATGCCGAAGAAGACCCGGGTGCGGCAGGTGGGGTCGGCGGGGACGAGCAGGCAGCGGAGGGTCGCGGTGTACTCGTCGGGGGCGAGACCGCGCTCGGCCGCCCGGCTCCTGAGCTTGCCGTAGGTCCGGTCGGTGAGCCGGTGCAGTCCCGACTTCAGCTCGCCCCGGCGGCCCGACCTGATGTCCTCGGAGAGCCGGGCGTGGCTGCGGCAGACGGCTTCGGCGATCCACCGGCAGGCGTCCGCCGCGGCGAGGTGGGCGTCCTCGGCGGCGCGGGAGCCCGCGGCGACCGCGACGAGGACGAGCGCGGTCTCGTCGTAGCCGAAACGGGCGGTGAGCAGGGCGTCGCGGCGGGGTTCGCCACGGTAGCGCGCGGAGTCCCCGCGCACGGAGGCCGCCCGCAGGGTGCTGGTGCCGTAGCGGGCGCCGTCGAGGACGGTGTCGGCGACGAGTTCGCCCAGTTCCCCGGGGCGCGCGACGGGCAGTGCGGTCGGCTCGGCCTCGTAGGTGGGAGGTCTGCCGCCGACGAATCCGGTACGGGGCCGGGGCACCGTCACCTGGACGGTGAGGTCGGGGTCGGCGCCGGGCGGCTCCTCGTCGGGGTCCGGGAGGTGGATCTGAACGGTGGGCGCCTCGACGGGCGGGGGTGGCGGAGGTCCGGGGAACGTCCTGGGCCCGCTCCCGGGCGCCTCCCAGGGCGCGGGCGCGGCGGGGAGGGGCGGCGCCGGGGCGGGTGGCGGCGCGGGCGCGGGTGGCGGCGCGGGCGCCTCCCGGAGGGGCGGTGGCGCGGGGGGCGCGGCGCGCGGGTCCCTCGGGGCGGGGGGCGCGGCGGGTTCCGGCGGGGTGCGGTGCGGTACGGCGAGGGGCGCGGCCCCGGGGTCCGGGGCGGCGGTGTCCTGAAGGGACGCCGGGCCGGGCGCCGGGCTGTGGGCCGCGACCGGGTCCGTGCTCCGGTCGGGAGCCGTGCTCGGGTCCGTGTCCGCAGCCGGGTCCCGGTCGGAAGCCGTGCTCGGGCCGGGGGCGGGCTCTTGAGCGGTCTCCGGGGCCGTGCTCCGGTCGGGAGCCGTCTCCCGGTCCGTATCCGGGGCCATGCTCCGGCCGGGAGCCGTCTCCCGGTCCGCGTCCAGGGCCGTGCTCCGGCCGGGAGCCGTCTCCCGGTCCGTATCCGGGGCCGTGCTCCGGTCGGGGTCCGTGCTCCGGGCCTGGATCTGGCCCGGAAGGGCCGTGGGTGGGGCCGCCGGGGCCCGTGGGGTGGTCGGGGCGGCGCGGAGTGCCGTGGCGAAGTGGTCGTCGAGCGTGTCACCCGGGACCGTCGGGGCCGTGGCCGGCGCCGACTCGTCGTAGAGCTTGTCCCACCAGCTGTCCCCCTGCTGAGTCATGCCCTTATTGTCCACCGCTCGCGGCGCCCGGGAACGGGACACCGGAAAAACCGTTGCCCCGAATGGGTGATCCGCCGGGCGACCCCACCCCCCACGGGAAGGACGCCCGGCGGACCGGCGTGATCAGCGCACGTCGTAGGCGCGGACCACGGTCTGGGTGACGGAGTTGCCGTGGGCGTCCGTCAGTTCGGTCTTCAGGGTGACCGGCTTCCCGGACGCGCCCGCGTGGTTCACGGTCGCGGTCCAGCGCCCGCCCTGCCGGGAGACCCGCGCTTCGGTCCAGGTCCCGCCTCCGTCGTAGGAGTACGAGAGCGTGGCCGAGGTGAGCGCCGCGGGGGTGTAGCCCGCGTGACCCGTCACGGTCAGGCCGATGTGCTGGCCGTCGGTCGCGGCGAGGGTCTTGAGACCGTCCTCCGGAAGGTCGTACCGGGGGAAGAGAATCGGTATGCCCTGAGAGTAGACGCTCTCGTCGAGCTTGGAGGTGAATTTCCACGCCGAGTTGACGGATGTGGAGCGGTTCCACACCTTGCTGCCGAGCTTCATGCTGTTCAGTTCGAGCGTGTACGCGCCCGCTCCGGCGGGGACTTCGAAGGCGCCGGACGGCCAGCCGGTCTCACCGACGGTCTTCCCGTCGCGGCTGAGCCGCAGGTTGCCGATGTCGCCGAAGGAGCCCGGTTCGGCGTGGTGGGTGCCGTCGCCCCAGAGGGCGGCGGAGAAACCGATCAGGTTGCCCTGCCGTTCGGCGACGAGGACCTCCTCGCCCGTGGTGTCGCGCGGGGCGGTCGGGGCGAGGACGCCGTCGTACCAGCGTTCGGTGCGCCGCTCGCCGGGCCGGTAGACGTGCCGGGCGCCGCTCATCAGCTCGCCGAAGGGGAAGCTGCTGCCGATCATCTCGGACCAGGCGGTGTCTCCGGTCGAGTAGTAGTCGGTACGGGTGCCGGGGGCGGCGACCGTCTCCAGGGAGCCGAAGGAGACGGTGGTGCCGTCGGGCCGGTGGGCGGCGGGGAAGTGCGTGAAGTCGGCGGCGGCGCCCGCGGAGCCGTAGCGGGAGTCCGTACGGCCGAGGCGGTGGTCGCGGACCCGGTAGGTCTTCTCGGAGCGGATCGCGCCGTCCTCGGGGAAGGCCAGGTTGTACGCGTACGGGCTCTTCGCGGTGGCCCGCCAGGTGAGCGTGACCGGGCCGGTCGTGAGCCCGCGCAGGAGTGCGGTCGCCTCGCCGGACGGGACGGAGAGGACGGGCAGGCCGAGGGTGGTGAACGAGCCTCCCGGGTACCAGCGTTCGGGCGTGGTGTGGTGGACGAGGACGGCGACGGCACCCGCGTCCCGGGCGGCGCGGGCGACCTCGGCGGCGGAGGTGGAGCCGTCGGGCAGCCGGACGAGGGCGATGCGGCCCCGGACCCCGGCGGCGGCCAGTTCCCCGGGGGTGCCCGTTCCGGCGTCGACGAGCCGGGCGGAGCCGGTGCCGTCGAGGTTGTCGGAGCCGGTGGACCCGGTGAGCGGGTGCAGGGTCAGACCGCCGGTGGTGCGCAGCGAGGTGATCTGGGGGGCGGTGGTGCGCCAGTAGCTGCCGAACTCGAAGTCGCCGTCGGTGGCGGTCCCTTCGACGGAGGCGTAGTAGGAGCGGATGGTGCGGGGGCCCGCGGCGGTTCCGGCGTGCAGCCAGGCGCCGTCCCAGGACCGGGCGAACGCGAGGGTGGCGCCCCGGAGTTCGGAGGGCCGGTCGGTCCGCACGGACAGTTCGTGGGCCTTGCGGGCGTCGAGGACGACCGTGGTGTCCTTCTTCAGTTCCAGCTGCGGGCGGCCGAGGTAGCTGAGGGAGTCGGTGAGGGTGGCGGTCGCGCCCGGGTCGGCGGTGGTGACGAAGGAGGAGAGGAAGTAGGCGCCGGGGCGCAGGCGGTAGACCTGTTCGGTGGCGCCTTCGTTGAAGCGGCGTTCGCCGCTCGCGGTGTCGGTGCCGATGACGTCGAGCGAGGAGGCGCCGGTGGCGGGCCCGCCCCGCCGGTCGATCAGCTTGACGCGGAGGGTGACGGTCTCCGGCTCGACGTGGAGCGAGAAGGGGGTGGAGACACGGACGCCCCGGGCTCCGGTGGCCAGGACGCGGCCGGTGACGTCACCGTACTGGGCGCGGTCGAGGCGGGCGGTCGGGTCGATCTCCAGGGGGACCCGGACGGTGGCTCCGGCGGGGACGGTGACGGTCCGCTCGGCGAGTCGGGCGACCGAACTCCGTATGCGGGAGCCGTCGTTGCCGGTGACGGCGGCGACGGTCAGGTTCAGGGTGACCGGGGTGCCGGAGGTGTTGGTGTAGGGGACGGAGACGGTGGTGCGGTCGCTACGGTCCTGCGGCCAGGAGAAGGTGCCGGCCTGGACGGCGGGGGCGCCGAGGACGGTCTGACCGATCGCCGCCCTGACGTCGAGGCGACCGCCGCCCACCTCGCGGACGTCGCCGGGCACGGAGCTGTCGGCGGAGGCGACGAGCGCGGCCTTGATCTGCCGGGCGGTCCAGTCGGGGTGTCGCTGCTTGACGATCGCGGCGGCGCCCGCGACGTGCGGAGCGGCCATCGACGTACCGGACATGGACCGGTAGGCGTACACGCCCCGGCCGCCCGCGGCGGCGGCGGAGATGCCGACGCCGGGCGCCGCGATCTCGGGCTTGAGGGTGTGGTTCCCGATCGTCGGGCCGCGACTGGAGAAGTACGCGGTGGAGTCGTCGCGGTCGGTGGCGCCGACGGTGAGCACGCTAGGGGCGCAGCCGGGCGAGGAGACCGTGTTGAGGGCGGGACCCGAGTTGCCCGCCGCGACGACGAACAACGTGCCCTCGTCACGGGCGAGTTCTTCGGCGGCGAGGCTCATCGGGTCGGTGCAGTCGGTGGGTTCGGGGCTGCCGAGGCTCATCGAGACGACGTCGGCGCCCTGGGCCACGGCCCATTCCATGCCCGCGATGATCCAGGAGGCGGCGCCGGAGCCGGAGTCGTCGAGGACCTTGCCGTTCAGGAGGGCGGCGCCGGGCGCGACGCCCTTCTTCCGGCCCTCGCTCGCGGCGCCGGAGCCGCCGACGGTGGAGAGGGTGTGGGTGCCGTGGCCCTGGTGGTCGCCGGTGGTCTCCGAGTCGGTGAAGTTCTCGGAGGCGGTGATCCGGCCCTTGAGGTCGGGGTGTTCGGCGTCGGCGCCGGTGTCGAGCACGGCGACCTGGGTGCCGGTGCCGTCGTATCCGGCGGCCCAGGCTTCGGGGGCGTGGACCTGCCGGGTGGAGCGCTCCAGGGTGGCCCGGACCTTGCGGTCGAGCCAGAGCTTCTTGATCCCGGTGGTGGCGGTACGGGCCCGGGGGGCCTCCACCTCGGCCCAGAAGGTGGCGGCCCGCTTCTTCTCCGCCTTCATCGCGACGGCGTCGACGGTCCTGAGGACCTGGCCGCGCCGGGCGCCGCGCGGGGCGGCGGGGACGGAGCGGCCGAGGTCGGAGCCGTAGACCGCGATCAGGGGCAGGGTGGCGGTGGCGGTGTCGTCGTAGCCCTGGCGGACGAGTCCGGTGACGTTGAAGAGTTCCTCGTCGACGCGTCCGGCGGCGAGCGCGGCGGTGGCGGTCTCGGGGTAGACGTACAGGTCCTGGCCGGAGCGGCGGGTCTGGACGAGGGGGACGGTGCCGTCCTCGCGGGGCAGGGCCGTGGCGGCCGGGGCTCCGTCGGCGCCGTGGGTGACCAGGACGCGGTCGCCGGTGACCAGGGTCACCGTGGCGGCGCGGTCCCCCGCCCGGGTCGCGGCCTCGCCGCCGACCAGTGGTCGCTTCTCCGCCGCGCCGTCCCCAGGCTCGTTCGCCATGGACGGCGCGACCGCGGTGACGGCCAGGGCTACGGCGGTCGCCGCCCCCAGGGCCGTACGCGAGATCGGACGCATCGCTCTCCCCCATCTGATTCCGGAGGAAAGGCACAAGTCGCCCGGCTCCGGAAGCTGTTGGTGCTGCGGTGGCGCCACATTGGCAGAGGTGAGGGCGGTACAGGGATGATGGGCGAGGCGGGAATACGCCGTGGCCGTTTCCCGCCAGGTCACCAACGGAACGAATGCCTCCGGTGAATGTCCCGGGAAGATCCGGAGCGCCGCCGGGGGGTGCGGCGAGGGACGGGGCATCCATGCTGGGAGCGATAGGACTCGACGAGCGCCAGGAGTCCGCCTACCGGGCCCTGGTGGCGCTGGGCGCGGCCGAGGTGACCGATCTCGCGCACCGGCTCGCGCTGCCCGAGCGGGACACCGAGCGGGCTCTGCGCCGACTGGAGGCCCAGGGGCTCGCCGCCCAGTCGTCGGCCCGCACCGGGCGGTGGGTGGCGGCGCCGCCCGGGGTCGCGCTCGGCGCGCTGCTGACCCAGCAGCGGCACGAGCTGGAGCGGGCCGAACTGGCGGCGAAGCTGCTCGCCGAGGAGTACCGGGCGGAGGCGGCGGAGGCCGCCGTGCACGACCTGGTGGAGGTGGTGACCGGCGCGAGCGCCGTCACCCACCGCTTCCTCCAGCTCCAGCTGGGCGCGCAGGAGGAGGTCTGCGCCCTGGTGACGGGCAAGCCGATCGCGGTCTCCGGGATGGAGAACGACGCCGAGGAGCAGGCGGCGGGTCGTGGGGTGCGCTACCGGGTGGTCATCGAACGCGAGGTGCTGGCCCTGCCCTCCGGTCTCCTCGAACTGTCGGCGGCGCTCGGCCGGGAGGAGCGGATCCGGGTCACCGACCGTGTCCCGACGAAACTGGTGGTCGCGGACGCGAGCCTGGCGATGGTGCCGCTGACCGGGCGGGGCGCGGAACCCGCCGCGATCGTCGTGCACGCCAGCGGACTCCTGGAGTCCCTGCGGGGGCTGTTCGAGTCGGTGTGGCGGGACGCGCTGCCGCTGCGGCTCGGGGCGGGCGCGCAGATCACCGAGGAGGAGGCCCCCGGTCCGGACGCCGTGGACCTGGAGATCCTGTCGCTGCTGCTCGCCGGGATGACGGACGCGAGCGTGGCCAAGCAGCTGGACCTCGGGCTGAGGACCGTACAGCGGCGGGTGAAGGGCCTCATGGAACTGACCGGGGTGACGACCCGGCTCCAGCTGGGCTGGCACGCGTACGAGAAGGGCTGGGTGGCCCGGCACTGACCGGGGGCGTGGCCGGGCGCTCCGGTCAGTAGCTGGAGGGGTGGCCGGGCGGCCCGGGTGAGTACCGGGGACACGGCCGGACGCCCCCTGTCAGTACCGGGGGGCGTGGCCGGGCGCCCCGGGGCAGTGGCGGGGGCGTGGCCGGGCGCTCCGCACCGACCGGCCCCGTACCCCGACCGATGGCCTTGACCTGCGGGAACACCGGGTCTCCTGCACCCTGGTCACATGGGTGTGGCGCAGTTCCTGCTGATCGCGACGGTGATGCTGCTCGGACTGTTCGGGGTGCTGGTCCCCGGCGTGCCGGGGACGTGGCTCGTCTGGGCCGCGATGCTGTGGTGGTCCCTGCACGAGCGGACGGACCTCGCCTGGATCCTGCTGGCGTCCACGACGGGCCTGCTGCTGCTCACCCAGGTGGTCGTATGGCAACTGCCGCCGCGCCGCTTCCGGGGCACCGGCATCACCCGCCGGACGGCGGCGTACGCCGGAGCGGGCGCGGTCCTGGGCTTCGTGCTGGTCCCGGTGGTCGGGGCGGTACCCGGCTTCGTCGGCGGGATCTACCTCTCGGAACGGCTCCGCCTCGGCGGGCACGGCCAGGCGCGGGCCTCGACCCGCGCGGTGATGCGGGCGGCGGGCACGAGCGTGCTGGTGGAACTCTTCGCGTGCCTGTTGATCGTGGGGGCGTGGGTGGGGGCGGTGGTGGCGGAGTGACGGGGCCGCCCTTCGGGGTGGCGCCCTTCAGGGGTGGTGCCCTTCAGGGGTGCGGAGCAGGACCCTCAGGGGTGAGGAGGACCTGCCGAGGGGCACGTACGGGCCCCTCTTCGGGGGTGCGGGCGGCCGAGGGGAGGAGCAGGATGAAGTCGGCTCCCCCTCGGGGGTGTTGGGGTCGGCCGGGTGCCGCCGTGCGGGAGCGCGTTCTCCGGGGCGGGACCGGGACCGTATCCCGCCGGAGCGCCGGTCCTCCGCCGGGCGCGCCCATGAGTCCGGCCCTTAGGGGTGGCCCTACCCGTAAGGGCGATCCGACTTGTGCGGGTCGCCCGCCCCGTAAGGGGCGCGTCCTCTACGGGCGTGCGCCTGGCACCGGCGCGGCACGGTCGAGGTACCGCGTCGCGTAGGACCGCCAGGGGCGCCACGCGTCCGTCCCCGAGAGGTCCGGTTCCGGTGCCTCCGGTTCCGGACGGTCCTGTTCTGGACGACCCTGTTCCGGACGGTCCGGGTTCGGGTGATCCGGCAAAGAGACGTCCGGGTCGCCGAGCGCTCGCATCCGGATGAGGGCGGCGGCCCCGGCGTCGACGCCCGGGACGGCTCGCAGGGCGCGCTCGGCCTCGTCGCGGTCGGCGCCCGGGTCGAGCCGGACGTCGCCGTCGGCGAGCGCGCGGGCCAGCGGACCCGCGACGGGGTGCCCGGTCAGCGCCCGGGGCTCCGGGAACACATGGGTGAGGGTGCCGCAGGCGGTGGCCAGCGGCGTACCGCACGCCTCGACGACCCGGGCCGACTCCGCCGCGCCGAGGACCGTCCGCAACGCGAACTCCTCCGGTTCGGCCGTCCCCGGGGAGCGGACGCCGGGCCTGGCCGCGACCTCGGCGGCCAGCCCCGGGACGGCGCCGAGGCGCTCGGCGACCGCGTACGGGTCGGCGTCCAGATCGAAGAGGCGGCGCAGCCGGTGCACGGCGGTGGTGAGGTCGCGCAGTTCGGTCAGATGGATCCGGGCGTCCAGCCAGTGCCCGGCGGACCGTTCGTCCACGGAGACCACACCGGTGCCGTACGGCAGTCGCAGGGTGCGCCGGTAGGTACGGCGCCCGGGGGCGCCGACGACCTCCTCCACCCGGGGCACGGCCTCGGCGGCGAGCAGGTCGAAGACCTCGTCGGCGGCGTACGGCCCCCGGTGCGCCAGCCGCAGCGGCACCCCGGCGGCGAGGGCGGTGCGCGCCCCGGCCCCGCTGCCCGCCTCGGCGCGCAGGTCGGTGGGGGTGCGGGCGTACACGGTGCGGATCGTCTCGTTGAACTGGCGGACGCTGGCGAACCCGGCCGCGAACGCGATCTCGGTCACCGGGAGCCCGGTCGTCTGGAGCAGCAGCCGTGCGGTGTGCGCCCGCTGGGCGCGGGCGAGCGCCACGGGGCCCGCGCCCACTTCGGCGGTGAGCTGGCGCTGCACCTGCCGGGTGCTGTAGCCGAGGCGTCCGGCGAGACCGGGCACGCCCTCGCGGTCGACGACGCCGTCGCCGATCATGCGCATGGCCCGCCCGACGACATCGGCCCGTACGTCCCAGGCGGCGGAGCCGGGCACGGCGTCCGGACGGCAGCGGCGGCAGGCCCGGAAGCCGTGGCCCTGGGCGGCGGCGGCCGTCGGGAAGAACGCGACGTTCCGCCGCTTGGGGGTGACGGCGGGGCAGCTGGGACGGCAGTAGATCCCGGTGGTCCGTACGGCGAAGAAGAACTCGCCGTCGAAGCGTGCGTCCCTGCTGCTGACCGCCTGGTAGCGGGTGTCGTCGTCGGTCACGTCTCCCAGTGTGCGGCCGTACGCGGGGCGGGGCTCGCGGTTTTCGGACGTGACGCTGACGGGAGGGAGGGGGAAGGGAGGAGGGAGGAGGGAGGAGGCGGGCCGGGAGCAGGGGCCGCCCGGCTTCTGGCTCACCGGGGTGAGCCGGGCCCTGGCACGGGCGGGCGGACCGGACCGGGGTCCCGGCTCACCCCGGCCCGGTCGGACGGACCGGGCCGGACCGGACCGAGCCAGGCCGGACCGAGCCAGGCCGGGCAGGGCCGAGCAGGGCAGGCAGGGCGGGCAGGACAGGGCAGGCAAGGCAGGCCCGGCCGGACCAGCCGGGCCCATGATCCGGCCCGATCGGACCACGTCGGGAAGGCCCCGGCCCTGTCGGAGGGGCGCCGGGCCGAAGCCCCCGGGGGTCCACCCGGGTCGGCCGGAACCAGAGGTACCCGCCCGTCCCCCGGGCGAACCGAGGAACGACCGCACCCGGCGGCCCGTACCGCGCGGGCCCTGTCCCGAACCATCCGGCACCCGCCCGCGCCCCGGCCCGGACCCCGGGCCTGCGGCAGGGCGGGGTCCGGACCTCCCGGCCCTATCGGACGCGTCCGCGCTTCAGTTCCATCGCCTGGCGGCCCTCCACACCCTTGCGCTTCCAGTCCTTGAGCATCTCGGTGCGCAGGCGGGCGTCGGTCTTGGCGACGATCCGCTGGTTCTCCCGGAGGAGCTTGCGGTAGCTGTCGAGCCGGCGCACGGGCAGCGAACCGTTCTCGACCGCCGCCGCGACGGCGCAGCCCGGCTCGGACTCGTGGGCGCAGTCGTGGAAACGGCACTCACGGCCCAGCTCCTCGATCTCCGAGAAGACCTGGCCGACACCGGTCTCGGCGTCCCAGAGCCCGACGCCGCGCAGTCCGGGGGTGTCGATGAGGACTCCCCCGCCGGGCAGCACGAAGAGGTTCCGGGTGGTGGTGGTGTGACGGCCCTTGCCGTCGATGTCCCGGGCCGCCTGGACGGCCATGACGTCCTGGCCGACGAGGGCGTTGGCCAGGGTGGACTTCCCGGCGCCGGAGACGCCGAGGAGCACGGTCGTCCCGCCCGCGACGGCGGCGGACAGCACGTCGACCCCTTCGCCGGTGGTGGAGCTGAGGGGCAGCACCTGGACGCCGGGGGCGACCGTCTCGACGTCGTCGACGAGGTAGGAGAGCCCGGTGGGGTCGGGGACGAGGTCCGCCTTGCTGAGGACCACGATCGGCTGGGCGCCGGACTCCCAGGCCAGGGCGAGGAAGCGCTCGATGCGGCCGAGGTCGAGTTCGACGGCGAGGGAGACGGCGATGACGGCGTGGTCGACGTTGGCCGCGAGGATCTGTCCCTCGGACCGCTTGGAGGACGTGGACCGCGCGAAGGCCGTACGGCGCGGCAGGCACGCCCGTACGTACCGGGGGTCGCGGCCCTCGGGATCGACGGCGGCCCAGTCACCGGTGCAGACCACCCGGAGCGGGTCGTGCGGGGTCACGAACGCGGTGTCGGCGCGGACGGTCCCGTCGGCGGTGGCGACATCGCACTGCCCCCGGTCGACGCGCACGACCCGCCCGGGGACGAGCCCCTGAGCGGCGTACGGGGCGAAGGACTCGGCCCAGCCGGAGTCCCAGCCGTGGTCGTCGAGCACGGTGGAGCGGGAGGGAGAGAAGGAAGAGGAGGAGCGGTGGGAAAGCGGGAAAGACAAGGGGGACCCTTCACAGGGGCGGCCCCGGCGCTGCGTTTCTGAACGGTGAGGTCAGCCGGTGGCCACGGAGGTGGAGTGGACGAGCTTCTGCGTGAGGGCGAGGCCCTTCATGGCGACGACAGTCATCTGTCACACCTCCTGTGTCTCTGTGTTCCGCGCGCGGTCCGTCCGCGCTTCCGTACGGCACTGCCGCACGGAATCCCGTACGGCGGTGCCGTACGGGAAACACGGTAGCCGGACCGTCCCGTCGTACGCCACGGGTTTTCTCAGGTCACCGCGAGCACGGTCAGCAGCGCCGCCGCGAGGAGGGCGGCGACCAGGACGGCCGGGGTGCCGGGGGCCGGGACGCGGAGCCTCGGGGCGGGCGGGGCCCCACCCGCGTCGCGGGCGGCGGCGCGGGCGCGGGCCAGGGTGTCGGCCGGGGGGCGCAACGGCAGTTCGACCCGCCAGGGACGGCGCGGTTCGTGGCGGACGACGGCCGCGCGGGGGGTGCGGGCGTCCTGGAGGTCCAGCGGGTGCTCGACCTCGATCCGGTACGGGGGTCCGGCGTCCGGCAGCACCGTCAGATCGAAGACGAACGTGGCGCCACGGGCACGGACCGAGTGGAGCCACGCGGGCGCGTGCGCGGCCCGCCCCGGGTCCACGGGGCCGCGGGCCACGCCCGGCCGGTGCCGCAGGCGCAGCCGGGCGAGCATGACGAGGAGGGTGAGGGTCGCGTTCAGACCCAGCATCATCAGCCAGCGCGGGCCCTCGAACGCCCCGTACACGAGGGCGGCGACGGCGGCGGCACCGAGGACGGCCGCGCCCAGGGTGCCGGGGGCGACGGCGAGGCGCAGCAGCGCCCGGAGGGGGAGGCGACTCGCCCCGGGCTCCGCCACCGGCCCCGTGGCCGCCCTCGCGGTCGCGCCCGTGGTCGCGGCCATGGCCGGGTCCTTATCCAGCTCCCGGGCCGGGTCCCTGCCCGTATCGGCCGCCCCGTCCGTATCCGGTTCGAGTTCCGGATACAGCTCCCGGTACCGGTCGGGGTTCGTGGGGCGCAGGGCCCGCGTGGTGCCCGCCAGGAGCAGGAGGGCGCCGAGGACCACGAGTCCGTGGGCGACGACCACGGCATGGTCGTCCTCACGGCCCACGAGGAGCCCGAGGCCGGCCAGGAGCACGGCCAGTCCGGCGGCCCCGGCGGCCCCGAGGAACGGGGCGGCGCGCAGGACGGCGCCCACCGCCGACAGCGCCGCGAAGAGCAACGCGCCACCCGCCAGGTCGTCGGTGCCGCAGCCGTCGGAGTCGCAGGTCCAGCGGACGGCCGAGCGTTCGGTGGCGTACACGTGGCAGAGGAACCAGGTCTGCCAGAACAGCAGAACGGCTGCCCCGGCCCAGGGCCAGGAAGTCCGTGCGTACACGCGCGTGTCCATGGGCCGACCGTAGTGGGTGGGCCGGACGACGGGGAGGGGCGGACCCCGTGGACGTACGGCACTCGACAGGCAGGGACCGGCTCCGTGGACGGCATACGGGCATACGGCGGACAGCGTCACGCGCGCGTGGCCCGGGACGGTGGCCCCGACGCCCGGTCCCGCTCCGGCCGTCCGTCCGCCCCCGCGCCCGTCCGACGCCTCCGTGAAGGGCTTCCCCTCGTCCGCCCGTCCCGTCCGCGTCCGATTCGTTCAAGACCCGTTCCGGTCCGGACGCATACGTTTCCCTCATGAACACAGCACCCCGTATCACCCCTCAGCTGGACCTCGTCGGCATCGTCGTCTCGGACATGGGCGCCTCCCTCGGCTTCTACCGGCGGCTCGGGATCGAACTGCCCGAAGGGAGCGAGGGGGCGCCGCACGTCGAGGCCGTACTGCCCGGAGGGCTGCGGATCGCCTGGGACACCGAGGAGACCGTGCGGTCCTTCGACCCGGGCTGGACGCGGCCCGTCGGCGGGAACCGCGTCGAACTGGCCTTCCGGTGCGCCGCGCCCGAGGACGTGGACGCGGTCTACGCGGAGCTGACCGCCGCCGGGTACCGGGGCCATCTGGAGCCCTGGGACGCCGTCTGGGGCCAGCGTTACGCCGTGGTCCTCGACCCGGACGGATCCGGTGTGTCGCTCTTCGCGGACTCCGGGAACGAGGCCGCGTAGGCGCCCAGGGTGGTCCCCGCGAGAGCCCGGGTCTCGCGGGCCAGATGGGCCTGGTCGGCGCAGCCCGCGCGGACCGCCGCCTCGGCGTACGGCACTCCGGCCCGGACCAGGGCCAGCGCCCGCTGGAGGCGGAGGACCCGGGCGAGCGTCTTGGGACCGTAGCCGAAGGCGTCCAGGGAGCGCCGGTGGAGCTGCCGTGCGCCGAGCCCGACCTCGTCGGCCGTCTCTGCGACGGCCCGCCCCGCGCCGAGCCGTGCGACGACGGTGCGCAGCAGCGGGTCGGGGGCGGGGGCGTCGGCGGCCCGGACCCGTACCAGCGCGTCGAGGGCGGTCGCCGGGTCGGGGGCGGCGGTGATCCGTTCGCCGAGCCGCCGGGCCTCGGCCCCGCCCCACAGCGCGCCGAGGTCGGTCCTGCGGTCGCGCAGTTCGTGTGCGGGGACGCCGAGGAAGCGGGGCGCGTCACCGGGCGCGAAGCGGATTCCGGCGTACCGGGCGGCGGTCTCGCCGGGCACGTGCGCGCGCGTGTCGGGTCCGGCGACCATGAGGTGCCCGTCGGCCCAGATCAGGTCCATGCACCCGTCGGGCAGCACGGCCCGGACCGGCCCCTCGTCGGGGACGGCGGTACGGCTCCACAGGACGGCGCCGTCGAGCAGGGCGGGACGTTCCTCGTACACCCTTCCAGCCTAGGTCCTGTCGTCACGTTCCCGTCGTCGCCCGAAGGCAGGCGGGAGTTTGACGACAGATGCCAGGCCGTCGCCGCCGGGAACTCCCCCGGTCCGGCGGCCGTTGGAACGTCCGGACCCGGGGGGCGAGCGGATCTGGACCGTGGAGGTCGGTATGGCTCGGCAAGGGGCGCTTCGGCGTGGGTTCGGTGTGATGGCGGTGGTCGTCGCGGTGACGGCGGGCACGGTGACGGCGGCTTCGGCGGCCGGTGGGGACGGGAGACACGGCGCGACCAGGGCCGCGATGGCGGAGCTCGTACGGGACGAGGGGCTGCCCGGGACGATAGCCGGGGTCCGGGAGGGCGACGGCGGCTGGTCGGCGGCCGTCGGGGTGGCGGACACCTCGACGGGGCGGGCGCGGTCGGCCCGGGAGCGGTTCCGGATCGGGAGCGTGACGAAGACCTTCACCGCGACGGTGGTGCTCCAGCTCCAGGCCGAGGGGCGGCTCGATCTGGACGACACCGTGGAGGAGTGGCTGCCCGGCGTGGTGCCGCCCGACGGGACGCACAGCCCGGTGATCACGGTCCGGCAGATCCTCGGGCACCGCAGCGGGCTGTTCTCGTACGACGAGGACCCGCTGATGATCGAGCGGCTGGCCTCGCCCGCCTTCCTGGCGCACCGCTACGACACCTACCGGCCCGAGGACCTGGTGCGGATCGCGGTCTCCCACCCCCGGCTCTTCGAGCCGGGCGAGAGGCTCTCGTACTCCAACACCAACTACATCCTGGCCGGGATGATCATCGAGAAGGTCACCGGCCGCCCGTACGCGCGGGAGATCGAGCGGCGGATCGTCCGGCCCCTCGGTCTCTCCGGGACGAGCCTGCCCGGCACCTCGGCCGCCATGCCCCGGCCGCACGCGCTCGGCTACTCCACGCTGTTCGGCGGCACCACGACCCCGCTGGAGACCACCGAGCTGAACCCCTCCTGGGGCGGTGCGGCCGGGGAGATGATCTCCACGACCGCCGACCTGACCCGCTTCTACTCGGCCCTGATGCGCGGGAGGCTGCTGCCCCGGGCGGAGATGGCCGAGATGGTCCCCGCCACCGGCGGCCCGGGGCTCGGCATCGGCACCGCGAAGCTGAGCTGCGGGGTCACGCTCTGGGGACACGACGGCGGCATCCACGGTTCGTCGACGGTGGCGCTGACCACCCGCGACGGACGGCACGTGGCGGCCTTCCACACCAACGCCGACTGGGTCGTGGGCGAGCGGCGGCTCCTGGAGGCCGAGTTCTGCCGCTGAGCGGCGTCTCGGGGGCACTCCGTCAGGTCCGGGAGCGGAGCGGGTCGCAGTGCCCCCCGCCGGTCTCCCTCCCGCCCGGCCTCCGGGGCGGGCGAGGGGGATACTGGGCGGGAGAATCGCCCCAGCGCCGAAACCGCTCCGGAGGGGTGGCGCCGGCGGGGGTGGCGTCGTCGGAGCCTTCTGAGGGGAGCCGTTCCATGACCACGGCGAAAGACCTGTTCCTCATCGCCATGGAGCCGGGGCCGGGGCGTTCCGTGGGGCAGGGCGATCTGTCGCTCGCGCTCGCGGGAGCCGAGCTGATCGACCTCGTCGGGGCGGGGGCGGTGACCGTGGACGGCGACCGCGTCGTGCCGGGCGGGACCTGGACGCCGGACGATCCGCTCCTTCGGCAGGCCGTGGCGGAGGTCGGCCGGCAGGCGTCCCCCGAGCTGATCGAGGACTGGCTGTGGCGCCGGGGCCGGAACCTCTCGGCCACGTACCAGGAGGCGCTGGAGGCGGACGGTGAGCTGATCCGGAAGCGCGACCGCCGGTCGCCCTTCGGCGCGGGACACGTCGAACCGGCCGACACGCCCGCGCGTCTGCGGGCCGCCGACCGCAGGCGGGAGGGGGAACCCGTACTGGCCGCCCTCGCCTCGGCGGTGGGCATCGGCGAGGGTGCGGGGCTCTCCGGGGGACCCGACGACGGTACGGACGTGAGCACCGGCGGCGCGGACGGCACCGACGTCGATGACAGCGGGCCCGTCGACGGTGGGCCCGACCTTGGGGACGACGCGGTCACCGCCGTGGTGGCCCGCGTCCACGACGCGGTGATGGAGCTGGAGGCGGTACGCCAGCGGCGGGCCATCGAGGGCTCCGCCTTCGCCAATCTGTGGCGCGGGGTCTGAGCCCCGGTCCGGGGCACGGGGTCTGAACCCCCGTCCGCGGTGTGGCGGCTGAGCTCCAGTCCGTGGCGCGGCGACTGGACCCCGGCCCGTGGCGCGGAGTCTGGGCCCCGGCCCGTGGGCCCGTCAGTCCTTCTCCCGGCCGGAGTGCAGCCGGGACTTCACGTCGTCCGGGGGGAGGAACCGGGACCAGCGCTCCGGGAACTCGGACGGCATGTCCGGGTCGTCCTCGTCCACGTCCTCCGCCTCCGCCCGCACCCGGGCGACGAGTTCCGCCGCCTGGACGGCGCGGGCCCGTTCGTTCGCCTCGCGGGCGGCGGCGGTGGCGACGGACGGCCAGACACGGTCGATGGCCGCGTTCACGGCGGCGCCGACGAGGACGGCGAAGGCCGAGATCCCGATCCAGAGGAGGACCGCGATGGGGGCGGCGAGCGAGCCGTAGATCGTGGGGCCCTCGACCTGGCTGGTCAGGTAGATCCGCAGCACGAAGCTCCCCAGCACCCACATCCCGAGCGCGACGAGCGAGCCGGGGATGTCCTCGATCCACGGCGACCGCACCGGCACGGACACGTGGTAGAGCGTGGTGAGGAAGGCGATGGAGAGCAGGATGACGGCCGGCCAGTAGAGGACGGAGACGACCTCCGTGCCCCAGGGGAACAGCGCCACGACCCGGTCGGGGCCGACGACCGCGAGGGGCAGGACGACGGCTCCGATGAGCAGCGCCACGATGTACAGGAGCAGGGCGAGAAGCCGGGTCTTGACGATGCCCCGGTGCCCGTCGAGGCCGTACATGACGGTGATGGTGTCGATGAAGACGTTCACCGCGCGGGAGCCCGACCAGAGGGCGATGGCGAAGCCCAGGGAGATCAGGTCGGGCCGTTTGCCCTGGGTGACGTCGTCGAGGAGGGGTTCGGCGATGTCGCGCACGCCCCGGTCGGAGAGGACCGTCCCGGCCGCGTGGAGGATGTTCTCCCGGATGCTGGCCACGGTGTCCGTGTTGGTCCAGCCGTCGACGTAGCCGAGGACGGCGATCAGACCGAGCAGCAGCGGTGGCAGGGACAGCAGCGTGAAGAACGCGGCCTCGGCGGCGAGCCCGAGGATGCGGTACTCGATGCACGAGTTCACGGTGTCCTTGAGGAGCAGCCAGGCCATCTTCCGCTTCGAGACGTTGCGGTAGAGGACGCGCGCGCGGTGGAGCCTGCTCCAGGGCCGCCGCTCGGGCCGTTCGGGTGTTTCGCTTGCTGCCTGCACCTGCTTACCGTATCGGCATGGCACCGAGCACCCACACCGTGACCAACCAGCCCCCTCGCCTCGTGGGACACGACGTCTTCACGAGCGACCGGGCGCTGGCGGAGGCGGTCGAACGGCACCTCGCCCCCGAACTCCTCCCGGAGGCCCGCGAGGAGCTCGCCGCGCTGGGCGTGGCGACCGGATCGGAGCAGGTACGGGAGTGGGGCGAGCGGGCGAACGCGAACCCGCCCCGGCTGCGGACCCACGACCGGTACGGGCACCGCATCGACGAGGTCGAGTTCGATCCGGCCTGGCACCGGCTCCTGGGCCGTTCGGTGGGGGCGGGCCTGACGAACGCGTGGGGCCGTCCGGGTGGTCATGTCCGGCGGGCCGCCGGGTTCCTGGTGGTGTCCCAGGCGGAGGCGGGGCACGGCTGTCCGCTATCGATGACGCACGCCGCCGTGCCCGCGCTGCGCGCCGAACCGGAACTCGCCGAGGTGTGGGAGCCCGCGGCGCTCTCCTCCGTCTACGAGCGGGAGCTGCGGCCGGTCGCGGAGAAGCCCGGGGTCCTGCTCGGGATGGCCGTGACGGAGAAGCAGGGCGGCAGCGACGTCCGGACGAACACGACGGAGGCGCGCCCGCTGGCGGCCGACGGGGAGTACGTCCTGACGGGGCACAAGTGGTTCTGTTCGGCGCCGATGTCGGACGGGTTCCTGGTGCTGGCCCAGGCACCGGAGGGGCTGACCTGTTTCCTGGTGCCCCGGGTGCTCGCGGACGGTTCGCGGAACGCCTTCGCGCTCCAGCGGCTGAAGGACAAGCTGGGGAACCGTTCGAACGCCTCCGCCGAGGTGGAGTTCGACGGCACGACGTGGGCGCGGCGGGTCGGTGAGGAGGGGCGCGGACTGCGCACCCTCATGGGCGCGGTGGCGGCGACCCGGCTCGACTGCGTCCTCGGTTCGGCGGCGCTGATGCGGCAGGCGGTGACGCAGGCCGTCCACCACTGCGCGCACCGCCGCGCGTTCGGCGGGCCGCTCGTCGACAAGCCGCTGATGCGGAACGTACTGGCCGATCTGGCGCTGGAGTCGGAGGCGGCGACCGTCCTCGGGATGCGGCTCGCGGGCGCGTACGACGCCGGTACGGAGCGGGAGCGGGCGCTGCTGCGGATCGCGGTGCCCGCGGCGAAGTACTGGGTGACGAAGCGGTGTACGCCGTTGGTGGCGGAGGCCCTGGAGTGCCTGGGCGGCAACGGTTACGTGGAGGAGTCGGGGATGCCCCGGCTGCTGCGGGAGTCGCCGGTGAACTCGGTGTGGGAGGGCTCGGGGAACGTGCAGGCCCTCGACGTGGTCCGGGCGCTGCGGACCGAGCCCGCCGCCCTGGACGCGCTGCTGCGGGAGGTCGGGGCGGCGCGCGGCGCGGACCACCGCCTCGACCGGGCGATCCGGGAACTCCTCGGGGAGCTGGCGGACCTGGACGGGGTCGAGGCGCGGGCCCGGCGGCTCGCGGAGCGGCTGGCCCTGGTCCTCCAGGGGGCGCTGCTGGTGCGCTGGGCCCCGCCGGAGGTCGCGGACGCGTTCTGCGCGGCGCGGCTGGGCGGGGACGGCGGCGCGGCCTTCGGCACCCTGCCGCACACCCTGGACCTGCGGAGCCTGGTGGAACGGGCCCGGGTGGAGATCTGAGGGGGCTGGGCCCGTAGGGGGTCGGGGGCGCGGGGCCTGGGACCCGTAGGGGAGCCAGGGGCGCGGACCTCGGGACCGTACGGGAGTCGGGGCGCGGGCTCTGCGACCCGTAGGGGTCCCGGGGGCACGGGCCCTGGGACCCGTACGGGAGTCAGGGGCACAGACCCCCGGGACCCGTAAGGGAGTCAGGGGCGCGGCCCTGCGGCTCGTACGCGAGTGGGCGTTGTGGAGCCCGGAGCCGTACGGGTGCCGGGGGCGCGGTCCCGGGGCCGTACGGGTGTGGGCGGCGTGGGTCCCGGAGACGTACGGGAGTGGCGCCGTCCAGGGGCGGGCCGTTCGCCCGGCGCGGGGGCGGGAAGCTCACCGCGCGCACCAGGGGTGGACCGCAGGGGGTCGGCACGCGCGGAAAAGCGGGGGTGGTGCTGCGCCGACACGGCACCACCCGCCGCTCCGAGCACTGTCACCCACGAGGGGGGTGGACGGCCAGAGTTGCAAAGGGTTGCAGGATTACCCGAACCGGGCCGCGCCGGGTGGTCCCGAACGGCACGATGGGCACCGGCACTCCGGGCAGCCGCCCTGTGCAGAACCGATACAGCGCCCCGGGTGGCTGGGAGAGACCGATGAACAACACGCAGCTCGACATGAAGCGCCTCGCCGCCATGGACGCCGCCCGTGCCACCCGGCTGCTGCACCGGGTGCGGGAGGAGACGCTGGCCGGGCGCCGGCCGCCGATCGCGCCCCGCCCCGTCATCGACGCCTCCTGGCAGCGGATGGCCCGGCTCGGTCTCGACCCCGACCGGGGCACGAGCAGTGTGCTGCTCCGCCGCGACGAGCTGGAGCAGCGGCGCAGGACCACGCTGCTCGCCGAGGTCCTGCAGACGCTCACCGGCGGCCTCGCCGGGATCGCCGACGCCTCGCTCCAGATCATGGTGGTCACCGACGAGCACGGCCGGGTGCTGTGGCGGCAGGGGAACTCGTCCGTGCTGCGGCGGGCGAACGGCATCTGTCTGGAGGAGGGCGCGGCCTGGACGGAGCACACCACCGGCACCAACGCGGTCGGCACCGCGCTCGCCCTGGGCCGCGCGGTACAGGTGCACTCCGCCGAGCACTACGTGCAGGCCCTCCACGACTGGACCTGCGCCGCCGCCCCCGTGTACGACCCGCGCGACCGGCGGCTGCTCGGCATCCTGGACGTGAGCGGTCCCGCCTCCACGTTCCATCCGGCGATGCTGCCGCTGGTCGGTTCGGTGGCCCGGCTCGCGGAGGCCGAGATGCGGGAGCGGCACCGCGGCTCGGTGGACCGGCTCCGGGCGGTGGCCGCGCCGATCCTGTGCCGGGTGGGCGGCCGGGCGGTCGCGGTGGACGAGCACGGCTGGACGGCGGCGGTCACGGGCCTCGCGCCGACGGACCGCGTCCCGCTGCCGAAGTCCTTCGGCGCGGGCCGGATGTGGCTGCCCTCGCTCGGGACGTGCGCGGTGGAGCCGCTGCCCGGCGGCTGGCTGCTGCGGGTCGAGGAGGAGACCCCTCCGGCGGACCCGGGCGCGGGGGCCACGGGCCGGGTGGTGCTCGACCTGAGCAGGCCGCGCCGCTGGACGGTGGCCGTCACGGGGGAGGCGGGCAGCTGGCAGCAGGAGCTGAGCCCCCGGCACGCGGAACTCCTCTACGTCCTGGCGCTGCACCGGGACGGCCGGACGGCGGCGGAGCTGGCGGACGACGTGTTCGGGGACCGCACGAGGACGGTGACCGTACGGGCGGAGATGTCCCGGGTGCGGCGGAACCTGGCCGGGGTCCTGGCCCACCGCCCGTACCGCTTCCGCGAGGAGGTGGTGGTGGAGGTCCTGCGGCCGGAGCACCCCGAGGACCTGCTCCCCCACTCGCTGGCCCCCGCGGTCCGCGCGGCCACGCCCTGACCCCACCACGGACCACCGCCCACCGGGCCACGGGGCCCGGGACCACGGGGGCCTGCCGCCAGCCGGGCCGCGTGTGCCGTGTGTGTCGCCTGTGCTGTGTGTGTCGCCTGCGCCACCTGCGCCGCGTGTCCAGAATCCGGACACTCCGGCCCGCCCACCGGTCTCCAGGCCGAACACCTTGCGGGACCCGTAGGGAAGAACCCGTACGGAAGGTCCCGTACGGAAGGCCCCGTACGGAAGGTCCCCTAACTTCAGGAACCCCCACTCAAGGCCCCGCACGACAGCCCCCTCGCGGGAGGCGCCGCGCCCCGCCCTCACCGACCCCCCTCGCCCCCTCCTTCCGGGCCGTGATGCGATGGCTTCATGCGCATCTCTCTCACCACCTGGTCCCTCGAACAGACGGCACCGTCCGACCTCCGGCCCTCCCGCGTCCCGGAGGGGGACGACATCACGGTCGTCCGGGCCTCGGTCCCCTCCCCCGAGTACAGCCGTTACCTCTACACCGCGGTCGGCGGCGACGTCCGCTGGTCCGACCGGCTGCCGCTGTCGTACAAGCAGTGGCAGGAGATCGTGGAGAAGCCCGGCACCGAGACCTGGGTGGCGTACGACAAGGGCACGCCGGCCGGTTACGTGGAGCTGGAGGCCCAGGACGACGGCGTGGTGGAGATCGTCTACTTCGGTCTGATCCCCGCCTTCCGGGGCCGGGGTATCGGCGGCCACCTCCTCTCCCAGGGAGTGGCGCGCGCCTGGGACCTGGCCGGGCGCTGGCCGGGACGCGAGGAGACCGCGCGGGTCTGGGTGCACACCTGCTCCCTCGACGGCCCGCACGCGATGGCCAACTACGAGCGGCGCGGCTTCCGGCTCTTCGACACCAAGGTCGAGGAGACCGAGGAGTCGGAGACCCCCGGCCCGTGGCCCGGCGCCCACGCCTGAGCCAGGAGGGACCCGTACGGGCCGGACGCGCCATCCCGGACGCTCCCGGAACGCGCCCCCGGGGGCGCCCCTGGGCGCTCCCCCGGGCCGTACCGGCATCCGAGACCGTTCGGTACAGATCTCCACGGCATCCCGGAGGGGCCCCGACCAGGGCCCCTCTTCTGTGACCCGGCACACACCATCTCAACCAGCGAGACCACATCGTCCGCATCCTGGACGATGCTGGACTGGGTCCAAAGTCCCGTGACACGCTTCCGCCATGCCTGGAACTGGAATCGCCTTGGTGAGTCGACGACACGTCGATCTCGGCCGCATGTCCAGCGCCATCTGTCCGGCGCGCTGAGAGAACCAGCACCGCCGCGATCTCCTCTCCACCCGACTCTGCCCCACCCTGCTGCGCACTGCCGCGCCATTCTCTGACCTGAGCGTGAGTGTGCAGGTCAGAGCCGCCCTCTCGCAGTCCCGAAGGACAAGACGCCATGGCCGCCACCCCGGAAAACCCCACTCCCGCCACTGCCCGCCGCAAGGCCGGACGCCACCGTGGCGAGGGTCAGTGGGCCGTGGGGCACTTCACCCCGCTGAACGGCAATGAGCAGTTCAAGAAGGACGACGACGGTCTCAATGTGCGGACACGTATTGAGACGGTCTACTCGAAGCGCGGTTTCGACTCCATCGACCCCAACGACCTGCGCGGACGTATGCGCTGGTGGGGCCTCTACACCCAGCGCAAGCAGGGTCTGGACGGCACCAAGACGGGCGTCCTGGAGCCGGAGGAGCTGGACGACGAGTACTTCATGCTCCGCGTCCGCATCGACGGCGGCCGTCTGACCACCGAGCAGTTGCGCGTCATCGGCGAGATCTCCGAGGAGTTCGCCCGGGGCACCGCCGACATCACCGACCGGCAGAACGTCCAGTACCACTGGATCCGCATCGAGGACGTCCCCGAGATCTGGAACCGCCTGGAGGCGGTCGGTCTGTCCACCACCGAGGCCTGCGGCGACACCCCGCGCGTCATCCTCGGCTCCCCCGTCGCGGGCATCGCCGCGAACGAGATCATCGACGGCACCCCCGCCATCGACGAGATCTACCGCCGGATCGTCGGCAACAAGGACTTCTCCAACCTGCCCCGCAAGTTCAAGTCCGCGATCTCCGGCTCGCCGCTGCTGGACGTGGCGCACGAGATCAACGACATCGCCTTCGTCGGCGTGCACCACCCCGAGCACGGCCCCGGCTTCGACGTCTGGGTCGGCGGCGGTCTCTCCACCAACCCCAAGCTCGGCGTCCGCCTCGGCACCTGGGTCTCCCTCGACGAGGTCCCGGACATCTACGAGGGCGTCATCTCCATCTTCCGCGACTACGGCTACCGCAGGCTCCGCAACCGCGCCCGCCTGAAGTTCCTCGTCGCCGACTGGGGCCCGGAGAAGTTCCGCCGGGTCCTGGAGGACGAGTACCTGAAGCGGAAGCTGACCGACGGCCCCGCGCCCGAGCAGCCCGCGGGCCGCTGGCGCGACCACGTCGGCGTCCACCGCCAGTTGGACGGCAGGTTCTACGTCGGGTTCGCGCCGCGCGTCGGCCGGGTCGACGGCCCCACCCTGACGAAGATCGCCGCCGTCGCCGAGCAGCACGGCTCGGGCCGGGTCCGCACCACCGCCGAGCAGAAGATGCTCGTCCTCGACATCGAGGAGGAGCAGGTCGACTCGCTCGTCGCCGCCCTGGAGGCGCTGGACCTGCGGGTCACCCCCTCGCCGTTCCGGCGCGGCACGATGGCCTGCACCGGCATCGAGTTCTGCAAGCTCGCGATCGTCGAGACCAAGGCCCGGGGCGCCTCGCTCATCGACGAACTGGAGCGCCGGGTACCGGACTTCGACGAGCCGCTGACCATCAACATCAACGGCTGCCCCAACGCCTGCGCCCGCATCCAGGTCGCCGACATCGGCCTCAAGGGCCAGCTCGTCCTGGACGACGAGGGCAACCGCGTCGAGGGCTACCAGGTGCACCTGGGCGGCGCCCTCGGCCTGGAGGCCGGGTTCGGCCGCAAGGTCCGCGGCCTCAAGGTCACCGCCACCGAACTGCCCGACTACGTCGAGCGGGTCCTCAAGCGCTTCCAGGCGGAGCGCGAGACCGGCGAGCGCTTCGCCACCTGGGCCACCCGCGCCTCGGAGGAGTCCCTCTCATGAGCGAGCGAGCCGCCCCCTTCCACTGCCCCTACTGCGGGGACGAGGACCTGCGTCCCAACGAGCAGGGGCACGGCGCCTGGGAATGCGCCGCGTGCAGCCGGGCCTTCCAGCTGAAGTTCCTGGGGCTCCTCGCCCCCGGAACTTCGGGCAACACCCCTGGAAGGGAAGAGATATGACGACCATTCAGGATGTCACCGCAGCCGACCTCAAGGCACTCGCCGAGCAGGCGGGCCGCGACCTGGAGGACGCCTCCCCGCTGGAGATCCTCCGCTGGGCCTCGGACACCTTCGGCGCGGACTTCTGCGTCACCTCCTCCATGGAGGACGCCGTCGTCGCCCACCTCGCCTCCCGCGTCCGGCCCGGCGTGGACGTCGTCTTCCTCGACACCGGCTACCACTTCGAGGAGACCATCGGCACCCGCGACGCCGTGGACGCCGTGATGGACGTCCGCGTCATCACCCTGACCCCGCGCAGGACCGTGGCCGAGCAGGACGCCGAGCACGGCCCCCGGCTGCACGACCGCGACCCCGACCTGTGCTGCGCCCTGCGCAAGGTCAAGCCCCTCGAAGAGGGCCTGACCCGCTACCGCGCCTGGGCCACCGGACTGCGCCGCGACGAGTCCCCCACCCGGGCGAACACCCCGGTCGTCGGCTGGGACGAGAAGCGGCGGAAGGTCAAGGTCTCCCCCATCGCCCGCTGGACGCAGGACGACGTCGACGCGTACGTCGCCGAGCACGGTGTCCTCACCAATCCGCTCCTCATGGACGGATACGCCTCCGTCGGCTGCGCTCCCTGCACCCGCCGCGTCGCGGAGGGCGAGAACGCCCGCGCCGGACGCTGGGCGGGACGGGCCAAGACCGAGTGCGGACTGCACGGATGACGGACACTCAGGAAGTTCAGGAGAAGCACGTGACGGGTGCCACCATCTGGCTCACCGGCCTGCCCAGCGCCGGGAAGACCACCATCGCGTACGAGCTGGCCGGACGGCTCCGCGTGGAGGGCCACCGCGTGGAGGTCCTCGACGGCGACGAGATCCGCGAGTTCCTCTCGGCGGGCCTCGGCTTCAGCCGCGAGGACCGTCACACCAATGTGCAGCGCATCGGCTTCGTCGCCGAACTGCTCGCCTCCCACGGCGTGAAGGTACTGGTCCCGGTCATCGCCCCGTACGCCGACAGCCGCGAGGCGGTCCGCGAGCGCCACCGGGCCGAGGGCACCCCCTACGTCGAGGTGCACATCGCCACCCCGGTGGACGTCTGCTCCGTACGCGATGTGAAGGGGCTGTACGCGAAGCAGGCCGCGGGCGAGATCAGCGGCCTGACCGGGGTCGACGACCCGTACGACGAGCCGGCCGACCCGGACCTGCGGATCGAGTCACAGAACCAGACCGTGCGGGAGTCCGCGGCGCGGCTCCACGCGCTGCTCACCGAGAGGGGCCTGGCATGACGACCACCGTTGCCCATGTTCACGGCGAGACCGACAGTCCGTTCGCACTGTCCCACCTCGACTCCCTGGAGTCGGAGGCCGTCCACATCTTCCGCGAGGTGGCGGGCGAGTTCGAGCGGCCGGTGATCCTCTTCTCCGGCGGCAAGGACTCCATCGTCATGCTGCACCTGGCTCTGAAGGCCTTCGCCCCGGCGGCGGTCCCCTTCTCGCTGCTGCACGTCGACACCGGACACAACTTCCCCGAGGTCCTGGCGTACCGCGACCGGGTCGTCGCCGAGCACGGACTGCGCCTCCACGTGGCCTCCGTACAGGACTACATCGACGCCGGGAAGCTCCGCGAGCGCCCCGACGGCACCCGCAACCCGCTCCAGACCGTCCCGCTGACCGAGGCCATCCAGGAACACCGCTTCGACGCCGTCTTCGGCGGCGGGCGGCGCGACGAGGAGAAGGCCCGCGCCAAGGAGCGGGTGTTCTCGCTGCGCGACGAGTTCTCGCAGTGGGACCCGCGCCGTCAGCGCCCCGAACTGTGGCAGCTGTACAACGGCCGCCACGCCCCCGGCGAACACGTCCGGGTCTTCCCGCTCTCCAACTGGACCGAGCTGGACGTCTGGCAGTACATCCAGCGCGAGGCGATCGACCTCCCGGAGATCTACTTCGCCCACGAGCGCGAGGTGTTCTCCCGCAACGGCATGTGGCTGACGGCCGGTGACTGGGGCGGCCCGAAGGAGTCCGAGACGGTCGAGAAGCGGCAGGTCCGCTACCGCACGGTCGGCGACATGTCCTGCACCGGGGCCGTCGAGTCCGACGCCACCACGCTGGACGCCGTCATCGCCGAGATCGCCGCCTCCCGGCTCACCGAGCGGGGCGCGACCCGTGCCGACGACAAGATGTCCGAGGCAGCGATGGAAGACCGCAAGCGCGAAGGGTACTTCTAATGAGCACGTCCACCGAGCTGTTGTCCGACCAGCTTGCGGCCACCACCCTGCTGCGCTTCGCCACCGCCGGTTCCGTCGACGACGGCAAGTCCACGCTGGTCGGCCGTCTCCTCCACGACTCCAAGTCGGTCCTCGTCGACCAGTTGGAGGCCGTCGAGCACGCCTCGCGCTCCCGGGGTCAGGAGGCGCCCGACCTGGCGCTCCTCACCGACGGTCTGCGGGCCGAGCGCGAGCAGGGCATCACCATCGACGTCGCCTACCGCTACTTCGCGACGTCCCGCCGCCGCTTCATCCTCGCCGACACCCCCGGCCATGTGCAGTACACCCGGAACATGGTGACCGGCGCCTCCACCGCCGAGCTGGCCGTGGTCCTGGTCGACGCCCGCAACGGCGTGGTCGAGCAGACCCGCAGGCACGCCGCCGTCGCCGCCCTGCTGCGCGTCCCGCACGTGGTCCTGGCCGTGAACAAGATGGACCTGGTCGACTACCGGGAGTCCGTCTTCGCCACGATCGCCGAGGAGTTCACGACGTACGCCTCCGAGCTCGGCGTCCCGGAGATCACCGCGATCCCGATCTCGGCGCTCGCCGGGGACAACGTGGTGGAGCCGTCCGCGCACATGGACTGGTACGGCGGCCCCACGGTCCTGGAGCACCTGGAGACCGTCCCCGTCAGCCACGACCTGACGGCCTGTCACGCCCGGTTCCCCGTGCAGTACGTGATCCGTCCGCAGACCGCCGACCACCCCGACTACCGGGGCTACGCCGGGCAGATCGCGGCCGGAGCGTTCCGGGTCGGCGAGCAGATCACCGTACTGCCCTCGGGGCGGACCTCCACGATCACCGGGATCGACGCGCTGGGCGAGTCCGTGGACATCGCCTGGGCGCCGCAGTCGGTGACGATCCGGCTCGCCGACGACATCGACATCTCCCGCGGCGACCTGCTCGCCCCGAGCGGTGACGCCCCGGCGGTCACCCAGGACATCGAGGCGACCGTCTGCCACGTGGCGGACCGGACGCTCACCGTCGGCCAGCGGGTGCTGCTCAAGCACACCACCCGCACGGTCAAGGCGATCGTCAAGGAGATCCCCTCGCGGCTGACCCTGGACGACCTCTCCCAGCACCCGGACCCGGGTCAGCTGGTCACCAACGACATCGGCCGGGTCGTGGTCCGCACGGCCGAGCCGCTCGCGCTGGACGCCTACGCGGACTCGCGCCGCACCGGCTCGTTCCTGCTGATCGACCCGGCGGACGGAACGACGCTCGCGGCGGGCATGGCGGGCGAGTCCTTCGCCACCGCCAAGGCCGTCGTGGACGTCGCGGACGAAGAAGGGTGGGACTTCTAGACCATGCTCTCCGACATCTACTCGACCTTCGCGAAGGAGGGGGGCCGCGTCGGCAGCGGCACCCTCGGCAGCGGCCAGGGAGGTGTGGCGCGATGTGCGTGATGACGTACGCGCACCGCCTGCGCGCCCACACCCCCCACGAGCCGTACCCGATCCCGCTCCATCGCCGAAGACGTGGCCATGTGACCACGTGTCGAGAGGAAAGCTTCCCGTGTCTGCCAACGGAAACGCCCGCACCACCCGTAAGACCCTGCGCCGGAGCGTCGTCGCCGCCGCCGCGCTGCCCCTCCTGATCGGCGCCCTCGCCTCCTGCGGCTACGGCTCCGACGCCAAGAAGGACGAGAACTCGGAGAAGAAGGCCCCGGTCGCGGCCGACGCCAAGAAGCTCTCCGCCTCCGAAGTACGGCTCGGCTACTTCCCGAACCTGACGCACGCCACCGCGCTGATCGGCGTCCAGGACGGCCTGATCCAGAAGGAACTGGGCGGCACCGCCCTCAAGCCGCAGACCTTCAACGCGGGCCCGTCCGAGATCGAGGCGCTCAACGGCGGCTCCCTGGACATCGGCTTCATCGGCCCCTCGCCCTCCATCAACGCGTACGTCAAGTCCAAGGGCCAGAACCTGCGGATCATCTCCGGCTCCGCCTCCGGCGGCGTGAAGCTGGTCGTGAACCCCAAGAAGATCAAGACCCTGGACGACCTCAAGGGCAAGCGGATCGCCACCCCCCAGAAGGGCAACACGCAGGACGTCGCGCTGCTCAACTGGATAGCCGAGAAGGGCTGGAAGGTCGACCCGGAGTCCGGCAAGGGTGACGTCTCCGTCGTCCGCACGGACAACAAGGTCACCCCGGACGCCTTCAAGTCCGGCTCCATCGACGGTGCTTGGGTCCCCGAGCCGACCGCGTCGAAGCTGGTCTCCGAGGGCGGTTCGGTCCTCCTCGACGAGACCAGCCTGTGGCCCGAGAAGAAGTTCGTGATCACGAACATCATCGTGTCGCAGAAGTTCCTCACGGAGCACCCGGACGTGGTCGAGGCGGTGCTGAAGGGCACGGTGAAGACCAACGAGTGGATCAACGCCAACCCCGACAAGGCGAAGGCCTCGGCCAACGCGGCGCTGAAGGCCCTCGGCGGCAAGCCCCTGGCCGACAAGGTCATCGACCCGGCGTGGCCGAGCATCGCCATCACCAACGACCCGCTGGCCGCGACGCTGAAGACCCAGTCCGAGTGGGCCGTCAAGGCCGAACTGATCAAGCAGCCCGACCTGGCAGGCATCTACGACCTGAAGCTCCTGAACAAGGTGCTGAAGGCCGCGGGCGAGCCCGAGGTCTCCGACGCCGGTCTCGGCGTCAAGTAACCGCGACGAGTCCCAGATCCCGTAACCCCAGGAGGTGACGACCATGGCCACGACACTCGCCAAGGCTGCCGAGAGCACCGTGAGGGAGCAGACGCACGCCGCCCGGATCGAGCACGTCTCGAAGTCCTTCGCCGGCCCGGCCGGGGGCCAACTCGTCCTGGACGACGTCAGTCTCGACGTCGCGCCCGGCGAGTTCGTCACCATCCTGGGGGCATCGGGGTGTGGCAAGTCCACCCTGCTGAACCTGGTCGCGGGCCTCGACCGGCCGACCCAGGGGTCCATCGAGACCCCGGGCGGCCGACCGGCGCTGATGTTCCAGGAACACGCCCTCTTCCCGTGGCTGACCGCGGGCAAGAACATCGAACTCGCCCTGCGGATGCGCGGGGTGCCCCGGGCCGACCGGCGGCCCGAGGCCGAGCGGCTGCTCGACCTCGTCCGGCTCGGCGGCGCGTACGGCAAGCGGGTGCACGAGCTGTCCGGCGGGATGCGGCAGCGCGTGGCGCTGGCCCGCGCGCTGGCCCAGGACAGCCGACTCCTGCTGATGGACGAGCCGTTCGCGGCGCTCGACGCCATCACCCGGGACGTGCTGCACGGCGAGCTCACCCGGGTCTGGGAGACCTCCAACACCAGTGGCTCCGCCACGGGGAACCTCTCCGTCCTCTTCGTCACACACAATGTGCGCGAGGCCGTCCGCCTCGCGCAGCGCGTGGTCCTGCTCTCCTCCCGGCCCGGCCGGGTGGCCAAGGAGTGGACCGTGGACATCCCGCAGCCCCGCCGCATCGAGGACGCGGACGTGGCCGAACTGTCCCTTGAGATCACTGAGCACCTGCGTGGGGAGATCCGCCGCCATGGCCAGCACTGACACCACCGCGAAGGCCAAGCGGGACGACCTCGCGGGTCTGGAGGCCGGACTCGACGCCCTGGACGCGGTCGAGATCCGCCGCACCCCGGTCCGGGAGGTCCTCCTCAAGAAGGTCCTCCCGCCGACGCTGGCCGTCGGACTCGTCCTCGTCGTCTGGCAGATCCTCGTCTCGGCGAAGATCACCGAGGAGACCAAGCTGCCCGCACCGTCCGCGGTGTGGGACGGCCTGACCGACATGTGGCTCCAGGGGACCCTGCTCGAAGTCGTCTGGACCAGCGTCTCGCGCGGTCTGTCCGGCTTCCTGCTCGCCCTCGCCATCGGCACCCCGCTGGGTCTGCTGGTGGCACGGGTGAAGTTCGTGCGCGCCGCGATCGGACCGATCCTGTCCGGTCTCCAGTCGCTGCCCTCGGTGGCCTGGGTGCCGCCCGCCGTGCTCTGGTTCGGCCTGAACGACGCCATGATGTACACCGTGATCCTGCTGGGCGCCGTGCCCTCCATCGCCAACGGCCTGGTCTCCGGCGTCGACCAGATCCCGCCGCTCTTCCTGCGGGCGGGCCGCACCCTGGGCGCCACCGGCCTCAGGGGCACCTGGCACGTGGTGCTCCCGGCCGCGCTCCCCGGCTATCTGGCGGGGCTCAAGCAGGGCTGGGCGTTCTCCTGGCGCTCGCTGATGGCGGCCGAGATCATCGCCTCCTCCCCCGATCTGGGCCTCGGTCTGGGCCAGCTCCTGGAGAACGGCCGCAACAACATCGACCTGCCCGGTGTGTTCCTGGCGATCCTGCTCATCCTGGTCGTCGGCATCGCCATCGACCTGCTGATCTTCAGCCCGCTGGAGCGCTGGGTGCTCCGCAGCCGCGGCCTCCTGGTGAAGTGAGCTCTGAGCCGACCGTGAACCGTCCCGTCCTCCTCGTCGTCGCCCACGGCAGCCGTGACCCCCGGCACGCGGCGACCGTCCGGGCGCTGGTGCGCCGGGCCGGTGCGCTGCGGCCGGGGCTGCGGGTGGAGACGGCGTTCCTGGACTTCGACCTGCCGTCGGCGCCGGGGGTCCTCGACCGGCTCGCGGCGGACGGGGTGCGGGACGTGGTGGCGCTGCCGCTGCTGCTGACCCGGGCCTTCCACGCGAAGGCCGACGTCCCCGCCGTCCTGCGGCAGGCCCCGCCGTCGCTGCGGGTGCGCCGGGCGGAGGTCCTGGGACCCTCGCCGCTGCTGATCGCGGCGGTGGAACGGCGGCTGTACGAGGCCGGGCTCACGCCCGGCGACCGGAGCACGACCGGGGTCGTCCTGGCCTCGGCGGGCTCCTCGGACCCGGAGGCGATCGCGGTGATCGCAGAAACGGCGCGGGAGCTGCGGCGCACCGGTTGGTGCTCCGTGCGGCCCGCGTTCGCCTCCGCATCCCTTCCGCGTACGGAGGACGCCGTGGCGGCCCTGCGCGCGGAGCCGGGCGTCGGCCGGGTGGCCGTCGCCCCGTACGTGATCGCCCCCGGCCGTCTCCCGGACCGCATCGCGGCCGGGGCGGCGGGCGCCGACGTCCTCGCGGACGTCCTCGGCCCGGCCCCGGAACTGGCCCGGCTGCTCCTGGAGCGGTACGACGGGGCGCGGGCGGCCCGCCCGGTGGCCCGGACGGCCTGACAACGGCCCCGGTCCCGGGCCGTACGCCCCCTGAAGCGCCTCGCCCGGTCGTACGCCCTCCCGGGCGCGGCGGGCGGGACGCGCACGAGGTCCTCCGCGCCGACGGGCCGCCGCGCAGGCCGACGAGCCGCGGGCCCTTCCGGTGCGGGAGTCGCCCGTGGGGCGGGAGTGGTCCCGTGGGGCGGGAGTGACCCGTAGCGCGAGAGTGGTCCCGTTCCGCCCGACCGGCCCCGCCCGACCGGCCCGGTCCGCACGGTGGACACCACGTCGGTCCCGCCGCCCGAAGGGCGCGCGCCCGCACGGGCACCGCTCCTCCCCGCTCCCCTCCTCCCCGTTCCGTTACACGCCTGAAGTGATCTCCTGATCCGCCCGACACCCGACCGAGACGGGCCGGACGGGAAGCGTGGTCAGGATCGGGGCGGACGGGGGCGGCCGGACGCCGGCCTCGCGCAAGCCCGCCGGGGCGATGCCCGGCGGCAGACGAAAGCGGGTTCACCCTTGCGCAAGTCAATGAGCCGCCGGACGGTCGCGGCCCTCGCGGGGACCGGCGCGTTCGGGATCCTGGGCACGGTCGCTCCCTCCGCCTCGGCGATCGTCGGCGGCGCCCCGGTCGCGGACGGCGCGCGGCCCTATGTCGTACAGATCGAGCAGCAGGAAGCCGACGGCACCTGGTCGCACTTCTGCGGCGGGGCACTGATCGACAGCCGGGTCGTGGCCACGGCGGCGCACTGCTCGATGTGGGCCCAGCAGGGCAAGGTCAAGATCCGGCTCGTGCTGGGGCGGTCCGACTCCGCCTCGTCGGCGGGGACCGTGCTGACCGACGAGCGCTTCACCGTCTACAGCCACCCCGAGTTCTCGACCGCGACCAACTCGGACCTGGGGCTGATCGTGCTCGACCGGCCCGTGCGGCAGACCGCCGCGGTCCTTCCCCCGATGAACGCCGAGCCGCGACCCGGCCGGGTGCTGCGGGCCGCGGGCTGGGGGCGCACCGATCTCGGGGACCCCGCCAAGCCCTCGCGCCTGCGCGAAGCCGCGCTTCTCGTGAAGAAGTTCGACGACGAGGGCGGCATCTGGGACAAGAAGTTCCTCTGCGCGGGCACGGACACGGTCCGGGTCGGGCCCGGTGACAGCGGGGGCCCGCTGTTCGCCCCGAACGCGTCCGGCAGGGCCGTCGTCTACGGCGTCGTGACCGGGGAGACGAACACCTGCACCGGGCTCTTCACCAATCTGACCGACCCGGCGCTCTGGAAGCCGTTCCGCGCGCCGCTCGCCTCCCACGGGCTCTCCCGGGTGATCCCGGCCGAGGGCCGCCCCGCCGACGCGGCCTGACCCCGTCCCGCGCGCCGGGGGCCTCAGCCGAGGTCGAGGCCTCCGGTGCGGGTCCGCTTGAGCTCGAAGAGGTCGGGATGGCGGGCGAGGACGCGGAACCCGTCGAAGAGTTCGGCGGCTGCCTCGCCGCGCGGGACGGCCCGCAGGACCGGTCCGAACCAGACGGTGCCGTCGACGTGGAGGGTCGGGGTGCCGACGTAGGCGCCGCTCTCCGGCTCCTTGCCCGCGTCATGGCTGCGGCGGACGGCCTCGTCGTACGCCGGGTCGTGGGCGGCGGCGGCCAGTTCGACGGGCAGGCCGAGTTCGGCGAGGGACTCGGCGACGACGGCGTCGAAGTCGTCCCGCTTCCGCTCGTGGATGCGGGTGCCGTACGCGGTGTAGAGCGGGCGCAGGACGTCCTCGCCGTGCCGCGCGGCGGCGGCCACGGCGACCCGGACGGGCCCCACGGAGGCGTCGACGAGGGTGCGGTACCAGTCGGGCAGGGTGTTGCCCTCGTTGTGGAGGTGGAGGCTCATGACCTTGAAGCGGAGGTCGATGTCCCGGAGCCGCTCGACCTCCAGGATCCAGCGGGAGGTGATCCAGGCGAAGGGGCAGGCGGGGTCGAAGTAGAAGTCGACGACGGGCCGGGTCCCACCGGGAGCGGCGGCCCCGGCTTCTCCGGTGGCCCCTGCTTTCTCAGTGGCCCCGGTCTCCCCGATGGCCCCGGCCTCCTCGGCGCTCCCGATGGCCTCTGTGGTCCTGGTGGCACCAGCGGCACCAGCGGCACCGACAGCCTTGATGGTCTCTGTGATCCCCGTAGTCGTCATACGGCGAATCTAGCCACCAAGTGGCCTGCCGCTCTGGTCCAATCGGGCACGGCCGGAGTGGGCCACTTCTCCCGGCCCGCCGTCACTTCCCGCCGTCACTTCCCGCCGTCACCCCTCGCCCGCCGTTCCCACCCTCACTCCCCGCCGGTCATCTCCACCAGCTTGCGGACCGTGTTCCAGTTGCGGCCGGTGACGACCAGGCCCTTGACGACCGAGGCGCGGGAGACCGCCTCGCCGAGCTTGGAGTTGCCCAGGCCCTCGGGGGCGTAGAGGTAGAGGACGCGGTCGCCGAGGGCGAACGCCTCGGGGAGGTGGGCCTCCCGGTCGATCCCGGCGAAGCGTCCGGGGTCGGCGGACTCGGAGAGGTAGAGGGCGTGGAGCTGCTTGCCCTCCAGTTCGGCGGCGGGGAAGGGGCAGGCGGCGGCGACCGCCGCCAGATAGGCGCCGTCGCGGACGAGGCAGTCGACGCGGAAGCCGAACCGGCGCTCGACCGCGTCCTCGATCTCCGAGGCGAGCGCCTCGTCGGAGACGGCGGGGACACCGGCACCACCACCGGCACCACTGGCACCACTGGCACCAGCACCACCGGCATCGGCACCGGTGGTGAAGACCGCGTTCCCGCTCTGCAGATACGTGCGGACGTCCCGGTGGCCGAGCCCTTCGAGGCAGGACCTGAGGTCCGCCATGGGGACCTTGCGGCGACCGCTCACGTTGATGCCGCGGAGCAGGAGCGCGTATGTCTGCGTCATGGGGTCAGCGTAGGACGGTCACCGCGCCTCGTGGGGGGTGGCGCGGTGACCGGTCCGAACACTGTCCGATCGAGGGGAGCCGGGAGAAGAGCCGTCACCCATCTGTGACTTATTCAACAAGGTTTCGTAAGGTCGGAACCAGGTGGAACCATGCTTTTCCTTGCCGTAACGGGTGGGCCTCAGGGGCTCGTGGTGCGGGTGGGAGAATTCGGCTCGATCGCACAGATGAGGGAGAAGGTCGATGGACGAGGCGCGGGCGCGGGAGATCCTGGCCGGGGCGGGGCTGCCGGTCGCGGAGGCGCGGCTGCTGGCCCTCGGTGAGAACGCGGTCTTCGCGGTGGGGGATCTCGCCGTGAAGGTCGGCCGGGACCCCGAGGTGTTCGAGCGGGCGGAGCGCGAGCTGGCGCTCGCCGCCTGGCTGGCCGAGGCGGACGTTCCCGCCGTGCGCGCGGCGGAGGACGCGCCCCGCCGGGTGGACGGGTGTCCGGTCACCCTCTGGCACCGGCTGCCCGAGAGCGTCCGGCCCGCCGAGCCGCGCGATCTGGCCTCGCTCCTGAGGCTGGTGCACGCGCTGCCGGAGCCGACCGGCTTCACGCTGCCCCGGCGGGAGCTGCTGGGCGGGGTCGAGCGGTGGCTGCGGCTCGCGGGGGACGCGATCGACCCGGCGGACGCCGCTTTCCTGCGCGAGCGGCGCGACGCGTTCGCGCCGACGGCCGCCGCGCTGACCCCCCGGCTGACGCCGGGTCCGATCCACGGCGACGCCCTCCCCCGCAATGTGCACATCGGCCCCGACGGTCCCGTCCTGGTGGACCTGGAGACCTTCTCGTCCGATCTGCGCGAGCACGATCTGGTGGTGCTCGCGCTCTCCCGGGACCGGTACGGCCTGGACCAGGCGGCGTACGAGGCCTTCACGGAGGCGTACGGCTGGGACGTGCGGGAGTGGGAGGGGTGCGCGGTGCTGCGCGGGGCGCGGGAGACCGCGAGCTGCGCGTGGGTGGCGCAGCACGCGCCGACGAACCCGAAGGCCCTCGCCGAGTTCGAGCGGCGGGTGGCCTCGCTGCGGAACGGCGATCCCGAGGTGCGCTGGTATCCGTTCTGACATCATGGTCCGGTCGAACCGGGCCGATCTACAGGGGTGTTGGGGATGAACGTGGAACTGTCCGAGGTGACGCTCGACGTCGAGGTGAGCGGAGAGGGTCCGGCCGTGCTCCTGGTGCACGGTTTCCCCGACAGTCACCGGCTCTGGCGTCATCAGGTCCCGGCGCTGAACGCGGCGGGCTTCACGACGGTCGCCCCCACCCTGCGCGGTTTCGGGGCCTCGTCCCGTCCGGCGGGCGGACCGGAGGCGTACGACCCGGCGAAGCACGTGGGTGACCTGCTGGAGCTGCTGGCCCGGCTGGAGCTCGACCGGGTGCATCTGGTGGGGCACGACTGGGGTTCGGGGATCGTCCAGGGCCTGGCGCAGTTCGTGCCGGACCGGGTGGCGAGCGCGACCCTGATGTCGGTGGGCAGCATCGCCGCGATCCTGCGGGCGGGGTGGGAGCAGCGGCAGCGCCTGTGGCACGTCACGATGTTCCAGCACGAGGGGCTCGCGGAGGAGTGGCTCTCCCGCGACGGCCACGCGAACCTGCGGGAGATGCTCGGTGACCACCCGGACGCGGCGGAGGTCCTGGAGCCCCTGCGCGCTCCGGGCGGGCTGACCGCCGCGCTCGGCATCTACCGGGCGGGGCTGCCGGTCGAGCTCCAGTTGGGTCCCGTCCCGGAGCCGCCCCCGCTGACCGTCCCGGTGATGGGCGTCTGCTCCACCGGCGACCGCTATCTCGGTGAGCGGCAGATGGCGGACACCGGCGCGTACGTCTCCGGCTCCTGGCGGTTCGAGCGGGTCGAGGACGCCGGGCACTGGTTCCAGCTGGACCAGCCGGAGAGGGTCAACCAGCTGCTGCTCTCCTTCTTGAAGGAGAACGCCTGAGGGTTGTCGTCCCCCGTGCCCGGGTGGGGGCCCCATGGGCCCGGCGGGGTGTTCCGCTAGCCGACGGCCAGGGCGAGCGGGGTGCGCAGGGGCCAGGTCGGGTCCACGACGGCGTCCGGGTCGCCCTTGCCGCGCAGGAAGTCCTGGAAGTTCTCGGCCCAGGCGCGGTACCAGCCGATCTGGCTCTCGTGGAGTTCGGCCGGGTCGAGTGCGGCGACCCGGTGGTGCCGCTCGGCTATCGCGACGGCGACCCGGACGGCGGCGAGCGCGTCGGCCGCGGCCTCGTGGGCGGCTTCGAGGACCACCCCGTACTCCCCGCAGACCGCCGCCAGGGTGCGCTTGCCGCGCCGGTAGCGGTCGACGGCCCGGTCGATGGTGTAGGGGTCGACGACGGGTCCGACGGGGACGCCGCCGATGCGCTCGCTCAGGGAGGGCAGTCCGTGGCGGCGCAGCTCGGCGGAGAGCAGCGTCAGGTCGAAGGAGGCGTTGTACGCCACGACCGGGACGCCGTCCTCCCAGTAGGCGGCGAGGGTCGCCGCGATCTCGTCGGCGACCTCGCGGACCGGGCGGCCCTCGGCGGTGGCGCGCTCGGTGCTGATGCCGTGGATCGCGGCGGCCTGCTCCGGGATGCGGACGCCCGGGTCGGCGAGCCAGTCCCGGCGGCGGACGACGTGTCCCGCTCCGTCGACCTCGACGATCGAGGCCGTCACGATGCGGGCCTCCAGTGGATCGGTGCCGGTCGTCTCCAGGTCGAAACCGGCCAGTGGTTCCCCATGCCAAGCCATCGGGTCCTCCTCGTCTGATCTCCCCCGTGGTGCTGACCACCCTCGCACGCGGCACTGACAACGCCGTCGGTCGGCCCCCGAAGGGCCCCCGCGGTGGGTCAGGAGACCGGTCGTGAGTCGAGCCAGACGGACTCGAACTCCTCCCGGTAGGTCTCGAAGAGCCCGTGGTCGCCGTCGCGGGCGCCCTGGCCGTGCCGGACCACGTTCCGGCCGCCGCGCAGGACGAGGACGGGTGCCTCCATGCCCCGGGCGCGGCGCAGATAGGACTGGACGACGCCGACGCCGTCCGGTCCGTCGCCGTCCACCAGATAGGCGGTGAAGCGGGGGGTCTCGTCGAAGACGTGGATCTGGAAGGCGCCGGGGTCGCGGAGCTTGGAGCGGACCCGGCGCATGTGCAGGATGTTCATCTCGACCGAGCGGCTGAGTTCGCCCTTCTTCAGTCCCAGCTCGCGTTCGCGCCGCTTCACGGCGCTGCTGGCGGGGTTGAGGAAGAGGAGCCGGGTGCGGCAGCCGGACTCGGCGAGCCGGACCATGCGGCGGCCGGAGAAGTTCTGCACGAGCAGGTTCAGGCCTATGCCGGTGGCGTCGAGGCGGCGGGCCCCGCCGAAGAGGTCCTCGGCGGGCAGTTGCCGCTGGAGCCGGACCCGGTCGGGGTGGACGGAGACGACGTCCGCGTACCGGTCGCCGACGAGGTCCTCGACCGCGTCGACGGGCAGCCGGTCGGCGGAGGGCACCGCGGCGCCGCTGCCGAGGATCTCCAGGATGCGGGCGGAGGCCCGTTCGGACTGGGCGAGGACGGTCAGGGAGAGGGCCCGGTTGCGGGAGACGACGTTCCGGGTGACCTCCAGTTCGTCCAGGGCCAGCTCGACCTCGCGCCGGTCGTCGAAGTAGGGCTCGAAGCAGGGCCAGTGCTGGACCATCAGCTCGCGCAGCTGGGGCAGAGTGAGGAAGCTGAGGACGTTGTCGTCGGCCGGGTCGAGGAGGTAGCCCTTGCGGCGGGAGACCTCACGGACGGCGACGGCCCGCTGGACCCACTCCTGGCCGGCGGGACCGGCGGCGGCCACCACCCACTCCTCGCCGTGCACGGGTTCGTACACGGGCCGCAGGACGGCGGCGACCACGGCGCGGAGCCGCTGTTCGACCAGGTTCAGCCAGATGTAGGCGCGTCCGGCGCGCTGGGCGCGGGTGCGGACCTCGCTCCACGCCTCGGCGCCCCAGTCGAGTTCGGCCCCTATCTCCACGGGCCGGACGACGGTGACCGTGCCGGGTGGCACGCCCGGCGGCGTGACCGCGCCGGGCGTCGCCTCCGCGGGCCCGGCCGGGCCCCCGTCGTGACCCTCGTCACCTGGGGGCAGCTCCAGACCTCCCGAGCTCACCCGCGCACCGCCTTCTGCTCCTGGACGCCCGTGTCGACCGGTCCGACAACGATCAAGGAAGGGTACTCCGGGAGCGGGAGGCGGTGCAGCAGGATCGTCAGGCTGCTTCGTCAACTACCGAGATCGGGCTGTCCGTTCTGGGAGGCGAGTTCGGACGGAGTGAGCGGATTCATAGCGGTGACGTCACGGGGGGCCAGCTGGAAGCCCTGCCAGTGGACCGGCATGGGCTGCTGGTCCTCGTCCCGGGCGATGTGGTGGAACCCTATGTTGACCCAGACGGACGGTTTGGTCAGAGTCTCACCATTGACCCATTTGTCCACGCTGTCACCGGCATTGGCGCCGCAGTTGCCGATGTTGTTGCTGGCGAACTTCTCGCAGGCGCGGGCCTGGGTGAAGTAGATGTCGTGCTTGGTGAAGCCGCGTCCGGCGTGGGTGTCGCTGTGGCCGGGCACGATCTCGTAGGAGCGGGCGTGGCCGTCGGCGTTCTTGCCGGTGCCGCTGACCACCCGCCACCAGCGCATGTTCTTGGCGTCCCCGGCGAGTTCCTTGGTGACGACGCTGCGCTGGGTCTTCACGGTGGGGCCGCCGCCGCCCGCCGCGGGGGCGGTGACGGTGGAGTCGAACTGTTCGATGCGGTCCTTGGTGGAGCCGTCGAGGCCGAAGTCGAGCTTCCAGAAGACGTTGTGGGCGTGGCTGGTGGCGTAGCCGCGGGCGCCCTTGCCGAGGGGCCAGCTCCGGCCGTCGGTGGCGTTGTAGTCGACCGGGGAGAGGCTGCCGGTGGCTCCGACGTTGGCCCCTATGGTGCCGTCGGCGGAGAAGCGCCACTCGGTGATGTACTCGTACCAGCCGACCTTGTTCACGGTGTAGACCAGCAGGTCCTTGGCCTGGGCCTGGTAGACCTTGTTGCCGGTGTCGCTGGCCATGCGGTAGGCGTGGCCGCGGGCCCGGGTCGTGGTGCACAGGGCCTTGGTCTCGCCGATCTCGGGGACCTTGACCGTGGTGATGGTGCCGCCGGGACACTCGGCGGGCTTGAGGCCCTGCAGTCCCCAGCCGAATCCGGCGCCGGTCAGGTCGTCGTACTCGGAGACGCCGTCGTCGTACGGGACGTGGATCTGCGCGAGCCGGGCGCTCTTGAGGACCTTGATGGGCGCGGTGGCGCCGGGCGGCTGGAAGGTGATGTTGTCGAGGGTGAGCCCGGCGTCGGTGTCGTAGCGCCAGCACATGCGCCAGGTGGTGCCGCCGTCGAGCTTCTGGGTGATGCGGTAGGCGGCGGAGCAGTCGGCGGCCGGCGGGGCGGGCGAGCGGGTCGGCGCCGGGGGGCGGGGGGCGGCGGTGGCCCCGGTCGCGGGGGCGGCGGCGGCCGTGGCGGTGCCGAGCAGGGCGGCCGCGGTCAACAGGGCTCCCCGGCGGGTACGCCGGTGTGACTGATGGGACATGGGAACGTACTCCTCGGTACGGAGATGCGGCGGGCGGTGGTCAGCCGACGCGGGTGACGGTCCTCGCCGAGAGGTCGACGATGAGGTTGCGGGTGTCGATCCAGGCCCCGTTGAGGACCTTGGTGACGAGCCGGACGCAGCGGTGCTTCCCGCAGTCGGCGAGCGCCTCGGGGACGTTCGCCTCGCGGTAGGGGCGGTAGACGTCGCCGTTGAACCACAGCTGGGTGGTGGAGGTCAGCTGCTTGCCCGTGGCGTCCTTGTAGTCCTCCTTGACGCCCTTGCCGAGCGGGCTGGCGAGGATCAGCTCCAGCGCCTTGCGGAGTTCCTCGGGGTGGGCGGAGGGCTGGACCCCGCGCTGGGCCGCGGAGCGTTCGACCTTGCCGGTGTCGAGGTTGACGGTCCGGGTGATCAGCTCGTCCCGCGCGTAGTCGTAGAGGCGGACCTCGGCGCGGCGGGTCGGGTCGTCGGCCAGCGGATCGGAGAGGTCGGTGCCGAGGTGCTGGGGCCCCCGCCCGCCCACGACGTCCTGCTGTGCGGCGGCGCCGGGCTGGGCGAGCGCCAGGGCCTCGGCGCGGGCCAGTTCGTCGTCGGTGAGCGGATCGCTGCCGATGCCCCGGGCGCCCTCGACGGCGGCGGGGACGACGGTGGCGGGCGCGGGCGCGCCGCCCCCGCCCGCGGCCCCTTCGCCGCCCTGCTGTCCCGTGCCGGACGCTCCGGCGGTGTCGGACGCTCCGGCCGTTCCGGCCGCCGGTCCCCGGGCGCCGGGCGTGTCGTCGGCTCCCGCCGATCCGGGCAGGCTGATCGCGACCGCGACGGCGGTTCCCGTCACCGCCATGGCCGCTCCGGCCACCACCTTCCCCAAGTGGCGGCGCGCTATTTCGTACACACTTCCCCCTCGTTCCCCCTCTTGTTCTGCGGTCACCCGGTAGGACGAGGTGAAGTCCTAGGAGGTTGCGCCTCTTTCGGGCAGGATGCGGCCGAAGAGCAACCCCAGAACCCGGACAGAAGAGGAATTTTCATACTCATGCAGGTCTGGCCGGGACAGGCGTACCCCCTGGGCGCCACCTATGACGGAGCGGGCACCAATTTCGCGGTCTTCTCGGAGACCGCGCACCGGATCGAGCTGTGCCTGATCGACGACGACGGCGCGGAGACGTCGGTCGAACTGCGCGAGACCGACGCGTTCGTGCGGCACGCCTATCTGCCGGGCGTGATGCCGGGACAGCGGTACGGGTTCCGGGTGCACGGCCCGTACGCGCCGGAGCGCGGGCTGCGCTGCAACGCGGCGAAGCTGCTCCTCGACCCGTACGCGCGGGCGATGTCGGGGCGGATCGAGTGGGGCGAGGCGGTGTACGGCTATCCCTTCGGACGGCCGGACGCGCGCAACGACCTGGACTCCGCCGGGCACACGATGACCTCGGTCGTGGTCAATCCGTACTTCGACTGGGGCGACGACCGGCGACCGCGCACCGAGTACCACCGCACGGTGATCTACGAGGCCCATGTGAAGGGCCTGACGATGCTGCACCCGGACCTGCCGGAGGAGCTGCGCGGGACGTACGCGGGACTCGCGCACCCGGCGGTGATCGGACATCTGAAGGAACTGGGCGTCACCGCGCTCGAACTGATGCCCGTTCACCAGTTCGTGAACGACCACCGGCTGGTGGACGCGGGGCTCTCCAACTACTGGGGCTACAACACGATCGGCTTCTTCGCCCCGCACAACGCCTACGCGTCCTGGGGCGACCGGGGCCAGCAGGTCCTGGAGTTCAAGTCGGCGGTGCGGGCACTGCACCAGGCGGGCATCGAGGTCATCCTCGACGTGGTCTACAACCACACCGCCGAGGGCAACCACCTGGGCCCGACGCTCTCCTTCCGGGGCCTGGACAACCCCTCGTACTACCGGCTCGGCGACGACCCCCGGACCTACACCGACACCACGGGCACCGGGAACTCGCTGCTCATGCGCTCCCCGCACGTACTCCAGATGATCATGGACAGTCTGCGGTACTGGGTGACCGAGATGCACGTGGACGGCTTCCGCTTCGACCTGGCCGCCACCCTGGCCCGCCAGTTCCACGAGGTGGACCGGCTGTCGTCCTTCTTCGACCTGGTGCAGCAGGACCCCGTGGTGAGCCAGGTGAAGCTGATCGCCGAACCGTGGGACGTCGGCGAGGGCGGCTACCAGGTCGGCAACTTCCCGCCGCTGTGGACCGAGTGGAACGGCAAGTACCGGGACTGCGTGCGGGACCTGTGGCGCGGCGAACCCCGCACCCTCGCCGAGTTCGCCTCCCGGCTGACCGGCTCCTCCGACCTCTACCAGGGCGACGGGCGACGGCCGCTCGCCTCCGTCAACTTCGTGACCTGCCACGACGGCTTCACCCTGCGGGACCTCGTCTCGTACGACGAGAAGCACAACGAGGCCAACGGCGAGGGCAACCGGGACGGCGAGAGCCACAACCGGTCGTGGAACTGCGGGGTGGAGGGCGACAGCGGGGACGTCGGGATCGTCGAGCTGCGCGCCCGCCAGTCCCGCAACTTCCTCGCCACCCTGATGCTGTCGCAGGGCGTCCCGATGCTCAGCCACGGCGACGAGTTCGGCCGCACCCAGGGCGGCAACAACAACGCCTACTGCCAGGACAACGAGGTGTCCTGGGTGCGCTGGCCCAAGGAGAACAGCGAGGCGGAGGCGACCCTGCTCCGCTTCACCCGCGCGATGGTACGGCTCCGCAGGGAGCACCCGGTGTTCCGGCGCCGCCGCTTCTTCCACGGACGGCCCGTCGAGGGCACCCACGACGAGCTGACCGACATCGCCTGGTTCACGCCCGAGGGCGAGGAGATGACGTCCCGCGACTGGCAGGCGGCGCACGCGCGGGCGCTGACCGTCTTCCTCAACGGCAACGCCATCTCGGAGCCCGGCCCGCAGGGCGAGCGGATCGCCGACGACTCCTTCCTGCTGATGTTCAACGCCTCCTCGCAGGAGCTGGACTTCGTCGTCCCGGACGGCCACGGGGCCTGCTGGCGGACGGTCGTGGACACCTCCGACCCGGAGGGGATGCCGCCCGGGGAGGGCCCGGAGCTGGCGGGCGGCGAACGGATGACGCTCGCGCCGCTCAGCCTGAGCGTCCTGCGCCGCCCCGTCTGACGGCGGGCCCCGCCGGGGCGGACGGTACGGGCCGGATCCGCACCGCCCAGGACAGCGCCGCGCAGGCCACGGCCGCGCCCACCGCCACCGCGAACGCGGCGGGCGCGCCGTGACGCTCGGCGAGCCGCCCGGAGAACGCCAGGGCGAGCGCCTGACCGGCCACGACGCCGCTGGTGAGGAAGGCCATGGACTCGGCGAGCCGGGTCGCGGGGACGGTCCGCTCGGTGAGCCCGAAGACGGTGATCAGATGCGGGGCGTAGGCGGCGCCGAGGACCGTCACCACCGCGTACAGACCGCCGAGGGAGCCGGTCCACGGCAGCGGCAGGGAGAGCACGACGAGCCCGGCGGTCGCCGCGCGCCAGCGGGCCGTCAGACCGATCCGGGCGGGCAGGGCCGCCAGGGAGAGCCCGACGACGGCGCTCATCACCCCCGTCGCCGCGTACACGAGCCCCGCCTGCGCGGGGACGCCGAGGTCCTCGGTGAGGGCGGTGATCCCCGCCTGGGAGGCGCCGAACATGGCCCCTTGGAGGAGCATCGCCCCGCGCAGCGCGTACGCGGCCCCCGCGAGCCTGGTCCGTCCGGCGGAGCCCTCGCGGGTGGACACCGGACCCGGCGCGGTGGCGGCGGCCGAGGGGGGCAGGGCGAAGGCCGTGCCGAAGACGGCGAGGAGCAGCGCCGCGAGGAGGAGGGCGGCGGCCGGGTGCGCGACGGCGGCGGCGACCCCGACGAACGCCGGTCCGAGGACGAAGGACACCTCGTCGAGGGTGCCCTCGAAGGAGAGCACCGTGCCGACGAGCCGCTCGTCGGCGCCGGACCGGCGGGCGAGCGCCACCGAACGGGTCCGGGCGAGCGGACCGGCCTGCGGCACCGACGCCCCCGCGAGGACCGCCACCGCCGCCAGCGGGCCGGTGGGAACGCGGGCGAGCGCGGCGAGGACCAGCCAGGTGACGGCGAGCGCGTTGACGGCGGAGGCGGCGAGGAGGACCCCGCGCTGTCCGTGCCGGTCGGCGAGCCGTCCGACGACCGGCCCCGCGACGGTCTGCCCGGCCGTGAGCGCCCCGCCCACCAGGCCCGCCGTGCCGAGCGAGCCGCTGGTCTCCGCCACCAGGAGCAGGGTGCCGAGCTGGCACATGGCGGTGGGCAGCCGGGCGAGGAAGGAGACGACGGGGAGGCCGGGGCCGAGCAGCGCGAAGGTGTCGCGGTAGGTCCGGAACATCGGGCGAACCTCACGCGATGCACTCGAACGGGTGCATGGGCCGATGACACAGAAGCCTCCCGGCCGGGTACGTACGTTCGCATGACCTCCCTCACGGCCGGTTCCGCGTCCGCCCGTCCCGTCCCGCCCACCGCCACCTACCGGCTCCAGCTCCGGCCGGAGTTCCCGTTCGCGGCGGCCGGACGGGCCGTGCCGCACCTGGCCGGGCTCGGCATCTCGCATCTGCACCTCTCCCCCGTCCTGGAGGCGGTCCCCGGCTCGGCCCACGGGTACGACGTCACCGACCACCGGTCCGTCCGGGCCGAACTGGGCGGCGAGGAGGGCCTGCGGGACCTCGCCGCGACCGCGCGGGCGCACGGCCTCGGCCTCGTCCTCGATCTGGTGCCCAACCACATGGCGGCCTCGCCCCGCCACAACCACGCGCTGCGCGCGCTGCTCAGGGACGGCCCCGGGTCGCCGTACGCCCGCTGGTTCGACATCGACCGCTCGGCCGGGGACGGGCGGCTGCTGCTTCCGGTGCTGCCCGCGCGCCTCCCCGAGGTCAGGGACCGGCTGCGGGTCGGCGACGGGGTGCTGCGCCTGGACGACCAGGAGTTCCCGCTGCGGCCCGGCACCGAGGGGCTGCCGCTGGACGCGCTCCTGGACGCCCAGTGGTACCGGCTCGGCTGGTGGCGGCTGGCCCGGACCGAGCTGAACTACCGGCGCTTCTTCACCGTCTCCGAGCTGATCGGGGTCCGGATGGAGGACCCGGAGGTGTTCGCGGCCACCCACGCGAAGATCGTCGAGCTGGTCCGGGACGGGGTCGTGGAGGGCCTGCGGGTCGACCATCCGGACGGGCTCGCCGACCCGCAGGGCTATCTGGAGGACCTGGCGGCGGCGACCGGCGGGCGGTGCTGGACCGTGGTCGAGAAGATCCTCACCGGGTCCGAGCGGCTGTCCGCCGCCTGGCCGGTCGCGGGGACCACCGGCTACGACGCCCTGCGCCGCCTCGACGGGGTGTTCACCGACCCGGTGGGCGCCCGGCGGCTGACCGATCTCTACCGGGAGTTCACCGGACAGCGCGCGGACGCGGGCGGTCGCTGGGAACCCACGGAGGAACGCGCCGCCCACGAGGTGGCCGGGCACGACCTGGCCGCCGAGACGGCCGTCCTCACCCGGCTCGCGGGCCGGATCTGCGCCGCCGACCCTGCCCTGCGGGACCACGCGCCCTGGGCGCTGCGCACCGCCGTCCGCGAACTCCTCGTCCGGGTACCGGTCTACCGCGCCTACCGGACCGGCGGCGAGGAGGTCCTGACCCCGGCGGCGGCGCGCGCCGCGAAGGCCGTGTTCACCGTGCCGGAGGAGGCGACGGCGGTGGACGTCGTCCGGGGACTGGCGCTCGGCGCGCTGGGCGAGGGACCCGAACACCGGGCGTTCCGGGCCCGGTTCGCGCAGACGTCGTCGGCGCTGCGGGCCAAGTCCGTGGAGGACACCGCGTTCTACCGGTACGTCCCGCTGCTCTCGGCCAACGAGGTCGGCGGCGAGGCGGGCGCCCCGGCGGTGCCGGTGGACGAGTTCCACGCGTACTGCCTGCGGATCTCCCGCGACTGGCCCGGCACCGGGACCGTGCTGTCCACCCACGACACCAAGCGCAGCGCCGACGTCCGGGCCGGGATCGCGGTCCTCTCCCAGTGCCCCGAGGTGTGGGCGGAGCTGCTCGCCGGGGTCGCCGGGGTGCCCGCCCCGGACCCGCACGTGGCCTGGTCCGCGTGGCAGACCGCCTTCGGCTTCGGCACGCCCGACCCGGACCGGCTCGTCCCCGCCGTCCTCAAGTCCGTACGGGAGGCGGGGCTGCGGACCAGCTGGACCGAGCCGGACACGGAGTACGAGCGGGCGGTGGCCGCGTTCGCGGCGGCGGGACCCGGCCGGGTCCCGCTGCGGGGGGCCTCGGCGGCGGCCCTCGCCCTGGAGCCGCACATCCGGGCGCACGCGCTCGGCGCGCTCCTCGCGCAACTGACGATGCCGGGGGTGCCGGAGCTGTACCAGAACACGGAACGGGCCTACCGGGCGCTGGTGGACCCCGACAACCGGGGCCTGTTCGAGACCGGTCCCGACGACGACCGGACGGCCCTGGTCCGCGCGGCGCTGCGGCTGCGGCGGGAACGCCCGGCGGCCTTCGGCGCGGTCGGGTCGTACGCGCCGCTGGCCGCCGAGGGCCCCGCCGCCCGCCACTGCCTGGCCTTCGCCCGCTCCGGCGAGGTGGTCACGGCCGTCACCCGTCTCTCGCTGCGCCTCGCGGAGGCGGGCGGCTGGCAGGACACCGGGCTCGTGCTGCCGGACGGACGGTGGGCCGATGTCCTGGACGGGGAAAGGGAGTTCGGGGGCGGTCCGGCGCAGGGAGTGCGTCTCGCGGAGCTGTTCGCACGGCGGCCGGTGGCGCTGCTGACGCGGGTGGGGAGCTGAGGGAGGGCGGCCCGGAGGGGCCGTCCGGCGGCTGACGGACGCGGACGGCCGGGCTCGTGGAAGGCGGACGGCCAGGCCCTCGGAGGGCCACCAGGTCCTCCGAGGGGCACGACTGGGCGGGTCGTCAGCCGCCGGGGCGGACGATCAGGCTCCGGGGCCCCCGGGTGATGAGACCGGACCACACCGGCCGGAAGCCGTCGGCGAGCCGGAGCCGGGGCATCGCCTCGAACAGGGCCCGCAGGGCGTACTCGGCCTCGAAGCCCGAGAGGAGGACCGCCGGGCAGAACCCGGTGCCGTAGGTGAGCTGCCCGGGGTCGTCGCGCGACGGATCGAACCGGTCGGGGTCGCGGAAGCGTTCCGGGTCGCGGCCCGCCGAGCCGAGGAGCAGCGCGACGGACGCGCCCGCCGGGACGACCCCGCCGCTCACCGGTACGTCCGCCGCCGTGCGGCGCACCGCGATCTGCACGGGCGGGTCCCGGCGCAGCGACTCGGTCCAGGCGCGGGCGACGAGCCCGGCGGGCGCGTCGCGGAGCGCGGCCGTCCGCTCCGGGTCGGCGAGGACGTTGCCGAGGAAGGAGGCGAGCGCCTTCTCCCGTACGGCGATCTGTCCGCCGCACTCGCCCGCCAGGGCCCCGGCGGCCCGGCCGCGCACCAGCCGCATCATGTCCCGGTAGGGCACGCCGACGGCGGCGGCGAGCGTCCCGGCGGGCAGCCAGTGGCAGAAGTCCGCGACCAGGTCGGTCTGCGGGCGCCCGGCGATCCGGCGGGCCAGGACGTACGCGGTGCGTTCGGCGACGGCCCGCAGGGCCTCGGTGTCGACGTCCACGTGGGCCCGTGCGCACGGCGGGTCGCCGGGCCGGTGCCCGTGGGTGAAGCGGGGGTCGGTGAGGGCGGTGGCCACGTCCGCGTACCGGCTGAGCACCCAGGCGCGCAGCAGCGGGTCGTGGGTGAGCGGGAAGTCCTCGCGCAGGGCGCGGTGGACGCGGTGCGGGTCGCGCGAGGCGCCCGGGTCGAGGGGGCTGGGGGCGACGGTCCGGGTGCCGGGTCCTGGGCCGTCGGAGGCGGTGGGGCCGTACGCGTCGCGGACCCGTCCGGGGGTGCCCGGCCGTCGGGGCGCGGCGGGGGCCATGGCCGGGAGCCGTGTCCAGGGGTCGGCGGCGGTCCACGGGCCGCCGGTGGGCGTCCGGGGCCGGTCGCCGGGTATCTCCCGGCCCGGCTCGCGGTTCGGCTCGTCGCTCATCGCGCCCCCTGTCGGTCGGGTGGGTGCCCCGGCCGACCGACCGTGACACGCGTCCCCCCAGCCCATCACCACCGGCCCGCCACCGCCCGCCGCGTACCGCCGGACGGGTGAAATCGGGGAACCGCGCGCCGGAGGCCGTACGGGTGACCGGTACGGGCCGTGGGGCCGGGGACGGTCGCGGGCCATGGCCGGTGAGGACCGTACGGGCCGTGGTCCGGGCCTCGCACGACCGGACGCCGACCCGGACGCAGACCCCGGCGCCGCACGCGCGAAGGCCCTGGTCCCGCGCCGCACGCGCGGAGACCCCGGCCCCGCGCCGCACGCGCGAAAGGGCCCCCGCCCGGCGGCGGGGGCCCTTTCTTCCCTCAGAAGGCGCCGTTCAGGGACCACCAGGTGCCGGTGGTCTCCTCTCCCGCTCCGAGGCCGCCCCGGCCCGTGCCCTTGTACTGGACCAGCCAGTCGGGGTCGGCGGTCGTGAGCAGGTCGGGCTTCCCGTCGCCGGACCAGTCGCCGTTGGCGATCAGGGACGTACGGGAGTTCCAGCCACCGCTGCCGACCAGTTTGCGGGCGCCGATCCCGCCGGCCTTGCCCGGGTAGAGCCAGAGCTTGCCGGTGGACGCCTCGCGGGCGTAGAGGTCCGCCCGGCCGTCGCCGTCCATGTCACCGGGGCCCACCAGGGCGTTCATCGCGTTCCAGCCGCCGCTGCCGATCAGCTTCCGGCCGCCCAGCGCGCCCGTCGACGTACCCGGGTACAGCCACAGCTTGCCGGTCGCCTTCTCCACCGCGAGCAGATCGGACCGCTTGTCACCGGTCAGGTCGCCGAAGGCGGTGATCCGGGTCATGGAGTTCCAGCCACCGCTGCCGATCAGCTTGCGCGTGCCGAGGGCGCCGGTCCCGGTGCCGGGGTACAGCCACAGCTTGCCCGTGGCCTTCTCCCGGGCGATGACGTCCTCGCGTCCGTCCCGGCTGAAGTCCCCGTGCCGGACCAGGGCGTCCATGCCGTTCCAGCCGCCGCTGCCGACCAGTCGGCCACGTCCGTCACCGGGCAGGAACCACAGGCGCCCGATGACGTCGCGGACGAGGACGTCCGCCTTCCGGTCGCCGTTCAGGTCACCGAATCCGGCCGCCGTGGGCGAGGTCGCCGCCTCCCAGTAGGGGTACGGGTCCGTCTCGCACTCACGCCTCGTGGGGACCATCTTGACCGAGCTGATGGAGCTGGGGCCGAAGTGGGTGGCGTAGACGTCCTTCTCGAACGTCATGTAGCCGCCCGACTGACCGTAGTCGGGGTCGTCGTACGTGCAGGCGATGAGCGAGCTGCGGTTGATGGCGACCTGGAACTTGTTGTTCCAGGTGCCCAGCGTCGGCTTGCTGGTCTTCGTCTTGAACATCGTGCCCGAGGTGCTGGAGCTCGACCACGCGCAGAAGTAACCGTCCGGGCAGCCCCGTACGGTGGCGGCCTGCGCGGGCGCGGCGCCCGCGCCGGACAGCGCCATCGAAGTGAGTCCCAGGGCGACGGCCGTCGAGGCCAGACGCCGGGACAGGGGTGTACTCATGCGTTCCCTCCCTGAACGCGACACGCACGTGCTTTCGAGCGCGCCGCGAGGAGGACCGTACCCGGTGTCCGGGACCGGGGCCCACGGGGTTCTCCCTCCCGGCGGCGGGCCCGGCGCCTGCCCGGAGAGCCCCGAAGACCGGGGACCCGAGAACCCGGACCCGGGGTGCCCGGAGGCCCCGGAGTTCCCTCAGGGTCCGGGCGCGTACGGACTCAGTCGTACGACAGCCGGAACGACATCTCCCCGAAGCCGACGACGTCGCCGGGGCGGACGGCCACCGCGCCCGTGACGCGTCGGCCGTTGACCGTCGTGCCGTTCGTCGAGCCGAGGTCGCGGAGGATCCACATGCCGCTCTGGAGGGAGAGCTCCGCGTGGAGGCGGGACGTCGTCTCGTGGCTGAGACGGAGGCCGTTGACCGGGTCGCGGCCTATCCGCAGCGGATGCGGGCCGGGGGTGGGCAGGAGGAGCTTCGGCAGCCGCTCCGCGTGCCAGGCGCGGCCGAGACGGGCCGTGAAGGCCGACATGCGTCCGACCACGCCCACCACCCGGCGGGTCCAGCCGCCCTCGGTCCTCAGGTCGGCGGTGAGCAGGGCGAGTTCGTCCGGCCGCCGGGCCTGGAGCGCGCGTTCCATCCGGAAGAGGAACGTGTCGTGCGAGAGGCGTCCCTGGGCGGCGCCCTCGCGGAGCAGCCCGAGCGCGCGGTCCCGCTCGGCGTCGGTCAGCCGAGGCGAGTTCGCCGGAAGCTCGAAGGGGGTCGTCACACCGGTGATTGTCGGTCCGGCGGGCCCGCAGTGTCCAGAAGGGCCCTTGACCTGGGGGTCCCCGCAGTGCGGCCGAAGGACCCCGGCGCGGAAAACCCGTGTCCGGCCCCGTCCCGCCCCTGTTACGGTCCCCCGGTTCGGCACCATCGCTTCCCCGGGGGAAAACCCGACGTGACCACGTCTTCCGCAAGCAATCACGACCTCGTCGTCCGTCCGCTCGCCGGGCCCGGCGAGCTCGGCCTGTTCCTGCGCCTCAGCTACACGCTCGACCACGAACTGGCCGACGACCTCGCCGGGGGCCGTCGGCTGCCGGAGTGGATGTGGGTGGCGCTCGACGGCGACCGGCTGCTCGGGCGGCTCTCCTGGTGGACGAAGGCGCCGGGAGGGCCGCCCGAGTACCTCGACTTCTTCGACCTCGATCCGGCGCTCTCCCCGGAGGAGCGCGCCGAGGTCGGGCTGCGGCTCCTGGAGACCGCGACCGCCGCCGTGGTCCCGGCGGGCACGCCGCGTCCCGAGTACGCGCGGTTCCTGCCCGCCGACTGGCGGGAGGTGCCGGAGACCCGGGCGGTCGTGGAGTCCCTCTTCGGTGTCCTGACCGCCTCGGGCGCCCGGCCCCTGGTGGAGCGGCTGCGGCTGGAGTGGCTGCCGGGGACCCCCCTGCCGGAGCCGACGGGCCGGCTGCTGTTCCGGCCGGTGCGGGACCGCGAGGACCTGGTGTCGCTGATGACGCCGGTCATGGAGGGCACGCTCGACGCGCACGGGCGGGCGGACCTGGCGTCCGGGCTCTCGGCGCGGGAGGCGGCGGAGCTGCACTACGACGAGGAGCTGGGGCGGTACGCGTCGCCGCGCGCGTGGTGGCGGGTGGCGGAGCTGCCGGGGACCGGGGAACCGGTCGGGTTCGTCGTCCCCGCGCGCAACAACTACCACCACACGATCGCGTACATCGGGGTGCTGCCCGCGCACCGGGGCCGGGGGCACGTCGACGACCTCCTCGCCGAGGGGACCCGGGTCCTGGCCGCCCTCGACGTGCCGCGCGTCCGGGCGGCGACGGACCTGGGGAACGTACCGATGGCGGAGTCCTTCGCCCGGACGGGCTACGTGGCCTTCGAGCGCGCCGTCGCCTACGTGTGGGACGCGCCGGGCGCGGCGGGGTCCTGACTGCGAGGATGGCTCCGGTGACCGTTCGCGCACGGGCGGTCACCGGATCTTCCGACTGGACCGTCGACGAGGGGATTCCCGTGCTCTTCGAGGTGTGGGCGCCGCACGCGCGTGAGCGGGTGACGCTGGAGCTGGACGGCTCCCGGCACGATCTGGACCGGGACGCCGGGCGGGACGGCTGGTGGACGGGGGTCGTGGCCGCCGGGGACGGCGACCGGTACGGCTTCGCCCTGGACGGCGGTCCGGTGCTGCCGGACCCGCGCGCGCGGCGGCTGCCCTCGGGGCCCGACGGGCTCGCCTCTGTCGTGGACCACTCGGTGTACGAGTGGCGGCACGAGGCCCCGAAGCTGCGGTTGCGCGGCGGCGTCCTGTACGAGCTGCACATCGGCACGTTCACCCCGGAGGGCACGCTCGACGCGGCGGCGGCCCGGCTGGGGGAGCTGGCGGGGCTCGGCATCACCCATGTGGAGCTGATGCCGCTGTGCCCTTTCCCCGGGGTGCGGGGCTGGGGGTACGACGGGGTGGCGCCGTGGGCGGTGCACGAGCCGTACGGCGGTCCCGAGGCGCTGAAGCGGTTCGTGGACACGGCGCACGGTCTCGGCATGGGCGTGGTCCTGGACGTGGTCCACAATCATCTGGGGCCGTCCGGGAACCATCTGCCGTCCTTCGGCCCGTACTTCACGGAGACCCACCACACCCCGTGGGGCGCGGCGGTGAACCTGGACGCGCCGGGCTCGGACGAGGTCCGGGCGTACTTCCTGGGGAGCGCGCTCGCGTGGCTGCGGGACTACCGGATCGACGGGCTGCGGCTGGACGCGGTGCACGCGCTCGCGGACACCCGGGCGTACCCGTTCCTGGAGGAGCTGTCGGCGGCGGTCGACGAGCTGGCCGGGGAGCAGGGGCGGCGGCACTTCCTGATCGCCGAGTCGGATCTGGGCGACCCGCGCACGACGACTCCGCGCGCCCACGGGGGACTCGGGATCCACGCCCAGTGGAACGACGACTTCCACCATGCCCTGCACACCGCGCTCACCGGGGAGTCGCAGGGCTACTACGCGGATTTCGCGCGCGCCCCGATGGCGGCGCTGGCGAAGACGCTCACCCGGGTGTTCTTCCACGACGGCACGTACTCGGCGTTCCGGGGCCGTCGGCACGGGCGGCCGGTGGACCGGGAGCGGACCCCCGCCCACCGTTTCCTGGGGTACGCGCAGACCCATGACCAGATCGGCAACCGGGCGCTCGGGGACCGGCTCTCGGCGTCCCTCTCCCCCGGGCTGCTCGCCTGCGCGGCGGTCCTGGTCCTGACGGGGCCCTCGGTGCCGATGCTGTTCATGGGCGAGGAGTGGGGGGCCGGGACGCCCTGGCAGTACTTCACGGACCACACCGATCCGGAGCTGGCGGAGGCCGTACGGCGGGGCAGGCGGCGGGAGTTCGCGGCGCACGGCTGGGACGAGGAGGAGGTTCCCGATCCACAGGACCCGGCGACCCGGGACCGTTCGGTGCTCGACCGGACGGAGCGGGAGCGGGACCCGCACAAGCGGCTGCTCGCCTGGCACCGGGAACTGATCGCGCTGCGCCGGACCCTGCCGGACCTGACGGACCCGGACCTCGCGGGGGTGCGGGTGGCCTTCGACGAGGACGCCCGCTGGCTGGTCTTCCGGCGCGGGGTGCTGCGGGTGGCGGTCAATCTGGGCGCGGAGGCGGCGGAGATCCCGATCGGCTCCCGGGGGAACGACCGGGTCCTGGCGGCGTGGGGGCCGGTGGCGGCGCCGACCGCGGACGGGGTGCTGCGGCTCCCCGGCGAGTCGGCCGTCGTCCTCACGGACGGCTGAGGGCCGGGGCCGGTCTGGGCGACGGCCGCTCTGTCCATCCGGCGGGGGCGACGGCCGCCGTCCACCCGGCGGGGCGGTCTCCGGCCGGTCCGCCGCGCGGGCGACCGGGGTTCAGTCGACGATCGCCATCTCGCGCGGGGTGTTGTTGAAGCGGCGGCCCGTCCCGTCCTCGGTGGCCGTGACGATGTCCTCGACGCGCACGCCGAAGCGGCCCGGCAGATAGACGCCGGGCTCGATGGAGAAGCACATGCCGGGGACGACCGGGAGTTCCTCGCCCTCGACCATGTACGGCGGTTCGTGGGTGGTGACGCCGATGCCGTGGCCGGTGCGGTGGATGAAGTACTCGCCGTAGCCCGCGTCCGTGATGACCTCGCGGGCCGCCCGGTCGACGTCCTGGCAGGCGGCCCCGGGGCGCACCGCCTCGAATCCGGCCTGCTGGGCCTCCCGTACGAGGTCGTGGACGCGCCGCTCCTCGTCGGTGGGTTCGCCGACGTGCACGGTACGGGTGGTGTCGGAGCCGTATCCGTCCTTGAGCCCGCCGAAGTCGAGGACGACCATGTCGCCGTGCTCGATGACCCGGTCCCCTGCCTCGTGGTGCGGGTTCGCGCCGTTGGGTCCCGAGCCGACGACGGTGAAGTCGACCTGGGAATGCCCGAAGCGGAGGAGGAGGGCGGCGAGGTCGGCGGCGACCTCGGTCTCCCGGCGGCCCGCGAAGCGGACCTTGAGGATCTCGCCGTACGCCCGGTCGGCGGCGGCCCCCGCGGCGGCGATCCTGGCGAGTTCATGGGCGTCCTTGACGCCCCGGAGCATCGGCAGGGCCTCCGTCAGGGAGACGTACGAGGTGCCGGGGAGGGCCCGCTGCAGGCCGAGGAGGTGCATGGACCAGGCGTTGTCGCTGACGGCGAAGCGGCCGTCGACGTCGAGGAGCGGCGCGGTGACGGCGTACGGGTCCTTGCCGTCGGTCCAGTCGCGGAGGGTGAGCGCGGCGGCGCCCCCGGCCTTCGCCGCGTCGGGCGCCTCCAGGGCGGGGACGACGAGGACGGGTTCCTGGCCGACGGCGAGGACGAGGACGGTGAGCCGTTCGGTGATCGCGGTGGGCCGGTAGCCGGTGAGGTGGACGAGGTCGGGTCCGGGGGCCACGAGGACGCCCGTGAGTCCGGCGTCGGCGGCGGACTCGGCGGCGCGCGCCATCCGCGCGCGGTAGTCGTCCGTGGTGAAGGGCACGACCTCGTCGGTGGGACCGGTGCTCGTCATGGCGGGGCTCCTTCTGGGCGGCCTCGGGGTCTCCTGGCCGGGGGTCTCGCACGGCCCGGCCGCTCGCGGTGGGGGGGCGGTCACGGTCGGGGGCGCTCGCGGTCGGGTCCGCTGACGGCTCGGGTCGCTCGCGGTCGGGGTCGCTCGCGGCCGGGGGGCGTCCACGGCCCGGATCGCTCACGGTCCCCGGGATTCCGTCGTACAGCATCCTGCCCGGGACGGTCCGCCGCCGCGACCGCTCAGCGGCGGTCCGGGCCCTGGGTGATGAGCCGTTCCAGGAGTTCCTGGAAGTCGTCGCCGACGACGATCCGCAGCTCTCCGCGTTCCTGGTCGTGCTCGCTGAGCTGGGTGAGGGTGCCGCCGCGCCACCAGAAGACGTACGGGCTGATGGCGCCCGGGGTGTCCTCGTACCCGGAGGCGGCGAAGGAGGCCATGGCGCCGAGGGCGGGGATGATCGTGGTGTCGCGGATGGGGTGGAAGGCGAGCTGGTGCCGGAAGGGCAGGGCGACGAGGGCGCCGTGCTCGCCGAGGGGCGCCCCGGTGACCCGGCGGACGACGCCGTCGAGGTCGAGGACGCGGCTCGCGGTGTAGAAGGAGTCGCCGAGGATGATCTCGAAGCGCATCCCGTCGGCGTCACGGACGGTCTCGTGCTCCTCGACGGGCAGTCCGCGCAGGTTGCGCAGGGCCCGGTCGCGGAGCTGGGCGTGGTCGCCGAGCCGTTCGAGGGCCTCGTCGGTGAGCATCATGACGCTCTCGGGAAGGTCGAGGGCGAGCACCTCGTACAGTCCGGGGGCGACGGTCCTGGCATAGCCGAAGGCGGCGGCGTCGATGCCGTCGCCGCTGACGACCCGGGGGTAGAGCTGGGAGCGGATCTGCTCGGGCGGCAGGGTGTCGAGCGCGGACGGCCCGTCCATGGCGCGGACGACGAGCCCGATGTGCCGGTGGATGGTGGCGGGCCAGACGCGGGGGCCGCGCCGGTCCTGGTGGCAGACGGCGGCGAGGTTGCCGAGGCCGAAACGGCGGCCCTTGTCGTCGATGACGTGGTCGGCGTAGACGGTGACTTCGAGGCCGAGTTCGGCGAAGGTCTCCCGGACCCGGCCCCGGAACAGCGCGGCCTCGCGCCGCGAGAAGTACCCGAACCCGGGATCCCTCGGCGCGTCCTCGCCGTCCCGCCTGGGCCCCCGCCGCAACCACCCCACGCCAGCCCGCCTTTCGTCGCCGTTGAGGCCAGCGTAGCGACTGGGGGTGTCCGGCCCCGGTCCGTCGGGTGAACCCGGCCCTCCCGTACGGGTCCACCCTCCGGGACGGACCGGTGAAGTCGTTCGGGGCCTCGGCGTCCGCCCGTACGCGGAGGAGAGGGAGGACCCGGGACGTCGGCGGGCGACGACGACTCGGCGAGCGTGCGAGCGTGCGGGCGTGCGCGCCGGGGGCCGTGAGCGGCACGATCCGGAAGACGCGCCCCGGCTCCGGTGACCCCGAAGGGCGTGCGGCGGTCCCGGTGCGCGCGGGTGCGCTTCGGGTGCCTCCGGTCGGAGAGCCGTACGCCTGGGGGCGGGAGGGAAGCGATGGCAACGTACGTCACGCAACGGATCAAGTCGGGCACCCAGCGTGAGAAAGCGCTGCTGTGCGCCCGCCTCGAAAGGGAGTTCATCGTGCTTCGTCTTCGTTCGCTCGCCTTCGCCGCGGTCACCGCGATCACCGCTCTCGGGATCGTTCCGACCACCAGTACCGCCGTCGCACCGAGCGTTATGGCCTATTCGTGCTCGCCGGGCTACTTCTGTATCTACAGCGACTGGAACGGCGGCGGGACCCGATGCCAGTGGTCCCAGGAGAGGAAGGCCAATACCGCCGACGACTGCTCGTTCATCCAGCGCGGGGAGAACGTCCGCTCGGTGCGGAACGGCACCGGCCACCGGGTGCAGTACTACACGCAGACCAACTACAACTCCCGGGTCGGCTCCACCCCGTCCGGCGGGGAGGGAAACCTCCAGGGCAACTACCAGATCCGGTCGTTCAAGAGCCAGTAGCCCGGACCTCGGCGCCGGGTCCCCGACTTCGGGTCCCCGGCTCCGGCCGTGTGCCCGCGCGGGCGGTCCGGAGGCCGCGTCCGGCGGTCCGGAAGTCGCCGGGAGGGGCGGCGGAGCGCCACGCGAGGGAGGCGCGCCCCTGACCTCCCGCGCTCCCCCAGTTATCTGGCCGAAAGCCGCCGCGCACGCGCTCGCGGTCCGGGCGCCCTCCGCTACCTTCGGGACGACTGAACGGAGGACCGTGATGGTTCGAGGCTGGGAGGCCGACCCCTCTTCACCGCTGGTGCGGCGCCTGGGCAGATCGCCCGCCGAACTGGGGACCACGGGGGGCGAGCAGGGGTGTCCGGACGTCTGGGAGCTGGAGAACGGTGACATCGCGGTCGTGGGCCGCGACCTCACCGATTCCTATCTGGCCCGCCTCCCGCCGGGCCTCGTCGTCGCCCCGGACGAACGGATCGTCGTGATCCCCCGCCGCACGGCGGCGGCGGCGAAGGCGGACCTGCCCGATGAGTAGCCCCCGCCCCGAGGGCCCCGGGCCGCCAGGGTGACGGGATGGTCCGCGCCCAGTTCCCGCAGGCGGGCGGCCACCAGGTCCGGGCCCAGGGTGCCTCACGGTCCAGTTCCGGTCCGGGAGGCAGTTCCAGCAGGCACGCCCGCGCTCCCAGGGTCAGTGGGCCGTCGAAGAGTGCTCCGCGCGCACGAAGACAGCGGACGTCACCCGTCCAGCGTGATCACCCGGTGGGCCCGGTTCCGGCCTCGGGTGATCAGGTGGGCGTTGGGTTCGTCCGAGGTGTGGACCCAGTGTTCGGCGTGGGTGCGGTCCTTGCCGAAGCGGATGTGGCGTTCGATCAGGCGGGGCACGCGGGTTCCGGCGGGCAGGTGGAGGTACCAGGCTTCGTCCAGGAGGGGCAGGACGGCCGACCACGCTCCTTCGTCGTGGAGCAGGTAGTTGCCCTCCGTGATGACCAGCGGGACCTCCGGCGCGACCGGGATCGATCCTTCGATCGGCTCCTCCAGGGACCGGTCGAAGGCCGGGGCGTAGACCGTGGTGCCCGGTTCGGGGGTGCGGAGGCGGGCCAGGAGCGCCGCGTACCCGGCGGCGTCGAAGGTGTCGGGCGCGCCCTTCCGGTCGGCCCTGCCGAGCCGTTCCAGTTCGGCGCCCGCCAGGTGGAAGCCGTCCATGGGGACGAGGACGGCGAGCCCGTCGAGCCGGGCGACGAGCCGTTCCGCCAGGGTGGACTTCCCCGCGCCGGGCGCGCCCGCGATCCCCAGCAGCCTCCGCCGCCGCCCGCCAGGGAAGGTGGCCTGAAACTCCCCCGCACCGGCACCGGCACCGGCCCCCGCGCGCGCCCCGGCCCCGGCCGGTCCCCTGACCCCGATGGCCACTCCAGTCCCAGGGCTCACTCCGGCCCCAGGGGCCACCCCGGCCCCCGCCGTCTCCCCCGCCAGCGCCCTCGCCGCCGCCACCAAGGTCTCGAACTGTTGCGCGCGCATGTCGGGCATTCTCGCACCCGTCCGGCCGGTTGACGCGGGTAGATTCCTCCGTATTACGTTGGCTCCCATGCCGTCCATCGCACTCGTCACCCTCGTCGTCCGTGACTACGACGAGGCCATCGCCTTCTACACCGACGCCCTCGGGTTCGACCTGGTCGAGGACACCGACCGGGGCGGTGGTACCCGCTGGGTCGTCGTCCGGCCGCCCGGTGCGGCAGGGGTCGGCGGCGTCGGGAACGCCGGTCTCCTCCTGGCCCGCGCCAAGAACGACGCCGAGCAGGCGTCCGTCGGCAACCAGACCGGTGGCAGGGTCGGCTTCTTCCTGCACACCGACGACTTCGCCCGCGACCACACCCGGATGACGGCGGCGGGCGTGAAGTTCCTGGAGGAGCCGCGCCACGAGCCGTACGGTTCCGTCGCCGTCTTCGAGGACCTGTACGGCAACCGCTGGGACCTGCTCCAGCCCGCCGCCTCCGCGTAGAAGCCCCGGTCGAGCAGAAGCCCCGCTTAATTCGCTGTCGCGCGGCCCGTCGTCCTTCCTACACTCGCGTCCCACGGCCCGCCGTCCGGTGGTGCCGTGGGAGAGACGTCCGTCCGAGGGGAGACCGCCGTGCGCAGCCACCGCAGCGCCGTCGTGTCCTTCTCCCGCGCCCGGTACGACGTGATCCTCGCCTCTCCGTCCGGCCGGTGGCGGCTGCGCGCCCGCCATCGCCGCCCGTGACTAAGTCCGTTCCCCAGAAGCGTTTCTGATGGTCCGTCTCGTCCGGGAATCGCGCCGCCCCCTTCCCTCGCGGCAGCGAAAGGCACGACACCGTGCGTACTCACGAGAGCATCACCACCGTCCGCGACATCGGCATCCTCGCCCATGTCGACGCGGGCAAGACCACCCTCACCGAGCGGGTCCTCTTCCTCACCGGCGCCGTCCACAAGCGCGGCGAGGTCCACGACGGCACGACCGTCACGGACTTCGACCCGCAGGAGCGGGACCGGGGCATCACCATCTTCGCGGCGGCGGTCAGCTGCGACTGGGCGGGGCACCGGGTCAATCTGCTCGACACCCCCGGCCACGTGGACTTCTCCGACGAGGTCGAGCGTTCGCTGCGCGTCCTGGACGGTGCCGTCGCCGTCTTCGACGCGGTCGCGGGCGTCGAGCCGCAGAGCGAGGCGGTGTGGCGGCAGGCCGACCGGCACGGCGTGCCCCGGATCGCGTTCGTCAACAAGCTGGACCGGGCGGGCGCGGACCTGGACTCCGCCGTGGAGTCGATCCGTACACGCCTCGGCGTCGTCCCGCTGCCCGTGCAGCTCCCGATCGGGCGTGAGGACGGTTTCGCCGGAGTCGTGGACCTGGTCGGGATGCGGGCGTACGTGTGGCCCGACGGCGGCGGCACCCCCGTCGAACGGGACGTGCCGGACGACCTCCGCGCGGAGGCCGTCCGACGCAGGCGACGCCTCGACGAGACGGTGGCGGAGCTGCACCCGGACGCCCTGGAGGAGTTCTGCGAGCGTGGCGAGCTGTCCCCCGCGACCCTGCGGGGTGTCCTGCGCGCACTGACCCTCGACGGCGGCGCGGTGGTCGTGCTGTGCGGTTCGGCGTACCGGAACCGGGGTGTCGAACCGCTCCTCGACGCCGTCGTCGCCTATCTCCCGTCCCCTTCGGACATGCCGCCGGTGCGCGGGGAGGTTCCGGCGGACCCCGCGGCGCCGTTCACCGCGCTCGTGTTCAAGGTGACCGCGACGGCCACCGGCCGCATGACGTACGTCCGTGTCTACGCGGGCACCGTCGAGAAGGGAGGAACCGTGCTGGACACGACATCGGGCCGCACCGAGCGGATCGCCCGCGTACTGCGGGTCCAGGCGGACCGGCAGACCGAGATCGACGGGGCCCGCCCCGGGGACATCGTGGCGCTCGTCGGGCCGAAGGGCACCCGTGCCGGGGCGACCCTGTGCGCCCCGGACGCGCCGCTCGTCCTCGAACCCCCCTCGACCGCCGAACCGGTGGTGTCGGTGGCGGTGGAGGCGCGCCGGAGCACCGACACCGGCCGGCTGGCGACGGCGCTCGCCCGGCTCTCCGAGGAGGACCCGTCGCTCGTCGTGCGGTCGGACCCGGAGACGGGCCAGACCCTCCTGTCGGGTCTCGGTGAACTGCACCTGGAGGTCGCGGTGGAGAAGCTGCGGCGCGACCGGGGCCTTGAGGTCACGGTCGGCCGCCCCCAGGTCGCGTACCGCGAGACCGTGGACGAGGGCGTCACCGGTCTGCTGTACCGGCACGTCAAACAGGACGGCGGCTCGGGCCAGTTCGCGCATGTCGTCATCGACGTCGAGCCTCTCGGCCCGAACGCGTCCGATACGGAAGGGGAGTTCGTGTTCGCTTCGACGGTGACGGGCGGGCGCGTGCCGCAGGAGTACGTCCGCGCGGTCGAGGCGGGCTGCCGCGACGCCCTCCTGGAGGGCCCCCTCGGCGGGCATCCGGTGACCGGCGTCCGGGTCACGCTCACGGACGGCGCCACGCACCCGAAGGATTCTTCGGAGCCGGCGTTCCGCGCGGCGGGCCGCTTCGCGCTCCGCGAGGCGCTGCGGGCGAGCGCGATGACGCTCCTGGAGCCGGTGGCCGACGTCACGGTCACCGTCCCCGAGGAGTCCGTCGGCGCGGTCCTCGGGGACCTCGCGGCCCGCCGTGGCCGGGTCACGGACCGTACGGCCCGGGGTGGTACGGCGGTGGTGACGGCGACCGTGCCGCTGGCCGAACTGTTCGGCTACGCGTCCCGGCTGCGGGGCCGCACCCAGGGCCGTGGCACGTTCACGACCCGTCCGGCGGGGTACGCCCCGGCGGCCCGTCCGCAGGACTGACCCCTTCGGGGCGGGGCTGCTCGTACGGGCCGAGGTCGATCTCGGCCCGTACGGTCTTGCCGACCGGCAGCCGGTCCAGCACCTCCCACCGGGTCGCCAGCGCCTGGACGAGGAGCAGTCCGCGCCCGCCCTCGTCCAGGGGGCTCGGCGCGGGCTGCTCCCCGTGGGCGGGCCGCCGCTCGCCCCGGGTGTCGGAGACGTCGATCCGCAGCCGCCGTCCGGGCAGATGGCTGAGGACCAGCTCGCAGTCCCGGCCGGACACCCGGCCGTGGGTGACGGCGTTCGCCGCCAGCTCCGCGACGAGGAGCCCGACCGTGTCGGACAGCTCGCAGCCGTAGGGGAAGTGCCAGCAGTGCAGTTGGAGCAGGGCGAGCCTGCGGGCGAGCCGGGCACCGCGAGGGGTCGAGCTGAACCGCTGCGCGAACACACGTACGGTGACGGTCTCTTCATGGGTCAGAGGTGGGGGCATGGTGCCAATGTGGCCATGTCAGGGGCCTGTTCCCAGGTCAGCCACTCGTACTCCCGAGAGAGTACGAGCTCACCCTCTGGACCGTACTCATCACGAACCGTAAGCATGGGGCGCGATCAGTGCGAGGGCACGGGTGCGGGAGGTGGCCAGATGATGGACGAGAATCCGGGTGACGGTCTCGACTGGGGGGAGCCGGAGCCCACCGAGGGGCTGAAGGCGTTCGGGGCGGTGCTCCAGGTCTTCAGGAACCGGGCGGGGCTGACGCAGGAGCAGTTCGCCGAGCTCGTGGGGTACTCGGTGGCGACGGTCGGCTCCGTCGAGCAGGGGCGGCATTTACCGTCGGTCACCTTCGTCAACCGGGCGGAGGAGATCCTGGACGCCTTCGGAGCGATCCGGGCGGCGGCGAAGCACCTGACCCGCAGGCGTGGGCTCGCGCGGTGGTTCCAGCAGTGGGCTCAGTTGGAACTCACCGCCGTCACGCTGTACACGTACGAGAACCGGCTGGTGCCTGGCGTGCTGCAGACACCGGCGTACGCCCGGACGTTGTTCGAGAAGCAGATCCCGGCGACGGGTGACGACGAGATCGAGGCCCTGCTCAGCGCTCGCGTCGAGCGCGCGAAGCTGCTGACGGAACGGCCCCACACGATCTACAGCTTCATCATCGAGGAGCATGTCCTGCGCCGTCTGACGGGTGGCCCGGAGGTCATGAAAGAACAGCTCGATCACATCATCGAGATGTCCACCCGGCGTAACGTCGACATCCAGATCATGCCTCAGTCACGCGAACACCATGCCGGGCTCGACGGCCCCGTACAACTCTTGGAAACCCCGGAGAACCAGTGGTACGCCTACTGCGAGGGCCAGGAGAACGGGCTCCTCTTCTCCGACTCCAAAGTGGTCAGCATCCTGCAGAAGCGGTATGCCAGGATGCGAGCACAGGCTCTGTCCGCGGAGGACTCCCTGAGCCTGTTGCGGGAGATGCGAGGAGCACTATGAGCGTCACAGAACTGGCCTGGTTCAAGAGCAGCCACAGCAGCGGCGACGGCGACTGCGTGGAGGTTGCCCTCTCCTGGCACAAGTCCAGCTACAGCAGCGGTGGAAGCGGCGACTGCGTCGAGGTCGCCACCTGCCCCTCCACCATCCACATCCGCGACTCCAAGAACCCCGACGGACCCCAGCTCACCCTGGGCCCCGCCGTCTGGACGGAGTTCGTCGCGCGACTGGTTTGAGACCAGACACCCGGAAGGCCGTACGCCAGAATGCTGACGTGCGGCCCTCCGCCGCACACGCCTCACGAGGAGCACCGCCCCGACGAGAGGAGAACCATGAACGTCACAGACCTGACCTGGTTCAAGAGCAGCCACAGCGGTGGCAGCGGCGACGACTGCGTCGAAGTCGCCCTCTCCTGGCACAAATCCAGCCACAGCAGCAGCGGAAGCGGCGACTGCGTCGAGGTCGCCGCCTGCCCCTCCGCCGTCCACGTCCGCGACTCCAAGAACCCGGACGGACCCCAGCTCACCCTGGAACCCACCGCCTGGGCGGAGTTCCTCGCTCGACCGGGCCTCGTCCGGCCGACCACGCGCTGACGCGGCGAGTCATGCGGACATCGTCGACGACGACCCCGGCCCACGGAAGTGATCCCGGCGAACCGGCCTAGGCGGTCCCGGGAGCGTCCTCGGACCGTCGCACGACGGCCGCCCCGCGCAGTGCGACGGCGCACCAGACGGTCACCAGGAGCAGCGCGGCCGTGGCCAGGCCCGCGAGTTCGAGAGGCTCCGGCCGCCAGCCGAGGGACAGCCGGGTGCCGATCATGACGGTGCCGATGAGGACCTCCGACGGGGAGTAGACGGGCACCCTGGCCGCCACGAACCGCAGGACGGCGCCCAGCCCCAGGCCGATCGCGGCCCAGGCCAGCAGATAGGGCCAGAGCGCTCCCGGCGCGGCGGGCGGCAGGCCGTACTCCTCCGGGCCGATGCGGAACAGGGCGCCCAGCCAGCCCAGCGTCACTCCGGCGGCGACGGCGAGCGCCACCCACAGGGCATGGCGCCACAGCGGGCCGGACCGCACCCCCTCGTCCTCGTGCTCGTCCTGGGTGTCGACGGAGTTCATGGTCTCCGGAAGATCCATCACACCTGAGGAGACGCTCACCGGCCCCCGGACGTTGCCTCGTGGACGGTGTCGCGAGCACATCGAGAACACCGGGGCCCGCCCCGAGCGACCGTAGCCCGACACGGTCCGGACGAGACAGGACGTGGCCCACGCCGTCGGCATCCGCGCGGACGCCGAGGGACGTCCCCACCGTGCCCGTAGAGGTGGCCGACAGGGGACTCCCCCGCTCCCGGGCGTCCCTGTAGCGTGAGCCGACCATGTGGAACTCAGCCCATGGGACTCCATGAACTTGCACCGCAAGACAGCAACTCTCTTATCCGCTCTGACAGTTGCCCTGAGCGGCGGCATAGTCGCGGCTGAACCTGCGGCAGCGGTCGGCGGATGCCCCTCCGACAAGCTCTGCCTGTACCGGAGCACCCAGTACAGGACTCTCGCCTTCACGACGGGCACCACGTACAACTGCTGGCGTCTCGTCGATTTCGGCATGGCTCCGAACTCCAACGGGGTCAACTCCTACGTGAACAACCTCGGCGTGCGTGCCACCTTCTGGTACGGATACCCGGGGAACATGTATCAGTCGGGCGCCATTCGAGTCGGCGGATCCAGCAGCGACGTCCTGGGCGCCATCTCCCCGTCCGACTATGTCTGCACGGGTGACGCGCACCCCAACGTCATCGATGTGTAGCCACGGGCGAGCGGCCCCGTAACATCGTGTGCCCGCTCGGGGCTGCGGTCGTGCTGCGGGAAGCCGAAGAGCCGTCCCATGGGGTGGCGTGCGCGCCTCGCCCGGCACGCCACCGTTCGTTCCCGCTCGTCCCGGGACCACCCGGCACCGTCGGGAGGCTGGCAGACATCGATCCGGTTCAGGTCGGGGTCGACCCTACGACGGCTCGTCATCGACTTCGCTTCTTTGCTTCTTCGCTTCTCCGGCTCTTCGGCCACGAGAACCGGAATCCGCACGGTCCGGGCGAGGAACGGGACTTGTCCGGCCGATCGCCCGCCGGTGAGGGAACGAACATGACGTCCCCCCGGATCGTGGCAACGGCGACGCCACCACGGCCAGGCTTCCGGGGCGAGGGCGGGTCCGGCAGCGGGCGTGCCAGGAAGTCGGCATCGACTTGCTTGACGACCGGCGCGATTTCCCAGGCCGCTCGTCTGTCGAGAGCGCCGATGGCTCGCCGTGCCGCTCGTCGCCGGAAGCGGGCGGACGTCCGCCGCGCGCCTTCAGCGACGAGCGGCAGCGGGCCGTCTGGCGGGCGGTCCTCTCGGGGACGGTGTGCCGGATGCCCCCGGCATTCGCGGCACGGGCCTGAACCGCGCGCACGCGGAACCGCCCGGAGGGCCGTACGCCGGAGTGGCCGCGCACGGCCCTCCGTCGTACCGTCTGCCGCGCGGAGACCCCGGCGGGCCCTGCGGGGAGAAAAACTCGCCCTCGGCCGCGGAACGACTGGGACGATGACCCGATGAACGACTTCTCGCACCTCAAGATCGGCCCTGGTCACGGCTGGCCCTACATCCCGGAACCCCACCCGGTCGAGCCCGGCCGGTGGCCGGAGCTGGAAGCCGCGCTCGCCGTGGTCAACCGCGATCTGGCGGCGACCCTGCCGGACCAGGACCCGCTGATCCTGATGCTCTCCCCGTTCTCGGAACAGACACCTGGCAGCCCCGTGGAACACGGCCAGATCTACGTGGCGATGGCGGACGGCCGCTGGCAGGGCAACCCGGTCCATACGCACGACCTGGAAGAGGACGACCCGTCGGAGCTGGACGATGCCACGGAGGTTCTGGCCGTGGTCGCGGATGCGGCGCAGGAGACCGTCATGGAACTGCTCTGGCAGGCCTGGCCGCTCTGCTCCGCGCACGGGATCGGGATGCATCCCCGGCCCGCCGGGACCGCCAATGGCTGGTACCCGAGCGAAGTGGACCCGGCGGGCCCGCCGGTGTGGTGGTGCCGTGGCGGTCGGGGCGACACGCACCACGACGTGTGTCTCGTAGGCGAGTTGGCCACCGACCTGCCGAGAAAGCAGCGCCGGGCCCTGCGGCGCGGCGAGCGGGGACGGGACGGCCACCGCTGAACGGAGGCCGTACGGCTGCGCGTTGCCGCCGCGACCCGCCGTCCACGGCCACCCGCTCCGGGCGCTCCGTACGTGACGAGCGGCTCGTCCCGGACGGCGGCCGACCGGATGCCGCCCCGGGCCGCCACCCCGCGCGGACGGCGGTCACTCCACGCGGACGGCGGTCACGGGTGCTGCGGCGGCCGGACCGGGCGGAGTCCGCGCTGGTGAAAGTGGCTTGTCGGGCAGGACGTCGGGTGGTTAGTGTCGCCGTCCATGACCCCGATCCTGCGCACCGAACGCCTGCTCCTCGCCCCGTACGTCCCCGGGGACGAAGAGGGCTTCGTGGCACTGTTCCAGGACGCGAGGGTGTCGCGGTGGATGGGTGACGGCCTCGCTTCCGAGGAGGAGGACCGGGCCGTGTTCGGGCGCATCTTCACGAAGGTCTACGCCGAGAACCTGTTCGACGTCTGGGCCGTCCGCCGGGAGGGCCGGTTCGTCGGACACGCCGAGATCAAACCGACCGATGAGGTCGGGGGCCACGAGATCGTCTACGCGCTGGCCCCGGCGGCGTGGGGATCGGGCCTGGGGACGGAGCTGGCCCGGGCACTCGTGGCCTACGGCTTCGACGCTCTCGCGCTGACCGAGGTGCACGCCACCGTGGCCGCGCGGAACAGCGTCTCGCTGACCCTCCTCGGCAGGATCGGATTCGAGCACGTCCGGGACATCGACGAGGACGACGGCAGCACCACGCGCGTACTGACCCGCCGCGTGGCCGCCACGGACAGGACCCCGGCGGTCCGGCAGGGCTGAGCAGGGCCGGTCGGCCCGGTCGAGCAAACCCTGAGCCGGACACCGGCCCACCGTTCGGACGGGCGGACCGGGGCCGGGCCCCCCGACGGGAGCGGCACCCCGAACTGACCGCGCTGCTCGAAACGGGGTACGGGCGGGCATCGCGTCCGCGTGGGGACCCCGTACGGCGGGAAGGGCGTTGAACGGTACGGGCGACCGGCACGGGCGGTACGCGGACCGGTGCCGACGTGCGGACCGCCGCACAAGACCCTCCTCGCCGGGTTCCGTGGCGCGAATGCCCCGGACGTCTTCCGGGCTGCGCTCGACGGCTCCCCCATACTGGCTCCAGAGCAACGGTCCGATCCGCGCCCACCGCACGTCAGTCGACGACACACATCGACCAACGGCCGGATGGTCCACCGGCATTGGTCCGGTGTCGTCGCACGTCAGGACAGCTCGAAGCCGCTCTGGACGACGCCGTACTCCGCAGGCGTCTCCCAGCAGGTGTAACGGCGTCCGGGGAGATCCGCGATACCGACCCCCAACTCCTGCGCCAGCCCGGCGGCTACGGTCTTGCCCGTCCGCAAGGCGTCATCGGCGGCCCGATAAAGGGCCAGGGCTCCACGCAGCTCGACGATCACATACTCCACACGCTTTCCCGAGCCGGCCGTCGACCCACCGTCACACCGCTCGTGCCGAACACTCGAAGGCCGCCCACAGAGCCCACAGAGCCCGCCATCCGAGTCGTCCCGCGATACGTCCACGGCCACACCGTACGTCTCGAACGCCTGCGGCCGACTCGCGTTTCCACGGCTGGCGGACCGGTGGCGCCGCTTTCTCCATACGTCAACGCTCGAAGGTCGCAACGGAGTAGGCGATGAGGAGAACCAGGATCGCCAGTCCGGCCAGAAAGCCGATGGCCGCAGACCTTTCAGACCGATCCCTGTGAGATCGGTCCTGCTCCAGATCGTCCCTGCGCCGAATGCGCTCATGAATCTCCACCGCGGCCGGATCGTCAGCGAGTTCATCGATACCACGCTTCATCAAGCGCGCAAGGTCTCGATCCGTGACCTTCCTGGACAGGTCAGCGTCGGATTCATCTGACATAACCCACCTCACACATACCTTTTCCGAGGGTTCCTCATGTGGCAAGTATCCCGAGCTTCTCGTAGCAGGTCAGGGCGGCCCTTCCCGTCGCGATCGACCGGGTTCGGCCGGTCAGCGGTCCTCCCTTCTGACGCGGACGGAGGCCGCGTCGACGATCGCCGAGGTCCGGCCCGCCTCGCCCCGGGGCCCGAGTCCGTCCAGCGCCGCCCGGTGCCGTCCAGTGCAGCCGACGCCACAGGCGGTCTCGGTCCATACCGTGAAGCGGCGATGCGCGGAGACAGGCGACCGGCGACGGGCGACGGGCGACGGGCGACGGGCGACGGGCGACGGGCCGAACGTCGGTGGCTGATCCCGCCAGGCGGGATCAGCGCCCACGACCGGCATCGTGCCGCACGAACATCGAGCCAGGTGAGACGACGACCTCTAAGCCTTGATCGACGCGGCCGATCTGGCGGCCTGTTCGATCTTCGCGCAGTGGGCGGCGCGGGCTTCCTCGTCGACCTGCTTCTCGTGTTCGGCGCGCAACCCGGTCCGGCCGTCGATGCCCTCGCGCAGGATGTCGGCGTGCCCGGCGTGTCGGAGGGACTCGCCGAGGACATGGACCATGACGGCGAACAGGTTCGTGCGGGCATGGGGCTCCGGCCACCACGGCACGTGGCCGGGGGCGTCGAGGGGAAGCTCATCGATCGTCGCGTCCGAGTGTTCCCATGTACGCCGGTAGAACCCGATGATCTGATCGCGGGTCTCGTCCTCGGTCGCCCATTGATCGCTGCCGTCGGAGTCCTGCCACCGGCGCAGCGGTTCCGGGGAAGGGCGGTCGAAGACCTCGCCGAAGTACCTGGCCTCGACGGTGGCCACGTGCTTGACCAGACCGAGGAGGTTGGTCCCGGTCGCGGTCAAAGGCCGACGGGCGTCGTACTCGGACAAGCCGTCGAGTTTCCAGAGCAGCGCCTCGCGGTCCCGCCGCAGTCTCCCGTGCAGGTTGCCCTTCGCGAATTCATCGATCATGCGACATGAGCCTGCCATGGGCCGCTCGTGGTCTCAAAGTCCCGTACGCGGTCCCGCAACGACCGGCAGAGCCGAGGCCAGGCCATGGCCGCCGCCCTGACCTGCTGCCACGCGAGACGACCTCCTACGACGGTGTGCGGGGGCGTCCGGCGGCTGCGGCCGATGCCTGTCGTCCCGCACCGTGAACACGTGGCCGGGCCCGCTGTCCCGCGAAGACCAGGGCAGCGCGCCGCCTCATGATCAGACCCGCCACCGTCCCGCCTTCGGCCTGGCCGGACGCGGCTTCCCCGATTCGCCTCAACCACCCGTGCCCACAGCGGACTTCAAGGGCGTGAGCCGGATCGTCCACGGAGGAACGCCTCCGTGGTCGCCACGAATCGCCCGGCGTCGTCGAGCCATGGGCAGTGGCCCGCTCCCGGCTGCACCACCAGCGTGGCGTCGGGGAACGCTTCCGCGCATTCGGCCGCCATCACGGGCGGGCTGTTCACGTCGAACTCTCCGGTGAGCAGCAGGACGGGAGCCCCGCAGGAGGCGAGAGCCGCCCGGGTACTCTCCGGGCTGAAGGCTCCCTCGGCCCCGAAGCGGGCGACGGCCTCCTGGTTGCGGGGCCGACCGGCCTCGTGGTGCTGGCGCGCCGCGGCATCCCACCGGCCCCAGAAGAAGGGGATGACGGCCTGCCAGTCCTCGCCCGTACCCTCGGTGATCGCCCGCAGGGCGGCGAACGCCGCCGGGAACCACGGCTCGCCCTTCCGCAGCCGCGCGACGTCGAGCCGCGCCCCTCCCGTGACCGTCACGCCGACAGCCCATGGGCTGGGGCCGATGAGGGCGAGCTTGCTGACGTTCTCCGGATGCCGGGCCGCGTACTGCGTCACGATGTTCGTACCGGCGGAATGGCCGAGCAGATCCATCCGCGTGAGGCCGAGGTGCTCGCGCAGCGCCTCGACGTCGTCGACCAGACGGTCACAGCGGTAGCTGGAGCCGTCCCGGGGGATCGCGGACCGGCCCGTGCCGCGAAGGTCCATGACGATCAGCCGGCGATGTGCGGACAGGCCGCCGAGGTCACCGAGGTAGCGGGAGTCCGCAGGGCCTCCCGGGACGCAGACGACCGGGTCGCCCTCGCCGGTCGCACGGTACGAGAGCAGGGTTCCGTCAGATGCGGGGAAGGTAGGCATGGGACGGAACCATGTCAGCCATAACCAGGTTTTACAACTGGGTTATGGAGGGGGTCGCTCTCGTGTATAACCGGGTGGTGACACGAGAAGAGAGCACCCACCCGATCCCCGCGACGCTCACCGAGGAACAGGCTCGGCGGATGCTCGCGGAGATGAACGAGGTCATCCGCGCGGGCGAGGAGATGCGGAAGCTGCGCGCCGAGATGATCGAGGTGTTCGCGGGCTTCGGCTGGACCCAGGAACGGATCGCGCGGCTCACCGACATGAGCCAGCCCGCCGTGTCCAAGCAGATGGCGAAGCACAGGAGCGACGAGCCACGGCCCCCGATGGAGGTGGCCCTCGACCAGCGCGACACCCCCTGGCTCGAAGGGCGGCTCTGGGGCCTCGCCGAGGAGATCTCCCGGACCCTGGGCGAAACCGCGCACTGCACCCGCTGCGTCCAGGCGCTCGCCCGGGGGAAGAAGCGCTTCACGCCCCAGAACGTCGACGAGCTGAGGCGTCTCGTCGAGGAGGACCTGAGGCTGAGCCGGGCAGAACTGCCCGGCGGCCACCGGGCCGCGTACGACCAGATCAGCCGTGGTCTCGACGTCCCCTCGGGGGTCACCACCACCACTTCGGCATCGGTGCGCCGCACGGTCGCCCACCAGATCCAGCGGGATCAGCTCAGGGGCTGACACCCGGGACCGCTCCGCGAACGGACCTCTCCCCCGAACGGACCTCTTCCCGGAGCGAGGCGGGGAACTACCGGCGGAAGCGGTCCGGTAAGGACTGAACCGGACCGGACCGGACCGGACTGGGCTGGGCTGGGCTGGGCTGGTCTGGGCTGAACCGGACTGAGCTGGGCCGGACCGCTCCGGTCCAGCCCATGGATCGGTCACCGTGGGGGAACACCACCGCCTTACGGCGGCCCCCCGGCCGGGAGGCGCCAAGGCCCCCGTCCCGGTGGGCCGGGACCGCTGCCTCATGCGGTCGGGACGCCGGGACCGCCAGCATGAGCCGGGTCAACGACAAGCGCGGGGGCCGTGCTCACCACGAGTCCGGCCGTCCCCGCGTGGATCTTCTGGGGAGGAAGAATGTCCGGCACACTTCGCCGACGCACGGCGGTCGGCGTGATCAGTCTGGCCCTGGCCGTCCCGCTGGGCCTCGCGGCCCCCGCCGCCGGGGCGGCCGAGCGGCCCGCCACCGCCACCGTCGCGCCGTCCCAGCAGGACTACAGCGTCTACAACGGCCGCCGGCTCGAGGACGCCGCCGGGATCATGGGCATCTGGCTCGTCATCGACGGGAAACGATGGGGCATCCCCGACATGCAGACGTACAACAACCTGTTCTACAACGCGAACACCCTCAAGGTGATCGGCCTGGAGAACGTCCCGTTCGGCGGGCATCTGAGCCATGACGCGCACCTGATCAAGTCCCCGTCCACGGGCACCCGATGGCTGTTCTCCAACGGTCAGCGGCGGTACATCATGAGCTCGGCGTTCACCGCGTACCAGTTCGACGCGAGCAAGGTCCAGCCGCTCCGTGACAGCGTGCTCGACTCGATCCCGATGGGTTCGGTCATCGACGTCTGACGCCGTCGCGCGGGGGTGTCCCGACCGGACGCCCCCGCGCCGGGGCGCGGTCGGCTCAGTGCGATCCCCCGGGGCCCGGCTCGTGGAAGGTGATCGCCCCGGAGGGGCAGACCCCGGCGGCCATCCGTACGGCCGTCCGGTGGGCCGGGTCCGGCTCGGTGCGCAGCAGGAGCACGAGGCCGTCGTCCGGGTCCTGGTCGAAGACGTCGGGGGCGGTCATGGCGCACATCCCGGCGCCGATGCAGCGCTCGCGGTCCAGGCTCAGATGGGGCGCGTTCACTTCGCGTCCCAGGTGACCGGGAGGCTCTTCACCCCGAAGATGTCCGCGGTCTCCGGGCGCAGCACGACCTGCTCGGCGGGCACGGCCAGACGCAGACCGGGGAAGCGGTCGACCAGCGCGCGGAACGCCACCCGCATCTCGACGCGGGCCAGCTGCTGGCCCAGGCACTGGTGGATGCCGTGGCTGAAGGCCAGATGTCCGGCGGACTGCCTGCGCAGGTCGAGCGTGTGGGGGTCGGTGAAGCGGTCGGGGTCGCGGTTGGCGGTGTTGAACGAGAGGAGGACCGTCGTTCCGGCCTCGATGGTCCGGCCGTCCAGCTCGACGTCCTCAAGGGCCGTCCGGTGGAACGTCTTGGCGACGCTGAGGTACCGCAGGAGTTCCTCCACGGCTCCGTCGGTGAGCGCGGGATCGGCGCGCAGGGCGGCGAGCTGGTCCGGGTTCCGCAGCAGCGCGAAGGTGCCGAGGGACAGCATGTTCGCGGTGGTGTCGAATCCGGCGGCCAGGAGGATGAGGCTGATGCCCTTCAGTTCCTCGTCGGTCAGATCGCTGTCGGTGAGTTCGCTGAGGACGTCGTCGGTGGGCCTGGCCCGCTTCTCGGCCACGAGCCCCGCGAGGTACTCCTGGGTCGCGGTGTAGGCGGCCATCAGCTCCTCGTCGCCGACCTCGCCGCCCATGAACGTGTCGATCTGCTCCTGGAAGGACGCCCGGTCCGCGTACGGCACGCCCAGGATCTCGCAGATCACGATGGTGGGGATGGGTTTGGCGAACGCGGTCACCAGGTCCGCCGGCGGCCCGGTCTCCTCCATGGCGTCCAGGCAGTCGGCGGTGATCCGCTCGATCCGCTCGGTGAGCATCCGCATCCGCCGCACGGTGAACTTGCCCACCAGGGGCTTGCGGTAGCGGCTGTGCTCCGGATCGTCCATGAGGAGGAACTCGCCGGGCGGCGCCGGGGGGAGGTCGAAATCGACCACGTTCATGAGGTCCCTGCGGGAGCTGAACCGGGGGTCGGCCAGGACGGACCGCACCGCCTCGTACCCGGTGATCAGCCAGCCCGGGGTCCCGCCGGGGTGGGTGAAGCCGCTGACGGACCCGTGGCGGCGGGCGTCGAGCAGTTCGGCCGGCGGGTCGAAGGGGCAGCCGCTGCTCCGCTCCGTCGGCAGGGCCGTGACGGTGTGTACGGACTCACTCATGAAGACCATCCCCCGGTTCGCGATATGACGTGTTCGCTCCGACTCGAACGCTACGTTGCATTCACGATGTCGTCAATCAATGAAACCCGTAATTGCAGTTAGGTGCGGCTAAATTGATGCAACGACTGAAGCCGAACGCAACGAACCCGTTGCAATGATTGAAGGCGAAGGCAATACTGGCGCCATGCCAGGAGGACGGTTGACCCAGCAGGAACGCCAGCGCATCGCGGCCGGACTCACCGACGGCCTGTCCTACGCCGAGATCGCCCGGCGGCTCGGACGTCCGACCTCGACCGTCAGCCGGGAGGTGACCCGCAACGGCGGCCCCGGCGACTACCGGCCCCGCTCCGCGCACCGGGCGACGGTCCAGCGGGCCCGGCGCGGCGCCCCGGCGGACCCTCTGGACGGAACCCCGGACGGAACCCCGGGCGGCACGGTGGACGACCGGATCGTCGAGCTCGCGGTCAGGTCGGGGATGCCCAGGATGATGGCGCGGGTGCATGTCGATCTGCTGCTGTCCGAGGACGGCAGGCGCACCGCGGCCGACCTGGTCCGCAGGCTGAAGGTCAGCCCGGCGTCCGTCTCCGTGGCCGTGAACTCCCTGGTCGAGCACGGATACGTGCGGCGCGAGCGCGATCCACTGCGGCGGCGGGACGTCTACGTCGTGGACGACGAGGCCTGGTACCACTCGGTCGCGATCAGCGCCCGGCAGACACTCGGATCGGCGCGGGCCGCCCAGGAGGCGGCCGAGACGCTCGGGCCCGGATCGCCGGTGGGACAGCGGCTCCTGAAGGCGGGGACGTTCCTGGAGCGGGTCGTCGGGGACATGCAGGAATCGGCCGACCGCTGGCGCACCCTCCTGCGATGACAGCGCCCGCCCGGGGGCTTCTCCGGAGATCCCGCCGGGGGTGGGGGTGACCCGGTTGGGCCTGCACCCTGTGGTGGGCCCGCGCCTCCCCGACGGTGGGCCCGCGCCTCCCCCCTGGTGGACCCGTACCTCTAACCTGCGGCGGACCCCCACCCCCCGCCCCGCGGAAACGCTTCCTCCCCGCCCCCGGGGCCCCCGCGCGCCACCTACGTGCAGGGGGCACGGAGCTCGTGTGCCAGGATGCGGGCACCGGCCGCCCGCCGCACCCGGACGGCCGGTGGCCGTACGACACGAGGAGCACAGCCCAGATGAGCACCACGCCCGGCGGATACCTCTCCGGTCTCTTCTCCCTCGAAGGGCGCACCGCCCTCGTCACGGGCGGCAGCTCCGGCATCGGCCGGGCCGTCGCCGGGGCGCTGGCCCGCGCCGGGGCGAGCGTGGTCGTCGTCGCCCGCAAGGAGGCCGAACTCGCGGCCACCGTGGACGAGCTGACCGCCGAAGGCCGCCGGGCCGCCTGGGTGAGCGCCGACCTGAGCAGCCGTACGGGCATCAAGGCGGGGGCCGAGGAGGCGGCGGGCGTCTTCGGGGAGCCCGACATCCTCGTCAACTCGGCCGGGATCAACCTGCGCCCGCCCTTCGGGGAGCTGGGCGAGGAGGTCTGGGACACGACCATGACGGTGAACCTGGAGGCGCCGTTCCTGCTCGGTCAGCGCTTCGGCCCCGGGATGGCCGGGCGGGGCTTCGGCCGGATCATCCACATCACCTCCCAGCAGGCGCACCGCGCGTTCGTGCAGAGCGGGGCGTACGGGGTGTCCAAGGGCGCCCTGGAGTCGCTGGCCCGTTCACAGGCGGAGGCCTGGTCCCCGTACGGGGTCACGGCCAACACCCTGGTCCCCGGCTTCGTGATGACCCCGCTCAACCAGCGGCTCTCCTCCGACCCGGACAAGGTGGCGGCCCTCGCCGCCCGCACGATGACCGGCCGCAACGGGCTCCCGGAGGACTTCGAGGGCGCGGCGGTCTTCCTGGCGAGCCGCGCCTCCGCGTACGTCACGGGCCAGTCCCTCTTCGTGGACGGCGGGTTCTCCGTCCACTGACCGGACGATTCCCCTCCGGAGGGGAATCGGAGAGACGGCGGGCGCGTCCCGCCGTCCGGAAACCCCGGCGTCCCGGGCCCCGGGACGGCAGCACCTCAGCTCAGGAGCTGGATCAGCTTGCCGACCGCGTCCGCGACCGGCTGGGCCAGCGGGCCGATGACGCTCGCGAGCAGACCGAGCCGCGCCAGGGCGTCCCCGCGCGCCTCGGCCGTCGCCGGGCGGCCCTGGGCGAGCACGGGCAGGGCCTCCTGGACGACCCTGGCCTGGTCCGGGGTGAGCAGGTCCTCGACGGCGCGGAGCCGTTCGATCAGCTCCCGGGCGGCGGCCCTGAGCTCCTGGTCGCCCTGGGCGGCGCCGACGGAGCCGTAGTTGATGCCGATGTTGCCGTCGCCGTCCTGGCGGACGACGGGACCGTTGTAGGTCGTGTGGCGGGTCGGTTCGGTCACAGCCTCATCCCCGTGTTCCCGTTGCCCTTCTGCTGGACGACCGGCCCGTTGTACTGGGTGAACCGGTAGACGTTCTTGGTGAACTCGGCCTCCGGGTGGTCGATCGCGTGGACGATCCGCCCGGCGATGTCCCGCAGTTCGTCCGCGTTCGGCAGGGTCACGACCATCCAGGTGCCCCCGGCCGTCTCCACGATCAGGATCGGCGTCGCCGCTTCGAACAGCGCCCTGCCCGCGAAGACGACTACCAGGACGAGGACGACGAGCAGCGGCCCCTCGTTCCCCTTCACGGCGCTCGTGTCGCCTCCGAACACCAGATCGAGCACCGCGAACGCGACGACGGCGCCCAGCAGCCACTTCAGGAGGCCGAGCAGGGCCGCGCCCCGGTCGGGCACGTACCTGGCCGCCTGGACCCGGCTGAGGTTGTGCAGCGGGAAGGCCGCCGCGCCCACCCAGAGCATCCGGCGCCGCACCGAGATCTCCAGCATGGCGCCCGGAGGCGGCAGCGGCGGGAACGGCAGCGGTGGCCCGCCAGCGGGATCGCGCGGCGGCTCGGACGGTGGCGCGGGCGGCGCCCCCGGCGGCCGTCCGGGCGGCCCGGAGCCCTCCCCGCCCCACGCACCGGGTGCCGGTGCCGCGGCCCTCGACCTCCAGGGCCGCTCAGATCCGGACCGATCCCGTCCGGACCGATCCCGTCCGGACGACGCTCCCCGTGGTGGTACCGGCCGCTCGGGCGGTCCCGAGTTCCCTGTGGTGTCCATGCGCTCCCCCGTGGACGGGTCCGCTCACCCCGCGTCCCGCGCGGGAGCCCCATTAAGCGCCGCTCCCACCCCTCGCGGCAGATGAGAACTGGCCAATTCCGCCGGGGCGCCGTCCGGGCCGCCCCGGTGGACGCCGCCGACGGTGGCCCGGGGCGGGTCCCGTGCCCGCTTCCCTCCGGCCCCGGGGCCCGGCCCCCGGGGCTAGCATCTTCGGTCATGGCCATGTTCGTACACCTCACGTCGGCGGCGGACGTCCCGCGCGTCCGGCGGTCCGGCGTCCGGGCGGTGAGTCACGGGCAGGGCGGGGCGCGCGGCGCGTACTGCTTCCCCGTGCTGCCGTCGCACACCCTCACCCACCAGTGGCTGCGCGAACTGGCCCGGTTCGGCAGGCGGGGCGGTCTGGTGGCCGTCCACGTCCGGCTCGACGACGAACAGCCCGTCCTGGTCGGGCACTACGCGGACCGGTGGCGGAACGCCCAGGCCACCGTCCCCGCCGCCGAGGCCGTCCGGCGGATCGGCGCGCTGGACGACCCGCGCGGCTGGGAGGTGTTCGTCCCCCGGGCGATCCACCCCCGCGAGATCCACCGCATCCGCGCCGCGCCCCAGGTGGCGGGCTGGCGCTACCGGCCGGACGCGCACGGCACCCGGCCCTGTGTCTGCCAGGGCTGCCAGGTGCGGGGCGCGTACGGAGCACGGCGCCTGCGCGAACGCCTGACGGACCCGGCCGACGGACCGCCGCCGCCGTCCTCCGTGCTGCTCGCCAGGATCGAGGCGGCGGGCGACCCCGGGGACCCGGTCGTGCTGCGGGAGGCGCTGAACTGGTTCGCGATGTGGCGGCGCGGCCCGCTGCCCCGCCTCGCCCGGCTCGCCGCCCATCCCGACCCCGGCGTGCGGGAGTACCTGGTGTGGGCGGTCTCCCACTGGACCACCCCCGGTGTCGCCGAACTCCTCGACACCCTCGCCGCCGACCCCGACCCTGCCGTGCGCCAGGCCGTGGAGGACGCCCGCAAGCCGTAGGACCGGCCGTACGCCCCGACCGGGGGCCTCAAGGACCCGGGGCCGTGGAAGCGGCTGCCCGGGGCCTCCGCCGCCATCAGGGCCGTAGGAGCGACCCCCTGAACACCCGTAGGACATCCGTACGGAATTATTTCCGTACGGGGGCAACCCGATCCGCCGCCCACCCCGTTCCCCTCATGTGGAACGAGTGAGACGAGGACAGCGGGATGGGCCCCTTGAGCAGCGACGGCGACTTCGAGGCGTTCGTGGCCTCCCGGGGGCCGCGCCTGCTGCGGGTCGCCTGGCTGCTGACCGGGGACGCGCATCTGGCGGAGGACCTGCTCCAGACCGTACTGGCGAAGGTGTGGCCCAAGTGGGAGCGGATCGGCCGCGACCACCCCGAGGCGTACATCCGCGCGGCGCTGGTCAACACGCACCACTCGTGGTGGCGCAGACGGTGGCGGGGGGAGGTGCCGCACGGCGAGTTCCCCCCGGAGACGCTCCGGACGCGGTCGGCGGACCCGTACGACCCCTTCGCCTCCGTCGAGCTGGAGATGGTGCTGGCCACCGCGATACGGGCGCTGCCCGCACGGCAGCGCGCGGTGGTCGTGCTGCGGTACTTCGAGGACCTGAGCGTCGAGGAGACGGCGGCGACCCTGGGCTGCACCCAGGGGACGGTCAAGAGCCAGTCGTCCAAAGCCCTGCGCACCCTGCGGGGGCTGCTGCCCCCTCCCACCGCCGAGGGAACGGGTGACCGCCATGCGCTCCTGGCACTCTGACGACCCGGACACCCCGCAGGACGGGCCGGAGACGGACTCCACCGAGCGGGAGCTGCGCGTCCTGCTGGACCGCACCACCCCGTACCTGCCCACTCCGGCGGACCGGCTGGGGCAGGTACGGGAACGGATCCGGCGCCGTCGACGCCGGGCGGCGGGCGGCGCGGTCCTCGGCGGGGCGGTGCTGGCCCTGACGGCGACGCTGCTCCCCCGTGCCGTGCTGACCGAGCACGTCGAGGCGGGGCCCGCCGTCACCGCCACGCCCGCCACCCCGGCCCGGCCGGAGGGCACGGCCACCACGACGCTGTACGCCGAGAAACTGGCCGGTCTGGTCATCGAGGTCCCCCGGGGCTGGCACACCCTGCTGCTGCCCGGCATCCCCGGGCAGGCCATCCGCCCCGAGGGCTACGTCTCGACGGCCCCGCTCAGAACGCCGCCACGGCCGTGCCAGAAGTCCGGACCGTGCGCACCCGTCGAACGGCTGTCCCCGGACGGCCTGATCGTCGAGTTCGTCCGGTACCGCGGCAGCGACTACTACTCGGCCGCCGAACTCCGCGACGGCCGGAAGCTCGCGCCCGACGAGGACCTCGGCCGTGGCTGCTCGGGGCAGGACCGGGCCACCACCTACACCGGCAGGCTCCCCGGCGCGCCCGAACCCCGTACGGCGATCACCGTCCTCATGTGCGTCGGTGACGAGGTACCCGAACAGACCTTGAAGGAGGCCCTGACGATGGTCGAGAAAGCGACGTTCCGTCAGCCGGACCCCCAGGAGAAGAAGAAGAACGGAACCACGCGATGAACCAGTCGACGACCCGCGCCCGGCGCATACGGCCCGGCATCGCCGTGGCCCTGGCCTCGGGGCTGCTCCTGACGGCCTGCGGGGCCGAGAAGCCGGACCGTCCCACGGACGACCGCGCATACGCCGGTGAGACGGCCGGCCGAGCGGCCCCCGCCGCCCCCTCCGCCGCGCCCGCCGAACTGCCCGGCCTCGGACCCCTCACCCGGGCCACCGTCAAGCCCGACACCCGCCAGGTCGTCGTCGTGACCGGCGAGGACGAGGACTCCGACCACTCCACGGTCCGGCTCTACGAACGCCACCCCACCCATGGCTGGCTGCCCGCCGCCGCGGCCTGGCCCGCCCGCAACGGCCACAAGGGCTGGTCCGAGCGGCACATGCTGGGCGATCTGCGCACCCCGATCGGCACCTTCACGCTCACCGACGCGGGCGGCAGGCTGCCGAACCCCGGCACCGACCTGCCGTACGACCTCAACCGCGGGCCCGTCTACACCGCCTCCGGTCTCAACCCGGAGAAGAAGCCCAAGGCGGGGGCCCTGGACTACGTCGTGGCCATCGACTACAACCGGTACCCGGGCAAACCGCCGTACCACTTCGGCCGCCCGATGGGCGTGGAACGCGGCGGTGGCATCTGGCTCCACGTCAGCCACTACGGCGGCACCGAGGGGTGCGTGGGCATCCCCCGCGAGCAGATGAAGCAACTGCTGCGCGCCCTCGAGCCCGGGGCGAAGCCGATGGTCGTGATGGGCCCCCGCGCGTCGCTGGCCCGCTGAGCCGCCCCGCGCCCCCGGCCCACCGGGCCGCCCCGCCCGGTCCAGGCCCGGCGAGCCGCCCCGTGCCCCCGGCCCGGCGAGCGGCCCCGCGCTCCTGGCCCGCCGCGCCGTCCGGCCCCGCGCCTTCCCGGCCCGCCGCGCCGTTCCGCCCCCTCCGGGCCCGGCCCGGACGCGTCCACGACGGACGCCCCGCACATCCCACCCGCCGACATCCGCTGGAGCTCTCGATGCCCATCGCCTCCCCGCACCCCATAGGTCCCGTGAAACACACCTTCGTACGTCGTCGTTCCACCCGCCTCGCGGTGGTGGCCGCCGTACTCGCCCCGCTCGCCCTGACCGCCTGCGCCTCCGGCGACCCGGTGGCGGAACCCGACGGCAAGGCCGCGGCCACCACGAAGGCCGCGGGCCCCGCCGCGACGGTCGCGGTGACGCCGAGCGGCACCGGGACACGGGCCGGGACCCCGGTGAAGGTCACCGCGCGCGGCGGGACCCTGACCTCGGTCACGGTCACCGACGGCGAGGGCCGGAAGCTCAAGGGCACGCTGTCCGCGAAGGACACCGTGTGGACCTCGGAACGCCCGGCCGCGCCCGGGGAGACGTACCGGGTGAGCGCGGGGACCCGGGGCGACGGCGGCACCCCGGGCACCCAGGAGACGTCGTTCTCCACCGCGAGGGCCGACAAGGTCAACAAACTGGAGATGTGGCCCACGGAGCGGACCGTGGGCATCGCCCACCCCGTCTCCGTCATCTTCGACGACCCCGTCACGAACAAGGCCGCCGTGGAGAAGGCGCTCAAGGTGACCACCGACAACGGCACCGAGGGGGCCTGGGGCTGGATCAAGCACCACGACGGACGCGAGCGCGTCGACTGGCGGCCCCGGGAGTACTGGAAGGCGGGGACGAAGGTCCGGCTGGAGGCACTCCTCGACGGCGTCGACTCCGGGGCCACCGGCGGCCTGTTCGCCAGGGACTACGACCTCTCCTTCACCGTCGGCGCCGCCCAGGTGGTCGAGGTCGACCTCGACCGCAAGCGGCTCGACTTCCAGCGCGACGGGAAGAGCGTCCGGAAGATCCCGGTGTCCGGCGGCGACCCCACCCACGGCGACAAGGCGTCCTGGAGCGGCACCCAGGTCCTGATGCGCAAGGCGGGCACCGTCAGGATGACCTCGCAGAGCGTGGGCCTGGGCGACGCGTACGACAAGGACGTCGCCTACTCGATGCACCTGACCTGGTCGGGGGCGTACGCCCACGCCGCACCGTGGAACGCCGCCTACTTCGGCAAGGCCAACAAGAGCTCCGGCTGCATCGGCATGAGCACCGCGAACGCGGCCTCCCTCTACCGGGACGTCCAGGTCGGCGACCCGTTCACGGTCACCGGCAAGGACACCAAGGGCCTGCCCCCGCAGGGCAACGGCTACAGCAACTGGAACCTGCCCTGGCAGGAGTGGCGGAAGCTCAGCGCCCTGAGCTGAACCGACCGGCCGTCCGTGGTCCCGGGCTCGCGGAACTCAGCGACCCCGGGACCACGGGACCCCCGGGACCACAGGGACCCCGGCACCCCTAGCATCGGTCCGTGGAGGAACACCAGAACGAGACGAGGACGTCCTACGACGGGGTCGTCGAACTGTACGCGTCGCTGTTCGCCGACCGGCTGGAGAGCAGGCCGTTCGCACGGGCCATGATCGGCACCTTCGCCGAGCTGGTGCGCGGGACCGGCAACACCCGGACCGCCGACGTGGGATGCGGGCCCGGCCACCTCACGGCCCTGCTGCACGACCTGGGCCTCGACGCCTTCGGGATCGACCTCTCCCCCGGCATGGTCGGCCACGCCCGGCGGGCCCACCCGGAGCTGCGGTTCGACGAGGCGCGGATGGAGGACCTGCCGGTCGGGGACGGGGAGCTGGGCGGGGTCCTCGCGCACTACTCGACCATCCACACCCCGCCCGCCGAACTGCCCGCGCTGTTCGCCGGACTCGCCCGGGTCCTCGCGCCCGGGGGCCTGCTGCTCGTCTCGTTCTTCGGGACCGATGGTCCCGCCCCCGTCCGCTTCGACCACAAGGTGGCCCCCGCCTACAGCTGGCCGGTGGACCCGCTCGCCGCCCTGCTCACCGAGGCGGGCCTCACCCCCTTCGCCCGGCTGCTCCACGACCCGGCTTCGGAACGCGGCTACCTCGACTCCCACGTGCTGGCCCGCCGGGACACCGCCGGAACCTGACGCGGGCCGGGGACCGCCGCACTCCGGACCGCCCCGTGGCCCGCGTACGACGGACGGGTGCCGTCACCCGGGAGGGCGCGCCCGCGCGGCGCGGATCACCGTCGCCGGGCGTGCAGCACATGGGCCTCCAGGGGCAGCGGGGCGTGGCCGACGAGGTCGAGGCCCGCGTCCGCGAGCAGCAGGGCGTACTCGGCGGCCGTACGTTCCCTGCCGCCCGTGTTGCACATCATGTGGAGGTCCCACGCGGTCGCCAGGGACGGCGCGGAGTCCACCGGCAGCAGCCGCTCCACGATCAGCAGATCGGCCTCCGGCTCCATCGCGTCCGCGCAGTGCCGCAGGATCGTCCGGCACCGCTCGTCGTCCCAGTCGTGCAGGACGCGGGAGAGCACGTACACGTCCCCGCCCGTCGGTACGTCCGCGAAGTCGCCGGTCCTGAAGTCGCACCGCTCCGCGACCGCGCCGAGCCGGGCGCGCGCCGCTTCGACGACCTGCGCGCGCTCCAGGAGGACCCCGCGCAGGGACGGATGCGCGGTGAGCAGCCGTCCCAGCAGTTCCCCCGTGCCGCCCGCGACGTCCACGACGGTACGTCCTCCGGGGGCCGCCGCGGCGGCCGTGACGACCGGATGCCCCGGCAGCGGTGCGAACATCCGGGCGCTCGCCGCCATGGACAGGTCGAACCGGGCGGCCAGTTCGGGGTGGCGCGCGAAGTAGTCGAAGTGGTTCTCGCCGTACCGGTCCTCGAAGCCCGGCTCTCCGGTGCGCACGGTGTGCGCGAGCCGGGCGAAGGACTCGTAGAACGGCCCGCCGTACATCAGCGCCAGGCTCCGCATCGAGCCCCCGGTGTCCTCGCGGAGCAGCAGCCCCGCCCCGGTCAGCCGGAACCGGCCCCGCGCGCCGGGCTCTTCGGCGACCACGCCCACCATGGCGAGGTACCGCAGCAGCGTCGCCAGGTTCTCCGGCCGTGCGCCCACCGCCCGCGCCAGCTCCCCGGCTCCCGCCGCGACGGTCGGGCTCATCGCCTCCGGCAGCCGCAGTTCCGCGCACGCCGCCAGCGCCTGTGTCGTCCAGGCGCCGGTCAGCAGCCGGAGGAGCGATTCCGCCGGGTGCGCCTCCGGGCTCTCCGCGAGGTGCTCGGCCAGGACGTCCCTGTGGTCGCCCCGGGCGTACAACTCCACCCGCCGGTAAGGGGACTTAGTCTCAGCGGGCGCGGCGAAGTAGAAGACGGTGGCGTCCTCGTGCGGGTTGTAGCCGCCGCCGTCCGGCGCCGCCCCGTGCCGCAGGAAGCCCGCGCGCAACCCGCGCAGCACCAGGGGGTCCGGGCGGTCCACGTCGAAGGCGAGGTGCGCCTCGTGGTCCGCCGTCCGCTCCTCGGCGGCGACGACTCCCAGCCCCGAACCCTCCGGGACGGTCAGCGCGAAGACCTCCACCGCGCGCGGCTCGCCGCCGGGCCCGTGGACCGGCGGCCGGAGGATCCGTACGTCCAGTTCCCCGGCCCCGAGGCCGTACCGGGCGGACAGCCGGTCCCGTACCACCACGCTGGGCCGTGCCGCGCCGTCCGGGGCGAGCCCGGCGGACGCCAGCCCGGCGCGCAGGGAGGGTTCGTCGGCCGGGAAGACGAGCAGAGCGGCGTGCGCGAACCGGCACCGTTCGGCCGTCGCCCGCAGCTCGGGCCCGTCGAGCCCCGGCAGGACGCGCGCCAGCAGGTCGGCGGTCTCCTGCTCCCGTACGAACGCGGCGGCGGCCGACAGCCGGGCGGTGTCGTCGGGAACGGCGGGACCCGGGAGACCGGCTGCCGGAGCCGGGCTGATGGTCGTCATGAGGGGACATCCTTCGGGGAGGGCGGGGAAGGGGGAGGTGGGCCGGTGGGGGTGCGCGGGACTCCGCCGGGGAGGACCGGGGGCGGACGCGGGACACCGGGCCGGGGCGGGGAGGGGCTGCGAGGGCCGGGCACGGGGGCCGGTGGCGGGGGCCGGTGGCGGGAAGGGCCGGGGCGCGATCGATCGGGGCGCGGCGGACCGGGTACGGCGGACCGGGGCGCGTCTCAACGCGCCCGCATCGGGGGGCGGATCGGGCCCAGGAGAGGACCAGGTCACTCAGCCGTCGTGGCGGACGAGGCGGCTGGGACCGTCAGGGCGGTCCGGGTGGCCTGGTCCGCCAAGGCCGTCAGGGCGGTCCGGGCCGTCAGGGTGGTCTGGGCCGCCAAGGCGGTCCGGGCCGTCAGGGCGGTCCGGGGCGTCAGGGCGGTCGGGGGCGTCAGACACCCACGTAACGCTCGGCGAACCAGTTCCGCAGGGCGGGCGAGTTCCGCAGCTCCGCCATGCGGGCGCGGCGGAGCCCCTCCTGGAACGGCGAGGCGCCGCCGTCGGGGCCGGGCACGCGGTGGAGGAGCTGGATCATCCAGTGGGAGAACTCCTGGGCGCGCCAGATGTGTTCGAGGCAGCGTGCCGAGTACCGGTCGAGCCCCTCGGTGTCGCCGTGGTGGAGGTCGTCGGCGAGGGCGCGGGCGAGGATCTCGGCTTCGAGGACCGCGAGGTTGGCCCCTTTGGCGGCGGACGGGCTGATCAGGCTCGCGGCGTCACCGACGAGGAACAGCGAGCCGTGGCGCAGGGGTTCGAGGACGTCCGACTCGAAGTCGACGACCGTGCTCCGCAGCACGCGCCCCCGTATCAGCGGCCCGAACTCCCGTGCCCGCAGCCTCAGTTCCAGCTCCTCCCAGACGCGTTCCCCGGACCAGTCGCCGGTCTCGGTGCCGCGCGGGCACTGGAGGTAGTAGCGGGTGACCTCGGGCGAGCGGGCCATGTGTCCGGCGAACCCCCGGGGGTGGGTGGCGTATCCCACGGCGTCGAGGCTCGGCGGCGCCTCGGCCAGCAGTCCGAGCCATGAGACCCCGTGGTCCCGGTGGTGGCGCCGGACCGCGCCGGGCGGCAGCGAGCGCCGCCCCGCGCCGTGCCGTCCGTCGCAGGCGGCGACGTACCGGGCGCGCCACCGCGCGGTCCGCCCGTCCGGCTCCCGTACGGTCACCGAGGGGCGCGGCCCGTCCGCGCCGGTCACGTCGAGGACCTCGGTGTCGAAGAGGATCCGTCCGCCCGCCCCGAGGAAGAGCCCGGCGAGGTCGGTGACCAGATCGTGCTGCGGGTAGACGGTGTGCGGCTCGCCCGTGCCGAGGCGGCCGTAGTCGAGGCGGAAACGCCCGTCCTCGGTGCGGAACTCGCAGACGCCGTGCTCCTGTCCGCGCCTGCGCAGCCCCTCGTCGAGACCGTGCCGGGCCAGGGTCCGTACGGTGCCCGGAGTGAGGAACCCGGCCCGTGCCCGCTGCCGTACGTGCGCGTAGCTCGCCCGCTCCAGGACGACGCAGTCGATCCCGTCACGGAGGAGAAGGTTCCCGAGCACCAGTCCCGCGGGCCCGGCGCCGAGGATGACGACATCGGCGGAGCCCGCCATGTCCCGTACAGGAGAAGCGTTTTGGCTTTCTGTCACAGGAGTGGATCTTAGAGCGGGTCAAACGAGGCGGATACTAAATATCACCCGAATGCCACACAGGAAGAGAAAAGGATTCTGCCACCGGCAACCACGGGTTCGCGCCCCGGGGGCGGCTCAGGGAGCCACTCCCCCGGACCAGTCCGCGAAGGCCCGCGCACAGGCGGGTCACGGCAGCCGCCGACGGGCCCGGGGAGGCGGAGAGGCCCCGGTGAGGGTGAGGCCCGGGTGTTCCGCACGACCGCTCACCGTGACCACACAACTCCACCGTGGCCGGGGCTCCCTCCGTGCCGGGAGGTGCTGGCACGGACAGCGTCAACTCACAGCCTCCGGCCCGCACGCCCAGGGAGCCGGTCCGCTCCGCCCATCGGCTCCTCAAGGCGCCCGGCGGCGCTCCTCAGCGATCCGGTCGCGGCGGGCGGGACGCGCTCAGCCCGTGGGACTCGCGGACGGCCCGCTCGGCGGCGGGGGACGGCTCCGCGCCGACGCTCGCCACGACGAGGATCGCCGGCATCGCTGCCTCCCCCGCGTCACGGCCGGGGCACCGGCCCGCCCCGGTCAGCGTCACGCTCGCCCCTGGTCGTGGAGGACCGTGATGCCGAGCCGTTCCAGGAGCGCCGTGCAGGAGCGGCACACCTCCGCCTCCGTGCCGTGCTCCGGGTCGCCGTGCGGACGGATCTTCCGGGCCACGAGGGCGGCACCCGCGAAGTGCGGCACGGCCTCGTCGAGGGTGGCGCTCCGGCCGTCGCCGCGCTTCCGGTCGAAGCCGGACAGTTCGTCGGAGACGAGCGCGGACTCCGCGCAGCAGCCGAGGAACGGCTCGCGCAGGGCGGGCGGCAGTCCGTCGAAGAAGTCCCGCACGACGGGATGCAGTTCCGGCTCGCCGTCACCGGTGAGGTCGGTGTGGCTGGTGATCGTGCCGTGGATGAGCAGCGAGGCCGCCGTACCGGAGGTCGGATCAGACATACAGGTCCTCCGCGTCCCGCATGGGGGCGTGCGCGAGGGCGATCACGGCCTCGTGCTTGTCGGCGCCCATGGAGTAGTCGCCGGTGTCGTGGACGTAGAAGAACCGGCCCCGTTCGTCGATGAGGACGGGTGAGCCCTCCGAGCCGTCCAGCCCGACCGGGAAGAGCCGTACGCCGAGGTCCCGGCTCAGCTCGGCGACCTCCGCGGGGGCGGACCGGAAGCCCAGGTACGGGGTGAAATAAAGATGGTCCTCACGGGCGGCGTCGAGGGTGAGGCGCAGTCCGCCGTGCTCCGCGAGGAAGGCGGTCGCCGCCTCGAAGGGCTCCACCGGGAAGCCTTCCTTCCGGTACTCCTCGGTGATTCCGGCGATCATCGCCGGTACGGTCCCGGCCACATCGCGTCCCGGGAACCATCCGTACTCCCGGAACCAGGCGTCGACGTCCTCCGGCGTGTTCAAGCGCGGCATGTGTGCTCCGTCGTTCCTCATCCTGCGTAGGCGGTGATTCCGGATCCCGCGTAGACGGTGATTCCGGCCCTCTCCATGGCCATGCTGCACGATCGGCAGGGTGGCTCGTACTCGCCGTGGCCCAGCGGGTGGGGTCCGACCCGCTCGCCGATCCGCACGCCGTAGACCCGTGTTCCCTTCCCGGCATCGCGGACGCCGTCCGCCGAGGTGATCCCGGCGCCCTGCGGATCGAGCTGCCGGAGCCGGTCCGAGAGCAGGTCCACCTCCGCGCACTTGCCGTGCCCGGCCCCGCTCCCGGGACCGGCGGAGGCCGGGCTCAGCGTGTCCTCGGCGGACCGCACCCCGTCCTTGAACCGACGGAAAGCGGTGGCAGAACCGCTGTCGATCCCCTGGCCGGGGGGCCGGGGGCGTGACTAAGCTGGACGGCGACATCGCGTGCCGGTCACCGTCCCGGTGAGGCATGGAGGTGTCGGGAGATGCCTTCGGAGGCATTCCTTGTCGGTCGAGCTGAACCACACCATCGTCCACGCCCGGGACAACCGGGAGTCCGCGCGATTCTTCGCGGAGCTGCTGGGACTTGAGATCAGCGGCGAGCAGGGCCCGTTCGTCGCGGTCGAGCTGAGCAACGGGGTCACCCTGGACTTCGCCGCGATCCCCGAGGACCGGATCACCCCGCAGCACTACGCCTTCCTCGTCTCCGAGGAGGAGTTCGAGGCGGCGTACGCGCGGATCGAGCAGCGCGGTGTCGAGCACTACGCCGATCCGTACCGGCGGCAGCCGAACACCATCAACCACCACGACGGCGGCCGGGGCGTGTACTTCATGGACCCGGTCGGGCACTCCATGGAGCTGATCACGGTGCCGTACGGGGGCCTGCCCTCGTAGCACGGGGACGGGCGGGTCCTGGCCCGTAGCACGCGGACGGGCGGGGAGACCCGGGCGCATCGCCCGCGTCTCCCCGCCCGTGACCCTCTCCGCCGCCCCTCCCGGGCCGTCCGGCCCGGGGTCCGCGTCAGCCCTCCTGCGGCTCCAGCCGCAGCGAGATCGAGTTGATGCAGTACCGCTGGTCCGTCGGGGTCGGGTACCCCTCGCCCTCGAAGACATGGCCCAGGTGCGAGCCGCAGCGGGCGCAGCGGACCTCGGTGCGGACCATGCCGTGGGAGCTGTCGGAGATCAGCTCGACCGCCTCGCTGTCCTTCGGATCGAAGAACGACGGCCAGCCGCAGTGCGACTCGAACTTCTCGCTCGAAGTGAAGAGCTCCGCCCCGCACGCCCGGCAGGAGTAGACGCCCTTGGCCTTGGTGTCCGTGTACTCACCACGGAAAGCGGGTTCGGTACCTGCCTGCCGGAGCACCTGGTACTCCGACGGGCTCAGCTGGGCCCGCCACTCCTCGTCCGACTTCTCGACCTCGTACGCCATGGTTTCGCTCCTCAGCGGCTGATCAGCTCGACAGGCGGGCGAGGATCAGCGGACCGAGGTCCGTGACGTCCCCCGCCCCCATGGTCAGAACGAGATCGCCGGGGCCCGCCATTCCCGCGACCACGTCCGGGACCGTCGCCCTGTCGTGGACCGGCGTCACCTCGGCCCCGGCCGCGCGGGCCGCGTCGACGATCAGCTCGCTGGTGATGCCGGGGATCGGGTCCTCGCGCGCCGGGTAGATGTCGAGGACCACGGACCCGTCGGCCAGGGCCAGCGCGTCTCCCATCTCCTTGCCCAGTTCCTGGGTGCGGGAGAACAGGTGCGGCTGGAAGACGACGAGGAGCCGGGAGGCCCCGGCGGCGCCCCGCATGGCCTCCAGGTCGGCGGTCATCTCGGTGGGGTGGTGCGCGTACGAGTCGATGACCTGCACGCCCCTGGCCTCGCCCTTGAGCTGGAGGCGGCGGCCGACGCCCGTGTAGGCGGTCAGCGCCTCGGCCAGTTCGGCGGGGTCGATGCCGACGCGGGCACCGGCGGCGAGGGCGGCGGCGGCGTTGTGCGCGTAGTGACGGCCGGGGACGGAGACGGTGAACGTGTGCTCGGTGCCGTCGAGGGCGACCGTCACCTCGCTCTTCATCCCGTTCGGGACGATCTTCAGGATGCGGGCGTCGGAGTCCTCGCCCTCACCGACCGTGACGATCTCCAGGCCCTCGCGGTCCGCGACCCGGCGGGCCAGCTCACGGGAGCCCGCGTGCTCGCCGACGACCAGGGTGCCGCCGGGGCGGATCTTGGCCGTGAACGCCTCGAAGGACTCGTAGATCTCGTCCATGGAGGCGTAGTTCGCGTGGTGGTCCAGCTCGACGTTGAGGACGATCGCGACCTCGGGGTCGTACTTCTGGAAGCTGCGGTCGCTCTCGTCCGCCTCCGCGACGAAGACCTCGCCCTCGCCGTGCAGCGCGTTGGTGCCGGGGCCCGCGAGGTCGCCGCCGATGGCGTACGAGGGGTCGAGGCCCAGCTCGGTGAGGGCGACGGCCAGCATGGAGGTGGTCGTCGTCTTGCCGTGCGTACCGGCGACGGCGATCGCCCGCAGGCCGTCCATCAGGGAGGCGAGGGCGTCGGAGCGGTGCACCACGGGGATGCCGAGTTCGGCGGCGCGGGCCAGCTCCGGGTTGTCGGCGCGGATGGCGCTGGAGACGACGACGGCGGAGGCGTCGTCGGCGAGGTGCTCGGCAGCGTGCCCGATGTGCACGGTGGCGCCCAGGGCGCGCAGGGACTCGACGGTCACCGACTCCCTGGCGTCACTGCCCGCGACCTTCGCGCCGCGCTGGGCGAGGATCTTCGCGATGCCCGACATCCCGGCACCGCCGATGCCGATGAAGTGCGGCCGTTCCATGGCCGCGGGAATGGCGGGTGCCATGCGGATCTCTCCCCAGGGGTGCGACGTGCGTGGAAACCCCCAGCGTAGTGGCTACGACGGACTGCCCCCGGCGGACACCACGACGGGAGCACCGACGAGACGGGGCGACACCGGGCGGGGCGGGGGGCGCCGGGCGGGGCGGGGCGGGCGGCGGCGGTCCGGGCCGCCGGACCGGGAGGGGCGGCGACGGGCGGGGCCGTGCCCGGGGGCGGGGTACGGGAGGGGCCGGGTGCGGTGCGCGAGCGGGGGCGGGCGGGACCCAGACCCGCTCCGGGCCGCCGGACCGGGGCGGAGGCGCTGGCGGGGGCCATGCCCGGGTGCGGAGTGTGGGCGGGGCCAGGAGCGGTGGGGCCGGATGCGGTGTGCGACCGGGGGCGGTGAGGCCGGACCCGCTCCGGGCCGCCGGACCGGGACCCGGCACCGACGGGGGCTGTGTCCGAGTGCGGGAGGCAGGTGGGGCCGGGTGTGGTGAGGCCGGACCCGCTCCCGGCCGCCGGACGGGACGGGGCACCGACAGGGGCCATGCCCGGGTGCGGGAGGGAAGTGCGACCGGGTGCGGTGGGGCCGGACCCACGCCAGGGCGCGGCCGGGCAGTCGTGGTCGACGCCGGAACGTGGCCGGATCCGGGTCCACGCGGGCGGGCGAGCGAGCGGCCCGAGCGGTGTCGCTCTTCAACCGGCGCCTCCGGCTCGCCGGGTCCACGCGGGCGGGCGGCCCGAGCCGGAGCCGGGCTGCGGGCGAAGCCGGCATCGAGGCATGACCGGAGCCGGACCCGCACCAGAGCGCGCCCGGGCCAGAGCCGGGGGCCGGGTCGTGGCGGGAGCCGACTCGCGGCCGGGACCGAGCCCCGACGTGGGTGAGGTCCGGGCCGGAACCGGGGTCCGTCCGAGGCGGGCCCGGAGTCGGGTCGCTCCCGCCCCGGTCCGCCCCCGCTCGCGCGAAGCGGACGCGAGGAAGTGGAACCGCCCGGGGGCGGCGCGGCGCGTGGCCGCGCCCCCTGCACGGGGCGCGGCCACGAGTCCCTCCGTACGGGCGTCCGTTCGCACGGACGTACGGGCACGTACGGGCCCCGCGTCGAGGTCAGTCGCTGTGCGCGAAGAGCTTCAGCACCGGCACCCCCACCTTGTGGCGGGCCCGCGAGGCCCAGTCGCGGTGGAAGAACTCCTCCACGTAGTGCGGGGCGGTCAGCACGATCACCTCATCCGCCTCCGACTCGTCGACCACCGCCCTCATCTTGTCGAGCGGATGGTCTTCGACCACCTGCCCCACCGCCTCGCAGCCCGCGTCCCGCAGGGCCCGGAGCGAGTGCTCCAGTGCCTGCTCGGCGGGGAGCCGGGCGGCCTTGCCCTCCGGTTCGTCGCCCTCGCGGGCCGCCTCCTTCAGCTCGCCCATGGCGACGTCGTCGATGGCACGCAGCAGTACATCGGCCTGGTCACCACGCGGCTGCATGAGAACGATGAAGGACACGCCCTCGTCGCCGTGCAGGGTGGTGACGAATTCCACGTCGACGGACGTGAGGGGCTTCTCGATCATCAGAACGCTTGTGAACACCTCAGGAGCCCTTCTGCGGAAACCATCCTTCCCCGTGCCCGCACGGGGTCTGCGACAGTAAGTGTGCCCAGCGGACGGTAAGCGGAACGACAAATTCCGCCGATTGTCAGATCCGAAGGTAGCGGGTGAAGAGGAAGCCGTCCCGCTCCAGCACGGAAGCCACCTGGAAGCGTGTCGGGACCGTCACGGACGGGCCTCCGGCGATCCGCTGGGCCCCGCCCGCCGTCATCGTCGGCGAGAGCGTCAGGCACAGCTCGTCCAGGACGTCCGCCGCGACGAACTGACCCAGCAGCCGGGGACCGCCCTCGGTCAGCTGCCGTCGCAGCCCGCGCGCGGCGAGCGCCGCCACCACCCGCGCCGGGTCCACCCCGGCGCCGTCCCCCGCCACCACCACCTCGACGCCCGCGTCCCGCGCGGCCCGCACCCGCTCCGGCGGCGCCGTGGCCCCGGTGAGCAGCAGGGTCGGCACCAGCGGCGAGGTGAAGAGGGGCAGGGTGAAGTCCAGTGCCAGGGAGGCGCTGACGACGGCGATGGCGGGGGCCGGGCCCTGACCGGCGGCGGCGCGGCGGGCGGCGAAGGCCTCGCGCGCGCGTGCGGGCCGGTACCCCTCCAGGCGTACCGTTTCCGCACCGACGACGACCACGTCCGCGAGACCGCGCAGGGTGCCGAAGATCCGCATGTCCGTCTCGGAGGAGAGCGGCTGGGAGCGCCCGTCGTGCTGACCGGCGCCGTCGAGCGAGGAGACCATGTTCGCCCGCAGCCAGGACTTCCCGCCGGACGGGAGCTCCGGATAGGCGTAGGCGTCGGCGAGTTCGTCGAGGGACCATTCCCCGCCCCCCGCCGAGGTCACGGGGGCTGTCATGTCCGTCACAGGGAGCAGTTGGCGCATCCTGGCAGTCTGACATGGCGCTTACAGTGGGGAACTGTGTCGACCCGTGCCCTCACCGAAGCCGCCTCCGCCGCGGCCCCGCTCTCGCTCTGCTCGCGCGAGCCCCGTGTCCCCGCCGACCGGCTGGTCGCGGAGATGGTGCCACCGCCCCGGTTCGACTCGGTGCGCTTCGACACGTACCTCCCGGATCCCCACCAGCCCAGCCAGTCCGAGGCCGTCAAGGTGCTGGCCGCCTTCGCGGGGGGTCTGGGCGGGGCGCACGCCTCCGGTGCGGGCAGGCGCCGCTGGTTCGCCCGGAAGCCGGCCGCCCCGACGGGCCCGCGCGGGGTGTACCTGGACGGCGGGTACGGCGTCGGCAAGACCCATCTGCTCGCCTCGCTCTGGCACGCGACCCCGGCGGAGCCCGCGCTGAAGGCGTTCGGCACCTTCGTGGAGCTGACCAATCTGGTCGGCGCGCTCGGCTTCCAGGAGACGGTGCGGACCCTCAGCGGGCACCGGCTCCTCTGCATCGACGAGTTCGAGCTGGACGACCCGGGCGACACGGTCCTCGTCTCCAGTCTGCTCGGCAGGCTCGTCGAGGCGGGCGTGGCGCTGGCCGCCACCTCCAACACGCTGCCCGGCAAGCTCGGTGAGGGCCGCTTCGCCTCCGCCGACTTCCTCCGTGAGATCCAGGGCCTGTCCGCCCACTTCCGGCCGCTGCGGATCGACGGCGAGGACTACCGCCACCGGGGGCTGCCCGAGGCTCCGGCGCCGTACACCGACCAGGTCGTCACGGAGACGGCGTACGCGACGCCGGACGCCTCCCTCGACGACTTCCCGCATCTGCTCGAACACCTGGCCAGGGTTCACCCGAGCCGGTACGGCGCGCTCACCGACGACCTCGCGGCCGTCTGCCTCACCGATGTCGCGCCGGTGCCCGACCAGTCGACGGCCCTGCGGCTCGTCGTCCTCGCGGACCGGCTGTACGACCGGGAGATACCCGTGCTCGCCTCCGGACTCCCCTTCGACCGCCTGTTCAGCGAGGAGATGCTGAACGGCGGCTACCGCAAGAAGTACTTCCGGGCCATCTCCCGGCTCACCGCGCTCGCCCGCGACGCCAAGGGGCTCGTGCCGCAGTAGGTTGGAGGCCGCACCCCCGTCGAAAGGGATTCACCATGGCCACCGTGCGTCACGCCCACACCGTCTGGCAGGGCGACCTCCTCAAGGGTTCGGGGGTCGTCACCCTCGACTCCTCCGGTCTGGGCTCGTACGACGTCTCCTGGCCCGCGCGCTCCGAGGAGCCCAACGGCAAGACCAGCCCCGAGGAGCTGATCGCCGCCGCGCACTCCGCCTGCTTCTCGATGGCCTTCTCCAACGGACTGTCCAAGGCGGGTCACGTGCCGACCCGTCTGGAGACCAAGGCGGACGTCACTTTCCAGCCGGGCGAGGGCATCACCGGCATCCACCTCACGGTGCGCGGTGAGGTCCCCGGGCTCGACGCCGAGGGCTTCGGGTCGATCGCCGAGGACGCCAAGAAGAACTGCCCCGTCAGCCAGGCGCTCTCCGGCACGACGATCACCCTCACGGCCGAACTGGCCTGATCCTCCCCCGGCGTTCTTGCGCCACATGAGGCGACGCGTCGATCCGCGTGGTTCACGGGCCACCACCGTGCGTGGTACCACATGCGGGTCACGCGTCACACCCACCTGTCCGCCAACAGGAAAGTGGTTGCCCCATGTCCGCGACCCGACGTCAGATCCTCTCCCGCACCGGCGCCTCCGTCGCCGGGATCGCCTTCACCGGCGCCCTCTCCGAACTCTTCGCCGGCAGTGCGGGCGCCGCGTCCGGCGCCCGCCCCGGACGGCCCGGCCGCCCCGCCGGATACGGCCCCCTCGTCCCCGACCCGGACGGGCTGCTCGACCTCCCGGCCGGATTCCGCTACCGGGTCCTCTCCCGTCAGGGCGACCCGATGCGCTCCGGCGAGGGCCTGGTCCCCAGCAACCCCGACGGCATGGCCGCCTTCGCCGGACGGCGGGGCCGGGTGCACCTCGTCCGCAACCACGAGAACAAGGTCACCGGCAAGATCGGCGTCCCCACCGTCCCCGGACTGACGTACGACCCGGAGGCCAAGGGCGGCTGTACGGCCCTGGAGCTCGACGGGCGGAACAACGTCCTCGGCGAACGGGTCGCCGTCGCGGGGACCGCCGTCAACTGCGCGGGCGGCCCCACCCCCTGGGGAACATGGCTGACCTGCGAGGAGACCGAGGACAAGGCCGGGACCAAGGGCTACACCAAGGACCACGGCTTCGTCTTCGAGGTCGACGGCGCCGACCCCCACCGCACCGGCGCGGTCCCGCTCACCGCGATGGGCCGCTTCCAGCACGAGGCCGTGGCGATCGACCCGGCGAGCGGCGTCGTCTACGAGACGGAGGACGCCTTCGACCATCCCTTCGGCCTCTTCTACCGCTTCCTCCCCCACGAGCCGCTCGGCGGCCGGGGCTCGCTGCGCGCGGGCGGCACCCTGGAGGCCATGCGGGTGCCCGGGGTGCCCGACCTCTCCGTCGTCCAGGAGACCGGCACCCGCTTCGACAAGGTCGAATGGGTCCCCGTACCCGATCCGGGGGCCGCCGGGACCCCGATCCGGCACCAGGACTTCGGCCCCCGGGGCATCACCCACGCCCAGAAGCTGGAGGGGTGTTACTGGGGCGGGCGGGCCGTCTACTTCGTGTCCTCCTTCGCCCGCGTCAAGGACGGCTCCGGCGCCGGTCACTTCGGACAGGTCTGGAAGTACGAGCCGCACCGGCGCCGTCTCACCCTCGTCGTCGTCTTCGGCCCCAGCACCGACGTCCGGCTGCCCGGCGAGTCGCCGGACAACATCTGTCTGACGCCGACCGGCGGCCTGATGGTCTGCGAGGACGGCGACGGGGCGCAGCACGTCTTCGGGGTGAGCGAGCGGGGCGAGGTGTACGCGGTGGCCCGGAACGCGAAGGCCATCGGCAGCCCGGAGGCGCCGGAGTGGGGCGAGTTCGCGGGCGTCGCGTTCTCGCCCGACCGGAGCACGATGTACGTCAACTGCTACACGCCGGGGACGACGTTCGCCGTGACGGGCCCCTGGTGCTGAGCTGACGGTCCCGCGCCCGGCCGTCCGCGCGCTCGCGGACGGCCGGGTTCCGTCGCAGGATCGGGGAAGGACCGACGGCGCGGCGGAAGGGGCCGAGGTGGCGGAGAAGGACGGCGGGAAGAAGAAGGACGGGAAGAAGCCCAAGGGCGGGACGGGCTCGAAGAAGCCGAAGGGCGGGACGGGCTCCGGGAAGGGCGACGCCCGCGAGGGCGGCTCCGGCGGGAGCCGTTCCGGTGGGAGCCACTCCGGGAAAGGCCGCTCCGGGAGGGGGACGGAGGGCCGGCGGGTCGCCCCCCTGCGGGAGCTGCTGCGCGTCCCCGAGGGCGAGCGGATCGACCTCACCGCGTACGACGCCGCCGCGACCCCCGGCGGACCCGCCGGCAAGGCCGCGGGGCTCGCCGCCACCGCCGCCCTCGGGCCCCGCCTCGCCGACCTCCAGGAACGGCTGTACGCGGCGAGCACGGCGGGCGACCCGCGCCGGGTGCTGCTCGTCCTCCAGGGCATGGACACCAGCGGCAAGGGCGGCACGGTCAAGCACGTCATCGGTCTCTTCAACCCCTCGGGCTGCCGCATCCGGGCGTTCAAGTCACCGACCCCGGAGGAGCTGAGCCATCCGTTCCTCTGGCGGATCGCGCGGGCGCTCCCCCGGGCGGGCGAGATCGGCATCTTCGACCGCTCGCACTACGAGGACGTGCTGATCGCCCGGGTGCGGGAGCTGGTCCCGCGCAAGCGGATCGGCCGCCGCTACGGGCAGATCAACCGCTTCGAGAAGGCCCTCGCGGAGGAGGGCGTGACGGTCGTCAAGGTCTTCCTCCACCTCTCGTACGAGGAACAGCGCGAGCGCCTCCTTGAACGCCTGGACAACCCCGAGAAGCACTGGAAGTTCGACATCGGCGACATCGCGGAGCGGGCCCTGTGGCCCGCGTACCGGGAGGCGTACGAACTCGCCCTCGAACGCTGCACGACCGAGGACGCCCCCTGGTACCTGGTCCCGGCCGACCGCAAGTGGTACCGGAACTGGGCGATCAGCACCCTGCTGCTCGAACACCTGGAGTCCCTGGACCCCGCCTACCCGCCGGGAGACTTCGACGTGGCGGAGTGCCGGGAACGCCTGCTGGCCACGTGAACGGCGGCGGTCCGCCGACCCGACGCGTGGACTCCGTCGGCCCGACGCGCGGACTCCGTCGGCTCGACGCGTGGACTCCGGCCTCCCCGCTGTCGCGTCGCGCGCGCCGACGTTTTCGATCAGTTAACTTCCGGACGTGAACATTTCTGTACGAAACCTGGCGGCGCTCGGGGTTCTGGGCGCCGTTCTCGTCGGCTGCGGCGGCGGCACGGGCGGGGACCCGGGCGGGCACCCGGCCGCACGGACGACGGCCACCACCGGCCCGAACGGCACCGGGAACGCCTCGCCCGAGGCCGCCTCGGCGGCGGGCTCCAAGCCGGTGCCCGCCCGTACCGCCCCGCCCACCCTGGCCCCCGCCCCCGGCGGCCTCACACCCGTCTACACCCACCGGGCCAAAAGCACCGAGAAGGTCGTCGCCCTCACCTTCGACGCCGACATGACCGCCGACCAGGGCCCCCGGGCCGCCCGGGGCGAGCACTTCGACAATCCGCAGCTCATCTCGACCCTGCGCCGCCTCAAGGTCGACTCCACCGTGTTCATGACCGGCCGCTGGGCGGAGGAGTACCCCGACCAGGCCAGGGCCATCGGCGGCGACCCCCGCTTCGAGATCGCCAACCACTCCTACAGCCACTACGCCTTCGCGTCCCCCTGCTACGGCCTGCCGACCGTCGCCGGACCCGACATGGCCGCCGACGTGCGCCGCGCCTCCGACGCCTTCCGGAACGCCGGGGCCGTCAACCTCGTCCCGTACTTCCGCTTCCCCGGCGGCTGCTACGACGACGCCGCCCGGCGCGCCCTCGCCCCCACCGGCATGACCGCCGTCCAGTGGGACGTCGTCAGCGGCGACGCCTTCGCCGAGAACGCGGACGCCGTCGCCGACCAGGTCCTCGACGGCGTGAAGCCCGGCTCCCTCGTGGTCATGCACTGCACCCGCAGCGCCGCCCCCGTCACCGAGACCGCGATCCGCCGGATCGTCCCCGAACTCCGCGCGCGCGGCTACCGCTTCGTCAAGGTGTCGGAACTGATGAGCCGCTGACCCCGGCTCACTCCAGCCGGGCGGTGGCCGCGCGGGACAGCGCCGCCACCACCGCCGCGAGCAGCAACGCGCCCCCGCACGCGAGCCACGGCGGGTCGGCCGTCGCCGTCCGCGCCCCGGTGACCAGCGCCGTCACCGCGTGCTTCGCCGGGGAACCGGTCGTCACCAGGGCCAGCAGCGAACCCAGCACGAGCGCCCCGAGCGACCAGCCCGGCGCGGGCAGGAACGGCCGTGAGGACAGCGCGCCGACGGCGGCGCCGGTCCCCGCGCAGGCCAGCACCGCGAGGAGCCCGGTGAGGGCGGCGGCGGCCGTCCCCACCCCGCGCCGGTCCCCGGTCACGGTCACCACCAGCACCGCGACGGCCCCGACCAGCACCGGCCAGAGCGCGCCGGTGACCAGCGCCCCGAGGTGCGCCCGCCCCCGGCCCGCGACGGCGGCCACCACGCCCCGCGCGGCGGGCGGCTCCTGGGTGACGCAGATCCGTACGGACCAGGCCGTCACCGGCAGCAGAGCGGCGGCGGCGAGACCGAGCGAGCCGAGCACCGGCTCCCCGAAGGGGACGCCGACGCCGAGACAGGCCGCGTACAGCAGCAGCGGCGCGAGCCAGCGCTGCGACCGCAGCAGCAGACCCGACTGGTACCGCAGCAGAGCGGTCATGTCCGCCGCCGTCCCGCCGTGGGGGCCGTGGTTCCGGGGGCGGCCGGGGTGTCCGTGGTACCCGTGGTGCCGGAGACACCCGTCGTCTCCGGTACGTCCGTCTCCGCCGTCACCGCCTCCTCCAGTCGTTCGATGTGCCACGAGGACGCGAGCAGCGCCCCGAGGAGCGTGTCGGAGTGGGACGCGGCCACCGTGAGGACCGTGGTCGCGCCGGGGCCCGGCAGGACGAGCGGCGCCCCGGGCAGGTCCCCCGGCAGCGGGCGGAGGCCGCCGGAGGCGACGATCCGCACCCGGCCCGGCGCCCGTACCCCCGGATCCGGCGCCGCGGGGCCACCCCGGGGCCGCGCCGCCACCCGCCCCGCCGCCACCTCGAACACCGCGTCCGCCTCCCCCGCGAGGCGGCGCGGGTCGTGGTCGACGAAGACGACCGTCGCACCCGCCGCCCGGCGCTCGCGCACCGCCGTGTCCAGCACGGTGCGGGCCCCCGCGTCGAGGCCCGTCCAGGCCTCGTCGAGGACCAGCAGTCCCGGCCCGGCCAGCAGCGCCTGGGCCACGGCGACCTTCTGACCGGTGCCCTTGGACAGCTCCGCCATCGGGGTGCGGGCGTGCCCGGCGGCCCCGAAGCGCTCCAGCCACTCCCCCGCACCGGCCCGCGCGGCGGCCCGGCCGAGCCCCTGGAGCCTGCCGAGGTGGACCAGGTACTCGACGGCCGTGAACGGCAGCGCGGCCGGGAAGCGCTCGGGGACGTACGCGGTCAGGACCGGCCGCCCCGCGATCCGGCCCTCGGTCGGCGCGTCGATCCCCGCGAGCAGCCGGAGCAGCGTGGACTTGCCGGTGCCGTTGGCGCCGACCACCCGGACGAGGGCGGCGGCGGGCAGATCGAGGACGACCTCGCGGAGGACCCAGGGCCCCCGCGGGCCGTGCCTGCGTCCGACCCGCTCCAGCCTCAACCCGACGCCTTCCGGGAGGTCGGCCCGCTCGGCCGGACGGCCACGAAGCCGTCCCGGAGGGCCGTCCCGGGGAAGCCGGACGTCCCGGCGGAGCGTCCGCCGACGAGAAGGTCGCTCTGCATACGGGCATCCTGTCCCGGAAGCTCCGGTTCCCACAACGGTCCCCCGTCCCGGCAGTGGCAGACTTGCCGGGTGAGCAGCGACGACACCGACCTCCGCGACGAAAAGCCCCAGTTCGTCCTCCCCCTGGTGGTGAGGATCGAACGGGACGCGCCCCCGTCCCGTACCGATGCCCTGGAGACGGCCGCGCGCGCCGTCCTGGAGATCCTCACCGACGAGCGTTCCCTCGGCGACGGCGAGTGGGCGCGGGCGGTCGCGGACTGGGAGGACGCCCGCATCCGCAAGGTGGTGCGCCGGGCGCGGGGCGCGGAGTGGCGGCGCGCCGGGACGCTCCCGGGGATCACCGTCACCGGGAAGGAGGCGGAGGTACGGGTCTTCCCGCCGGTCCCGCTCGACGGCTGGCCCAAGGACCTCGCCCGCCTCCAGGTCTCGGGCACCCACCTCGACGACCCGGCCGAGCCGGGCCCGGTGCCGGACGGGGCGGTGACGCTCTGGTTCAACCCGGAGCTGGACATGACGGCGGGCAAGTCGATGGCCCAGGCGGGCCACGGGGCGCAGCTCCTGTGGTGGGCGATGCCGGACGCGGACCGCGTGGCCTGGCGCGCCGAGGGCTTCCCGCTGGCCGTGCGGACGGCCCCGGCCGACCGGTGGGCGGCGCTGGTCGCGAGCGGCCTTCCGGTGGTCCGGGACGCGGGTTTCACGGAGATCGCCCCGGGCGAGACGGTCGTCTCCGAGGGCAGCGCCCGTTTCGCTCCCCGGCTGCGGCTCGACCTGCCGTAGGTCCGGCCGGGGCGACCCCGGCCGGAAGGGCGCACCCCGGCCGGTCCGGTCCGGGAGGACCGGTCTTCGGCGCGCCGAGGACGGGCGGGGGTACGGGGCCGAACGCCCCCGAGCCGCCGGGCCCGCGAGCGCCGCACGGGCCTGCGGGACCGGCCGCACGGGCCTGCGGGACTGAACGACGGGCCCGCCTCCCGATGGCTCGGTTGACCCGCTGACCCGCTGACCCGCTGACCCGCTGACCCGCTGACGACAGGCTCCCGAAGGACCCGACCGGCCGCCCGGCGGCACCCCGCCGACCAGCTCCCGGCCACCCCGCCTGCCCCGCCTACCCCACCGGGAACGAAGCCGTCGCCAGGACCGTGCCGGTCGGGGAGACCAGGCGGGCGCCGGTCGCCGTCGTGGGGTCGGTGGGCGCCGGGGCGCCCCAGGCGCCGTAACCGTCCTTGAGGGAGAACGTCCCCACCGGGACCGTCGATCCGTCGGCGCGCACCAGGAGGCAGCGCACCGGGCCCCGGGCGGAGCCGCCGAGGTCGACCGACATGTACACCCAGCCGCCGTCCCCGCCGTGGGCGAAGACCCGGCCCACCGTCCGGCCGTCGGCGACCAGCGACGCCTCCCGCAGGGCCCCGGCCGCCTGCTGCGAGACCGCCGGGGGCGCGCCCTCGACCACCGTGCCGACCGCCCATCCGCCGAACCCGCAGGCCAGGGCCGCCGCGGTACCGGCCGCCGCGAGCCTCAGCCGGTACCTGCCGTGCTTCGGCGCGGGCGCCGCGCCCATCGCCCGTACCGCCCGGCTCTCGAAACCGACCGGGGGTTCCGCGTCCGGCAGCAGCGCGAGCAGCCCGTCACCGGCCGCCGTCAGCCGTTCGACGTGCTCACGGCAGTCCGGGCAGCGGTCCAGATGGGCCAGCGCCTCGGCCCGTTCGCGGGCCGGGAGGACCCCGAGCGCCAGCTCGGCGTCCAGCTCCCGCAGCCGCTCGCACTCCATGCCGTTCACCGCCCCTCCACCGTGTCGAGCAGCGCCCGGACCTTGAGCGTCCCCGTCCGGATGCGGGTCTTCGCCGTGCCCAGCGGCACGTCCTCGGCCGCCGCGACCTCCCGCGCGGTCATCCCGTAGATCCCGGCCATCACCAGGGCCCGCGCCTGCTCCCTCGGCAGCTCCGCGAGGGCCCGCCGGACCCGCTCCGCGCTGTCGTCGGCGAGGGCCCGCCGCTCGGGCGTCTCGGTCACCGCGCCGAGCAGCGCGTCCAGGTCCTCGGGGGCGAACGGCCGGGCCCGCCGGGCCCGTGCCGCGTCGACCGCCAGGTTGTGCGCGATGACCGTCAGCCAGGTCCGTACGGAGCCGCGCCGGGAGTCGTACACCTGCGCGTGCCGCCAGGCCCGTTCGAAGGTCTGCTGGGCGATGTCCTCGGCGAGCTGCGCGTCCCCGAGGACCGCGAGCGCCACGCCGAAGACCGGGCCCTGGAAGCGGCGCACGAACGCGACGGCGAGCGCGGGATCGCCCGTCGTCAGGCCGGTGAGCAGTGCCTCGTCGGACACCCGCCCGGGAGAAAGCCCCATGCGCCACATGCCAGGGATACGGTCCGCGGCCCGGAAGGGATTGCCCCGCCCATTCTCCTCCCCTCTCCTCCCCCGAGCCCGGCCTCCCGGCGGTCCGGCGGTCCGGCGGTCCGGCGGTCCGGCGGTCCGGGAGACGCGGCCCTCGGCCCGGACGCCCGGAATCCCGACCCCGACCCCGACCCCGAGCCCGATCGCCCGAACCCCCGCCCCCCACCGCAATCCCCCGGCCGGGTCAGCCCGTATCCCTGGCAGGGGGAAACGACCGGAGGACCGACCCATGACCATCCCGTCCACCCGTCGGCGCGTGCTGCTCGGTCTGACCACCGGCGGCCTCGTCGGACTGCTCGCCGCCTGCGGGGGCGGCACCACCACCGGCGGCGCCGCCCCCACGGCCCCGCCCCCGGCGACGTCCGTCTCCTCCTCCGCGAACCAGGTCACGGCCGTGCTGACCGACTTCCACATCCAGTTGTCGCCGCAGACGTACCACCCCGGCCCGTACACCTTCACCGCGGAGAACAAGGGGCACACGGAACACGCCCTGGAGCTGGACGGCCCCGGCGGGAACAGCCGCACCGGGATCCTGCAGCCCGGCCGGTCCACGACGCTCACCGTGAACCTGAAGTCCGGCACCTACCAGGTCTTCTGCCCCGTCGACGGCCACAAGGACCTCGGCATGAAGACGCAGATCACCGTCGGCGGCGCCCCCGCCCCCACCGACCGCGTCAACGCCCCCGCGCCCCCTCCCGGCAATGGCTACTGACCGGGCGGTCGCGCGGCTCGTCCTGCGCCTCGCCGGTGCGGGTCTCACCGCCGCGATGGCCGTCATCCACCTGTACCTGTGGCAGGAGGGCTACCGGGACCTGACCACCATCGGGCCGCTGTTCCTGGTCGACGGCGTCGTCGGGCTCCTGCTCGCCGTGGCGCTGCTGGTCGCCCCGGTGCGCGGGCTCGCCCCGCTCGCCGCGGTCGCCGCGCTGTTCACCGCGGGCACCCTGGGTGCCCTGGTCCTCAGCCTCACCACCGGCCTGTTCGGGTTCGAGGAGTCGCTCCACGCGGAGCTCGTACAGCCGACGCTGTACGTCGAGACCGCGGGCACGGCCGTCCTGATCGCCCTCGCGGCGACCACTCTCGGCCACCGAACGCCCCGCCCGGCCCTGCTGTCCCCTCCGGCCCGGACTCCCGGCCGGAACCTCAAATGAAGCTCTGAACGTCCCCCTCCTGGGATTCGAACAGTCGCCGCGGGGCCATCACCTGGGTGACTGAGGACCCGGAGGAGGGGGACATGACGGAACTCGGCATCGGCATGGGCTGGCGTCCCGAGATCGCGGAAGCGGTCGAGGGACTGTCCGGAATCGACTGGGTGGAGGTCGTCGCGGAGAACATCTGCGTCGGCCATCTGCCCGACTCACTGACCAGGCTGCGGCGGCGCGGCGTCACGGTCGTCCCGCACGGGGTCTCGCTGGGGCTCGGCGGCGCCGACCGGCCCGACCCGGCGCGCCTCGCGGCGCTGGCCGAGAAGGCGGTGGCGCTGGGGGCGCCGCTGGTCACCGAGCACATCGCGTTCGTACGGGCCGGGGGGCCGCTGACCGCGACACCGCGCCTGGAAGCGGGCCATCTGCTGCCGGTGCCCCGGACCCGGGACGCGCTCGACGTGCTCTGCGAGAACGTGCGGATCGCGCAGGACGCGCTGCCCGTTCCGCTGGCCCTGGAGAACATCGCGGCGCTCGTCTCCTGGCCGGACGAGGAGATGTCGGAGGGCCGGTTCCTCGCGGAGCTGGTGGAGCGCACGGGGGTGCGGCTCCTGATCGACGTCGCCAATCTTCACACCAACCACGTCAACCGGGGCGAGGACCCGGCGCGGGCGCTGGCCGAACTGCCGTGGGAGGCCCTCGCGTACGTGCACGTGGCCGGGGGCGTGGAGCGGGACGGCGTCTGGCACGACACCCACGCGCACCCCGTCCCGGAGGCCGTCCTCGACATCCTGGCGGACCTGGCGAGCCGGGTCGCGCCGCCGGGCGTCCTGCTCGAACGGGACGACGACTTCCCTCCGGCGGCGGAACTCGCCGACGAACTGAGCGCCGTCAGGGCGACGGTCGCGGGGGCGCGGGCGGCGGACCGTCACGGGATACGGGCCTCCCGGCACCCCGCACCGGCCCGCCACCCCCTGCTCATCGGCGCGGACGCCCACGCCCCGGGCGGCACGATGCCGAACGGTCCGGAGCCGGGGGCAGGGACGGGGCCGGAGCCGGGGGCGGGGTCGCGGCCGGAGCCGGAAGCGGGGGCGGCGGCGAGGTCGGCCGACCTGCCCGTGTCCCGACCGGCCCCCACGCCCGCACCCGACAGCCAGGTCCCGCCCTCCGGAGCCTCCGTCGGAGCGCCCACCGGCAGCACCCCGTCCGCGTCCGGCGGCCCCGCCGCCGCTCCCGGCGCCCGGCAGCGGGTCGCCGTCGCCCAGGTCTCGCTGCTCTCCGCGCTCGTCGCCGGGACGCCCGCGCCCGAGGGCTTCGACACCCGGAGGCTCGGGGTGCAGAGCCGGGCGCTCGCGGCCAAGCGCGCCGGGATCGTCGCGAAGGTCGCGCCCGAGCTGCCCGGGATCCTGGGCGGCGGATTCCGCCCCGCGTTCCTCGCGTACGCCAGGTCCCGCCCCCTGACCGGCACCTACCGCCGGGACGCGCTGAACTTCGCCGAGCACCTCCTGATGGCCGGACGGCCGGAGCGGGAGGAGGCGCGGCGGGAACTGACCGCATGGTGGCAGGAACGTTCCGACAGTCGTCCGCCCGGCCGCGCGACCCGGCTCGTCCGGGCCGCGCGGCACGCCCTGGCCCGGAGATGAGGCGCCCATGAACATCGCCGTCCCGCTCTTCTACCTGGCCGCCGCCGTCGGCGTCGCGCTGGTCGTCACCGGGCTCGTCCGGTCCCGTCGCGGGTCCGGCGGGCCCCTCCACGACCGGTACGAGGCGGCCTTCCTCAACGGCGGGCCCGCCAGGGTCGCCGACACCGCCCTCGCGGCGCTCCAGGCCGACGGCAGGCTGGCGGTCGGCGGCCCCGGCATCGTGTCGGTGCTCCGCCCCCTCGCGTACGACCCGGTGGAGCGCGCCGTGCTCCAGGCACACGCCGAAGCCCCGCACGGGGCGCTGCACCAGCTGCGGCTCGCGGTGATGCGGCACCCGGCGGTCCAGGAGATCGGCGACGGTCTGGCCGCGCGCGGGCTGCTCGTCGCCCCCGCCGTCCGGCGGTCCGTCCTGCGGCGGTGCGCGGTGGTCGGCTTCGGGACCCTCCCGCTGTTCCCGGTGGCGTTCGTCCTCACCGTGATGGACTTCGTCGCCGGGGATCCTTCGTTCCCGTTCGTCCTGAAGGTGGCGCCCGCGCTGATCGCCGCCGTGCTCGCGGCCGTCGTCTGCGGGGCGCTCGGCGCCGGGCAGGTCACCCCGGCCGGGCGCCGGGCGGTGTCCGCGTACGGCCGTGACCACGCGCGTCCCGGGGACGCCGGTCACCTGGTGGCGCTGTACGGCCTCGGAGCCCTGCGGGACCCGGTGGTGCGGGAGCTGTTCGTGGCCGCCGCCCGGTTCTACGGCCCGGTCGGGCGCCGGGGGCGCGGCGGCCGGAGCCGTACGTCGGCCGGGGACGCCTCCTGGGCCGGGGGCGGCGTCGGGGCCGCGACCGTGTGGTGCGCGGGGACCAGCTCGTGCGGCGGCGGGAACTCCTGCTCCGGGGGCGGCGGTTCCTGCTCGTCCGGTGCGTGCTCCGGCGGGGGCTCCGGCTGCGGCGGCGGGAGCGGTTCCTCCTGCGGGGGCTCCGGTTCCTCCAGCTCGTGCGGGAGTTCCAGCTCCAGCTCGTGCGGCGGCTGAGGCGCGGGGCGGGCCGTGCGGGCCCGGAAAGGACGCCGGTGCGGCGCGCTGAGGCGCGCCGCACCCGGTGCCGGACCCGGTGTCGCTGGAACGACGGGCGAAACGTTCCCGCCCGCCGTCTGATCTTCCGGGTCGTGGGTGGCGCACCCGGCCGGGAGCCGGGCCGCCACCAGGTCTTCGTACGGCCGTCAGGCCAGGCCCGCCACCAGCTCGGCGACGCTCTTGCGACGGCCGGTGTAGAACGGGACCTCCTCGCGGACGTGCATCCGCGCCTCGGAGGCGCGCAGGTGGCGCATCAGGTCCACGATGCGGTGCAGCTCGTCCGCCTCGAAGGCGAGGAGCCACTCGTAGTCGCCGAGCGAGAAGGAGGCGACCGTGTTGGCGCGCACGTCCGGGTAGCCGCGGGCCATCTTGCCGTGGTCGGCGAGCATCCGGCGACGGTCCTCGTCGGGCAGCAGGTACCAGTCGTAGGAGCGCACGAAGGGGTAGACCGAGACGTAGTCGCGCGGGTTCTCGTCGGCCAGGAAGGCCGGGATGTGCGACTTGTTGAACTCGGCGGGGCGGTGCAGCGCCATGTTCGACCAGACCGGCTCCAGGGCGCGGCCCAGGCGGGTGCGGCGGAAGAGGTTGTACGCCTCCTGGAGCTCGTCGCTCGTCTCGGCGTGCCACCAGATCATGACGTCGGCGTCGGCGCGCAGACCGGACAGGTCGTACGTGCCGCGGACGGTGATGTCCTTGGCGGCGAGCTGGTCGAACAGCTCCTGGACCTCGTCGGCGTAGCCGCCTCGGTCCTCGGGGAGAACGTCGCGCAGCTTGAAGACGGACCACAGGGTGTAGCGGATGACCTCGTTGAGGTCCTTCGCCTTCTTACCGGCGTTCGGGATCTTTTCGGGCGCACTCATACGCCTATTCTCGCCCGTCACAGGGAGTGCCCCGCACCGGGGTCGGTCCTTTTCGACGTGGCGATGATCTCGTCGGCCGCGCGGTGGGCCGAGGCGACGCACGCGGGGATGCCGACACCGTCGTACGCGGCTCCCGCGACCCGCAGTCCGGGGAGCGCGGCGACCGCCTCGCGGATCCGGGCGACCCGGGCGAGATGGCCGACCGGGTACTGGGGCAGACCGCCGGTCCAGCGGGTGACCGTGGTGGCGACGGGCCGGGCGGCGAGGCCGGTGGCGGCGGCCAGGTCCTTGAGGGAGGCGGCGACGAGGTCGGTGTCCTCGCGTGCGGTCTGGTGCTCCTCGCCGTGGCGTCCGACGGAGGTGCGGAGCACGAAGAGGCCGGGGGCTCCTTCGGCGACCCAGCGCCACTTCCGCGAGGAGAAGGTGGAGGCCTTGACGGTGTGCCCGTCGACGGGCGGCACGAGGAAGCCGGAACCGGCCAGCTCGGGCATGTCGGTGCGCCGGAAGGCGAGGGTGACCAGGGCCATGGAGGCGTACTCGACGGCCCGCAGTTCGGTGGCGGCGGCGGGCGCGTGGTCGGCGAGGAGCGCGGCGGCGGGCCCGGCGGGGGTGGCGAGGACGACGGCGTCGGCGTCGAGGACGCGGTCGTCGGCCGCGACCCGCCAGCCGCCTTCGACGGTGCGGCGCAGCGAGGTCACGGGGGTGCCGGTGAGGATCTCGCCGCCCGCGGCGCGGACGGCGTCGGCGACGGCGGCGGGCAGGGTGCCGACGCCGCCCCGGAGCCCCAGGAAGACGGATCCGCCGAGTCCGGTGGCGGCCCCCGCCGGGTCGGCGGGGACGGTGGCGGCGGCCGACTGGACGGCGCGGACGGCGTCGGTGAGCGTGGGGTGCGCGCGGGCGGCGTCGAAGAGGGCGGGGACGGCGGCGCGCATCGAGATGCGGTAGGCGTCTCCGGCGTAGACACCGCCGAGGAGGGGTTCGACGAGCCGGTCGACGACCTCGCGGCCCATCCGGGCGGCCACGTACGCGCCGATGGCGATGTCGTCGCCGATGTCGGTCGGCGGCAGCTCGGCGTCGAGGGCGACGCGGCGCAGACCGTCCTCGGAGAGGAGTCCCCCGACGGCGCGGGCGTCGCCGGGGACGCCCATGACGTGTCCCTTGGGCATGGGGACCAGGGCGCCCCGGGACCAGACGGACGCGGTGGTGGTGGCGGGGGCCTGGAGCCGGTCGCCGAGGCCGACCGCGCGGGCCAGTTCGACGGCCTCGGGGCGGCGGGCCAGCAGCGACTCGGCGCCGAGGTCCACGGGGGCGCCCTCGATCTCCCCGGCGAGCAGCTTGCCGCCGAGCCGGGGGCCCGCTTCGAGGAGGGTCACCCGGTGACCGGCGGCGGCCAGCCGGTGGGCGGCCGCGAGTCCGGCGATACCGCCTCCGGCGACGACGACATGGGGTCCCGTGGTGTCCGCGTTCATGGGACCACTCTCTCAAATCGCCCGGGGTGCCTTCGCCGGGGGCGGGGCCGTGGCGGGGTCCCCGGGGGCTTCCGTTCCGAGGCCGGACCGTGACCACTTCGCGATCCGGGGACGGCAACCCGTTCCGGGGGTGCGTACGTCGAACGACCGACACGCACCACGATCCCGGGGGGACCCATGAAGAGCACACGGACCACGGCGAGAACGCGTACGGCGGCGGGGGCCGTCCTGCTCACCGCCGCACTGGCGGTGACCGGCTGCTCGGGCGCCACCGAGGGGGCCTCGGAGAAGGCGGACCTGAGCGCGGCGCGGAGCTACGAGGAGGGCGGGGCGGCGGGGGACGCGACCGCCCGGAAGGGGTCGCCGGGGACGACGTCCGGCGAGGCGAAGGCGAAGGTTCCGGCCGAGCAGCACGTCATCCGGACGGCCTCGCTGGAGGTGGAGGTCGCCGACGCGACGAAGTCGCTGGCCACGGCCCGCCGGGTGGCGGTGGGCGCGGGCGGGCACGTGGAGAACGAGACGACGGAGCGGATCGACGAGGGGCACATGACGTCCACCCTGGTGCTCCGGGTACCGCAGGAGCGGTACGACTCCGTCCTCGGGGAACTGGCGGGCACGGGGAAGCTGCTGGCCCGCAAGGCGAACGCCAAGGACGTGACCGAGCAGGTCGTGGACGTCGAGAGCCGGATCGCGACCCAGCGGGCGAGCGTCGCCCGGGTGCGGACGCTGATGGACCGGGCGGAGCGGCTGGCCGACGTGGTGACGCTGGAGGGCGAGCTGAGCCGTCGGCAGGCGGACCTGGAGTCGCTGCTCGCGCAGCGGGCTTCGCTGAAGGACCGGACGTCGCTGGCGACGATCACGCTGACGCTGCTGGAGACGTCGAAGGAGGCGGCGGAGGAGGAGCCGGGCCGTCCGGGCTTCGGTGACGCGCTGGCGGGCGGGTGGAACGCGCTGGCGGGCTCGGTCGCCTGGATCGGGATCGTGCTCACGGCGCTGGCCCCGTGGCTGGCGGTGGCCCTGGTGGCGTACCCGCTGTGGCGCCGGCTGGTCCGCCCGCGCCTGGCCGCGCGCCGCCGGGCGCGGGGCGCCCACTTCCCCGTACCGCCGACGGCCCCCCGGAACGCCGCCGGGGCCCCGGTGCCGACCGCTCCGCCGGAGTCCCCCGGGACCTCCGGGACCTCCGGCGAGTGATCCGGAGGGGCGCGGGGCGTTCCACCGGCTGAAGCGCCCCGGCGGAGGACCGGGCCCTTGAGAATGGGGGCATGAGGGAACGACTGGTGGTCATCGGGGGTGACGCGGCGGGGATGTCCGCCGCGTCCCAGGCACGCAGGCTCAGGGGTCCGGAGGAGCTGGAGATCGTCGCTTTCGAGCGGGGCCGGTTCTCGTCGTACTCGGCGTGCGGGATTCCGTACTGGGTCGGCGGCGAGGTGGCCGCGCGGGAGGAGCTGATCGCGCGTTCGCCGGAGGAGCACCGGGCGCGGGGCATCGGTCTGCGGACGCGGACGGAGGTCACGGCGATCGACGTGGCGGGCCGCCGGGTCCTGGCGCGGGACCTGGCGGCGGGTACGGAGTCGTGGACGGGTTTCGACAAGCTGGTGATCGCGACGGGGGCGCGGCCCCGGCGTCCGGCGCTGCCGGGCATCGACGCGCCGGGGGTGCACGGGGTGCAGACCCTGGAGGACGGGCAGGCGCTGCTGGACGCGCTGGCGGGGTCGCCGGGGCGGCGGGCGGTGGTGGTGGGCGCCGGGTACATCGGGGTGGAGATGGCGGAGGCGCTGCTGCACCGGGGGTACGAGGTGACGGTGCTGCACCGGGGTGAGCAGCCGATGGCGACGCTCGATCCGGACATGGGGCGGCTGGTGCACCGGGCGATGGACGGTCTGGGGATCGTGACGGTGGCGTCGGCGGAGGTGACGGAGGTCCTGACCGGCCCGGACGGGCGGGTGCGGGCGGTGGCGACGGACGCGGCCGAGTATCCGGCGGACGTGGTGGTCCTCGGGATGGGCGTGGTGCCGGAGACGTCCCTGGCGCGGGAGGCGGGCCTGCCGCTGGGGGCGCACGGCGGGCTGCTGACGGACCTGGCGATGCGGGTGCGGGGGCACGAGGACGTGTGGGCGGGCGGTGACTGCGTGGAGGTGCTGGACCTGGTGGCGAACCGGGAGCGGCACGTGCCGCTGGGGACCCACGCGAACAAGCAGGGGCAGGTGATCGGGACGAACGTGGGCGGGGAGTACGCGACGTTCCCGGGGGTGGTGGGCACCGCCGTGTCGAAGGTGTGCGACCTGGAGATCGCGCGGACGGGGCTGCGGGAGAAGGACGCCCGCGCGGTGGGGCTGCGGTTCGTGTCGGTGACGGTGGAGTCGACGAGCCGGGCGGGGTACTACCCGGGAGCGGCGCCCATGACGGTGAAGATGCTGGCCGAGCGGCGTTCGGGGCGGCTGCTCGGGGTGCAGATCGTGGGCCGTGAGGGCGCGGCGAAGCGGGTGGACGTGGCGGCGGTCGCGTTGACGGCGGGGATGACGGTGGAGGCGATGACGGCGCTGGACCTGGGGTACGCGCCGCCGTTCTCACCGGTCTGGGACCCGGTCCTGGTCGCGGCCCGCAAGGCGACGGCGGCGGTCCGCGCGGCGGGCTGAGGCACGGCGACGGGCGCGGGGCGGCCTCGTCGGCCCCGGCGGGGCTGCGGCGATACGGCTCTGGGGACGGCGGGGCGGGGTCCCCGGGGACGGCGGTCCGGGTGCGGCTTCACGGGTCGGCTCGTACGGGTTGGGCTCGTGCGCGTCGGCGCGTGCGGGGTGCGGCGCGTGCGGGTACGGCGACGGCCGCCGGGGAGGGTTCCCCGGCGGCCGTCGTGGGTCCGTGCCGTCGTCGTGGTGGTGGGCGCGGCTCAGACCGCCGTGCGCGTGTGGACGTGGTCGACGAGACGGGTCAGCGCGTCCGGGTCCATCGAGGGCATGACGCCGTGGCCGAGGTTGAAGACATGGCCTTCGAGTCCCTTCGCGGCGGCGAGGACCTCGTCGGCCTTGTCCCGGACGACCTGCTCGGGGGCGAACAGCACGGCGGGGTCCAGATTGCCCTGGAGCGCCTTGCCGGGGCCGACGCGGCGGGCGGCCTCGTCGAGCGGGACGCGCCAGTCGACGCCGACGACGTCCGCCCCGGCCTCGCCCATGAGGCCGAGGAGTTCGCCGGTGCCGACGCCGAAGTGGATGCGGGGGACGCCGTATCCGGCGACCGCGTCGAAGACCTTCGTGGAGGCGGGCATCACGGAGCGGCGGTAGTCGGCCGGGGCGAGGGCGCCGACCCAGGAGTCGAAGAGCTGGACGGCGGAGGCGCCCGCCTCGATCTGGACCTTGAGGAAGGCGGAGGTGATCTCGGCGAGCCGGTCGAGCAGATCGGCCCAGAGCTGCGGGTCGCCGTACATGAGCGCCTTGGTGCGCTCGTGGCTGCGCGACGGGCCGCCCTCGACGAGGTAGCTCGCGAGCGTGAAGGGGGCGCCCGCGAAGCCGATGAGCGGGGTGTCGCCCAGTTCCCCGGTGAGCATCCCGATGGCCTCGGTGACGTAGTGGACGTCCTCGGGGGTCAGGTCTCGGAGCCGGTCGAGGTCGGCGCGGGTGCGGATCGGGTCGGCGACGACGGGCCCGACGCCGGGCTTGATGTCGAGGTCGAGGCCGATGGCCTTGAGGGGGACGACGATGTCGCTGAAGTAGATGGCGGCGTCGACCTTGTGGCGGCGGACGGGCTGGAGGGTGATCTCGGTGACGAGTTCCGGCCTCATGCACGATTCGAGCATGGGGATGCCCTCGCGCACCTTCAGGTACTCGGGGAGGGAGCGCCCGGCCTGCCGCATGAACCACACGGGGGTGTGCGGCACGGGCTCCCGCCTGCACGCCTTGAGGAACGCGGAGTCGTGCGTCCGCGACCGCGGGTCCGTCGGGCGGCCCGCGGCGGGGGTGGCGGCGGCACCGGTGGGGTCTTGGGCGAGGGAAAGGTCGTTGGCACTCACGCCCCGAATCTTCGCATGTGGCGGGAAGCCGCTCGGCCGGGCCGGGTGTCCTCCCTGCACGGAGGGCCCGTTCCGCCTACTCTTCCCCGCATGGCTGCGGCGCAGGGACATTTTTCCGATCATTCCGACGGCGATCGAGGGACGGGCGAAACGGCGGACAGCACGGAGACGAACCCGGTGCCGCTCGCGTTCCGGCGGGCGGTGGAGGCGCTGCGGGGGGCGCGGCTGAGGCCGGAGGTGGAGGTCGATCCGACGCGGCCCCCGCAGCGTCTCGCGCCGTACGCGTACGCGGTGGAGGCGGCCGTGGTGGACGGCGAGGAGGACCTCGCGGACGGACGGCTCGTGCTGCTGCACGACCCGGACGGGCACGAGGCCTGGAAGGGAACGTTCCGCCTGGTGACGCTCGTACGGGCGGAGCTGGAGCCGGAGATGGCGGCGGACCCGCTGCTGCCCGAGGTGTGCTGGTCCTGGCTGACGGGGGCGCTGGAGGCGCGGGGGCTCTCGTACGGGGAGGCGAGCGGGACGGTGACGATGGCGGGCTCGCACTATTTCGGGGGGCTCGCGGACCGCAGGCCCGCGACCCAGATCGAGATCCGGGCGTCGTGGACGCCCCGGGAGGGGCTGGGCGGGGTGCCGGACACGGGGGCGCACCTGGCGGCCTGGTGCGATCTGCTCTGCCAGATCGCGGGGCTGCCGCCGGTCGCGGTGGAACCGGGTGCGGCGGGGACGGTGTCGGGGGCGGGGGTCGTCTCGTTGCCCCAGCGGCGGGGCCCGCAGCAGGCATGAGGTCCGGCGGCGGACGCGTCGCCCCCGGCGGGCCCGGGGTGTCCGACGGGCGGGCGGTCCACGGAAGCGAAACGGCCCGCGGGTGCGGGGCCCCCGGCGGGGCGACGGCCCACGGGCGCGGGGCCCTTCCCGGACGGGCGGCCCGCACGCCTGGCGGGGCGGTCCGGGACGGTCCGGGACCGTGGCCGGGCCGGTCACGGTCCCGGGTGGCCGGACGGGTGCTCCGGTGCTCCCTCGTGGGGGTGACGGGGCGGGGGCCGTTCGTAGGATGATCGATCACGCATCCGAATTGCCCTAATTGTTACTCACCAAATCGTGATCTTTCCCTAAAGGCGGGCCGCCCTCCTGCCGAAGGAGTCAGTGACCCCTTCACAGCACGGGTTCACCCCCCGGCTTCTTCCCCGAGCCGGCCCCGTCCCGCATCCTTTTCAGGAGGCCTGGTGTCCGTTCTCCTCGAGCAGCCCGCAAGCCTGGTCGCCTACCGCCCGAACAAGCCGACGGCCATGGTCGTCGTGGCCGACCCGCGCGTCCGTTCCACCGTGACCCGCCACCTGTGGGCCCTCGGAGTACGTGACGTGATCGAGGCTTCGTCCATCGCGGAGGCACGCCCCCGCGTCGGCAACCCGCGCGACATCTGCGTTGCCGACGTCCACCTGCCCGACGGCAGCGGTCTGACCCTGCTGTCCGAGACCCGCGCCGCGGGCTGGCCCAACGGCCTCGCCCTCTCGGCCGCCGACGACATCGGCGCCGTGCGCAACGCCCTCGCGGGCGGCGTGAAGGGCTATGTCGTCACCGGCACCCGGACCAACATCGGCCATCCGACCAGGCCGGGCGCCGCCCCCATCGGTGCCGCCGCCGCCCGGCTCGGCCACCGCCGCCCCCCGGGTGCCCCGAGCCACCCGGGCGGCTACCGCGAGCTCTCCGGCCGTGAGGTCGAAGTGCTCCGGCTCGTCGCGGAGGGCCAGTCGAACAAGGCGATCGGCGTCTCCATGGGCCTCTCCGCCCTCACGGTGAAGAGCCACCTCGCCAGGATCGCCCGCAAGCTGGGCACCGGAGACCGGGCGGGCATGGTCGCGGTGGCCCTGCGGACCGGGATCATCCACTGACCCACCCGGTCGACAAAGACCCGGCGCCTGTCGACGGAACGTTCCGTCGGCGGGCGCCCGCCGTTCACCGATACCCTTGACAGGTGACCGACGCCCAAGAGACCGCAGCAGACACCGCACTGCGCACCACCGGGGGCGGCCCCCCGGACGACGACGTCCCTGCGATTGGGCTTCCGATCCCGTTGCTGGAGCCCCGCGAAGGGATTCCGCCCGTCGTCGAGACCGCGGACGCCCTCGCCGGGGTGATCGCCGCCTTCGCCGCCGGACGCGGGCCCCTCGCCGTGGACGCCGAGCGCGCCTCCGGCTACCGCTACGGCCAGCGCGCCTACCTCGTCCAGCTCCGCCGCGAGGGCGCGGGCACCGCGCTCATCGACCCGGTCGGCTGCCCCGACCTCTCCGGCTTCGGCGAGGCGCTCGAAGGCACCGAGTGGATCCTGCACGCGGCGACCCAGGACCTGCCCTGTCTGCGGGACATAGGCATGGTGCCGACCTCGCTGTTCGACACGGAACTGGCCGGACGGCTCGCGGGGTTCCCGCGCGTCGGTCTCGGCGCGATGGTCGAGTCCGTCCTCGGCTACGCCCTGGAGAAGGGCCACTCCGCCGTCGACTGGTCCACCCGCCCGCTGCCCGAGCCCTGGCTGCGGTACGCGGCGCTCGACGTGGAACTCCTCGTCGACCTGCGCGACGCGCTGGAGAAGGAGCTGGACCGGCAGGGCAAGCTGGAATGGGCCCTCCAGGAGTTCGACGCCATCGCCTCCGCCCCGCCCGCCCCGCCGCGCAAGGACCCCTGGCGGCGCACCTCCGGGATGCACAAGGTGCGGCGGCGCCGCCAGATGGCGGTCGTACGGGAGCTGTGGACGGCCCGCGACAGGATCGCCCAGCGGCGGGACGTCTCCCCCGGCAAGGTGCTGAGCGACGCGGCGATCGTGGAGGCGGCGCTCGCCGTCCCGGTGAACGTGGCCGCGCTGACCGCGCTGCCCGGCTTCGGGCACCGGATGGCCCGCCGTCAGCTGGAGCAGTGGCAGGCTTCGGTGGACCGGGCCAGGGCGCTGCCGGAGAACGAGCTGCCGCAGCCGGGCACGCAGGTGGCGGGTCCGCCGCCGCCGCGCGCCTGGGCGGACAAGGACCCGGCGGCGGCGGCGCGGCTCTCGGCGGCGCGCACGGCGGTGTCGGCGCTGGCGGAGACCCTGCACCTGCCGCAGGAGAACCTGATCACCCCGGACACCGTGCGCCGGGTCTGCTGGGAGCCGCCGACGGCGGGGACCGAGAGCGTGTCCGCCGCCCTGAGCGGGTACGGCGCGCGGCCCTGGCAGGTGGAGCTGGTGACCCCGCTCCTGGTGAAGGCCCTGACGGCGACCGCCTGACCCCGTACGGGGACGGCCCCCGGCATCCGCGAGGACGCCGGGGGCCGTTCCGTCTTTCCGGGCGGTTCCCCGGCGCCGCCCGGCCTCTTGCGGCAGGGTGGCGGATGTGACCTTCGCCGCTTGGGGCCCAAGGGGTGGGCAGTCTGGTTACTCGTAAGTAGCATGGGGGAAGCAAGCGCACGCTTAGGCGTGGGCCGCAGCAGCAGTGCCACCCCGCACCCTGGAGGAGAGCCATCGTGCCTCGTACCGTCAGGGACGTCGTCTTCGTCGACGGCGTCCGCACCCCGTTCGGCAAGGCGGGCCCGAAGGGCATCTACCACGAGACCCGCGCCGACGACCTCGTCGTGAAGGCCGTCCGGGAGCTGCTGCGCCGGAACCCGGGTCTCGACCCCGCGAAGATCGACGAGGTCGCCATCGCCGCGACCACCCAGATCGGCGACCAGGGCCTGACCCTGGGCCGTACGGCGGGCATCCTCGCCGGACTGCCCCAGTCGGTGCCCGGCTACTCCATCGACCGCATGTGCGCGGGCGCCCTGACCGCCGTGACCTCGGTCGCCGGTTCGATCGCCTTCGGCGCGTACGACGCCGTCATCGCCGGTGGCGTCGAGCACATGGGCCGCCACCCCATGGGCGAGGGCGTCGACCCGAACCCGCGCTTCGTGTCGGAGAAGCTCGTCGACGAGTCCGCCCTCTTCATGGGCATGACCGCCGAGAACCTGCACGACCGCTACCCGGGCATCACCAAGCGGCGCGCCGACGAGTACGCCGTGCGCTCGCAGGAGAAGGCCGCCAAGGCGTACGCCGACGGCAAGATCCAGCAGGACCTGGTGCCGGTCTCGGTCCGCCGCACCGACGCCACCACCGGTGAGACCGGCTGGGGCCTGGTCACGGCCGACGAGCCGATGCGTCCCGGCACCACCCTGGAGTCCCTCGCGGGCCTGAAGACGCCGTTCCGCGTCCACGGCAACGTGACCGCGGGCAACGCGGCCGGTCTCAACGACGGCGCCACCGCCTCGATCATCGCCTCCGAGGAGTTCGCCCGCGAGAACGGCCTCCCGGTCAGGATGCGCCTCGTCTCGTACGCCTTCGCGGGCGTCGAGCCCGAGGTCATGGGCTACGGCCCGATCCCGGCGACCGAGAAGGCCCTCGCCAAGGCCGGACTGTCCATCGAGGACATCCAGCTCTTCGAGATCAACGAGGCCTTCGCCGTCCAGGTCCTCGCCTTCCTGGAGCACTACGGCATCGCCGACGACGACACCCGGGTGAACCAGTACGGCGGCGCCATCGCCTACGGTCACCCGCTCGCCTCCTCCGGCGTCCGGCTGATGACCCAGCTGGCCCGCCAGTTCGAGGAGCAGCCGCAGGTCCGTTACGGCCTCACCACCATGTGCGTCGGCTTCGGCATGGGCGCGACGGTCATCTGGGAGAACCCCCACTGGGAGGGCAAGTGAGCACCACCGCCGAGCTTCTGAAGGGCGCCGCCGAGCTCTTCCCCGACGAGGTCGTCACCAGCGCCCACGTACGGCACTTCGAACTGCCCGCGGGTGCGGGCCGGTTCGCCCTGATCACGCTGGACAACGGCTTCGACCACACCAAGCCGACCACCTTCGGCCCGCAGTCGCTGGCCCACCTGAACGCGGCGATCGACCAGGTCGAGGCCGAGGCCGCGAACGGTGAGATCACCGGCGTCGGCCTCACCGGCAAGCCGTTCATCTTCGCCGTCGGCGCCGACCTCAAGGGCGTCGAGCTGCTGCGGAAGCACGACGAGGCGCTCGCCATCGGCAAGGGCGGCCACGACGTCTTCAAGCGGCTCTCCGGGCTCGCCGTGCCGACCTTCGCGTACTACAACGGCGCGGCCATGGGCGGCGGCGTCGAGGTCGGTCTGCACTGCACCTACCGCACCGTGTCGAAGGCCCTCCCGGCCTTCTCGCTGCCCGAGGTCTTCCTCGGTCTGGTGCCCGGCTGGGGCGGCTGCGCCCTCCTGCCGAACCTGATCGGCCCGGAGAAGGCCGTCTCGGTCATCATCGAGAACTCGCTGAACCAGAACCGCCAGCTCAAGGGCGCGCAGGTCTTCGAGCTGGGCATCGCCGACGCCCTGTTCGAGGGCGCCGACTTCCTGGAGCGGTCGCTGGTCTGGACGGCCGGGGTCCTCAACGGCTCCGTCACCGTCGAGCGCCCGGAGATCGACCGGGGCGAGGCCTGGGACCAGGCCGTCGCCAAGGGCCGCGCCCTCGCCGACTCCAAGGTCCACGGCGCCGCCCCGGCCGCCTACCGCGCCCTCGACATCATCGGGGACGCCAAGGACGGCGACCTGCAGAAGGGCTTCGACGCCGAGGACCGGGCGCTCGCCGACCTGATCATGGGCGGCGAGCTGCGCTCCGGCATCTACGCCTTCAACCTGGTGCAGAAGCGCGCCAAGCGCCCCGCCGGCGCCCCGGACAGGTCGCTGGCCCGCCCGGTCACCAAGGTCGGTGTCGTCGGCGCCGGTCTGATGGCCTCCCAGCTCGCCCTGCTGTTCCTGCGCCGTCTGGAGGTGCCGGTCGTCCTGACCGACATCGACCAGGAGCGCGTCGACAAGGGCGTGGGCTACGTCCACGGCGAGATCGAGAAGCTGCTCGGCAAGGGCCGGATCAACCAGGACAAGGCCAACCGGCTCAAGGGCCTGGTCTCCGGTGTCCTGGACAAGGCCGAGGGCTTCGCGGACGCGGACTTCATCATCGAGGCCGTGTTCGAGGAGATGGGCGTCAAGCAGAAGGTGTTCGCGGAGGTCGAGGCGGTCGCCCCGGCGCACGCGATCCTCGCCACCAACACCTCCTCGCTGTCCGTCTCGGAGATGGCCTCGCAGCTGAAGCACCCCGAGCGCGTGGTCGGCTTCCACTTCTTCAACCCGGTCGCGATCCTCCCGCTCCTGGAGATCGTGCGCGGCGAGCGGACCGACGAGGCCTCGCTGGCCACCGCGTTCGGTGTCGCGAAGAAGCTGAGGAAGACCGCGGTCCTCACCAAGGACGCCCCGGCGTTCGTCGTGAACCGCATCCTGACCCGCTTCATGGGCGAGATCCAGAACGTCATCGACGAGGGCACCCCGGTGGCCACGACGGAGAAGGCGGTCGAGCCGCTGGGTCTGCCGATGTCCCCGCTGGTCCTGCTGGAGCTGGTCGGCCCGGCGATCGGGCTGCACGTCTCCGAGACCCTGAACCGCGCCTTCCCGGACCGGTTCACGGTCTCGCCCAACCTGAAGGCGGTCGTCGAGGCGGGCAAGCGCGGCTTCTACGTCTACAAGCCCGAGAACGGCTTCAAGCCGGAGCTCGACCCGGAGGTCGCCGCCCTCCTCGTCCAGGGCGACTCCGTCCTGACCGAGGAGCAGGTCCGGGCCCGGGTCCTGGACGCGGTGGCACAGGAGATCGGTCTGATGCTGGAGGAGGGTGTCGTCGCCGAGGCGCAGGACATCGACCTCTGCCTGATCACCGGTGCGGGCTGGCCCTTCCACCTGGGCGGCATCACGCCGTACCTGGACCGCGAGGGCGTCTCCGAGCGCGCCAACGGCAGGCGCTTCCTGCCGCAGGGCGTGGCGAGCGTCCCGGCGTAACCTCGGACGTACGCGGAACGGCCCCGGCACCTCTTCCAGGTGCCGGGGCCGTTCCCGTCGTCGCGGGCGGGTCACCCTATGGAGCGCCAGCCCTCCAGGAGGAGGCCTTCGGCCGCCGCCTTCTGCCGGGTGGTGACCAGGCCCGCGCCGCCGACCAGGGCCATCGCGACGAGGCGCCCGTCGAGGCCCCGGGTGAGGACGGTGGACAGGTCGCCCTGGACGTCCCCGGTCTCCGACCACTTGATGCCCTCGCTCTCCTGCTCGCTCGGGTAGGCGGCGAGGGCGAGGCGGCCGTCGGCGGACTGCTGGGCGAGGACCGTGCAGTCGAAGCCGTCGATGAGGCAGCGGGTGGCGGCGAGGCGCCCGGTGCCGACGGCGTCGCCGAGCGGCGTGGGCTCCAGGGAGCGCTCCGGGGACCAGGCGCAGACCCGGCCGTCCCCGTCGAGGTAGAAGAGGGTGACGTGGCCGGAGGGGCCGGTGGTGGCCGCCAGGGTCCCCATGACCACCGAGGCGGGGACCAGCTCCTCACGGAGCGGCTTGGCGCCCGCCTCCCGCTGCACGTAGCGGACGAGGCCCTTGGCGTGGCAGCTGAGCAGTTCGACCATGCCCGAGCCGTTGGTGAGGGCGACCGGCGAGGGGTCGGTCTTCGAGCCCATCAGGTCCCACCAGGGGTGCCAGCCGCCGGCGTCCTTCTGGGCCCGCACGCTGAGTCCGCCGCCGCCGTTGCGCACGAAGACGTACACGCGGCCCTGGGCGTCCACGGCGACGGCCGGGTCGCCGGTCCAGGGCCCCTTGCCGTTGGAGTGTCCGATGGGGCGCCAGGCCACGGCGGGACGGCCGGTCTGGAACTGGACGGAGTGCACCAGCTCGACGTGGTCGTCCTCACCGCCGGTGGGCCGCAGACCGACGAGGTGCACATAGCGGTCGGCTCCCTGGCCGACGGCGAGGAAGGCGCTCAGTCCTTCGCCGCCGAGCGGGTCGGGGCCGGTCCAGCCGCCGTCCTCCCGCTCGGTCCAGCGCACCACCCCTCCGTCCCTCGGCAGATGGGCACTGAACCTGCCGTCCGCCCCACGGGTCAGCCAGGATCCCTGGAGCCGGGGGGCGGCGGAGCCGTGGGAGCGGGCAGCGGGGACCTGGGATCGATTCGCCATGGGGGGATCCAGCACTCCGGTCGTCGGGAGGAGTTCGGGTACGAGCCGACTCTAGTCTCCCGCCGGGACGCCCCTTTCCGCGCCTTCGGGATCGGCGGTCAGGAGGGGAGTTCGCCGTCCTCGCGCGCGAGGCGGCTGTGCCGGTGGCCGTACAGGAAGTACACGACGAAGCCGAGCAGCATCCAGACGGCGAACCGGAACCAGGTCTCGGCGGGCAGGTTGAGCATCAGCCAGAACGAGGCCGCGACGGAGAGGATCGGCAGGGCGGGGACCCAGGGGGTGCGGAAGGCGCGCGGCAGGTCGGGGCGGGTGCGGCGGAGCACCAGGACGCCCACGGCGACCACCACGAAGGCGAAGAGGGTGCCGATGTTCACCAGGGTGGCGAGTTCGTTGATGCTGGTGAAGCCCGCGACGACGGCGATGATCACGCCGAGCAGGATGGTGGGCCGGTAGGGGGTCCGGTACTTCGGGTGGGTGACCGAGAAGAAGCGGGGCAGCAGTCCGTCGCGGCTCATCGCGAAGAACACCCGGGTCTGGCCGAGGAGCAGGATGAGACAGACCACGGTGAGGCCGACGGCGGCGCCGAAGCTGATGACGCCCGCGTAGAAGGGGTGCCCGACGGCTTTGAAGGCGTCCGCGAGCGGGGCGTCGACGGACAGCTCCGTGTAGTGCTGCATTCCGGTGACGACGAGGGCGACGGCCACGTAGAGCACGGTGCAGATGACGAGCGAGCCGAGGATGCCCCGGGGCATGTCCCGCTGGGGCAGCTTGGTCTCCTCGGCGGCGGTGGCCACCACGTCGAAGCCGATGAAGGCGAAGAAGACGACGGAGGCGGCGGTGAAGATGCCCATGACGCCGAAGTTGGTCGGCTGGTAGCCGAACATCAGCTGGATCAGCGGCTCGGTCCAGTCGGAGCCGCCGCCGGGCGGGGTGACGGCGGGCGGGATGAAGGGCTTGTAGTTGTCGCCGACGACGAAGAACAGGCCCGCCACGATCACGATCATCACCACGGTCACCTTGATGGCGACGACGACGGAGGTGATGCGGGCGGAGAGCTCCATGCCGAGGACGAGGACGACGGTCAGCACCAGGACGAGCACGAAGGCGAGGAGGTCGAAGGTGCCGCCGGGGATGTCGGGGCCTTCGAGCGCGGGTGGCAGGTGCCAGCCGATGTTGTCCATCAGCGAGCGGACGTAGCCCGACCAGCCGACGGCGACCACCGCCGTGCCCAGGGCGAACTCCAGGACGAGGTCCCAGCCGATGATCCAGGCGGGCAGCTCGCCGATGGAGGCGTACGCGAAGGTGTACGCCGATCCCGCCACCGGCACCGTCGAGGCGAACTCGGCGTAGCAGAGGGCGGCCAGGGCGCAGACGACGCCCGCGACCACGAAGGCGATGGCGGTCGCCGGGCCCGCGTTCTCCTTGGCGACCTTGCCGGTGAGGACGAAGATGCCGGTGCCGATGATGACACCCACCCCGAACACCATCAGGTCCCAGGCGGACAGGGACTTCCGGAGTGCGTGCTCGGGCGCCTCGGTGTCGCGGATCGACTGCTCGACCGACTTGGTCCGGAACATGCCCGAGCCGGCACGCGGCTGTTGGTCCGTGCTCATCGTCGTACCTCCTGCCGGAGGGCTGCCCGCCCGGGGCCCGGAAGGCACGCGAAAGGGCCGGTCGGCACTCCGAAGAGTGAACCGACCGGCCCCAGGTGACGGGGTCCGTCAGTCGCGCACGGGCTCCACGACGGGCTCGGCGGGCTCGGCGCTCTCGTACCGTCCGTCGAGGCGCGAGACCAGGCCGGTGACCTGGCGGGCGACGTCGAGGGCGGTCAGGCCGATCTCGGCCATGACCTCGCCCCGGGAGGCGTGGTCGAGGAAGCGCGGCGGGATGCCGAAGTCGCGCAGCGGGATGTCCACGTCCGCGTCGCGGAGCGCCTGGGCGACGGCGGAGCCGACGCCGCCGACCCGGCTGTTGTCCTCGACGGTGACGACGACCCGGTGGCGCTGGGCGAGCGGGGCGAGGGCCTCGTCGACCGGCTTGACCCAGCGGGGGTCGACGACGGTGGTGGAGATGCCCTGCCGGTCGAGCAGGTCGGCGATCTCCAGGCACATCGGGGCGAGCGCGCCGACGGAGACCAGGAGGACGTCGGGGCGGTCGCTGCCGGGCTCGCGGAGCACGTCCATGCCGCCGACGCGGCGGAGCGCGGGGACGGCGGGGCCGACGGCGCCCTTGGAGAAGCGGACCACGGTGGGGGCGTCGGTGACCTCGACGGCCTCGCGGAGCTGGGCGCGGACCTGGTCGGCGTCGCGCGGGGCGGCGAGTCGCAGTCCGGGCACGACCTGGAGGATCGACATGTCCCACATGCCGTTGTGGGAGGCGCCGTCGGTGCCGGTGACGCCCGCCCGGTCCAGGACGAAGGTGACGCCGCACCGGTGCAGGGCCACGTCCATCAGGACCTGGTCGAAGGCGCGGTTGAGGAAGGTGGCGTAGACCGCGAAGACCGGGTGGAGGCCGCCGGTGGCGAGGCCCGCCGCGGAGACCGCGGCGTGCTGCTCGGCGATGCCGACGTCGAAGACCCGCTCGGGGAACGCCTTGGCGAACTTGTCGAGGCCGACGGGCTGGAGCATGGCCGCCGTGATGGCGACGATGTCCTCGCGCTCCTTGCCGAGCTCGACCATCTCCTGGCCGAAGACCGAGGTCCAGTCGGCGCCGGAGGAGGCGATGGGCAGACCGGTGTCGGGGTGGATCTTGCCGACGGCGTGGAAGCGGTCGGCCTCGTCCTGGAGGGCGGGCTGGTAGCCGCGGCCCTTCTCGGTGAGGCAGTGGACGATCACGGGGCCGCCGAAGCGCTTGGCGCGCGTCAGGGCGGACTCCAGGGCCTCGATGTCGTGGCCGTCGATGGGGCCGACGTACTTGAGGCCGAGGTCCTCGAACATGCCCTGGGGGGCGATGAAGTCCTTGAGGCCCTTCTTGGCGCCGTGCAGGGTCTCGTAGAGCGGCTTCCCGACGACCGGGGTGCGCTCCAGGATGTCCTTGCCCCGGGCGAGGAAGCGCTCGTAGCCGTCGGTGGTGCGCAGGGTCGCCAGGTGGTTGGCGAGGCCGCCGATGGTGGGCGCGTAGGAGCGCTCGTTGTCGTTGACGACGATGACGAGCGGGCGGTCCTTGGCGGCGGCGATGTTGTTCAGCGCCTCCCAGGCCATGCCGCCGGTGAGGGCGCCGTCGCCGATGACGGCGACGACGTGGTCGTCCTTGCGCAGGACCTCGTTGGCCTTGGCGAGGCCGTCGGCCCAGCCGAGGACCGTGGAGGCGTGCGAGTTCTCGATGACGTCGTGCTCGGACTCCGCCTGCGAGGGGTAGCCGGAGAGGCCGCCCTTCATCTTGAGCTTCGAGAAGTCCTGGCGGCCCGTGAGCAGCTTGTGGACGTAGCTCTGGTGGCCGGTGTCCCAGAGGACCTTGTCCTTCGGGGAGTCGAACACGCGGTGCAGGGCGATGGTCAGCTCGACCACGCCGAGGTTGGGCCCGAGGTGCCCGCCGGTCTTGGAGACGGCCTCCACCAGGAACGTCCTGATCTCGTCGGCCAGCTGGTCCAGCTGTTCCGGGGAGAGCCGGTCCAGATCTCGCGGTCCCCTGATACGGGTCAGCAGAGCCACCCGTTCCTCCTTGCGTTTGAGCTGGTCGAGCTTGCCGATTTGTCGAGTCTAATGTTCCGTCCCGGATCGCGGACATCGGGCCGGGGAGTCGGGCATCACTCGGATGGCCTACATGGCGTTAATCTGTACGGCTCCGCGCGGGGCGGGCCGTGGGCCGGGCGGGGTGCCGCCGGGCCGGGGATCCGCACGGGTTCCGACCCCGCGCCGGGCGGTCGCGGCACCCGGACCGTGTGCGGGGTGGCCGCCCGCCTCCGGGACTCCGCCCGGCCGGTACGGCGGGACGCCCGTCGCGTCCGTCCGGATTCCACGCCCCCGGAGTCCCGCCCTGACCGCACTCCGGGGCGGCCCCGGGCGTCAGGCCTTCTTGACCACGCTCGACTTGAGCTGCATGGGGCCGAAGCCGTCCACCTTGCAGTCGATGTCGTGGCCGTCCACGCCGTCCACGAGGCGGATGCCGCGGACCTTGGTGCCCGCCTTGATGCCGCCGGGGCTGCCCTTGACCTTGAGCGCCTTGACGACGGTCACGGTGTCGCCGTCGGCGAGGACGTTGCCCACGGCGTCCTTGACGACCCGCGCGCCGTCGTCGCCGGACGGGCTTCCGGGGTCCGCCGTCGCCGACCACTCGTGGCCGCATTCGGGGCAGACGAGCAGGGCGCCGGTCTCGTAGGTGTAGACGCCGGAGCAGTGGGGGCACGGGGGGAGGTTCTCGTTCACTGTTCGATTTTAGGAGCCGATCCGCCCCTGGTGAAAGCCGAAGACTTCCAGCGGTCGAACACTACGCGACCACGACAACTATCAGCGTTTGCATTTATAGCGCGTGCGCAATTATTGTCGAGTCTCATCAAGAGCCCGCTCAAGCACTCGGAGAAGGGACGGACCCATGCCTCTCGCACTCCTCGCGCTGGCCGTAGGGGCCTTCGGGATCGGCACCACCGAATTCGTGATCATGGGCCTGCTGCCCGGGATCGCCGCCGACTACGGGGTCACCGTCCCCACCGCCGGACTCCTCGTCACCGGCTACGCGCTCGGCGTCGTCGTCGGCGCCCCGCTCCTGACCGTCCTCGGCTCCCGGGTCGGCCGGAAACGGATGCTCATGCTGCTGATGGGCCTCTTCGTCGCCGGGAACCTGCTCTCCGCCCTCGCCCCGGACTTCGGGACGATGCTCGCCGGACGCGTGGTCGCCTCCCTCGCGCACGGCACGTTCTTCGGCATCGGCTCCGTCGTCGCCGCCGGACTGGTCGCCCCGGACCGGAAGGCCGGAGCCATCGCGACCATGTTCACCGGACTGACCCTGGCCAACGTCGTGGGCGTCCCGCTGGGCACCCTCGTCGGGCAGGCGGTCGGCTGGCGCGCCACCTTCGCCGCCGTCGCCGCGCTCGGGGTGATCGGGCTGCTCGGCATCGCCCGGCTCGTCCCCGAACTCCCCCGCCCGGAGGAGACCCGGCTGCGCGGCGAGCTGACCGCGTTCCGCAACCCCCAGGTACTGCTCGCCATGGCCATGACCGTCCTCGGCTTCGGCGGGGTCTTCGCCGCGATCACCTACATCGCCCCGATGATGACCGAGACCGCCGGATACTCCGACGGCGCGGTCACCTGGCTCCTCGTCCTCTTCGGCGTCGGCATGTTCCTCGGCAACCTGGTCGGCGGACGCTACGCCGACCGGGCCCTGATGCCCCTGCTGTACGTCGCTCTCGGCGGGCTCGCGGTCGTGCTCGCGCTGTTCACCGTGGCCGCCCACCACAAGGTCCTCGCCGCGCTCGCCGTCCTCCTCGTCGGAGCCCTCGGCTTCGCCACCGTGCCGCCGCTGCAGAAACGCGTCCTCGACCAGGCCCACGGCGCCCCCACGCTGGCCTCCGCGGTCAACATCGGCGCCTTCAACCTCGGCAACGCGCTGGCCGCCTGGCTCGGCGGCCTCGTCATCACCGCGGGCCTCGGCTACACCGCCCCCAACTGGGTCGGCGCCGCCCTCGCGACCTCCGCCCTGCTCCTCGCCCTCTGGTCGGCCACCCTGGAACGCCGCACCCCGACGCCCGTCGGCCCGGTCGGTGGACCGGCGGGCCGGCGTGGGCCTGGATCAGTTCGGAAGGGTGCCCCAGATCTGCGCTGTTCCGGTGATCGGCAGGTTCGACTCGCGGTCGGTCCTCTGGCCGGAGACGGCGTCGAAGTTCGTCAGAGCGCCGTTCGTGGTGTCGAGGGTGAGGAGGTTGGTCCGGGACCAAGCCACCTCGAAGGGCCCGTCCAGGTCCGTCCCTGACAGGTTCGCCGGCTGCCCCAGGTCCTTGCAGTCGCCTTCGGTGAGGTCGAGGACCGCCAGGTGGTCGGCCGCCGTGGTGGTGTTGAGCGCTGTGGCGTACCACCGTCCGTCAGCGGAGAGCACGCCACGTCCGGCGGGGGTGCCTGCCGTGCAGTCCGGCAGCGGCGTGTTCTTGTCCGCCGCGGTGTCGTAGGCGGTGACGCAGCCGCTCTTCCCGCAGCCCTCCTGCCGCCAGATCACACGTGATGGCCCGGTGCTGACGACAGAGGCGTCTCTCGCCAGTGTGCGGGTGGGGAGACGGGTCTTCGCATCGAGCAGGACGATGTCGGTGCGTGCCTTCTTCGCGTTGCCCACGCTGGAGTCGTCCGCCGTGGTGAGCAGCCCGATCAAGCCCTGCGCGCTGTCGGCCAGGGGCCGGATCCCGCAGGGAAGCGCGTAGCCCTCCGGCCCGGGCCGCCCGGAGAGGTCGTACTGTCGTACCGCGTAGCGAGCGGTCACCGATTCGGGCAGGTCCTTGCCCCCGCACGCTGTCGGCGCCGGCTGTTCGGTGACGGCCCAGGCCTGGTGTTCTCGCTGAGAGGGGAACCAGGTCACGGCAGGCCCGAGGACGGTGGCGCGTTCCGGGCGGGCGGGCTCCAGCGAGACCAGGGTGCCGTCGTCGACACCGACGATCTCACCGGAGGACAGCTGGCTCTGCTCACTGAGTGTGTGGATGTCCTCGCCCGGCTCGGCATCTGCGGGGCGCTTCGCCGCGATCCTCACAGGAGAGTCGATCTCGTCGAGGACGCCGATGCTTCCTCCGAGGTTCAGGACGATGCCCCGCGGGGGCGCCGCCTGGGATTCATCACTGCTGCATCCGGTCAGCATCAGAGGACCGAGAGCCGCGGCGGCGAGCCACGGAAGTACGGCACGGGGACGGGGGGCGACTGCTGTCATGGAGGCTCCTTGGCGCGGCTCGACGAGACGTGGCGGACACGTGCGGGGGCCGGTCCCGCAAGGATCGGCCCCCGTGCGGTGCTGCTACGGCCTGGGTGTGCACGGACCGCTGGAGATGCACTCCGAGAAGAACGGGAAGACCGTGATGGCGGCCAGGCTGCCTTCGTTGCCGAGGAACCTCGCGCCGCAGCCGGCGGTGTCCTGCCAGCGTTCGACGACGTAGTTGGTCCGCTCGATCTTCGGGGTGGTGTAGCCGTACTTACCGCCGGGCACCTCCATCCAGCTCGTGACCGTCACGCCCTTCTCGGCCTTGTCGACGATCTCACGGGAGATCGACGCCTCGACCTTCGCGATCCCCCAGGAGGCGCTGCCGGTCAGTCCGGAGGTCCACTTGGTCTCCTTCGCGGTGGTCGTCGTCATGGCGTAGGTCAGGCGAGAAGCGGCCGACGACCCGTTCCGCTTTCCTGCGGTGTTGCCGATGGCCTCGTAGCCGGACTTGATCCGCACGACCTTGGTCCACACGTCCGGCGGGCAGCCCTCCTCCCCGGGCGTCGCGGCCTGCGCCTGAGGGACGACGAGCATCCCGGCTCCGAGGGCCAGGGACCCGGCCAGGGCGACTTTACGAGAGAGCGATGTCATGAGAATTTCCCCCTGTGCGTCGTAAGCGGTTGGTCGTTCCGCCGCGATCAACACAAGCACAACAGGCCTTACACATCTATTGAGTTGAGGTCGATCTGAGGGAGATGCGCCGGAACGAGCCACGGGGAACGGGCGCCGGTGGGGCCTTCCGGCCTGGCCGCCGAATCAGGCGACAGCCACACGCGACGCACGAGGCTCCGTACCGCTGAGGAAGGCGCTCGAAGTCTCGACACGTCGACTCAGGCGGCACGTTGGTTCCCTGCCCTGCCGCACCCGACCTCCCACCCGCCCTGATCGAGTGGGTCACCCTGCTCATCGTCACCCGCCAGGACGACCGGCGCCGCAAGCCGCCGCACCAGCGTGCGCTGGTCGCTTCGGTGCGCCTCCGCGAGCACGACGCCCTCGTACGGACAGCCGTCGCCTTCGGGATCTCCGCCGCCGCCCACGCCGGTCCTCGTGGGTCCCCGTCGCATGGCGGCGGGCGCCGCGGCCGGCCTCGTCCTGGAGAGGGACCGTCGGGAACGCTCGCCGGACGCGGGCGGAGGGGGCCGTCCGCTCGTGCGTGCGCACGGGCGGGCGGCCCCCTCCGGCTCTTCCGGGTGGGAGCGCGGTCAGGCGCGGCCCGCTGTCTTCTGGGTGCGCCGGGAGACCGAGTCGATGATCACGGCGATCAGCAGGACGGCTCCGGTGATCATGTACTGGATGGCGTTCGAGGACAGGTTCATCTGGTTGAGGCCCTGGACGATCGACTGGATGACCAGGATGCCGAGCAGCGCCGACCAGACCTTGCCGCGCCCGCCGAACAGGGACGTACCGCCGATGACGGCGGCCGCGATGCACATCATCAGCTGGTTGCCGCCGCCGAGGGAGCGGTCGGCGCCGCCGGTCGCGGAGGCGAGGAACAGACCGCCGACGGCGCCCGTCGTGCCGGAGATCATGAAGACCGAGATCCGGATCCAGGACACGTTGACACCCGCGCGGCGGGCGGCCTCGATGCCGCCGCCGACCGCGAAGACCTGACGGCCGTACGTGGTGCGGCGCAGCACGAAGTCGGTGACGAGCAGGATCGCCAGGAAGATCACCAGGGAGAGCGGCAGGCCCTGCTCCTGGTTGAAGCCGTACGCGGCGGCGAGGACCAGGACCGCGAGGACGCCGGTGCGCAGCGCGATCTCGCTCTGCGGGCGGTGCGGCAGGTCGGCGGACCTGCGGCGGCTCGCGTCGCGGAACTGGGCGTACCAGAAGGCGGCGATCACCACGACGGCGAGGCCGTAGGCGGCGGCGACGTCGGAGAAGTAGTACTTGGTGAGGTCGCCGACGAAGCTGCCGATCGGGGTGGGGATGGTGGAGCGGTCGCCCATCACCCAGGTCTGGAGTCCGGCCCAGCCGAGGAACCCGGCGAGGGTGACGACGAAGGCGGGCACGCCGATCTTGGCGAAGACCAGACCGTGGAAGGCGCCGAGCAGGGTGCCGGACAGGATGCCGAGGAGGATGGCGAGGGAGTCGGGCATGTCGGTGCCGAGGACGCCCCAGACCGATCCCGCCAGACCGGCGACCGAGCCGACCGCGAGGTCGATCTCGCCGAGCAGCAGGACGAAGACGATGCCGACGGCCATGATGCCGGGGCCGACCGCGTACAGCGTGATCTGGTCGAGGTTGTACGAGGTGATGAAGTTGCCGGTGAGCGCCTGGAAGACGATGCCGATGACGATCAGGCCGACCACGACGGGCAGCGAGCCGATCTCGCCGGAGCGGATCTTGCGCTTGAACTCCTCGACGTACCCCTTGAAGCCCCGCTCGCGCACGAGGAGGCGGGGGTCGACGGCGGGGACGGTCGCGGGGGCCGGGACCTCGGTCGCGGGGGCGCCGCCGCCGCGGGGCTCGGGCACCGGGGCCGCTTCGCTCGTGGTGGGAGGGGTCTCGCTCACTTCGTCACCTCCGCGTTGCGGGCCTGGCGGCGGGTCACGGCGTTGTCCGTGGCGCCGGTGATCGCGGCGATGATCTCCTCGTGGGTGGTGGTGGCCACCGGGAAGGTGCCGTTGTTGCGGCCCAGGCGCAGGACGGCCACGGTGTCGGCGACGGCCTTCACATCGGCCATGTTGTGGCTGATGAGGATGACGCCGAGGCCCCGCTCGCGCAGCCGCTCGACCAGGTCGAGGACCTGGGCGGTCTGCTCGACGCCGAGCGCGGCGGTCGGCTCGTCGAGGATCACGATCCTGGGGTCGCCGACCAGGGCGCGCGCGATGGCGACGACCTGGCGCTGGCCGCCGGAGAGGGCGGCGACGGGGATGCGGACGCTGGGGATGCGGATGGAGAGGGTGGAGAGGAGGTCCTTCGCCCGCTTCTCCATGGCGACCTCGTCGAGGACGCCGCCCTTCTTGATCTCGCGGCCGAGGAACAGATTGGCGACGACGTCGAGGTTGTCGCAGAGCGCGAGGTCCTGGTAGACGGTGGCGACGCCGAGGTTCTGGGAGTCCTGGGGGCGCTGGATCTCGACGCGCCCGCCCTCCCACTCGATGACGCCCTCGTCGATCGGGTGGACGCCCGCGATGGTCTTGACCAGCGTGGACTTTCCGGCTCCGTTGTCGCCGACGAGCGCGACGACCTCTCCTGCGTGGACTTCGAGATCGACACCGGAGAGGACCTGGACCGCTCCGAACCGCTTGAAGATCCCGCGCAACGCCAGCACGGGCGTCTGGGACACGTGAACCAACTCCTTCGCCGCCCGGGGAACGGCGGGATGTCGCGCCGCCGTGCGGCGCCGAAGTTTCGAGGGGGAAGGGGCTCGTCCGGCCCCCGGACCGACAGCGGGGTCTGGGTCGGCCGGGGACCGGACGGGCGGAGGGACGGACCGGGCGGACGCCTTCCGGTCCGTACGGGGGCGCAGCCCCGTACGCGGGGCCCGCGCCGCGCGCGGGCCGGTGGCGGGACCGGTCCGTGGTGCCGGCCCCGCGCGGGGCCGACGGGTGGGCCCGGGGGCTGTCGCCTCCGGACCCGGGAGGGGCTACTTGATGCCCAGGGCGGCGCACTTGGCGGCGAGGTCCGGGGTGCACAGGTCGGCGACCTGGTAGATGCCGTCCTTGACGACCGTGGTCTGGATGTTGGTCTTGTCGACGACGACCGGCGGGAAGAGCGTCGACGGCACGCCGTCGGTCGCGCCCTGCGCGCCCAGGTCCTTGCCCTGGAGGAGGTTCACCGCGAACTTGGCTGCCTCGGGGGCCAGTTGGAGCGGGGACTTGTAGATGGTGAAGGTCTGCGTGCCCGCGATGATCCGCTGGACGCCCGCGACCTCGGCGTCCTGGCCGCCGACCGGGATGTTCTTGATGCCCGCGTTCTCCAGGGCGGTGATGATGCCGCCGGCCATGCCGTCGTTGGCCGAGTAGACGGCGCCGATCTTGCCCTTGCCGACGGAGGAGATCGCGGCGGACATCTTCTCGCCCGCGACCTTCGGGTCCCACTCGCCGGACGCCTCGTACGCGATCTTGCCGACCTTGCCGTCCAGGGCACTGTGGACGCCCTTCTTGAACAGGGCCGCGTTCGGGTCCTTCTCGTCGCCGTTGATCATCACCACATTGGCGGTGGCGGCCCCGCCGCCGAGGGCGGCGAGCAGCGCCTGGCCCTGGAGTTCGCCGACCTTGTTGTTGTCGTGGCTGACGTAGGCGTCGGCGCCCGCGACGGCACGGTCGTACGCGACGATCTTGACGCCCTTGGCCTTGGCGTCCTTGACCCAGGCGGCGGCCTTGGTGGCGTCGACCGGGTCGAGGGCGATGACCTTGACGCCGTCGGCGATCAGCTGGTCGAACTGCTGCTTCTGCTTGACGACTTCGGAGACCGCGTTGTTGTACACGACCTCGCAGTCCGCGCAGGCGGCCCGGACGGCCTTCTCGAACTGGGGCTTGTCCAGGGCCTCGTAGCGCGAGGTCTTGTTCTCCGGCAGAAGCAGACCGATCTTGGTCGAGCCGCCCTTGTCACCGCTGTCGCCGCCACCGGCCTTGCCGCAGGCGGCGAGCGTGAGGGCCATCGAGACCGCGGCCGTTGCTATGACGGCACGACGCGTCACTGCGTTCATGGGGGGTTGCCTCCCTGACGAGGCCGCGACGTTGCGGCCGAGGTGGCACGAAGTCAACTCGGCCCCAACGATGTCGTCAAGAAGTAAATCCTTAACGAGATGACAACGGTGGCGCTCGTTCTCTAAGTGAAGGCAAGCCGGGGAGAGGGGCCCGAAGTCGGCGGTGAACTCTCCAACAGGGTCGAATCACCCATCTCGCTCAGCACCAGTGCGAGCGCCCCGAGAACCTCGGCTCGACCACCCAACGCCCCTTGGACCAGGGTGAGTTGACGGGCGGCGCTGGGGATCGCGTACCGCGAGACGGAGTCCCTCACCGGGGCCAGGAGCAGTTCGCCCGCCTCCGCGAGATCGCCGCCGAGCACGACCCGGCTCGGGTTCAAGAGATTGCAAAGGTTGGCGACACCGCTGCCGATGTGCCGTCCCACGTCGGCGATCACCCGGCGGCATCCCGGGTCGCCCTCCCGGGCCAGCCGGACCACCCGCTCCATGGTCAGGTCCGGCCCGTGACCGGGCTGGAGCAGCGGCAGCACGTACCGGGCGGCGGTGAAGGTCTCCAGACAGCCCCGGTTGCCGCAGCGGCAGACCGGACCCGACTCGTCGATCGTGATGTGCCCGATCTCCCCCGCGGTGCCGCCGGGCCCCCGGTAGACCCGCCCGTCGATGACGAGCCCGGCGCCGACGCCGCTGGCCACCTTGATGTACGCCAGGTCCTTGACGCCCCGGCCGCTGCCCCAGACCAGCTCGCCGAGCGCGCCGAGGTTGGCGTCGTTGTCGACGCGCACGGGGACGCCCAGCCGTCCGGACAGCTCCTCGGCCGGGTTGATGCCGCTCCAGCCCGGCAGGATCGACGTCGAGCCGAGCGTGCCGGACGAGACGTCGATGGGGCCGGGGACACCGAGCCCCACCCCGATCACCTTGTCCCGGCCGATCCCGGTGGTCAGGATCAGCCGGTTGACCAGTTGCTCCGCCCGGTCGAAGCCCTCGGCGGCGGAGGCGTCCACATCGAGCGGCTCGGCCTCCTCGGCGAGCACCTGATGGGCGAGGTTGCCGATGGCGACCCGCAGATGGGTGTGGCCGAAGTCCACCCCGATCACGATGCCCGCGTCCCCCGAGAGGGAGACGCTGCGGGCCCGGCGCCCGCCCGCCGAGGTCGGCGTGACGTCGACGGTGCCGCCTTCCTTCAGCTCCCGCACGATGTTGGAGACCGTGGCGGCGGAGAGGCCCGTCGCTCGGGCGATCTCCGCCTGGGTGAGCGAACCCGCCATGCGCACCGCGCGGACGACCCGTTCGAGATTGGCCCTGTGCAGCGACGTCTGCGACCCAGGAGTCTCCATCGACCCACTCACTCCCACCGTTTTCTCCAACATGTGAACCCCAAGGGGACTCTTTCGGCCCGCTTCCCGTCAAGACCTTGATTGGCGGACCGTACGCGCCGCCCGCCGGGACGCGACACGACAGGGCCCCCGGCGCGCGGTGCGCCGGGGGCCCTGGGGGTGCTGCGGGGTGCTGCGGTCACTGGGATACCGGTGAATACCGGTGGATCTCGGTGGATGCCAGTAGATACCGGTGGATCTCCGTCGGTCTCTACGGGAAGGGGCCCTGGAGGGGCCGGGGGTTCACTTCACGGCGCCGGCGGTCAGACCGGCCACCACCTGCCGCTGGAAGATGATGTACGCGGCGAGCACCGGGAGCATCGCCATCACCAGTCCGGCGAAGAGTCCGGACCAGTCGCCCTTGTAGCCCTGACTGACGGCCAGCTGCACGAGGCCCTGCGAGAGCACCTTCTTCTCCGGCTCGGTGTTGAGCACGGTCGGCAGCAGGTACTGGTTCCACTGGCCGAGGAAGTTGAAGATGCCGACGCTGATGAGACCGGGCTTGGCCATCGGCAGCATCACCTGGAAGAAGGTCCGGGTGTGCGAGGCGCCGTCCACGAACGCCGCTTCCGCCACCGAGGACGGCAGGGTGCGGAAGAAGGCGGTGAGGAAGAAGACGGTGAACGGCAGCGAGTACGCGATGTAGACCAGGATCAGACCGGGCAGCGTGTTGAGCAGGGCCATGTTCTGCATCACGTAGAACAGCGGCACGAGCGCCAGGATGATCGGGAAGCTCATCCCGCCGATGAACAGGAAGTAGATGAAGCGGTTGCCCGGGAAGTCGAAGCGGGCCAGGACGTACGCCGCCATCGAACCGAAGAGCAGGGTGCCGATCAGCGAGCCGCCGACCACCAGGATCGTGTTCAGGAAGTAGTCGCTCATGTGCGCTTCGGTCCAGGCGCGGGACCAGTTCTCGAAGTGCAGCTTGTCGGGCAGCGACCACGGCGAGGTGAAGATCGCCTTGTCGGTCTTGAAGGAGGTCATGACCGCCCAGAGCAGCGGCATGACGACCATGATCGCCCAGAGGATCAGGACGCCGTGGGAGAAGACGTTGAGCGTCGCCCCCTCGCCCTTGGACTGCTTGCGCGCCGCCGGAGGGGCCGTCCTGGTGACCGCGGGTCCCGAGCCGCCCGGCGTGCCGGGGGTCTCGACGCCGGTGGTGGCCGTGTCGGTGGTCTTCATCAGAACTCCAGCCGCTCGCGCCGGCCCAGCTTCATCACGATCGCGGCGAAGGCGAGCGTGACGAGGAGAAGCGCGACACCGATGGTCGTTGCGTAGGCGGCCTGACCGTCCCGGAACGCCTTCTGGTACACGTACAGCGGAAGGACGATGGTCGAGTAGTCCGGCCCGCCGCCGCTGGGGCCGACGGTCATGATCTGAACGACGGCGAAGGACTCGGCGCCGAGCGCCAGGATGCCCATGTAGATCCAGCCCGACTGCACGGTGTCCCAGAGCAGCGGCAGAGTGATCTTGAAGAAGGTGGTGAACCGGTTCGCGCCGTCGAGCAGCGCCGCCTCGTAGAAGTCCCGGGGAATGGACGCCATGCCCGCCGAGAAGAGGACGACGAAGAATCCGACCGTGGACCAGACGAGAACCACCATCACGCAGATGAGGGCGAGGTCGGGGTCACCCAGCCAGTCCGGCTGGATGCTTCCGAGACCGACCCCCTTCAAAACGGAATTGATGGCTCCGCTATTCGGGTTGTACGCGAACTGGAAGAGCAGTGCGACGATCGCGATCGACAGCACCTGCGGGAAGAAATACACGATCTTGTAGAAAGCGGAACCGCGCACACCCGCGATGGCCGCGCCCCTACGGCGCCGACCGCCGACATTCAGCATGAAGGCGAAGAACAACGCGAGCCCGACGGTCACCAGTGGCAGCACCACCGCGAGGGTCAGACTGTGCTGCAACGACTTCCAGAAGATCTCGTCGTCCAGCATACGACTGTAGTTGTCGAATCCGATCATGCCGAATTCGGGACTCAGCCCGGTCCAGTCCGTGAACGAGTAGTAGATGGACTGGATGAACGGCCAGATGACGAACAGCGCGTAGAGCGCGAGGGGGGCCGTCAGGAACCCCACGATGAAACGGTACTTGCCGTGTTGCATTCCTACCGACCCCGATCTTCCCGCGGAGGCGCGCCGCTGCTGCCGCGCGCGAAGGGCCCGGGGCCCGCTCCCGGTCGGCGGGAAGGGGCCCCGGTACAGCTCACTGGTGCTTGTAGTGCTTGATCGAGGAGTCCTTGGCCGCTTCGTCGGCGTACTTCTGGATCTTCTTGATCGTCTCGGCCGGGGTCGCGCGGCCCGCCATCATCTCGCCGATGCCGGCGACGCCGATCTTCTCCTTCTGGAGGGCGACGTACCAGTCCTGGAGGCGCGGGTTGACCACGTTCTGGCCGGCCTTCTCCAGGGCCGCGACACCGGACTTGAGGCCCGGGGACAGCTCGATGCCGTCGGTGCCGCCGTTCAGCGCGGTCAGGGACTTCACGGACTGCGTGAAGTTCTTGGAGGACGCCTCGCTGAGCATGATGCGCAGCTGCTCCATGCCGCCCTCGGCGTTGGCCGCCTTCGCGGGGACGATGAAGGGCTCGCCGCCGGCCGCCCAGATGGTGCCGAACGGCATCTTGTCCGAGGAGTCGATGCCGGTCGGACCGGAGACCGCGAGGCCGAAGTCGGCCGGCATGGTCTTCGCGGCCTCGTTCTCGACCCAGGAGCCGTTCGGGATGAACAGCGCCTTGCCCTCGGTCCAGGCGGTCTGCGACTGGATGTGGTCGAGACCGGGGGTGCCCTTGAGGATGTAGCCCTTCTGGACCAGCTCGTAGTAGGCCTCGAAACACGCCTTGACCGCGGGGTGCTCCCAGGCCTTCGGCTCCAGGTTGTCGATGGCGTCCAGGACGTCCCGGCCGCCGACCTTGCCGATCATCGGGTAGAGCGAGAAGGGGACGTAGTACGGGTGCTTGCCCGCGTACGTCCAGGCCGCGATGCCCTTGCGCTTGGCCTTCTCGCAGACGGCCAGCATCTCGTCCCAGGTCTCGGGGTACTTCGCGTCGAGCGAGTCGAGGAGCTTCTGCGAGTACCAGACGCCGTAGACCGTGTAGGCGTAGTTGAGGATCCAGCACTGCTGGCCGTCGAACTGGCCCATCTCGATGATGCCCGGCCGCAGGGTGTCGCGGACCTTCTTGTTCGGGTCGTCGACGGACGGTGCGTCCAGGAGCGGGGTGAGGTCCGTGAGCTGCTTCTGACCGACGAGGACGCCCATGTCCATCTGCTCGGCGCCGGAGTTGTCGATCAGGTCCGGCGGGTTGCCGCCGTTGAAGCGGGGCTGCAGCGTGGTGGTGATCTTCTGGGTCGGGGTGAACTTGACCTTCGCCTTGGGGTAATTCGTCTCGTAGATCTTGACAGCGTCCTTGGCGTACTGCTGTCCGAATCCGCCGTCGAAGAGGACGAAGTCGAGCGGTGCCGACTCGTTCACGCCGAGCGGGTTCTTGTCGGTCTTCTTACCCTTTTCGACCTTTCCGTTACCACCGGTGTCACTGCTCGCACAGGCGGAGAGGAAGCCCATCGTCGGGACGGAGATCAGGCCGATAGCGGCCGAACGCTTGATCAGATCGCGACGGCCAAGGCCCTCACTGGTGTGCGCGGAGGTGGATCCCATGCTCAAGTCCTCGCCTTCATTCAGGACTCAGGCGGTGTACCGGTCGCCCGTATCTCACTCGCCACAGGCGAAGGGCCCCGCCACCGCAGTCATTTGCAGCCGGGTCATGCAGACGTCGGGCCGTCGTGTGATGGAAACGACTGGCTGGACGCCGACAGGTATAGTCCACTTCCCTTCACCTGAGCAAGATCGTAAGCAGGTTTCGACAACCATCTTTCCCGAGTTGAGACCTCCGGGATTAGCACGAGGCATCTGCGGCGTTTCGTCCAAGGATTCGCCCTGCAACACTCTTGACAGCCCATCGGATCAACCCATATCGGGGTACGGACGAGTAGCCGCGCGGTCGCACGGAACCGAACAAGGCAAAAAGGACATGTGGCCTGGATCGAAACAGTTGTGTCACAGACCCCCCGCCCTGTGAAGTTCCTGTAAGGACGATCCGGGATGATAGGGATCCCGCGTTCCCCTCCTTCGTGACGGACGCACCGCGGGACCTGCCCCATTCCCCTTGCATCTGGAGTACACGTGGCCAACTCTTCTGGCCTGAACCGCACGAGTCTGATGTCCCGCGTGACGGTCGCGGCGATCACCGCGGCGCTCGTGGGCACCACCACGGCCGCCTTCGCGGCCGACGCGCCCCGGACCGCGCACTCCGCCGGCGCCGCCGAGTCGGGCGCCCGCGCGGGCGCGCTCGCCGCGACCGCCGCCGCTGTCGTGACGCCGGAGAACTCCCTCTTCGGCGCCGCCGCCAACGGCAATCTCTCCCGCTACGACCGCGACGGGAACGGTGGTCTGCAGGCCGCGAAGGACAGTGGCAGCGGCTGGCAGTACAGCAAGACCATCACGCAGGTGGACCACAACGCCGACGGCTTCGCCGACGGCCTCTGGTTCGTCGAGAACAACCGCCTCGCCTACATGAAGTTCGGCGGCACCCCGACCGACATCGGTGGCGGCTGGGGCATCTACAACAAGGTGTTCTCGGGCGCCAACCTCGGCGGCGGCACCGCCGACGACCTCCTCGCGCGTGACAACGCGGGCGTCCTCTGGCTCTACCTGGGCTACGGCAACGGCAAGGTCGCCGCCCGCACCAAGATCGGCGCCGGGTGGAACGCGTACAACCAGATCACCGGCAAGGGCGACCTGACGAACGACGGCAAGGCCGACATCGTCGCCCGTGACGGTTCGGGCGTGCTGTGGCTGTACAAGGGCACCGGGGACTACAAGAAGCCGTTCGCCGGACGCACCAAGATCGGCGCGGGCTGGAACGCCTTCAACACCCTGATCTCGGTCGGTGACATCAACAACGACGGCATCGCCGACCTGATCGCCCGCGACGGCTCGGGCGCCCTGTGGCTGTACCGGGGCACCGGCAACGCCCCCGCCCCGTTCCACTCCAAGGTCAAGATCGGCACCAGCGGCTGGAACAGCTTCCGGCTCCTCTTCTGATCTCGGCCCCCGGGCCTCCGGGGGCCCGCCAGGGACCGCGCCGGATCGGCGCGCCCCCGGCCATAGGGAAGGGCCCCGCTCCTCTGAGAGGAGCGGGGCCCTTCCCTATGGCCGGATCCGGTGGGTCAGCCGCGGATCAGGTTGCGGAGCACGTACTGCATGATTCCGCCGTTGCGGTAGTAGTCCGCCTCGCCGGGGGTGTCGATGCGGACGACCGCGTCGAACTCGACACCGGTGTCGGTGGTGACCTTGACCGTGCGCGGGGTCACGCCGTTGTTCAGCTCCTCGACGCCGGTGAAGGAGAAGGCCTCCTCGCCGGTCAGGCCGAGGGTCTCGGCCGTCTGGCCCTCCGGGAACTGGAGCGGCAGGACGCCCATGCCGATGAGGTTCGAGCGGTGGATGCGCTCGTACGACTCGGCGATGACGGCCTTGACGCCGAGCAGCGCGGTGCCCTTGGCGGCCCAGTCGCGGGACGAGCCGGAGCCGTACTCCTTGCCCGCCAGGATCGCGAGCGGGGTGCCCTGCTCGATGTAGTTGCGCGAGGCGTCGTAGATGAAGGAGACGGGGGCGCCGTCCTTCGTGAAGTCGCGGGTGTAGCCGCCCTCGGTGCCCGGCGCGATCTGGTTGCGCAGGCGGATGTTGGCGAACGTGCCGCGGATCATGACCTCATGGTTGCCACGGCGCGAGCCGTAGGAGTTGAAGTCACGACGCTCCACACCGTGCTCGGTGAGGTACTTGCCGGCCGGGGTGTCGGCCTTGATGGCACCGGCCGGGGAGATGTGGTCGGTGGTGACCGAGTCGCCCAGCTTGGCCAGGACGCGGGCGCCGACGATGTCGGTGACCGGGGTGGTCTCCATCGTCATGCCCTCGAAGTACGGGGGCTTGCGGACGTAGGTGGACTCGGTGTCCCACTCGAAGGTGTTGCCGGTCGGGATCGGCAGCGCCTGCCACTGGGCGTCGCCCGCGAAGACGTCCTGGTAGGACTTGTTGAACATGTCCTCGCCGATGGCGCTCGCGACGACCTCGTTGACCTCGGCCTCGGTCGGCCAGATGTCGGCCAGGTGGACGGGCTTGCCGTCCTGGTCGACACCGAGGGCGTCCTTGGTGATGTCCACCTTCATGGACCCGGCGATGGCGTACGCGACGACCAGCGGCGGGGAGGCCAGGTAGTTCATCTTGACGTCGGGGTTGATGCGGCCCTCGAAGTTCCGGTTGCCGGAGAGGACCGAGGTGACCGCGAGGTCGTGCTCGTTGACGGCCTTGGAGACCTCGTCCGGCAGCGGGCCGGAGTTGCCGATGCAGGTCGTGCAGCCGTAACCGACGAGGTTGAAACCGATCTTGTCGAGGTACGGGGTGAGACCCGCCTTGTCGAAGTAGTCGGTGACGACCTTCGAGCCCGGGGCGAGGGTGGTCTTGACCCACGGCTTGCGGGTCAGGCCCTTCTCCACGGCCTTCTTCGCGACGAGCGCGGCGGCGACCATGACGTACGGGTTCGAGGTGTTGGTGCAGGAGGTGATCGCGGCGACGGTGACGGCGCCGTGGTCGATCGTGTAGGTGCTGCCGTCGGGGGCGGTCACCTGGACCGGGTTCGACGGGACGCCGTTGGTCTGCGCCGGGGAGTCGGAGGCCGGGAAGGACTCCTTGCCCGCCTCGTCGGCGGTGTCGACGTAGTTGCGGACGTCCTGGGCGAACTGCGCGGCGGCGTTCGCGAGGACGATGCGGTCCTGCGGGCGCTTCGGGCCGGCGATGGAGGGGACGACCGTGGAGAGGTCGAGCTCCAGCTTCTCGGAGAAGTCGGGCTCAGCGGCCGGGTCGAGCCAGAGGCCCTGCTCCTTGGCGTACGCCTCGACGAGCGCGACCTGCTGCTCGTCGCGGCCGGTCAGGCGCAGGTACTTCAGCGTCTCGTCGTCGATCGGGAAGATCGCGGCGGTGGAGCCGAACTCGGGCGACATGTTGCCGATGGTGGCGCGGTTGGCGAGGGAGGTCGCGGCGACGCCCTCACCGTAGAACTCGACGAACTTGCCGACGACGCCGTGCTTGCGCAGGATCTCGGTGATCGTGAGGACGAGGTCGGTGGCGGTGGTGCCGGGGGTCAGCTCACCGGTCAGCTTGAAGCCGACGACGCGCGGGATGAGCATGGAGACCGGCTGGCCGAGCATGGCGGCCTCGGCCTCGATGCCGCCGACGCCCCAGCCGAGCACACCGAGGCCGTTGACCATGGTGGTGTGCGAGTCGGTGCCGACGAGGGTGTCGGGGTACGCCTGGCCGCCCCGGACCATGACCGTACGGGCCAGGTGCTCGATGTTCACCTGGTGGACGATGCCGGTGCCCGGGGGGACGACCTTGAAGTCGTCGAAGGCGGTCTGGCCCCAGCGCAGGAACTGGTAGCGCTCCTTGTTGCGGCCGTACTCCAGCTCGACGTTCTGGCCGAAGGCGTCCTTCGTGCCGAACTTGTCGGCGATCACGGAGTGGTCGATGACCAGTTCCGCCGGGGAGAGCGGGTTGACCTTCGCCGGGTCGCCGCCGAGCTCCTTGACGGCCTCGCGCATGGTGGCGAGGTCGACGACACAGGGAACACCCGTGAAGTCCTGCATGATCACGCGGGCCGGCGTGAACTGGATCTCCTGGCTCGGCTGCGCCTGCGAGTCCCAGCCACCGAGGGCCCGGATGTGGTCGGCGGTGATGTTCGCGCCGTCCTCGGTGCGGAGCAGGTTCTCCAGGAGAACCTTCAGGCTGTACGGGAGGCGCGCGGAGCCCTCGACCTTGTCCAGCTTGAAGATCTCGTACGACTCGTCGCCCACGCGCAGCGTGCTGCGGGCGTCGAAGCTGTTCGCCGACACGACAGTCTCCTTCATCAATGTGCGCGTATTACCGCCATGCTGCCGCCACGACTCCTCGCCGATCCGCTAAGGTAAGGCTTAGTTAGGTAACCCTTACCGGGTGGGGCGGCCATGGTGCGCCGTAAGCAGTTATCTCGATGTCGAGATAACTCTAGTGCATCACCGCCGCGAGGTCATGCCCGGATGCCCTCGACCGACCCGTCGCATCGAAGGTTGAGCTCTGTCGGTGAAGGCTGGTGGACGCCAGGATTCTCGCCGAAGGCCGAGCGGACGCCGAGGCACGGCCGCCCGGGGGACGGTGAGGGGGGCCGTTCCACGCGTACGGCGACCCCCTGCCCGGCGCTTCGGCTCGGGCTTCTTCGACGGCGGACAGCACCGTCGCACCGGGTGGGGCGCCGGGTGGAGCGGCCGGTTCGAGGACATGCCCGCTGGTACGCGGGCTCCGCCCGAACAGGGGCGATCGTAGGCTCCTCGAACCCCGGACTGGTGCCGCGCGGTCATCACGGGCGACCAGGAGGCGCGGCGGGACGGGAGCGGCCGGGGCCCGCTGGATTCCGCCCCGGACGTGACGGGGATCGCCTCCCACCGTGACGGAGATCGCCTCCAGGCCGTTCTGGCCGCACTGGATACGAGGGCGGAGAACGGAGGCGGGAGGGCGACGGTCAGATCCGCCCGTCGCTCTCGGCTCAGTCGGCGGGCCGGACCGGCTCCGCTCCGCTCTCGGCCAGGAAGTCGATGAGCACTTCGGCGAGCCGTTCGGGCTGGTCCTCGGGGACGAGGGTGGACGAGTCGGCGATCTCGACCAGTCGGCCCTGGGGATACAGCTCGGCCAGACGGCGGCCGTGCTCGCGCGGCATCAGCCTGTCCTCCGTCGCCCAGACGACCAGCACCGGGCGGTCGAAGGCGCGCAATCGCTCGCTCCAGGCCAGCAAGGTCTCACGTCCGGGTGCCGAAGTGGCGAACTTGGCGAAGTCCCTGCGGATGGCCTTGCTCCGGGTGGCGGGGGCGAACCAGTCGTCCATGATCTCGTCCGGGATCCCTCGCAGGCTCATTCCGCCGTACCCGTTGCGGTTGTTCCGGAACAAGGGGACACGCATGAGGCGCGTCAGGAGCCAGACGCCACCGGGGATCCCGCACACCGCGACCGCCGCTCTGGCCGGTCCAGGGGGAAAGTTGTCGAACGCCTCGCAGGCCACCAGCACCAGACGCGCGACTCGCCGGGCCTTCCCCTCCGACACCAGGAACTGGCCGCCGCCCCAGTCGTTGAGGACGAGCGTCACGTCATCGAGGCCGAGCCGTTCGATGAACTCACCCAAGAGCAGCGCGACACCGCGATGAGACAGATCGGCGTCCGGGCGCATCGGCCGGCGGTGCCCGCCGAGAGGCAGTGTGGGCAGGACGCAGCGGTACCCGTGCAGCAGCGGCACCACTTTGCGCCACTGCGTCTCGTTCATCGGCAGACCGTGGCAGAACACCAGCACCGGCCCGTCGCCCCCGGTGTCCTGGTAGTCGATCGTTCCGGACGACAGCGCGATCCGCGGCATCACACCCCCTGTGGCAGAGCGCTTCAAATGTAGTCCAGCGAAGGCTGACGGGCCATGCGGAAGGCCACGCGGAAGGCCACGCGGAGACCGCTCAAGCTTCGGTGAGGAACGCTCACCCTTCGACGCGAGAGGTCATCGACCACACCCACTCGGCCGTGACGCCCACCCGGCCGTACACCTGACTCGCGCACGCGGACGCCGTACGGGGGCACCCAGAAGCCAGGTCGTAGGGGCCGGGCCCTGGCCAGGGCCCGGCGAAGCCGTACCCGGGCAGGCGCGTGGAGGTCGTACCCGCGCCGGGGCGCGAAGCCGCACCCGGGCAAGCCCGTCGAGGCAGGCCGTACCCGCACCAGGGCTCAGACCCCGCGCCCCACCCGTACGGACCCCCGTGGATTGCCCGGAGTCGGGGCGCGGCCGACGATCGGGGCATGTTCAGTGGCGCGCACCTGGTCCTCTACACCCGTGACGCGGAGGCCGACCGCGCCTTCCTCAAGGACGTCTTCGGGTTCGAACACGTGGACGCGGGCGGTGGGTGGCTGGTGTTCCGGCTGCCGCCCGCCGAGATCGCCGTGCACCCCACCGGGCGCGAGCCCCGGAGCGAGATCTACCTCATGTGCGAGGACCTCACCCGGACCCTGACCGCCCTGGAGGACCGGGGCGCCGAGGTCTCCCGGGCCATCACCGAGCAGTCCTGGGGACTGCTCGCCGCCGTACGGCTGCCGAGCGGCACCGAACTCCCCCTGTACGAACCGCGCCACCCCACCGCACATGGCGTTTCACTCTGATGGCCCACCCCAACCATCAGGGTCATCTCATATCTGAGATAACGTGACGGCATGGCAGACGACTACCTCGTACGCATCGGCAAGCTCATCCGTGACGCCCGCCAGCACCGTGGCTGGACACAGTCGCAGCTCGCCGAGGCGCTGGCCACCAGCCAGAGCGCCGTCAATCGGATCGAACGCGGCAACCAGAACATCAGCCTTGAGATGATCGCCCGGATCGGCGAGGCCCTCGACAGCGAGATCGTGTCCCTGGGCTACGCGGGCCCTATGCACCTAAGGGTCGTCGGCCGCCGCCGGCTCTCCGGCTCCATCGACGTCAAGACGAGCAAGAACGCCTGTGTCGCGCTGCTCTGCGCCTCCCTCCTCAACAGGGGCCGCACGGTGCTGCGCCGGGTCGCGCGCATCGAGGAGGTCTTCCGGCTCCTGGAGGTGCTGAACTCCATCGGCGTCCGCACCCGCTGGATCAACGAGGGCGTCGACCTGGAGATCGTGCCCCCGGCCGAGCTGGACATGGACTCGATCGACTCCGAGGCCGCGATCCGCACCCGCTCGATCATCATGTTCCTCGGCCCGCTGCTGCACCGCATGGACCGCTTCAAGCTGCCGTACGCGGGAGGCTGCGACCTCGGTACGCGGACCATCGAGCCGCACATGATCGCGCTGCGCCGCTTCGGTCTCGACGTCACCGCCACCGAGGGCATCTACCACGCCCAGGTGGAGCGTTCCGTCTCCCCCGACCGGCCGATCGTGCTGACCGAGCGCGGGGACACCGTCACGGAGAACGCGCTCCTCGCCGCCGCCCGCCACGACGGCGCGACCGTCATCCGCAACGCCTCCTCGAACTACATGGTCCAGGACCTGTGCTTCTTCCTGGAGGCGCTGGGCGTACGGGTGGACGGCATCGGCACCACCACGCTCACCGTGCACGGCGTGCCGCAGATCGACGTGGACGTCGACTACTCCCCCTCGGAGGACCCGGTCGAGGCGATGAGCCTGCTCGCCGCCGCCGTCGTCACCGAGTCGGAGCTGACGATCCGCCGGGTCCCGATCGAGTTCATGGAGATCGAGCTGGCCGTACTGGAGGAGATGGGCCTCGACCACGACCGCTCGCCGGAGTACGCGGCGGACAACGGCCGCACCCGCCTGGTCGACCTGACGGTCCGCCCCTCCAAGCTGGAGGCGCCGATCGACAAGATCCACCCGATGCCGTTCCCGGGTCTGAACATCGACAACGTGCCCTTCTTCGCGGCCATCGCGGCCACCGCGCAGGGCAAGACCCTCATCCACGACTGGGTCTACGACAACCGCGCGATCTACCTCACGGACCTCAACCGCCTCGGTGGCCGCCTCCAGCTCCTGGACCCCCACCGCGTCCTGGTCGAGGGCCCCACCCGCTGGCGCGCCGCCGAGATGATGTGCCCCCCGGCCCTGCGCCCGGCGGTGGTCGTCCTCCTCGCGATGATGGCGGCGGAGGGCACCTCGGTCCTGCGCAACGTCTACGTCATCAACCGAGGCTACGAGGACCTGGCGGAACGCCTGAACTCGATCGGCGCGCAGATCGAGATCTTCCGGGACATCTGACCGCGTTCGGAAGGCAACATCCCGTCTCTCCTCCGGGCTCATGTGCGCATGCGGGTCCGGAGGAGAGACGGACCGGCGGGAGCACGGCGACCGGCGGGACTGTCGGCGTGTCGGTGCCCGCCCATACAACGGATGATGTGAAATGATATTTAGTTATCTCCGGGCATCGTCGCGTCGACGCCCCGCGCACCCGGCTCTGGAGGTACTCACCGCATGCCCGCCCCGTCCCACACGCCACGCGCCCAAGGCGGCGATCCAGGCCTCGACCGTCTGAAGTCCGTCCTCGAGGACTGGCGCAAGTCTCTGCTGGAGATGAGTGGGCGGAACCGGCTGCTGAACTTCCGGCACACCAGGACCGCGACCCTGGAGATGGTGTCCCCGGATGCCGATTCGCTGCTGGCCGGTCTCGGAACGGGGTGGGCCTTCGCTCCGGTCGTCGAGGAGGACCCGGAGCCGGAGGGCTCGCTCACCCTCCGGAAGGCGTCCGACGCCCCTTCCCGGCAGAACCCCGGCCTCATCACCCAGAAGACCACTCAGTCCGGCCTCGACAGCGCTCTGTACCAGTTGCGGAGCAAATCGGGTCAGATGTTCAACGACTACGGCCTCTGGGTTCTCTGGCTCGGTGTCGGCATGATCAACTGGCGCGAGGACGGAGCGCACGAGAGCAGTGCGGCGCCCCTGGTGCTGGTCCCGGTCGAGCTGCGCCGGGAGGAGAGCGGCCGCAAGTACCGGCTCCGTCTCTCGGAAGGGCAGGAGCGCACCCACAATCCGGCCCTCGCCGTCAAGATGGAGCATCTGGGAATCGACTGGAGCCCGGTCGGTGACGCCGACGTCACGGACCTGCCCGCGGTGCTCTCCGCGGCACGGAAGGCGACAGCGGGCTCGGACGGCTGGTCGGTCGACGAGCGCGTCGTGCTGGGACTCTTCGCCTCCCACCGCGAGTCCATGTACCAGGACCTCCTGCAGAACGAGGACCGCGTCCTCGCCCACCCGCTGGTACGGGCCGTCGCCCTCGGCCCGGACGCCGGTCTGCCCGACGACCTCATCGGCTTCGACCCCCCGGAGCTGGACCGCATCGACGAGCTTCAGCTGCCCGAGACGACCCCCCTGGTCCTGGACGCCGACGCCTCGCAGCGACAGTGCGTCGCGGCCGTCCTCGATCAGCGTTCCTTCGTCATGAGCGGTCCGCCGGGCACGGGCAAGAGCCAGACGATCACCAATATGATCGCCGCCCTGATGCACGCCGGCCGTAGCGTGCTCTTCGTCAGTGAGAAGGCCGCGGCGCTGGATGTCGTACGCAACCGTCTGCGCGGTGTCGGACTCGGTGACTTCGTCCTGGCCCTCCACAGCAGTGATACGAGCAAGAAGGCCGTGGCCACCGAACTCGCCCGCGTCCTGACGACCGAGGCCCGGGTCACCGGAGCAGCGCAGCACGAGCTGGATCAGGCACGGCAGCTGCGTACGGACCTGTCCGCGCACGCCGCAGCCATGAATCTGCCCCGGGAGCCGCTCCGGCGCTCCCTCCACGAGGTCCTGGGGCGACTGGTCCGACTGGACCGGGCGGGCGTCCCCCAGTTGCCGCTGGCCACGCGCGACGACGCGGTGGTGCGGAATCTGGGTGCCGGTTCTCTCCAGGAGGCGATCGACGCGGCGCAGGCGATCAGCCGTGCCTGGCGGCCCGCCGCGGAAGGGATGTCGTTCGCGTGGCGCGGTCTCGTGGGCGGCGCGGCGCAGCCCGTGGTGTCCGAGGCCGCCGATGCCCTGACCGCGCTGAGCGCGGCCGTCGGCCGACGGCCCTTCGCCGCGTTCGTGGACGCGCCCGGGTCGGTGCGCGCGCTGAGGCAGAGCGTGCGGACGCTGGCCGGGGCGCTCCCCTCCGCGCCCCAGGCGCCGGCCGACGGCCAGTTGCCCGAGGACATCGGCGCCGAACTGCGAGAGCTCGCCGAACTCTTCGGCATGCCCCGGGAGGTCACCGGCCAGGAAGCGGCCTTCGCGTTGTGCGAGCTGGCCGACCTGACGGCGGCCCACCACCTCCCGCCCACGGGGTGGTTCGACTCCTCCGGTCTCGCGCGGGCGCACACCGCCGCGGCCGAGCTGCGTCAGGCGCTCACGGCGGTGGGCGAGGCACGGGCCACGGCCGAGGACCTCTTCGGCGCGCGGGTGCTGAGCGAGGAGGGCCTCCGTGAACTGGCGGACCGGTTCTCCACACAGCACCAGGGTCTGATGTCCCGCTTCTCGGCTCGGTTCAAGGCCGATAGGACGGCTGCGACCGCGCTCACGGTCGGCGGGACGTGGGACAAGTCGGTCGGTGCCCGACTCGGCCAGGCCGTCGCCTGGCGGGACGCGCACGACGAGCTGATGGGCCTCGCCGAGCGGCACTCCGCGCTCCTGGGACCGTACGTCCCCCGGACGGAAGAGGCGGTCGCCGCTCTCGACGCGGCGCTGGCCAACGCCGACCGCATCGCGGAACTGACACGCGACGCCGAGCACACCGGAAGCGCCGCGCTGCGGCTGGCGCACGACGCGGACAGGGACCGGCTCGCCACCCTGCTCGCCGACAACGTCCGCAGCGCCCTGGGCAGCTGGTGTGCCGTCGCGACACAGCGCGCCGACCGCTGGGAGGCCGCGGTGGAGGCGCTGCTCGCCCTCTTCGACCCGGCCCGCTCCGCCCAGCTGTCCCCGTCCCTGCTCGGCTCGTACGACCGGGCCCGGGAGACGGTCGACGCGCTGGACGGGGACCCGCGCGGGCCCGAGGAGTGGCGTGCGTACCGGGACGGGCTCGCCGTGCTCGCCCGGCACGGTGCGGACGGCCTCGTCACAGCGGCGGCCGAGCGGAACCTGGACCCGCTGCGGCTGCCCGATGTCGTCGAGCAGGCTCTGCTGCGCGCCTGGGCGGACGGTGTCCTCGCCTCCGACGACCGGCTGCGCATCACACGGGCCGACGATCTCGACGCGCGGGTCGCCGACTTCCAGGAGGCCGACCGCCGACTGGTCGCCGCCGCGGGCCGGGCCGTCATCGAGGCGTGCAACACGCGGCGCCCTCGCCGCTTCGGGAGCGGCGGCAGCGCGGTGATCACCCGCGAGGCGGAGAAGAAGGCCCGGCACATGCCGGTGCGCGATCTGCTCGACAGGACACGCGAGGTCGTGCAGTCGATCAAACCCTGCTTCATGATGAGCCCGCTCACCGTGAGCCAGATGCTGCCCGCGGACTTCCAGTTCGATGTCGTCATCTTCGACGAGGCGTCCCAGGTCCGCCCCGGAGACGCGATCAACTCCGTGTACCGGGGTCGCACGCTCGTGGTGGCGGGCGACGAGAAGCAGCTCCCGCCGACCTCGTTCTTCGACGCGGCCGTCGAGGACGACTCGGACGAGTACGCCGAGGACGTACCCGACTCGTTCGAATCGCTGCTGCACGCCTGCAAGGCCGGGGCCATGCGGGAGCTTCCGCTGCGCTGGCACTACCGCAGCCGCCACGAGAACCTGATCACGTTCAGCAACCGTCAGTTCTACAAGAACTCGATGATCACGTTCCCCGGCGCGCAGGAGGAGGGGAACGACGTCGGGGTCGCCTTCTTCCAGGCCGACGGCGTCTACGACCGCGGCGGTCGCCGCGACAACCGCGCCGAGGCCGAGTTCGTCGCCCAGCGCGTCGTCCACCACTTCGACAGTCGCCCCGGTCTCACCCTCGGCGTCGTCGCCCTCTCGCAGGCCCAGGCGTCGGCCATCGACCTGGCCGTGCAGGAGATCCGGCTGAAGCGGCCCGATCTGGAGCACTGCTTCACCGAGGACCGTCTCGACGGCTTCTTCGTCAAGAACCTGGAGTCGGTCCAGGGCGACGAGCGCGATGTGATGATCATGTCGATGGGGTACGGCCCGGATGAACACGGGAAGCTGGGGCTGAACTTCGGCCCGATCAACAAGTCCGGTGGATGGCGCCGCCTGAACGTCGCGGTCACCCGTGCCCGGTACCGCATGGAGGTCGTCGCCTCCTTCCGCGGCGGCGCCCTGGCCGACAGCCCGAACGAGAGCGTCCGCCACCTGAAGCGGTATCTGGAGTACGCGGAGAACGGCCCGTCGGTGCTCGCCCAGGAGCTCGGCCCGTCGGACGCCGAGCCCGACAGTCCCTTCGAGGAGTCGGTGATCGAGGTGCTGCGCGACTGGGGCTACGAGGTGCAGCCGCAGGTCGGGGTCGCCGGGTACCGCATCGACCTCGGTCTGCGCCATCCCGCCCTTCCCGGCTCCTACGCGCTCGGGATCGAGTGCGACGGCGCGATGTACCACTCGTCCAGGGCGGCCCGCGACCGGGACCGGCTGCGCGAGCAGGTCCTGAACGGTCTGGGGTGGCGCCTGTACCGGATCTGGGGCACCGACTGGTACCGGGGCCGTGCGGCGGCCGAACTGCGCCTGCGCGAGGCGGTCGAACAGGCTGTCGCCCAGGGCCCGTCGGCCCCGGGGACTCCCGTGGCGCTGCCCCGGCAGGCGGGCCCCGCCGACGAGCCCCGGCCCGTGCCCGTGGGCCGGGTTACCTCTGACGACGACACGCGGGCGGTTCCCGTGGCATCGCCTCCTCCGGCGTCGCTCGATGTCGAGTACGAGCGCGTGCCGGTGGACACGGAGGCCCGGGGGGAATGGGGCGCACCGTACGAGACCAAGTGGATCAGTGTCACCTCGCCCTACGAGATCCACACCACGGAGGCCGTGTCGGCCCTGCGCAAGGTGCTGACGGACGTCATCGGAGCCGAAGGCCCGATCCATGAGGACCTCCTCGTGCAGCGGGCCCGCGAGGCATGGGGCCTCGCCAAGGCGGGCAGTCGTGTCCGGCCCGCGATCGTGCGGGTCGCGCAGGGTCTCGTCCGGTCGAAGGCCGTCTCTTCGGACGGTGATTTCTACGACGTGGCGGACCGGAGGGTCTTCACGGCGCGCAGACCCGGTGCCGGGCAGACTCCTCGGAAGGTGTCGCACGTGGCACCGGCCGAGCGCACCCTCGCGCTGCGGGAGCTGGCCACCGAATGTCCCGGCATGTCGGAGGAGGAGTTGCTGAGGCAGACCTGCGACTTCTTCGGCTGGCGGCGGATCGGCCCCGACATCCGTGCCGCGCTCGTCGCCGACATAGCGGGACTCCAGCGCGTCCGGGTCCTGACGGGCGCCCCCGACCGCATCACGGCGGTGCGCTGACGTCAACGGCTCCGCAGAGTGTGGGCGACGAAAGCGAAGTGCTGAGCGTTGCCCACACTCAGCCACGTCTCGAACCCACCGGTGCTCCCGTTCCCGTGCGCGCAGTCGCGCAGCCAGCTCTCACCGACGCTCGCCAGGGGTCCGCGGAAGTCGGGCGACTCGACGAGCCCCCGCGCCGCCGCCCGGTTCAGCGGGATCTTCTCGTCGCCGCTGTGCAGCACCTTCACCATGACGAACGCCCGGTCGGCCGTGTAGCGGAGGAATCCCCAGTCCGGGCCGCCCTTCTGGTCGGGCCTCGGCACCCTTGCGATCGCGTCGGCGGGCAGTGTCCCGTAGTCGCCGTAGCTCAGCGAAGGCGCGTACGCCCGGCGGCTCAGCGCCACTTCATGCCACATCGCCCAGTCCCACCGGGGCTCTTCGCGCGTGCCCCGTTCCAGCGTCTCCGCCGTGACCTGGGGGAAGCCGCCGCTCAGCACGGAGACCGAACGCCAGGGGGTGAGGGGGACCAGGGCGTCGAGTGCCCGTAACGCCTCCTTCCCGGCGTCGGGCCGGTCCCCGAGGACCGCGTCCATGTCGAGGAGGAGGTCCGCCCGCACCGTCGGCTCGGCACGGGCCAGCAGGAACCGGACGGCTTCGGTGGTCCCGGCGTCCCATTCCCTCGTGACGCGGACACGCACCCCGATCCCTCGTCCGCTGTGGGCCGCCGCCGAGAGGGAGGCCGTCTGCTGAAGCGGGGACCGCTCCGGGCCGGTCACCGGTCGGAGGGGTGACAGCTCGCTGTATTCGCGCAGGATGTCCGCCAGCACGGCCACCTGCGCCTCGTCCGCGAAGGGGGCGTCGATCCAGGCGGAACGGTGGCGTTGGACCCGGCTCACCGAGCCGAGGCCCTTCCGCAGCTTCGCAGCGAGGGCCGGAGTGTCAGCTCCTGGCCACGGCGGCAGGTTCCACAGAGGCGCGATGGTCCGTCGATCGACCGCGCTCAGCCACCGGTAGGCCGTCACCGCATGCCGTCGCACCGGCAGCACCGGGACGTACAACGGCTCAGACACGGCGGACCCCCCCTCGGCGCTGTCGGCTCCGGTGACCTGGTGCCAGAGTCCGCGCCGCACGCCGAGTGCGAAACCGTGCCTATTCGGCCTTCCTGACCGAAAAACCGGATTCCCATGTGAAACGATCAACGGTTCTACCGTCCGGCGATCACCCTCGTACCGGAGGCACCCCGGCTGTCACCACCCACCATTAGGATTTCCCCTGGATGCTCCCTGGTCGGGACAGCCTGGAGGGCCCCGGGCCCCGGGCGGTCCGACATGGGGCACGGAAACCGAGACGGGCGGGGAAAGCGCATGCGGGAAGGCCGGTGGACCACGGTCGCCGACTCCGAGTTCGACCATGAGCGCCGCGGTCTGGAAGCGATCCGCGCCCTGCTTCCGGACGCGGACCCCTGGCGGGCCTGGTCGAACTTCACCTTCACGGCGAACACCGGGCACGTCCGCGAGGTCGATCTGCTGATCGTCGCCCCCGGCGGCATGACCATGATCGAGCTGAAGGACTGGCACGGCTCTGTGACCAGCGAGAACGGCACCTGGGTCCAGACCACCCCCGGCGGCCACCGCCGCCCCCACGGCAATCCGCTGCACCTGGTCAACAAGAAGGCGAAGGAGCTCGCCACGCTCCTCGGGCGGAACGGCAAGCGCGTCTGGGTGGGCGAGGCGGTCTGCTTCACGGACGGCGGTCTGCGCGTCCACTTCCCCGCCCACGACCAGAACGGCGTGTTCACCGTCCCCGAGCTCGTGGCCATGCTGAAGCAGCCGCCCCGGGACGAGCGGCGCCGCATCACCGCGATCGACTCACGTGAGATCAAGGCCGCTCTCGACCGGATCGGCATCCGGCGCAGCGAGGCCGCGTACAAGGTCGGCCCGTACCAGCTGGAGCGGAAGTCCTTCGACTCCGGCCCCACCTGGGCGGACTACCGGGCCACGCACAGCGAGCTGCCCGAGGTCGCCCGGGTCCGCGTCTACCTGAGCGAGCGCGGGTCCGATGCCTCGCTCAGGCGCTCGGTGGAGAACGCCGCCCGGCGCGAGGCCGCGGTGCTCCAGCGTTTCCGCCACCCCGGTGTCGTGCAGCTGAAGCAGTACTTCCCGTCCGGGCACTCGGCCGGCCCTGCGCTGATCTTCGACCACCACCCGCAGACCGTCAGGCTGGACGAGTACCTCCTCCAGCACGGCAAGCGGCTCGACATCCTCGGCCGCATGGCGCTCGTCCGCCAGCTCGCCGAGACCATGCGGTCCGCGCACTCCAGCCGGATCCACCACCGCGCCCTGGCCGCACGCTCGGTCCACGTCATCCCGCGCAATCGGGGGCGGGAAGGCCGGGCGATCGGGGAGGAGGCCGCCTGGCTGACTCCCCGGCTGCAGATCTCGGACTGGCAGATCGCCACGCAGCGCTCCTCGGGCACGGACGGCACCACGGGCCAGGGCATGACCCGCTTCGCCCCCACGGCCCTCTCGGTGGCGCACGTCTCCGAGGGCTCCGACCCCTATCTGGCGCCCGAGCTCACCGCCCTCAGCGCGGACCCGGTCTATCTCGATGTCTACGGCCTCGGTGTCCTCACATATCTGCTGGTCACCGGCCGGGCCCCGGCCGCGAGCCAGGCCGAGCTGCTCGCCCGTCTGGAGGCGGGCGAGGGCCTGCGCCCCAGTTCCCTGGTGGAGGGCCTGTCCAAGGACATCGACGAACTGGTGCAGGCGGCGACCGCCTACCGCCCCGGTCAGCGGCTGTCCTCGGTGGACGAGTTCCTGGAGATGCTGGAGCTGGTCGAGGACGACCTCACGGCACCGGTGCCGGTGGTGGAGGCCGCGAGCGCGGACGCTCCGGAGAAGGATCCCCTGGAGGCCGTCGCGGGCGATGTCCTCGGCACCAGGTGGGAGGTCCGCCGCCGACTGGGCACCGGCTCCACCAGCCGCGCGTTCCTCGTACGCGATCTGGAGGCGGAGGCCCGGAAGACCCGTCCGCTGGCCGTGCTCAAAGTGGCCCTCTCCGACAGCCGGGGCGACATCCTGGTCCACGAGGCCGAGGTCATGGGGCAGCTCCGCCCGGACTCCCGGATCATCCGGCTCGTGGAGCCGGAGCCCCTGCGCGTCGCGGGCCGGACGGTCCTCGTCCTGGAGTACGTCGGCGACGAGCGCGACCCGGTCGCCGGGACCGACGAGAGCGGTGGCACGTCCGAGGAGCCGGGCGCCGGGTCCCGGGGCGGCACGCGGCACCGCCGCCGCGAGGAGACCGTCGCCCGCCAGCTCCGTGAGCGCGGCCGTCTGCAGATGGACCAGCTGGAGGCGTACGGCGACTACCTCTTCGGGGCCGTGGACTTCCTGGAGGGCGAGGGCGTCTGGCACCGGGACATCAAGCCGGACAACATCGCCATCCGCATCCGTCCCAACCGCACCCGCGAACTGGTACTCATCGACTTCTCCCTCGCGGGCTACCCGGCGACGGACCACGACGCGGGTACGGAGGGGTACCTCGACCCGTTCATCGGCACCCTCACCCGCACCGCGTACGACTCGCACGCCGAGCGGTACGCCGTGGCCGTCACGCTGCACCAGATGGCGTCCGGCGAGCTCCCGAAGTGGGGCGACGGCTCGCTGCCGCCCCGTATGACGGACGCGGCCGAGGTTCCGTACCCCGTCGTCGCCGCCGACGCCTTCGAGCCCGCCGTACGGGACGGTCTCCTCGCCTTCTTCCGCAAGGCCCTGCACCGGGACACCGCGAAGCGTTACGCGGAGCTGAAGCCGATGCGGGACGCCTGGAGGAAGATCTTCCTGGACGCCGCCCAGGCGATCCCGTCCAGCCACCGCAGCCGCCATCCCGAACCGCTCGCCGAACGGCCGGTCACCGACCCCGGCATGTCGGCGATCGCCGAGGCCGAGCCGCTGACCGCCGACGAGCAGCGCGAACGGCTCGCCGCCGCCGTCACCCGGGACACCCACCTCTCCTCGGCGGGTCTCACCCCGGCCGCCGAGTCCTTCCTGTACGGCCTCGGCGTCACCACCGTCGGCGGGCTCCTCGACTACAGCCGCAGCAAGCTGCCCAACGCCCCCGGTCTCGGTACGAAGACCCGCACCGAGGTGCAGCGCCGCCAGCGCCAGTGGGGCAAACTGCTGCGCGAAGCCCCTCTCTCGCCCCTGACCCAGAAGGGCCGTGCCGAGGCCAAGGAAGAACTGGCCCAGCTCACGGCCACCGAGTCGGCGGTGCTCGGCACCCTCGCCGCGCAGGACGGCGCGGGCGGGCTCACCGGCTCCGCGCTACGTTCGGTCAGCCTGGACACCCTGGCCACGATCTTCGTCCCCGAACTCAACAACAACCGCTCCAACAGCAACAAGATCGAGATGGTGCGGCTGCTGCTCCGCCTCCCGAACGAGCGCGGCGAACTGCCGGACATCGGCGTCTGGCCGAAGCAGAAGGACGTCGCGGAGTCCCTCGGCCTGTCGGCGGGGCGCATCCCGCAGATGCTCAAGGAGGAGCGCAAGCGCTGGAAGAAGCATCCGGCGGTGCAGGCCCTGCGCGAGGAGATCACCGGTCTTCTGGTCGACCTCGGCCGGGTCGCCTCCGCCCTCGAGATCGCCGACGCGCTGGCCGTACGGCGGGGTACGCAGCTCGCCGAGCGTGAGCAGCGGCGGGCGCTGGCGCTCGCTGCCGTGCGGGCCGTGGTGGAGGTGGAGCAGCTCGAGCCGGAGGAGGCCGAGTTCCAGCACCAGCCCAACCGCAGGGCCACCGAGGACGCCCTCGTCGCGGGCCTGCTCGCGCTCGACGTCCGGGAGACCGACGCCCCGGACACCCCGACGGCACCCGGTCTCCTCGACTACGCCGGCCGTCTGGGGAGGACGGCGGACCGGCTGGCCCGCCTGGCGACCCTGCCGACCGCCGCCACGGTGCTCAGTGAGCTGGGCGCGCTGACCCCGCCGCCGGGTGCGGTCGAGTGGGACGAGCGGCGGCTCGTCGAGCTGGCCGCCGCCGCCTCGGCGAACGCCGCCGCGACTCCGCGCCTGGAGATCTACCCGCGTGACCTGTCGCTGGTCCGCGCCCTGCGGCTCACCCAGGCCGGTCTGGTCCCGATGATCCCGGGCATGCCGGAGGCCCGGCAGCCCGGCCTCCCGGGTGAGCTCGTCCACGAGCGGGTCCGTGCCCGGTTCCCCGAGCTCGTCGTTCCCGACACTCGGGGGGTCGCGAGCCATGACCTGCCGACCGGCAGCCGTCTGACGAAGGCGCTCTTCGACGCGGGCTTCGAGCTCACCCTGTCCACGCGCGAGGACACCAGGACCCTGCGGTACCTGCCCACGCGGACGGACGGCACGTCCAGCTATCTGACGGGGGGCGTCTGGCGGCAGTCCACGGACGTGGGCGCGGTCACGCGGTATTCGGACGATCCGCTGCTCGCGGGCGCGGTCCGCTCCGACGAGCGTCTGCTCGCGTCGGCCCGCCAGGACGGTTTCCGGGTCCTGACCGTGCACCACGGCCGTACGGTCGACGCGGTACGGGAACTGGTCGCGGCCCGGATAGGCGCCCGCCCGGTGTCCGTGACCGAGCTGTTCCTGGAGTCCATGCACGCCCTCGTCCCGCCGGCCACGAAGCCGACGTGGGAGACCCTGCTCCGTGCCGACGTGGCCGAGCCGGGCTCCCGGGGGGCGCTGAAGTTCGCCGAGTACGCTCGGACGGCGTGGGGCACGGTCGAACCGCGCGTGCGGGAGCTGCTCGACCCGGCGACGGGTCCGGGACCCGTCCTCCTCACGGAGACGGCCGTCTTCGCCCGGTACGACGCGATGGGCGTCCTGGACCGGCTCGCGGAGGCGGCCAGGCGGGGCGGGCGCGGCCTGTGGCTGCTGGTCCCACAGCCGGACCCGGCGCGGGAGCCGAAGCTGGGGACTGTGGCGGTGCCGTACCAGGCGGGCCTGGGCGAATGGATCGACCTGCCCGACTCGTGGGTGAAGAACGCCCACCGGTCGGGTCTGAACGAAGTCAAGGGAGACGACAAGTGATCGACCGCAAAGCCCTGTTGGACGACCTGAAGCAACAGGTCAAGGCGGTCGAGGCCGATCTCGGCAAGCAGGTGAAGATCGTGCCGGAGGGCGCGCGCCTGCGGGCCGAGTACGACCGGGCCCGGAAGCTGGGCCGTACGGCGGCGACGTGGAACACGTGGCTGGACGAGCGGATCACTCAGGTCGCGGTGGCCTGGGTACTCGGTTCGGTCTTCGTGCGGTTCAGCGAGGACAACGGCCTGATCCCGGAGCCGTTCCTGACGGCACCGGGCGAGGACCGGCGGGACCTGGCGCTGGCCCGGTACGAGGAGTACCTGTCGACGTCGGAGGACCCGACGTACCGGGGCTGGCTGGAGCGCGCCTTCGACGAACTGGGCGCGGGCCAGGCCGGGCGTCTGCTGTTCGACCGCCGTCACAACCCGCTCTACCAGATCCCGCTGTCGCACGACGGGGCGCGGGAGCTGGTCGACTTCTGGCGGGGCCGGGACGAGGAGGGCGTCCTCGTCCACGACTTCACGGACGCCCTGAACGAGGACGGCACGGAGGGCTGGGACACCCGCTTCCTGGGCGACCTGTACCAGGACCTGAGCGAGGCGGCCCGCAAGACGTACGCGCTGCTGCAGACCCCGGAGTTCGTGGAGGAGTTCATCCTCGACCGGACGATGGACCCGGCGGTCCGGGAGTTCGGCTACGAGGACCTGAAGATGATCGACCCGACCTGCGGGTCGGGCCACTTCGTCCTGGGCGCGTTCCGGCGGCTGGTACGGCTGTGGGGCGACGGCCAGCCAGGACGTGACTTGCACGAGCGGGTGCGGGCGTCCCTGGACTCGGTGCACGGCGTCGACCTGAACCCGTTCGCGGTGGCCATCGCGCGGTTCCGGCTGCTGGTCGCGGCGATGGCGGCGAGCGGCGTACGGACGCTGGAGGAGGCGGGGCGGTACGAGTGGCCGATCCACCTGGCGGTGGGCGACTCACTGATCAAGCACCGTCACCGGCAGGGCAACCTGTTCGACGACTCGGACGAGGAGGGCGCGGACGAGCTCGCGGACTTCAAGTACGAGACGGAGGATGTGCATGAGCACCCGGATATTTTGCGGCCGGGTCGGTATCACGTGGTGGTGGGGAATCCGCCGTACATCACGGTGAAGGACAAAAAGCTCAACGACCTATACCGAGATCTCTACGACGCATGTGCGGGCACATACGCCCTTTCAGTACCGTTCGCGCAGCGATTCTTCGAGTTGGCTGCCCGAGGCGACTCGAATGGGTCTGGCTACGGCATGGTCGGGCAAATCACCGCCCGCTCGTTCTCTAAGCGTGAGTTTGGCCGACTCCTCGTAGAGGATTTCTTCGCCCACGATGTCGAACTAACTGAAGTCATCGACACATCCGGAACGTACATTCCTGGCCATGGGACCCCAACAGTAATTTTGATCGGGCGCCCCCTCGCCGGCATTCACCGGAAAAGCACCATCCGCACCGTTCGAGGCGTGCAAATTGAGCCATCTCTTCCATCCGACCCCGCTAAGGGACTTGTATGGAGTGCGATCGTCAGGCAAATCGACACGCCTGGATCCGTAAGTAAATGGGTGTCCGTGGACGACCTCGAGCGGGACGTCAACTTCACTCAGCAGCCCTGGATTCTCACCGACGGCGGATTGGAACTTTTCACTCAAATCAACGACCAGGCAACGCGGCGCCTAAAGTCCGAAATCAGCCCACCCATTGGTCGCGCAATCCGAGCTGGAGCTGACGAAGCCTACGTTCGACCTCTGCGCCCAACATACCGAACCTTCGCAGGCTCAAACGGACTACGCCCTCTCATGACAGGGGATATCGTGCGGGATTGGGACGCGCGCCCCGAGGAATCCATCTGGTTCCCTTACGGAAAAGAGGTCAATCCAACAGACCTTGCGCGAGAATTGTGGCAGCTACGGCGACTACTTGAGGCCCGTCGCACTTTCCAAGGAGATATGGCAGCGGCAGGGCTTCGCTGGTGGGACTACATGCAGTACACTGCGTCAGCTTACGAGACGCACCTATCTATTTCTTTCGGTGAAGTTGCCACACACAATCACTTCGTACTGGATCGCGGCGGCCGGGTATTCAAGCAGACCGCACCAATCATCAAACTGCCAGGGCAAGCAACAGAGGAGGATCACCTCGGTCTTCTGGGTCTCTTGAATAGTTCCACGGCAGCATTCTGGTTGAAAATGGCTTGTCACGACAAGCCAAGTAACGGTGTCGGGCGAGGACTAGAGTCCGAGAAGTGGACTGTTCATTACCAGTTCAACGGATCCAACATTGAACGCTTCCCGCTGCCCCCTATGCCCTACCCCACTTCTGCCGCCACCACTCTAGATGCATTCGCCCAGCACCTCGCCGCCGCCAGCCCTGCGTCTCTGCTAGCTGAATCCACCGCCACCGTCTCCGCCCTGCACGAGACGCACGAGATTTGGTATTCCACACGTGCACGCATGATCGCCCTCCAAGAGGAGCTGGACTGGCAGGTCTACTCGCTCTACAACTTGCACCCCGAGGACCTGCGGGTCTCTGAGGATCCCGATTCTCCCGACATTCCCGAGCTCGCCCTCGGTGAGCGTGCCTTCGAGATCGTGCTTGCTCGTCGCGTCGCCGCAGGCGAGGCCAGTGACGAGTGGTTCAAGCGGCACGGCTCCACGCCCATCACCGAGATCCCTGCGCACTGGCCCGCCGCCTACCGCGCGGTCGTTCAGAAGCGGATCGATGCCATCGAGTCGTCGCGGGCCATCGGGATGATCGAGCGGCCCGAGTACAAGCGGCGGTGGGCCACCGAGGGGTGGGACTCGCTTCAGGAGAAGGCCCTGCGGAGCTGGCTGCTCGACCGGATCGAGAGCCGTGATCACTGGTTCGACGAGAACGGGATGCCCGCCCTCATCACGCTCTCCCGCCTCACCGACAACCTGTCCCGCGACGAGGACTTCGTCTCCGTCGCCAAGATCTACGCGCCCCGCAAGGAACTGCACGCCGTCGTCACCGAGCTGATGACCGACGAGCACGTCCCCTTCCTCTCCGCCCTGCGCTACAAGCCCGCCGGGCTCAAGAAGCGCTCCGACTGGGAGCACGTCTGGGACCTGCAGCGTCAGGAAGACGCCGCCGAGGACGAGCTCGCCAAGCGGAAGATCCGGGACACCATCCCCGTACCGCCGAAGTACACCTCGGCCGACTTCCTGCGCCCCTCCTACTGGCGGGCGCGCGGCAAGCTCGACGTGCCCAAGGAGCGCTTCATCTCCTACGGGCAGGCCAACGTGCCCACGCCCGACCTGTACGGCTGGGCCGGCTGGGACCACCAGGAGCAGGCGTACGCGCTCACCACGTACATCGCCACCCATGAGGCCCTGACCGCCGAGGAAGCCACCCCGTTCCTGGCCGGTCTGCTGGAGCTCCAGCCCTGGCTGGACCAGTGGCACGACGAGTTCGACGCCACCTTCGGGTCGTCCCCCGCCGTGTTCTTCCGGGGCGACCGGCAGATGGAACAGGGCAAGCACGGCCTGACGGACGACGACCTCCACGCCTGGCGCCCAGCGGCGGCCACCCGAGGCCGCCGGACGACCAAGAAGTAGGCCCCAATACGGCGACGGCCCCCGCGATCCACATGGTTCGCGGGGGCCGTCGTCACGTACTCAGCCGTTCAGCCGCCCGGCCTTGACCGCCGCCACGAAGGACGACCAGTCCCCCACCGCGAACACGAGAACCGGACCGCCCGATACCTTGCTGTCCCGTACGGGGATAGCCGTGGCGAAGTCGTCGGAGACCTCGACACACGCGCCACCATCCTGGTTGCTGTAACTGCTCTTGCGCCAGTTCACAGCGCTCAGGTCGATGGTTCGCACGGCAGCTCCTCCAACATACGCAGGACGGTCTTCCGCGACTCGGCCGGGGAAAGCGCCAGGTCGCGCATCGCATCGTACGCACGCTGCATACGCTCCACTACGGCGCTGTCCTCGAAGAGTTCGCCACCGTATCCGTGCTCCGTGTATGCCACGGTGCGCCAGCCCGGCAGACGCAGGAACCAGACATCCGTACTCGACAAGCCGTGCAGACCTGTCTCCTGTGGCAGCACTTGAAGCGTCACGTTCGGCCGCTCGGCCATCTCGTGCAGATACTCAAGCTGTTCCCTCCACGCTGCCGCGTCCCGTAGGGCCGTTCGCAGGGCCACCTCCGAAAGAATCGTCCGGAAGGGAGGCGGATCCTCTCCTTCCAAGAGCACCCGTCGCTCCAACCGCGCCTCGACCTGCTGCTCCAGCTGCTTTCCTTTGAACCCGCCCAGCGACAGCAGTTCCCGCGCGTACCCCGCCGTCTGCAACAACCCCGGCAACACGCTCACCGCGAAGTGCCACAGGCTCACCGCCTCTGCCTCCAGCGTCATGTACCGCCGGTAGCGTTCCTTGAACTGCGACTTGTCCCCCGCCGCCAGTTCCCAGAGGGCCAGCAGCAGTTCCGGCGTGCCGTAGAAGGTGTCCAGGGCCCGGACGACGTCCGGGCTGCTGATCGTCTCGCCCTTCTCCATTTTGCCGAACAGCGACCAGTCCCAGCCGACCCGTTCCCCGAGCTGCCGCAGACTCAGCTTCCGCTCCACCCGGAGTCTGCGCAGTTCCTCCGCGAACCGCTGGCGCGGCTCCTGGCTGCGACCGCTGATCACTCGTCGCTGCGGCATGGCGCTTCCCTCCGAGTCGCTCGCACGGGCCGACCGTGCCGACGGGGCGTGGAAAGTGTGGAACCAGCACCGCACGAGGGGGAAGGACTTCCCCGTCCACATCCGGCCCGCCCGTGTCCGGGCACATCCTCGTGACACCCGGACTACGGAGCGTAATCCACCGCATGTCAACGGGTCCAGGAACCAGCGGAATCGACCCCCACGAGGAGCGCACCCATGGTATTGACCCCGACCGAACCGGCCACCCCCGCGTCCAAGATCCAGGAGGCCCTGGACGCGCGGGACGCGCTCGCCGCCGCCCTCAGTCGGGCCGGCGTCCAGCTTCCCGCCATGGACATCCGCACCCCGTGGCAGGACGAGCGGGAGGGCGAGGCCCGGTACGCCCTCGTCCATCTCGGCGTCTGCTCCGCGCCGGTCGCCCACGCGCTCGCCACGGTGATCCTCAACGGGCTCGGCCGGTGACCGAGGAGAGCGACGAGCTGCCCCGCGTGGACGCGGTCGTCCTCGACACCGCCCGCAATCGCGTGGGCCGTGTCATGGGCCGCGAGGGCCCGTACCTCCAGCTGCGCCCCCTCGGCGGTGGTCTCGAGTGGGACGTCGCCCCGGCACAGCTCCATCCCCTCGTCGGCGCCGAACTGCTGAGCGCGCTCGTCGCCGAAGCGAACGCACGCAGTCGACGTGGCAGCGAAAACGGGCCACCGCTTGGCCTGAACCTGACGGAGTCCGGGCGGCCACCCTCCCTGTGAAGCACCCACCGTCCTAAGATGACGGGAATCAATTGCGCGGCCCGCCGGGCTTCCGTTCCGCCTCGCGGACCTCGAGGACATGCCCCCACCCGCACGAGCGTTCTTGTGCTGCCTGGGGGCATTCCTTGCTGTTCCGTGAGTCCGCGACGTCCGTCGCCGCCCGCACCCTCGAAGGTTCGCTGGCGGCCCTCCTGGCCGAGAACTTCAGGCACAAGCACAGCCATCAACCCGGTGCCTCCGAAGTGCGGTCCTGGAAGCACAGCCTCCCGGCCCTCACGCACGCCCTGGTCGAGGCCGGGCTCGGCGACGTCGAGGTGATGGTCGAGTACGGACTGCCCCTCACCAGCAAGCGGGCGGACGCGATACTGGCCGGAGTCCACCCCACCACCGGCGAACCGTCGTACGTCGTCGTGGAGCTCAAGCAGTGGAGCGAGGCGCACCCGGAGGACGAGGACCCGCTCCTCTGCCGCATCGGCTCCTACGCGCACCCCGTCCTGAACCCGATCGAGCAGGTCCGCGGCTACTGCGAGTACCTGCTGTCGTTCAACGGCGCGGTGGAGCGGAGCCCCGAGTCCGTCGCCGGAGTGGCCTTCCTGCACAACGCGACCGAATCCGGTGTCCGCGCGCTGCGGTCCGTCCCGGAAACGCCCCACGGCCGCATGTACACCGGCCAGGAGCGCGGCGCCTTCATCGACTTCCTGCGCACCCGCCTCGCCCCCAAGCCCGGCGCCGAGGCCGCCGACATCCTCCTCCAGGGCAAGGTGCGGCCGTCCAAGCAGCTCATGAGCGTCGCGGCGGCCGAGGTGCGGGACCGGGAGCAGTTCGTGCTCCTCGCCGAGCAGCGGCTCGCGTACGAGGTGGTGATGTCGGCCGTGCGGAAGGCGCGGCACGCCAACCACAAGCGGGTGATCGTGGTCACCGGCGGCCCCGGATCGGGCAAGAGCGTCATCGCGCTGCAGCTCCTCGGAGAGCTGTACCGGCGCGGGATCCCTGCCCTGCACGCCACCGGGTCACAGTCGTTCACCAAGACGATGCGCAAGGTGGCGGGGGCCCGGAAGCCCGAGGTGCGCGAGCTGTTCAAGTACTTCAACAGCTTCATGCAAGCCGAGCCGAACGACCTCGACGTACTGATCTGCGACGAGGCGCACCGGCTCCGCCTCACCTCCGCCAACCGCTACACGAAGGCCGAGCTGCGGACCGGGCGTCCGCAGGTGGCCGAGCTGATCGACGCGGCCCGGGTGCCGGTGTTCCTGCTCGACCAGCACCAGGTGGTGCGGCCCGGCGAGATGGGGACGAGGGAGCAGATCGAGCAGGCGGCGGCCGAGCTCGGCGTCGACTGCACGGTGGTGGAGCTGGACAGCCAGTTCCGCTGCGGCGGCAGCGACGCGTACGTGGCCTGGGTGGCCGACCTCCTCGGCCTGGAGGGCGGGGAGCCGACGGTCTGGGAGCCGGACGGCAAGGTGGAACTGCTCGTCGCGGACAGCCCTCGGGAGCTCGAGGACTTCCTCGTCGCCCGCCGGGACGAGGACTACGGGGCCCGGATGTCCGCCGGTTACTGCTGGAAGTGGACGAAGGACATCACTCCGGCCATGCGGTCACTGCCCGCCGACGTCGTCATCGGCGACTGGTCCCGGCCCTGGAACCTGTTCGGCGACCGGTCCCTGCTCGGAGCGCCGCCCTCGTCCCTGTGGGCGACGGACGAAGCCGGTTTCGGCCAGGTGGGCTGCGTCTACACGGCGCAGGGCTTCGAGTACGACTGGTCCGGCGTGATCATCGGGCCCGACCTGGTGTGGCGTACGGACCACTGGGTGGTCGACCGCACGGCCTCCAAGGACCCGTCGTTCACCAAGGCCACCCCCGACGCCCAGATCGACCGGCTGATCCGCAACACCTACAAGGTGCTGCTGACCCGGGGCATGGTCGGGACGATCCTCTACTCGACGGACGCGGAGACGCGGGAGAAGCTCCGGTCGCTGATCCCTCCGGCCCCGGTCACCGACGGGACCGCCGATCCCGTGTGACGTCCGGTGCCGGAAATCCGGCGACCGCTGTCAGAGCGACGCCATACGATCGGACCAGTGACACCAGTCACCACCACCAGCAACCGACCCGCCGGAGAGTGATCCCGTCCATGGCCCAGCAGCCGCCCCTGCTCCGTGACGTCATCGACATCAAGGAGAAGGTCTCCACCTCGGACTTCGTGCTCCAGCTCTCGGAGGCGACGACCCCCGAGGGCGCGGAACGCGCGCTCCGGGACTACGTGGTCACGGAGCGGCTGCTGGAGAACTTCGACGAGGCCCTCGGTCTGATCAGGTCCGCGCTCGACGGATCCACGTCCAAGGCGGCCTACCTCCACGGCTCCTTCGGCTCCGGTAAGTCGCACTTCATGGCCGTGCTCCACGCGCTGCTCAGCGGCAGCCCGGCCGCCCGCGCCCGGGGCGACTTCGACCCGGTCCTCACGAAGCACGAATGGCTCGGCGAGGACGGGAAGAAGTTCCTGCTCGTCCCGTACCACATGCTCGGGGCGAAGGCCCTGGAGCAGCGGGTCCTCGGCGGGTACGTGAGCCACGTCAAGAAGCTCCACCCGGAGGCGTCGACCCCGCAGGTCTACCGGACGGACGCCCTCTTCGAGAGCATCCGGTCGATGCGGGCCCGCATGGGCGACCAGACCGTCATCGCGGGTCTGGCCTCGCTGGACGCGGCCGACGACGAGGGCGGCGAGGGAGAGGACGAGTGGGGCGAGTCCCTCGCCTGGACGTGGACGCCCGCACTGCTCGACACCGCGCTGGCCGCCGAGGAGGTCCACGAGGGCGGCCGGGCCCTCAACCTGGTCCGCCCCTCCACGCCCTCCGAACTTCGGGCGCGGCTCGTGCGCGACGCGAGCACGAACCTGCTGCCCGGCTTCGCGAAGAACGCGGCGGAGGACGAGCACGGGTTCATCTCCCTCGACGCCGGCCTCTCCGTCATCGCCGAGCACGCCAAGGAACTGGGTTACGACGGCCTCGTCCTCTTCCTGGACGAGCTGATCCTGTGGCTGGCGACGCTGATCCACGACCAGAAGTTCGTGGCCCGCGAGGCGAGCAAGATCACGAACTTCGTGGAGGGCGGCGACGCCCGCCGCGCCGTCCCCATCGTCTCCTTCATCGCCCGCCAGCGCGATCTGCGCGAGCTGGTCGGCGAGGAGGTGTCGGGAGCGGCGGAGTCCTCCATCCAGGACACGCTCAACCTGGCCTCGGGCCGGTTCGACAAGATCACCCTCGAGGACCGGAACCTTCCCCAGGTCGCCCAGGCCCGCCTGCTGCGCCCGAAGGACGCGGAGGCGGCGACGCTCATCACGGCGGAGTTCGACAAGACGCGCAAGGTGCGCCAGGAGGTCTGGGACACCTTGCTCGGCTCCGACCGGGGCGCGGACGGGGTCGGCGCGGACGAGGAGAGCTTCCGGCTCACCTACCCCTTCTCGCCCGCCTTCATGGACACCCTCGTGCACGTGTCCTCCGCCCTCCAGCGCAACCGCACGGGCATGAAGCTGATGGGACAGCTGCTCGCCGACCACCGCAACGAACTGCGGCTCGGCGACCTGATCCCGGTCGGCGACCTGTACCCCCTGATCACCGCGGGCGGCGACAAGCCGTTCACCGACAGCCTGAAGGTCGTCTTCGAAGCGGCCGACAAGCTGTACAAGACGAAGCTGCGCCCCTACCTCCTCCTCACGCACAACGTCTCGGAGGAGGAGGTCGAGAAGTACACGAACCGCCCCGACGACATCACCGACCAGGCACTGCGCGCCCGGATCAAGGCGTTCACGGGCGACAACCGCATCGTCGGCACCCTGCTGCTGTCCGCACTCGCCCCGAGCGTCCCCGCCCTCGCGGACCTCACCGTCCGGCGGCTCTCGGCCCTCAACTACGGCTCGGTGGTCGCCCCGATCCCGGGCCGTGAGTACGGCATCCTGAAGAACAAGATCGCGGAGTGGGCGGGCCGCTTCCCGGAGATCAAGGAGACCGGCACCGACCTCAATCCCGGCGTCCGGCTGGAACTGTCCGGCGTCGACGTGGACTCGATCATCGCCAACGCCAACGTCAACGACAATCCGGGCAACCGCGCCGCGCTCGCCAAGCGACTCCTCGCCGAGGAACTCGACATCCCCCAGGGGCAGTTGATCGACGGACTGAACCTCGTCTGGCGGGGCACCGAGCGCAGCGTCGAGATCATCTTCGGGAATGTGGCCGACAGGGACGACCTGCCCGACCACGACCTGATGCCCCAGACGGACGGGCTCTGGCGGATCGCGATCGACCTGCCCTTCGACGAGACCGAGTACGGCCCGGTCGAGGACGCCGACCGGATGCGTCGGCTCCGCGAGGAGCAGGGCGAACCGTCCCGTACGGTCGCCTGGTTGCCCACCCACCTCTCCAGCCAGCGGTACGCCGACTTCCGCCGTCTGGTCGTGATCGACAAGGCCCTCGCGGACGAACAGCGTTTCAACGGCCAGTACGCGGGCCATCTGAGTCCGGACAACCGGGCCGCAGCCAAGGGCCTGCTCGAGACCCAGCGCGAGACTCTGCTCAAGAACGTGAAGGCGGCCTTCAAGCAGGCGTACGGGCTCGCCGAGAAGAAGGCCACCGACGTCGAGCTGGGCTTCGCCGACCACCTGCTGTCCCTGCGCGCGGTCGACGGACTGACGCTCTCCTTCGGACAGTCCCTGCGCGACGGGATCCGGCACGTCGCGGGCAAGCTGCTCACCAGCCAGTTCCCGGACCACCCGGACCTCGACCCCGACAGTACGGGGACGGCCGTCAAGCAGGCCGACGCCAAGAAGGTCTTCGGTCACGTACGGGCGGCTGCGGAGTCCCGCGACGGACGGGCCGAGATCCCGGCCCCCGACCGGAACCTGATGCGCCGGGTCGCCGGTCCGCTGCGCCTCGGACAGCAGAAGGAGGCGTACTTCGAGCTCTCGCGCTACTGGGCCGACCACTTCCAGCGGCTGGCCCGCGAGCAGGGCGTGACCGGTGACCTCAGTCTGATCACCCTGACCGACTGGACGGACCGGCCCACTCCGCGCGGGCTGCCCGGCTTCCTCACCCGGCTCGTCGTGGCCTCGTTCGCCGAGATGGACGACCGGGTGTGGGTGCGCGCGGGCGGGCCGCTCGACCCCGCGCCGGGGCTGCACGAGATCAAGGAGCAGGACTCCCTGCGCAGCCAGCCGCTCCCCTCCGAGGAGGACTGGGACACCGCCCGCCACCGGTTCACGTCCGTCTTCGGGCTGCCCGCGCCCACGCTGCGCCGTGGCCGCATGGTGAACCAGCTGGCCCGGCAGATCACCGCCGAGGCGGGCAAGTACCGTGACACGGCGAATGCCCTGGTGGCGGAGCTGGAGGAGCACGCGACCTTCCTCCAGCTGGACGAGACCGAGGAGACGGGACGGCTGGCCGTCGCGCGGCGAGCCGTGGAACTGCTCGACACGCTCGCCGGTTTCGCCGGTCAGGGCGCCGCGGGGGCCCGGAAGACCGTCGAGGCGCTCGCCGCCTTCGACTTCGGTCCGGTCAGCCCCGACCGCTTCGGGACCTCCGTCAAGCGGGCCGACACGGTGGCCACGGCCCTGAACCTGGCCCCCTGGACCACGCTCGACCTGGCCTCCTCCGAGGGCCCCGAGGGCGAGGCCCTGCTCGAGTCCCTCCGCAACGCCGCCCGCAGCGACCAGCGGACCGCCAAGCTGGAGGAGGCCCTGAAGCAGACCCAGCGCGATGTCCTCGCGCTGGTGAAGCGGAACCGGACGGCGACCACCCCGCCACCCGCTCCCCCGGCCCCGGCCCCTGGTCCCGGTGACGTGCCGCTGGACACGCCGACCAGCCATCCGCCCGTACCCGAGAGCAGCGGATCCGGCACCGCCCCCACCAGCGGCGGCCGGGTGCGGACTTCCGGCGGCGGACTCACCACGGCCGTGCGCGCCGCGGCGGAACTCCAGGCCGAACTCGCCACGCTGATCGCCGAGAACCCCGGAGCCACCGTCGAGATCACCTGGCGGGTCGTCGAGTCGTGAGCACGATCACCCCCGGCACCCTCGCGGTGCGGCTCACGGTCGCGGCCGTCACCCAGTACCTTTCCGCCCAGACGTCGCTGGCCGACGCCTTGGCGGGCCGGGGCAGGCCCCGGGTCGTCCTGCTGCGCTCCGCCCCGCACTGGGAGGGTCCCACCGTGCCCGTCTGGGGCGACGGCAGGTCCGCCCGCGTCACGGCCGCCCCGTCCCCGCTCGCCGTGCACGAGCTGGTGCTCGACCATCTCGCCGACCGGTCGGGCGGGCCCGCCGTGCTCGTCGTCCTCACGGACCGCGAACAGAGCGAGCTCGACCCGGCGGTCCTCGCCCGCGCCCACAAACAGCGCGTCGACGCGGTCGACAGCTGGGACCTCGTCCGGGACGCCTTCGGCGCCCACCAGGTCGACCCACGGCTCAAGGAGGACAACTGGGCCGCCGAGGCGCTGCTGGAAGCGGCGCCCCCGGTCGGCTGGCCCCGTCTCGCCGGTGGACTGCTGTCCCGGCGGACAGCCCTCTCCGCCCTCGCCCTGCGCCGCCTGCGCCTGAGCCCGTACCAGGAGGAGGACGCGCCCGGCCCACGGGACCACACGGCGGCGGCGGACAACCTGGACACCCACGCGCTGCTCGGCTGGTCGCTGACGCCGACCGGACCCGAGCGCTTCCTCGAACTGCGCGGGGCCGAGCGCTCGGGCCTCGTGACCTTCCTCGGCGAGGAGGACCAGGCCGGTTCCGCCGGTCGGGCGCTCCTCGCCCTCGTCGAGGCGGAACACGGCCCGGACGCCGTCGCCTTCGGGCTGGTGTGCGCCGCCCTGTGGAGCCACACCGAGCCGGACGCCTCGACGTACACCGCGCGGGGCCGTGCCGAGCGCTGGTTCGGTGAGCGGCCCCCGGCCCGGGGCGAACAGTTCGACGCCTTGGCCGCGGCCTTCGGACAGGCGGCCGAGGAGTACGTCACGGGGCTGCTGGCGAGGGCCGCCCGAGCCGGTGGCGAGGGTTCCGACGAGGCCCGCGAGGCCCGCCGGACCAGTGACACCGCGCTGGACCGGGCCTCGGCCCTGGTACGGCAGTTCGGCGCCGAGGCCGCGGCAGGAGCCAGCCCCGTCCTGTCCGCCGGCCTGGACGCCAGGTTCACCGCCGTGGGACGGGCACTGACGGCGCGAGAGCCGAAGGAGCTCGCCCGCACGGTGAACGCCCTGGGCGAACACCAGCGTGCGAAGGGGCCGGAGAACCGGGCGCGCATCGAGCGGACCCGGATGGGCCGACGACTCGTCCAGTGGCTGGCCGTCGAGACCGTCGCCGCGAACCGGTCGGTGTTCGAGGCCATACAGCACCACGTCGAGGAGACCGGCTGGGTCGACCGCGCCCTGGAACACATCGAGGCCGGGGGCGACCCCGACACGGCGCTCGCCGCCGCGTACGACACGCTGGGCACCGACGTGCGTGAGCGCCGACGCGTCATCGACCACGACTTCGCCCGCGCGCTCGCCGTGTGGACCGCCGGAGGCAATGTCCCCGGCGAGATGCTGACCGTGGAGTCCTTCCTGGCGCGCGTCGTGAGGCCCGTCGTCCGGAACGCCCCGGACCGGCGGGTCCTGCTGCTCGTCCTCGACGGCATGAGCGCGGCCATCGCCACCGAGCTGGGCGAGGAACTGCGCGCTTCGTGGGCGGAGTTCGACCCGGTGGAGGACGGGAACCCGAGGCGTCGCGCCATGGCCGCCGCCCTTCCGACACTGACGGCCGTCTCCCGTACCTCACTCTTCGCGGGCATGCTCACCCACGGGTCGCAGAAGGACGAGGCCCAGCTCTTCCCGAGGCTGCCGATCTGGGGCGGAGCGCCCGCCGCCGTCTTCCACAAGGACGACCTGCGCGCCGGGAGCGCGGGCGAGACGTTCGGACCGGCACTGACCGAGGCCCTGCTCGACGGCCGTACGCACGTGGCGGTGGTCCTCAACGCCATCGATGACCGGCTCGCCAAGGAGCAGAAGCTCGGCGACGGATCCTGGCAGGCCGCGCACGTCCCCGGACTGTCGGACCTGACGCGGGTCGCGGCGGAGCAGGGCATGGCCGTGCTCGTCACCAGTGACCACGGGCATGTGGTGGACCGCCACGGCATGAAGGTCGAGGCCGGGGCGCCGCTGTCGGCCCGCCACCGCGCCCCCGGCGGGAACATCTCCCCGGTGGAGATCGAGCTGCGCGGAAGCCGGGTCGTCGCTCCCGAACCCGGGGGCACGATCGTGGCCCTCTGGGACGCCGACTCGCGGTACACGGCGCGGAAGGCGGGCTACCACGGCGGGGCTTCGCTCGCCGAGTTCACCATCCCGGTGCTCGCCTTCCTGCCGTTCGGGGCCACGCCTCCCCCCGGATGGCGGGAGCTGGGAGACCAGCGGCCTTCCTGGTGGGACCAGGAAGGGCAGGCGCAGCCGCCCGCGACGGGCACGACTCGTCCGGCGGGTACGACGGTCACGGCGGCGAAGCGTCCGGCCCGCCCGAAGGCGAGGGAGGAGCAGGAGCGGCTGGCTCGCACGCACGACGCGCTGTTCGACGTCGTCCTCGCTCCCGCCCAGGATCACGAGGACGCGCTGGTGACCGTCACACCGGTCGACCCCGACGACGCCCTGGTGGCCCGGCTCTTCGACTCGGAGACCTTCCGGGGACAGATCGGCCTCCTCGCCCGCAGGCCCCCCATGGACAAGGTGGAACAGGCGATCCGGTCCCTGATCGACGCCGGTGGAACGCTCCCCGTGACGGCCCTGGCCCAGCGCGTGTCCTATCCGCCGACCCGCGCCGACGGGTTCGCCGCCGTCCTGCGGCAGCTGCTCAACTACGACGGCGTGCAGGTCCTGGAGACACTCCCGGACGGCAGGACCGTCCGCCTCGATCTTCCCTTGCTACGGGTCCAGTTCGGTCTCGACTGACGTCCCGTCCGCCTCGATCTTCCTCGATCCCCGCCCAGATGAGCCAGGAGCCATGAGCGCCAACGACCGTGTCCTGATCAACCAGATGATCGACGACTGGCGGAACACCCGCGCCGTGCCGATGTCGTTCGATGCCGCCTTCGAACGGTTCGCGAGCGAGCACGCGCTGCACGGGTTCGGCCTGTCCGAGGAGGAGATAGAGGCCGGGATCATCGGGGGAGGCAACGACGGCGGCGTCGACGGCGCGTACGTGTTCCTCGGCGGCCGGCTCCTCCACGAGGACAGCGAGATCTTCCAGCAGTCCTCGGCCGTGTCCCAGGTGGAGGCCGGATCGCAGCTCACCCTGTGGCTCGTCCAGGCCAAGACGAGCCCGGCCTTCTCCGAGCTCGCGCTCGACAAGGTGGCCGCCACCTGCAAGGACCTGCTGAACATGGAGGTCGACGAGCAGTCCGTGGCGATCCTCTACAACGAGGACCTGCTGGCCCGCTTCAAGCTGTTCCGCGAGGCCCTGAAGCGACTCGCGCACCGCCATCCGACGATGCTGATCAAGTTCTCGTACGTGACGCGCGGCGAGGCGTCCGAGGTCCACATCAAGGTGCAGACCAAGGCGAAGCTCCTGGAGGCCCAGCTCACCCAGGCGTTCGCCATCTCCACGGGTGAGGTGGAGTTCCTCGGCCCGGCCGAACTCTGGAAGCGTGCCAGCACGATCCCCTCGTACACCCTCGAGCTGCCCTACCAGGAGAGCATCACCCACGGCACCAGCCACATCGCGCTGGTCGGCCTGGGCGAGTACATCGACTTCCTCAGCGACGAGACCGGGACGATCAAGTCGCACATCTTCGACTGGAACGTCCGTGACTACCAGGGCAACGTCGAGGTCAACCGGGAGATCACCGCATCCCTCCAGAAGGCCGACGCACCCGAGTTCTGGTGGCTGAACAACGGCATCACGATCGTGTGCTCCCAGGCCACGTCCGTCGGCAAGCGCCTGAGCCTCTCCGACGTGCAGATCGTCAACGGCCTCCAGACCTCGTACACACTCCACCAGACACTGCGCGAGCTGTACGAGGCCGAGCCGAGCGCCCCCGTCTTCGAACGGCTGGTGCAGGTGCGCATCCTCGTCACCGCCGATCAGGCGGCGCGCGACGCCGTGATCCGCGCCACCAACCGGCAGACCAGTGTCCCCGTCGCCTCCCTGCGGGCCACCGACGACATCCAGCGGCAGATCGAGGCGTACTTCTTCGAGCACGACTGGTTCTACGACCGCCGCAAGAACTTCTACCGGAACCAGGGCAAGCCCACCGACCGCATCGTCAGCATCCCGCTCCTCGCCCAGTCCGTGATGGCGATGGCCCTGGGACAGCCCGACCACGCGCGCGCACGGCCGTCGAGCCTGCTGAAGTCGGACACGGACTACCGGAAGGTGTTCTCCGAGAAGACGGAACTCCCCGTGTACCTGTGGCTCGCCAGGGCTCAGCGCAAGGTGGACGAGTTCCTCCAGTCGACCTCGGAGCCCGTCTCCCGCTCCGAGTACACCAACCTCCACTTCCATCTGGCCATGCTCGGTGCCGTCGACCTGGCCGGCCGCGCCTTCAACAGGCCGGACACGCTGGGCAACGCGGCACGGGAGGAGGTCTTCCCCACCCCCGCGCGCCTCAAGTCGCTGTGGTCGTCGCTCCGCGAGCAGTTCGAGTTCTTCCAGAAGGACCGGCAGTGGGGGCCGGACAAGACCGCGAAGAGCGCGGACTTCGTCGCGCACCTGACGACGACGCTCGGTTACGGCGTCGTCCGCCGTCGATGACGCACCCGGAGGCCCGGACCGCGCCGGATGGGACAATGACCGCGTGAGTGCTCCTCGTCCCACCGTCGTCTCCGCCGCCCGACGGCGCACCGCCCTCGACGCCCTCCGGCGCGGGGCGGTCCCCGAGAGCGGTCTGGATCTGCTGGCCACCGGCCTGGACCGCTTCGAGTCCGCGCTCGACGTGGAACTGGACGCGGTCGCCTCCGGAGCCTCGGTCTTCAAGGCCGTGCGCGGCGAGTACGGCTCGGGCAAGACCTTCTTCACGCGTTGGCTCGGCGAACGTGCCAAGCAGCGGAACTTCGCCGTCTCCGAGATCCAGATCTCGGAGACGGAGACCCCGCTGCACCGGCTGGAGACCGTCTACCGGCGGCTCACCGAGCGCCTGGCGACGGCGAGCTTCCCGCCGAGCGCCCTGCGTCCCGTCGCGGACGCCTGGTTCTACGCGCTGGAGGAGGACGCCCTCGCCGCGGGCGCCGGCGAGACGGAACTGGACGCCGAGGTGGAGAAGCTGCTGGCCGCCCGGCTGGCGGAGGTCTCGCGGCACGCGCCGTCCTTCGCCACCGCGCTGCGCGGCTACCGGTCCGCGCTCGCGGGCGGCGACGAGGCGACGGCCTCGGCCATCCTCGCCTGGCTCGGCGGACAGCCCCACGTCGCCGCGGCAGCCCGGCGCTCCGCGGGCGTACGCGGAGACCTGGACCACTTCGGGGCCCTGGGCTTCCTGCAGGGGCTCCTGACCGTACTGAGGGACTCCGGGCACCGGGGACTCTTCGTCGTCCTCGACGAGGTGGAGACCCTCCAACGGGTGCGGTCGGACGCACGGGACAAGGCGCTCAACGCGCTGCGGCAGCTCATCGACGAGGTCCACTCCGGCCGCTTCCCCGGTCTCTACCTCGTGATCACCGGAACGCCCGCCTTCTTCGACGGCCAGCAGGGCGTGCAACGGCTCGCCCCGCTCGCCCAGAGGCTGGCCACGGACTTCACGACGGATCCTCGCTTCGACAACCCTCGCGCGGTGCAACTGCGGCTGCCAGGATTCACTCAGGAGTCCCTGACCGGCCTGGGGGTGACCATTCGCGATCTGTACGCGTCCGGTGCCACGGCCCCCGACAGGATCAGGACGATGGCCGACGACGCCTATGTCGCCGATCTCGCCCGTGCGGTCGCCGGATCTCTCGGCGGGAAGGTCGGCGTCGCACCCCGGCTCTTCCTGAAGAAGCTGGTCGCCGACGTCCTGGACCGCGTCGACCAGTTCGAGGACTTCGACCCGCGCCGGCACTACCGGCTGACGGTGACGAGCACCGAACTGACCGATGTGGAAAGGAACCTGTCCGCCGCGGTGTCCGCCGACGCCATCGACCTGGAGCTGTGATGACGCACGGCGCGGACCCCGTCGACCGGCTCGACCCCGTCGTCCTCCATCACGTCGTCAACACCCTCGGGTGGCCGGATCTCCGGCCCCTGCAGCGCGCCGCCGTCGATCCGGTGATGGACGGCGAGGACGCGGTGCTGCTCGCCCCCACCGCGGGCGGGAAGACCGAGGCCGCCTGCTTCCCGATCCTCTCGGCCATGTCCGCCGGTGACTGGACCGGCACCTCGGTCCTCTACCTCTGCCCCCTCAAGGCGCTCCTCAACAACCTGGTGACGCGCGTCGACGGGTACGCGCAGTGGCTCGGCCGGACCGCCGCCCTCTGGCACGGCGACACCAAGGAGTCCCAGCGGCGCCGGATCCGTACCGAACGGCCCGACATCCTGCTGACCACACCGGAGTCGCTGGAAGCCATGCTCATCGGCGTGAAGACCGACCACGCGCACCTGCTGGGCGGGGTCAGGGCCGTCGTGGTGGACGAAGTCCACGCCTTCGCCGGTGACGACCGGGGGTGGCACCTGCTGGCCGTCCTCGAACGCCTGGAGCGGGTGACAGGACGTGCGATCCAGCGGATCGGGCTCTCCGCGACAGTCGGCAACCCCCAGGAGCTCCTCACCTGGCTCCAGGGCTCCCGGGCCGGACAGCACCCCGGCAGGATCGTGGCCCCGGACCTGCCCCCGGGCGGGACCACGCCGTCGTCGCCGCCCCCGGGAGAGGTGCAGCTCGACTACGTGGGCTCCCTCGACAACGCCGCCAAGGTCATCGCCGCCCTGCACCGGGGCGAGAAGCGACTGGTCTTCTGCGACTCCCGCCGTCAGGTGGAGGAGCTGGGCGCGGCACTGCGGGCACGGGACGTCACCGTCTTCCTCTCGCACGCCTCGCTCTCCACCGATGAACGGGCACGGTCGGAGCAGGCGTTCGCCGAAGCACGCGACTGCGTCATCGTCTCCACGTCCACCCTGGAGCTGGGCATCGACGTCGGCGACCTGGACAGGGTCGTCCAGATCGACTCCCCCGGCACCGTCGCGTCCTTCCTCCAGCGGATCGGCCGCACGGGCCGACGCCCCGGTTCCACCCGGAACTGCCTGTTCCTGGCGACCCGCAAGGACAGCCTGCTCCAGGCGGCCGGGCTGCTCCTGCTCTGGGGCCGGGGCTGGGTCGAGCCCGTCGTCGCGCCGCCCGACCCGCGCCACCTCGTCGCCCAGCAGCTCCTCGCCGTCACCCTGCAGGAACACAAGCTGGGCGACCAGCTCTGGGCGGAGCAGTGGAACGGCCTCGCCCCCTTCGACCGCTCGGCCGCCCCCGTTCTGCGCCACCTCGTGGAGGAAGGCTTCCTCGACTCGGACGGAGGTCTGCTGTTCATCGGCGAGGAGGCGGAGCGCCGCTTCGGAAAACGGCACTTCATCGAGCTGACCGCGTCCTTCACCGCACCGCCCCAGTTCACCGTCCTGTCCGGCCGCACCGAGATCGGCCGGATGGACCCCGCCGTCCTGACCGAGGAACGGCCGGGCCCGCGCAGACTGCTGCTGGCGGGCCGCAGCTGGCAGGTGACGTTCATCGACTGGGGGCGCAAGAGGGTCTTCGTCGAGCCGGTCGAGAGCGGTGGAGTGGCCAAGTGGTCGGGCGGGTCGGTCGTCGGCCTCTCCCACACGCTCACCCGTGCGATGCGCGAGGTCCTCCTCGGCGCGGATCCCCCCGTGGAACTCACTCGCAGAGCCGAAGTCTGCCTGCGCGACTGGCGCGTCGAGGAAGCCCCCCGCGTGGTCCACCCCGGCGGAACGCTCGTGGTGCGGCAGGGAGACGACGTCCGCTGGTGGACATGGGCGGGTTACCGCGCCAACGCGACGCTCGGCGCGACCCTGGGGTCGATCGCCGACCCCGTCCAACGTCCCACCGACTGCTTCGTCCGGCTGCGGGAGGACCTCACCCGGAGCATGTGGCGGGCCGCCCTGGACGCTGCCCGGTCCGGTCCCGCTCTCGTGCTTCCGGAGGTGGACCAGCGCGCGGTGGCGGGCCTGAAGTTCTCCGCCGCGCTCCCCCCGCGTCTCGCCATGGCGACGGTCGCGGCGAGACTGGCGGACTTCGACGGGGCACGCGCGGCGCTTTCGGAGACGGCCAGATTCCAGTCGGCGTAGTCATGCCGACGCGAAGCGCCGAAGAGGGCTCACCGGCCCCTGTGCCGTGCACTACTGTGGTGCGCGCCGCGCACCTTCCCGGAGGGTACGCCGGCGGTGCTCGGTCACCGGTTCCCGGTCATGACTGACGAATGGTTTCCCCCGCGTCCCGTACGCGGGGTGAGTGCGGATGCCCGGTAGGGCGATCCCTGCCATCTCCGATGTCATGTCGAGGAGTGGTGTTCATGAACCCCGTCGAGTACAAGGCCACGCGTCGCAACCGGTTCCTCAGGGTCCTGGTGGACGTGGGCGTGAGTGTCGTCGCCAACCTTCTGGTGGCGGCCCTGACGGCGGCAGCGCACCTGGTCTTCTGACCCGGGGCGAGTGGCGGGCCCGGGTTGCCCGCCACTCACTCGCGTGGTGCCGTCCCCTTCAGAAGAGCCTGAGGTCGTTCTCGCCTCCGCCCTTCTTCTTGCGCTTTCCGCGGCCTCGTCGCCTCTGGCGTTCACCCGGCGGGTGCACCGGGCGTGCTTCCGGCGGCAGGTTCTCCGTGGTGGGGCGAAGTCCGTGAATCATCACTTCACCGACCAACTCCTTGAGGTAGGTGCGGGTCTCCTCGTCCGTGGAGTAGATCACCGTCGCCCGGCTCGCCCTGGTCATCAGCACGTGGTACGCCTGGCGTACGAGCAGGGCGAATTCGTCGTCGTCAACGCTGCGGGGCTTCACCTTCGGATCGAACGATCCAGCCACGTGGACGCGTTTGACGCCCGACTCCGGATCCTTGCGCTCCTTGCCGCGCTGGAAGACCCACTTTCCGTCACGGCGCACCATGTCCTCGCCCATGATCACACCGCACCAGTCCCATTCGAGACCTTGCGCCGTGTACACGCATCCGATTTGACCGAGTCCGTTCTCGTGCACGGACCAGATTCGCGAAGGCGGAATGTCGTTCTCACAGAAGCTGAGGCTCTTCGCGTTCCACGGGCGATGCCAGCTTCCGATTCGGACATCGGACTCCAGCCTCTTTTTCTTCTTCTTTCCTTTCGGCTTCGTCCACGGCCAGCAATAGCCCGCGACCATCCGAGCGGACGCACCTGCCAACGTCTGGCTGCGGATGATCTGTTCGAGTTCCTCCGGAGTGTCCACGACCTCGACATGCATCAACCCGTCCGGTGTCCACTGCTCAGGTGTATCGTCCGTGAGCTCCAGCAGGTTCTTCACCCAGCGGATGTAGGAACCGCTGCCACCGCACCGGAACTGTTCCCGCAGCCCGTACGTGACGAGTGCGGCGTCGTGCCGCGCGGCCGCCTCCTCGATCAGTTTCACGGTTCCCACCTCCTTCGGCCGCACGGACTGCCCCTCGTCCATGAAGAACACGGTCAGACGGGACGCGGCGAAGAGTTCGTCCACCTGAGGCCCGGTTCCCTGCTGCTCCGACTTCTTGAACCGGTCCTCCGAACGTGCCCTCAAACGGTGTGCCTCGTCGCAGATCAGGATGTCCAGCGGTGGTTCGGGGGGCGTGACGAAGTTATGGAAGTAGACGAACGATTTCCGGAACTCGCGGTCACCGAAACCGATGTGCTCCTGCAGTGCACCGTTGAAGGCTCTGCTGCCGCTGGCATACTTCACCGTGTGTCCCTTGGCCTCCAGTTCGGCCTTCAGCTGCAGTCCGATCGCGCTCTTTCCTGTTCCGGCGCCACCAGTCACCAAAAAGACGGCCCGACGCTCGTCAGGAATCAGGGCAGGACGGCGAGGGTCCGGAAGCACTCTGGAGGCCGCCTCAAGGATGTCGACGGCGACGTCCTTCTGCCTTCCCCTCAACGTGAACACGGTGTCGGCGCCACGCGACCAGATCATGGCGTCCAGCAGCGGAGTGTTGCGCAGTCCCATGCCCTGGAGCAGGATCTCGGCGGCCGAGGAGGCTCCGTCCTCCGCGAAACTCCTCCGGAGGTCCGCCAGAAGCTGCTCGCGGCGGTCGAGCGTGTAGATACGGGAAACCGCCCCGGTCGGCGCATCCACATCGAGGAGAGGGCGAACGGAATCGTCCGTCGCGTTGTGCAAGTACGCGAACCCACCGCATTCGAATGCGAAGCCCCGGAACGGACCCCGGTCACTCGTGAACGCCTTGTAATATTCGCCCAGCTGCAGCGCGGGATGCGTCTTCGCGCCCATGCCCTGCACGTACACCAGATCCGCGGTGGCCTGTTCCACCCTCGTGACCGTCGACCAACGCTTCAGTTCGACCAGCTTGACGGACGGCCGATTCTCGAGCGGGTGACGGCCCACGAGAACGACGTCGATCAGGCGCGGATCGCCCGGGCGGTCGGACTCGTCGATCGTGGCGGCGCACTCGACGACCATCTCCACGTTCCCCCGGCCTGCGGCCACCAGGTCCGTAGCCAGGCTCACCAAGCTCTCCGCCCACGCGGCTCGCTCCGTGGCAGAGGCATCGGCGCCACGGAAGTGACGCCACCTGGCAGCAAGGTGCGGCACCATGAGGCGCCGTGTGTCGAGACCGAGCAGATCCCGCGCCGACATCTTCAGCAGGAGCATGGACACGAGGTGGTTCCCCCAGGGCACGAGTGACTCGTGCGGATGGGGGCATGTCCTCGAGAGGAAGCCCGTCGGGCCGCAGACTTGCCGCGATCTTACTGAACGGACGGGTGCCGCCCGCAGGCGCGTGGCTCCCGCTCGCCGTCCGGGCGGTTCGGATCATCTCTCGCCGGAAGGCCACGGAACGACGGGAAACGATGGGCCGCCCCCTTTTCCGGGGGCGGCCCTCCTCGCGGGTTCCGGTGGCTACTCGCCGTCCTCGTCCTCGAAGTAGGCGTCCAGTGCCGCGTCCAGTTCCTTCTCCCAGACGGGGAGCCGGTCGCGGTCCGGGGCGATGATCTCGATGGGGTACCAGCGGGGGCCGGGGGTGTGCACGGTGACGAGGAAACGGCGGCCGAAGCGCTTCGACTCCGACTCGACCGCGCTGATCTCGTCCCAGCGGAACTCGCACGCCTCCTCGTCGTAGCTCAGCCGGACGCCCTCGGCGTCCGCGACGATCCTGCCCCGCCGGTCCGCCGCCTCGAAGACGGGGCCGTCGGCCGCTTCGGGGGTGTCGTCCTCGGGTTCCTCCTCGGCCGGTGTGTCCGTGTCCGCCTCGGCGTCCGCGGGTTCGGGCTCGCCCTCGGCGGGCGCGTCGGCGGCTGCCGGGCGCGCGTCCTCGGGCGGTTCCTCCTCGGCCTTCGGCGTCGCCACCGGGGCGGGCGCCGCCATGATGCCGGGTATGAATCCCGGGTCCGCCGAGGCGCCGGGCAGGGGCTGGGTGCTGGGTCCTGTGCTCTGCTGCTCCACGGCCGCAGTATGGCCGACGCGGCTGTGGAGTGCGTAAAGAGGTTCGATCCGGGGGCGGGATTTCTGTGTGGGCGGGGTCCTCGTTCCGCCGGACGGGTGGTCGGGGCGGAGTCTGCGGGGAGCCCCGGGCCCGGCTCCGTACCCCCGCTCCGTATGACCCGGCTCCGCGTCCCCGCTCCGTACGGCCGATCCCGTACGACCGATCCCGTACGACCCGGCTCCGTACCGCCGATCCCTTACGGACGCGGACCCGCACGCCCCGGGCCCGTACGCCCGATCCCGTACGACCCTGGCCCGTACGCCTGATCCTGTTACGGGCGCGGGCCCGTACGCGACGGAGCGTACGGACGCGGTCCCGTACCCCCGCCCCCCGTCAGTCCTTCGCCGGGCCCGTCGAGGCGCGGATCACCAGTTCCGGGTCGAAGAGGAGTTCCCCCGTCGGCACGTCCCGGTTGCTGACCAGGGCCAGGACCGAGCGGCCGACCTCCAGGGCCAGGCGGTCGGCCGGCTGGCGGACCGTGGTGAGCGCGGGGTCGGTGAACTCCGTGACCGAGGTGCCGTCGTAGCCGACCACGGAGACGTCCTCGGGCACCGAGAGGCCCTGGCGGCGGAGTCCCCGGACCGCGCCGAGCGCCATGTAGTCGCTCGCCGCGACGATCGCCGTGACGCCCAGGCCGACGAGGACCGAGGAGGCCGCCTGGCCGCCCTCGACGGTGTAGGACTGGCGGACCACCCAGCGCTCGGCGTCCGCCACGCCCCGGCGGGCCATCGACTCGACGAAGCCCCGGACCCGCCGGTCGGCGGGCCGGTTCCCGGCCGGTCCCGAGGCCATGCCGATACGGCGGTGGCCGAGCCGGTGCAGATGGTCGACGGCGAGTTCGGCGGCGAGGGCGTCGTCCGTGGAGTACACGGGGACGGGCACCCCGTCGGCGAACTCGCCGTTGACGCCGACGTACGGCACCCGGCGCTGGCGCAGCAGTTCGTAGCTCTCGGTGTCGGCGCCCTCGACCGTGTTGGACGCGGAGAGGAAGACGACGGCGGCGACGCCCTTGTCGACGAGCGCGGTGAGGAAGTCCAGTTCCTGCACCCCGCCGGGGAAGACCGGGCAGAGCACCGTCTTCAGACCGTGCGGGGCGAGTGCCGACTCGATGCGCTCGGCGACGTCCGCGAAGAACGGGTTGGAGACGAACTCGGTGACGACCGCGACCAGTTGACCCTGGGTGGCCCGCTCGTACCCCAGCTCGACCATGGCCCGCTCGACGGCCTCGCGGGTCTTGCGGGACACCCCCTGGCGCCGGTTGATCACCCGGCTGACGGTGGCCTCGCTGACCTGTGCGTGGGCTGCGAGGTCGGTGATGCCGACCTTCATCGCGGTCCTTCCGTGAGAGTGAGCGACACCAGGCCGCCGCGTGGGACGTTCAGCGGCCCCGGCCCCTCCGGCAGCGGCGTCGGACGGTCGCCCATCATACGTCCGTCGGGTCCGTGGACCCGGGCGGAGAACGTTCCCCCGCCGCCCGTGACGTCGACCACGAGCCGGTCCCCGCCGGTGCCGTTGACGAGGTGGAAGACCCGGTGGGCGGCGGTGTCGAGCGGGACGACCCGGTCACCGTGCACACTGATCAGGCACTCCTCGCCCCGGACCGCGGTGACCAGCGGATAGAGGTCGTCCGGTCTGCCCGGTTCGGTCTCCCCTTCGAGGATCAGCTCCCGGTGCGCGCGCCACCAGCCAAGCCAGAACCGTACGGTCTCGCGGTGCGCCTCGGGCACCCGGTCGAGACGGACGGAGATCTGCGGTACGGAGTGGAGGGCGCCGATCAACTGCCGGGCGACGGCCTCGGGCGGGGCGTCGGCGGACCACAGGAGCATGTCCGAGTGGACGGCGCCGCCGACCGCGAGGAGCGCGGTGTCGAGGGTGCGGACCCGGTTGGCGGTGGCGTCGGCGGGGCAGTCGAAGGACCGCAGCATGTTCCCGTACGGGGCCATGCCGGGGCCGGTGTACGGCTGGCGCAACTCGATCAGCACGTCGGGCCGTACGGCTTCGAGGGCCTCGCGCAGTTCGGCCAGGAGCGTGGTCATGGCGTGGCCGACGTCGCCGTGTCCGTCGCCCGCGTAGACGGCGGCCTCGTCGAGGAAGTCGAGCTTGAGCCCGTCGAGTCCGTGCTCCGCGACCAGCCGGACGCACAGGCCGACGACGTGCGCGCGGACCTCGGGGAGACGGGGGTCGAGGACGTGGGCGCCGGGGACCGTCGCGGGGCGGGGCGCAGCGGCGGCCCAGCGCGGGTGGCAGTCGGCGCCGGGGCCGAGGAGGAGGGGCGCGGCCCACAGGAGGTAGCGCAGGCCGTGGGCCCGGACGCGGGCCACATGGGCGGTGAGATCGGGGAACTTGGCAGGGTCGGGCGTCCAGTCGCCGACGCCGGAGTAGCCCCGGCCGGAGCCGTACCGCTGCCAGCCGTCGTCGAGGATCAGGGCGCCGCAGCCGAGTCCCGCCGCGAGGGCGGCCTGGATCTCGACGGCTTCGGCGGTGACGTCCTGGTTGAAGGCGTACCAGGTGGAGTAGACGGGGACGCGGGCCGCGTCGGGGACGGGCATGGGCGGGTGGGCGGCGGCGAAGTGGGCGCGCAGCGGGCGCAGGGCGGCGGCGACGGACGCGGCGCGGGGCGCGAGGAGCAGTCGGTGGGGCCGGGCGGCGGCGGGCAGCCGGAGGTGGACGACGTGGGTGTCGTTCTCCTCGGAGACGCCGTAGCGGACGGTGGCCTCGGTGACGGGGTCGGCGGCGGCCCAGGTGAGGAGGGTGGTGCCGGAGTGCTCGTAGAGGCTGCCCGCGGCGGGGCCGTCGACCAGGCAGGTGGTGGTGCGGCCCGCCCAGTCGGGGACGAGGGTGCGGCGCCAGCCGCCCTGGGGGTGCCAGTAGCCGGTGGCGTCGCCGAGGGGGACGGAGAGCCGGATCTCGACGGGGGCGCCGGGGGCGTGGACGTCGAGGGCGCGCAGACCGCCGGGTCCCGGGAGGTCGGTGAGGGTCCAGCGCGGGTCGGCGCCGGGGGCGACGAGGGCGATCGACACCTGGTCGAGGAGGGGTTCGGCGGGGGCGGGGACGTCGTGGGCGGTGGTGAGGGGTTCGGGGGCGGCCGGGGCCCCGGGAGCGCCGGGAGCCCCGGGAGCCCCGGGGGTGGTGGCGGGTGAGGGCGTCACGGGCTCGGGCCGCGCCGGGGGTGTGGGGGCGGGGCCGGTGGCGGCGGGGCCAGTGCCCGCAGGTCCGGTGGTGGCGGGGCCGGTGGACGCGAGCCCGCTAGTGGCGGGCCCGGGACCCGCAGGTCCAGTGGAGGAGGGCCCAGTGCCCGCAGGGCCGGTGGTGGCAAGGCCGGTGGGCGCGGGCCCGGTAGAGGCGGGCCCGGGACCCGCAGGCCCAGTGGAGGAGGGCCCGGTAGTGGCGGGCACGGTGGCGGCAGGCCCCGTGCCCGCAGACCCGGTGGGCGCGGGCACGGTGGTGGTGGGTTCGGGCGACGGGTGGGTGTTCATGGTCATTCCTTCACCGCTCCCGCGAGGAGCCCGGAGACGAAGTGGCGCTGGAGGAGGAGGAAGACGATCGCCATCGGGACGGCGGCGATCGAGGTGCCGGCGAGGATGGCGCCGTAGTCGGTCTCGTCGAGTCCCTGGAGGGAGGCGAGGGCGACCGGGATGGTGAAGGTCAGCTCGTCACGGAGCACGATGAGCGGCCAGATGAAGTCGTTCCACTGGTAGAGGAAGAGGAAGATCGCGAGGGCGGCGAGCGCGGGCCGCATCGGGGGCAGCGCGACCCGGAGGAAGAGCCTCAGTTCGCCGCAGCCGTCCATCCGTCCGGAGTCGAGGAGTTCCTCCGGGAGCGCGGCCATGGACTGGCGCATGAGGAAGATCCCGAAGGGCAGGGCGAGGTTGGGGGCGATGACCGCCTGATAGGTGCCGAGCCAGTGGAGTTCGGCCATCATCCGGAAGAGCGGGACGAGGGTGATCTGGGCGGGCACGACCAGACCGAGCATCAGCAGGCCGAAGAGGGCCTCCCGGCCACGGAAGCGGTAGGTGGCGAAGCCGTATCCGGCGAGGGTGCAGACGGCCCCGGCGAGCAGGGTGTAGACGGTCGCGATGCCGAGGGAGTTGAGGACGACCCGGCCGAAGTGGGCGGTCTCCTGGAGGGTGGCGAGGTTCTCGGCGAGGTGGCCGCCGGGCAGCACCGGCGGCGGGCTGGAGAACAGGTCCTGGGAGCTGTGGGTGGCGCCGACCACGAGCCAGTAGAAGGGGACCACGACGACGGCGAGGACGATGGCCAGACCGGAGGTGAGGAGGATCGAGCGGCCGGCCCGGGTGGGGCGCGTGGTGCGGTCACGCGCGGGACGGGCGGGGCGGGCGGCGGCTCGTACAGGCGTCCCGGGTGCTCGTACGGTCGTCCCCGGTGCGTGTGCGGGTGTCCCCGGTGCGCGTGCGGCGGGCGGGCGCCCGGTTCGTCCGGCGGTCCTCCCGGCCGGTCCGGTGTCCTTCCCGGTCGGTTCCGTGGAGTCGTCGGCCTGTCCCGTGGATCTCTCGGCTGGTCTCACGACTTGTCTCCCAGGAGGCGGAACTGGAGCAGGCCCAGGAGTCCGATGAGGACGGTGAGGGCGTAGGCGACGGCGGAGGCGTATCCGAAGTCGAAGTAGGTGAAGGCGTTGCGGTAGAGGTACATGCCGAGGGTGAGGGTGGCGTTGTCGGGGCCGCCGCCGGTGAGGACGGTCGGCTCGTCGAAGAGCTGGAGGGTGCCGATCGTCGACAGGACGGTGGTGAGCAGCAGCGCGGGGCGGAGTCCGGGCAGGGTGACGTGCCGGAAGGCGGTGAGGGCGCCCGCTCCGTCGACGGCGGCGGCGTCGTACAGCTCGCGGGGCACGGTCTGGAGGCGGGCGAGCAGGATGACGGCGTTGTAGCCGGTGTAGTGCCAGGTGAGGGCGAGGCCGAGGGAGATCCGGGCCCAGGTGCCGTCGGTGAGCCAGGGCACGGGGTCGAGGCCGAGGAGTCCGAGGGCCCAGTTGACGAGCCCGTAGTCCTTGTTGAGGAGGACCGAGAAGACGATGCCGTACGCGACGAGGCCGGTGACCATCGGCAGGAAGAAGCCGAGGCGGAAGACGGAACGGCCTTTCAGGAGCGTGGAGTTCAGCGCGACGGCCAGGCCGGTGGCGAGGGCCAGCATGAGCGGGACCTGCACGACGAGGATGACGGCGGTGTTGCGGAGCGCGGTCCACAACAGCGGGTCGTCGACCAGCCGGGCGTAGTTGTCGAGGCCGACGAAGGTGTCGACGCCCGCGACCGTGCGGTGCAGGCTGAGGACGAAGGACCAGCCGATGGGGTAGAGCTTGAAGGCGCCGAAGAGCAGCAGGGCGGGCAGGACGAAGAGGTACGGGGCCGCCCGGCCGCGCCGGGGCCGGGGGCGGGGGCGGGGGCGGGCGGCGGCCGGGAGGGGGTCGGCCAGGCTCATCGAGCGGCCTTCCGGCCGGTCTGCCGGACGAGTTCGGCGGCGGCGGCGCGGAGTACGGCGGCCGGGTCCGCGCCCTTGAGGAGGACCTTGGTCTGGGCGTCGGTGACGAGCCTGAGGGCGCGGGCGTAGTCGGCGGTGTAATTGACCGGCGGGGAAGGCGCCTTGAGGGCGGCGAGGAAGACCTCGCCCTTCTTCTGGCCGCCGAAGAAGGCGGACGGCTCGTGGAAGACGGCGTCGTCGTACGCCTTCATGAGGGCGGGGGCGATGCCCTTGCCCCGGTAGATCCTCACCTGGGAGGCGGGCCGGGTGAGGGCGTACTCGACGAAGGTCCAGGCGGCGGCCTGGTGCTTGCTGCTGCCCGCGACGGCGAGGTGGGTGGAGTTGACGGTGGCGGCGGTGGGGCCGCCCCGGCGGACGGCCGGGGGCAGCCGGACCTTCCACCGTCCGGCCTCCTCGGGGACCTGCTCCTCGATGATGCCGCCGAACCAGGTGGGCCAGGGCAGGACGGCGTTGGTGCCCTTCTTGAGGGAGCTCATCAGGGTGTTCCAGCCGCCGGAGAGGTCGCTGACGAGACCGGCGTCGTTCATGGTCTTGATCAGGGTCATGGCCTTGACCGCCTCGGGCGAGTCGAGGGTGACGCGGCCTTCGAGGTCGAAGTAGAAGGCGCCCTGGAGCTGGAGCAGGAGCTGGAAGAAGTTGGCGGCGTCGGGCTGCGAGGCCGGCTTGTCGAGACCGAGGAGGTGGGCGCCGGTCTTCGCCTTGAGGACCTTGCCCGCCTCGACGGTCTCGTCCCAGGTCTGGAGGGCGTCGGCGTCGACGCCCGCCTTCTCGAAGAGGTCGGCGCGGTAGTAGAAGCCGGCCGAGTTGGCTTCCCAGGGGAGGGCGTCGACCCGCTTGCCGTCGGGGCAGACCGTGCCCCAGAGCCCGGCGGCGAAGGCGTCCTTGTGGGCGGTGGCGCCGAGCGGGGCGAGGTCGGCGAGCCCGCCGGGGAAGCGTTCGACGTAGCCGGGGAGGTAGTCGACGCCGATGTGCAGGACATCGGCGAGGCCCTGGCCCCCGGCGGCGAGACCGGCGGTGATCTTCTCCCAGATCGCGGGGTTGCCGATGTCCTCGACGGTGACCTGGATGCCGGGGTGCGCCTTGTTGAACTCCGGTATCAGGGCCTTGAGTTCGGCGGCGGGACCTTGCCAGGACCAGACGGTGATCCGTCCCTTGCCGGGGTCGCCCTTGCTTCCGGCGCCCGCCGTGGCGCCGGTGCCGGAGCAGGCGGCGAGGGCGAGTCCGCCGAACGCGGCGGCGAGGGCGCCGCCGCCCATGCGCAGGACGCCTCTGCGTCCGGGGGCCGATCTGTCCGCGTCGTCGCGGGTGGTGTCGCTCATGGGGCCGGACAGTACAAGCGCCCCTCCTTCACTTGCAATGCCTCGGTGAAAACTTTCAGTTCATCCAGCCGTTCAAGAACGGCAGAATCATTGCAAGCCTGCGTCAAGGTTGCTAGCGTGCCGCGCGCCGATCCCGCCCACCCTCACCGGGAGATCCGATGACGCGTTCCCGCCTGGCCCTCAGATCCGCGGTCGCCCTGCTCGCCGCCCTCGCCCCGCTCGCCGTCGCCCCGGCCGCGCCCGCCGCGCCCGCTCCCCCCGTCACGGCTCCCGCCACCGGGGCGCCCGCCCCGCTCGCCGTCTCCGACCCCGGCTTCGAAGCGGGCGGCACCGGCTGGGAGTTCACCTCCGGCACCGGTACGGCCACCAACCAGCCGCACGCCGGTTCCCGGCTCGCGTACCTCGACGAGGGCGACGGCATGAAGGTCTCCCAGACCGTCACCGCCACCGGCCGGGGCAGGTACGTCGTCTCCGCCTGGATCGCCACCGGAGGCACCGGCGGCCGGTACGCACTCCGCGTCAACGGCGCCCCCGCCGCCGTCCTGGAGCTGCCCTCGGCGGCCCATTACCGCCGCTACACGCTGGGCCCGGTCACCCTCGCCCCCGGCGACCGGCTGGAGATCGCCTTCGAGTCCGGCCGGGGCTGGGTCAACGCCGACGACGTGATGGTCTCCCCCGCCGCCGCCGCGCCCCGGGTGACCTCCAGCGACCCCGAACTGACCGCGATGTTCGGCTGGGCCGCGAGCAAGGCCAACAGCTGGGTCCACCTCCCCGGCACCGAGGGCCCCCTGAACGCCGACGAGCGGCAGACCGGCGGCGACGGCACCGGCGTCTACGCCCCCTCCTACTGGGCCGGTTACGCCAACCGCAGCGGCTACTACTCCCGGGACATGGCCCACCAACTGGCGGGCGCGGGCGCCCTCGGACTGCACGCCGAGAACAAAGCGATGCTCCGCGCGTTCGCCGCCTCCGCCACCGCCGAGCACGCCTACTACCCGGTGTGGGCCCTCAACTTCGACAACCGCACCTATCTGTCCATCGACTACCGCCGCCCCGACCTCTTCGTCCGCGAAGTCCCCGCCGTCTTCGAACTGGTGCAGAAGGCCGAGGAGGCGTACCGCTGGACCGACGACCGGAGCTATCTCGACGACCCGGCGCTCTGGGACTTCTACCGGCACGCCACCGAGGAGTTCGTCACCCTCCACGACGGCCGGAAGGACAACGGGCGCCGGGTGAAGGTGGCCGAGGGCACCGGCAAGGGCATCTTCCAGGGCGTGGCCAGCTACAACGAGCAGAGCGACGAGCCGCTCGCCGAGGCGGGCGACGCCATCGGCTCCCAGTACCAGGCGTACCTGGCCATGTCGGCGCTGGCCCGCGCCAAGGGCGACGGACGCCTGGCCGCCGACTTCGCCCGCCGCGCCCGCGACCTCAAGAAGTACTTCAACTCCGAGTGGAGCGGCACCGGTTCGGGCGCCGACATGGTCCGCGGCTACACCACCGACGGGCAGCCGCTGACCGGCTGGGGCAAGGAGAACAGCTGGTTCATGCCGATGAAGGGGATCGTCGCCCCGGGCGCCCGCCGCGAGGCCTACCTCGACTACGTCGACGCCCAGGCGGAGGGCGCGGGCCGCCCCGACAACATCGAGGCCCTGACCTATCTGCCCGACACCTTCTTCGCCAACGGGCGTCCCGACACCGCCTGGAAGTGGATGCGGCACGTCTACGCCGAGAAGGACGTCCAGCACGTCAACAGCCGCCAGGGCACCAACGGCGACTATCCGGAGGTCTCCTTCACCCTGGTCGGCCAGACCGTACGGGGCCTCCTCGGGGTCACCCCCGACGCCCCGGCCCGCACCCTCGCCACCCGGTCCGCACTGCCCACCGGCATGGCCTGGCTCGGCATCGAGGACCTGCGGATCGGCGACTCCGCCTTCGCGCTCCGGCACGACGGCACCCGCCGCTCCACCCTGACCCACACCACGGGCTCCGCCCCGTACACCTGGGAGGCCCGGTTCCCCGGCGCCCACCGCACGGTCCGCGTCGACGGCGTCACCCGCCCGGCCCGGGTCGAGGTGCTCGACGGCGTCACGACCACGACGGTCCGGGTGAAGGTGGCGCCGGGCCGCACGGTGACGGCGGAACTCCGATGAGCGCCGGGAACGACGAGGACCGCACGGCGTCGACCGGACCCGACGGCCTCCACGACGTCTCGCCCGGCGTCTTCCCCGACGCCCTGCCCGGCGTCTCACCCGGCGTCCTGCCCGACGCCCTCCCCGACGTCTTCCCCGGTGGAGCGGAGCTCTTCCGGCTCGACGGACGGATCGCGCACCTCAACCACGGCTCCTACGGGGCCGTCCCGCTGCCCGTGGTCCTGGAGCAGCGGCGGATCGCCGCCGAGGCGGCGGCCGACCCGGACGCCTTCTTCCTCGGCGCCCCGGACCGGCTCGCCGCTGCCCGGACACGGATCGCCGCCCGGCTCGGCACGGACCCGGACGGCACCGCGCTCGTCACCAACGCCACCGAGGCTGCGCACCTGGCCCTCGACTCGGTGGGGCTCGGCCCGGACGACGAGGTGCTGGTCACCGACCACGGGTACGGCACGGTCACGGCCGCCGCCGCCCGGCGGGCCCGGCTCGTCACCGTCCCGCTCGACCCGGAACTGCCGGACGAGGAGGCGGTGCGGAAAGCGGTACTGGCCGCACTGACCCCCCGTACGAAGGTGGCGCTGCTCGACCAGATCAGCTCGCCGACGGCCCGGATCGTCGCGGGACCCGGGCTGCTCGCGGACCTCGCCGCGCGGGGGGTGACCACGGTAGTGGACGGGGCGCACGCCCCGGGGATGCTGGCCGAACCGCTCGCCGGACGGCCCGACCTGTGGTTCGGCAATCTGCACAAGTGGGCGTACGCGCCCCCGGGCAGCGCCGTCCTGGTGGTCGCGCCCGCGCTCCGCGACCGGGTCCCGGCGCCCGTGCCGTCCTGGGAGGACCACCGGGGCTTCCCGCGCTCGGTGGAGTACCGGGCCACCGCCGACTACACCGGCCCGCTCGCCGCCCCCGAGGGCCTGGACCTGCTGCGGCGGCTGGGCGCCCCCGCCGTACGACGGCACAACGCGGCCCTGGTCGCGCACGGAGCGTCCCTCCTCGCGGCCCTGCCCGGGGTGCGCCCGCTGCCCTGGGACGAACGCCTGTCGATGCGCTCCCTGCGCCTGCCGGAACGCTTCGCCCGTACGAAGCCGGAGGCGGAGGCCCTGCGCGAGGAACTCATGACCCGCCTCGGCTGCCGGGTGGCGGTCTGGCCCTGGGAGACCGGCGGCGGACTCCGCATCTCCGGCCAGATCTACAACCACCCGGCGGAGTACGAGGCGCTGGCGCGGGGGGTGGGGGAGGTGCTGGACGGGCGGTGAGGGACGGGGCCCCGCCCCGCTTCCCCCTGAGGGCACGGTCCCGCTTCCCCTTCCGGGGACGAGGGCCCGCGCCCCAGGAAGGGGGGTGCGGGCCCTCGGTGACGCACCCTGACCGCACGTCTCAGCAGCGCTCTCCATGGTCGCCCGGAGGAAGCTCCGTCACCGATCCCTCCGGGGAGGGCCCGCCCTGCTCCTCCACCGCCGCACCGGCACCCGGAACTGCCTCACGCGGCGTGCCCCGCCCCGCCAGGGGGAGCACGTACTCCCCCGCGAGGCGTGCCAGGTGCAGCGGGAGCGGTCGCGCGAGCGGCGGATAGTCGTCGTGGTGGCGCAACTGATGGGCCAGCGTCGCCCACTCCGCCGGGCGGTCGGGCGTCCCGCCCTCGCGCCCGGCGTCCGCCAGTGCCTTCTCCGACAGACAGCCCAGTACCGTGATCTCCAGTTGTCCCGGGTTCCAGGCCGTCTTTCCGGGGGCCGTGCGGCCCGCCGCCGTGGGCACCAGCTTCATCAGCCCCTTCGGGAGCTTCGCGGCGGTGTGCGGAGTGGCGGTCGTACTGGCGAACACCCGGCTCTCCGGGTCGCCGGTGCCCCACACCCCTTCGGCGAAACCGACCTTCCCCTGCGCGTCGTGGGCGTACCACTCCGCGACCTCGCCCCGCCCGTTCGCGTCCCGCAGGCACACCACGCGGAGGTCGTTGCCGTAGCTCGCGAGGCGCTGATCGGGTTCCGTGCCGAAGCCCAGCACGTCGTGGCCCAGCGAACCGTTGCGCAACCTCGGCCAGCACTGTCGGAGGTTGACCGCATCCACCAGCAGGAGCGTCGGCCGGTCCCGCAGCTGGAAGAGCAGGGTCCGGATCTGCCGCTCGATCTCCTGCCGCCTGCGCTGGTCCACACCCGTACGATCGGCCGACCGACCCGCGTCCCCGGCGGCACCGGCGGCACCGGCGGCACCGGCGGCACCGGGACCGTCCGGCGTCGCGGACCCACCGTCCGGTTCCCGGGCCTCGGCGAGCAGAAGCAGCAGCTTCGGGTAGGAGACCCACTCGGCGCGCTCGGCGTCCCATCCCTCGATCGCGCCGGGGCCGCCGCCCGGCCGGACCCGCACCGCCACGAGCCGGTGGACTGGATGCCGTGTGGGGCCCTTCCTCGTGTGGCGGACGAGCCAGAGCGCCGCGTACTGGAGATCGCCGGGAATTCCCGCCCCCACCCGGTGAGCGGGCGGGCTGATCGCACCGAGCTGCCGGAACGCGTCCAGCCAGGTCCATCGCGCACGGTGCTCCATGGCGGTGTCGCTGTCGTCCGCCAGGTTCACGAACTGGCTGAGCCACCCCCGCCGCGCCCAGGCGACGCGCAGCGCGTGCTTGGGGTCGGAGTCGGGGACGGCGGTGAACCGTTCCTTGCCCGCGATCTCGGCGATCACGACGCCGACGGCGTCGCACGGCGGGGCCGTCCGCTCCGCCACCGCGCCGCAGCGCTCCTCCACCGCCTCGGCGAACCGCACGCCCTTCGGACGCCTGCGGTCGCGGGAGACCTTCAGCGCGTCGGCGACGGCTCCGGCGGGCCGGGCGCGGACCAGGATCTCGATGCCCTCCCCCTGCCACCGCCAGGTGTCGTCGGACTCCGGACCCACGCGCGTGCCGGGCGGGAAACCGATGAGCCCCGGCAGTTCCGAGAGGAGCGCGGCGCGGGTCTCCGGGGACTGCCAGTGGATCTCGACCTCCAGCGGACGCCCTTCCAGGGCACGCGCCAACGCCGCGCGGCGCAGCAGGGTCAGCCGCGCCTCCCGCACCCCCGGGGCGCTCCTGGCGCCCGAACGGGGCAGCAGCGAAGGGGTGTTGCGCCGGGTCACCCTGGTGAGGTCGGGGACCCGGCGCAGCATCGGGCCGAGCCCCTCCTCGACCCAGGTGTCCAGATCGGCCCGCTCCCGTGGCATCAGTCCGCTGCCGACCGCGTGGGGGCCGATCGCCGGATGGTGGACGATGCCCGCCGCCACGTCTCCGCATCCGTCGATCCAGCGTTCCGGGTGGGCGAAGAGGTCCGCGGGTTCCGGGTAGCGGCGCACGATGTCCAGCTCGGGCAGCAGGGGCACGGAGCTGTGGCGGCGCCAGACGAGTTCCTTCCGGCGCCGGTCGTGACCGAGGGTGTTGGCGGTCAGGCGGTAGCCCCTGTCCGGGCCCTCCGGCCAGGGCAGCGGGGTGTCCAGGAGCACCGTCGATCCGCTGAACCGATGCGGCGGGACGTCCAGGCGGGTGGCCCAACGGCGTACGTGGGTGGACACATGGACCCGGAACCGGTCGGCGAACGGGACCGTGTGGACGGTAATGCCCAGACACGCCGAGTAGTACCAGGTCCGTTTGCGGTGCTCGTACCGCTGGGGCGGCCAGGAGACGAGGCGCGCCTCGTTCCCCGAGCTCTCGACCCGGAAGTGGAGGGTGGCGCCGCCCGTACGGAAGGGACGGGCGGCGAGCCGGAAGGCGACCCATTCCGGCAGCAGGCCGTAGAGCCGGGCCGCGGGTTCCGCGGTGCCGCCCGCCGACGTCAGCGTCTCGGTGAGGTCGACCCGCTCGCTCTCCCAGCGCGGGAGGAGGGCCGGAACGGCCGGATCCTCCGTCAGCAGCCTCTCCTCCAGGTCCGTCTCGTCGTCGTCCTCGCAGTCCGGCGACAGGCTCGCCGCCCAGGTGCCGATCACCGGGGCGAGCACCTCCGGGGGCACGTCCTCCCGCGCGTAGAGCCATGGCGGACGGCCGTCCACGGCCGCGTTGCGGCCGGTCGCGATCACGCCGGGCGCCACGGCCCGGAGAAGGAAGTTGAGCCGCCGCACCGGCAGCCGGTCGGCACGGCTCCTGCCTCCGTCGCCCCCGGCGCGCATCCGGACCAGCTCCGCACGCAGCTCCTCCCCGAGCCGCAGCACACGCAGGTCCTCCTGCCACGGCCCGTGCAGGGGGTCGGGCTCGTAGGCGGCCGAGCGGATGGTGGGGTACATGGTGTCTCCTCCTAGCGGGTGGGGTGGGGTGCGTGGGGGCGGGCCAGCGTGGGCGGCTCGGCCAGCAGACGACCGAGCATGGTCCGCAGGGGGCCGTACAGGGCTCGGGCGATGAACCGTTCCTCGGCCGGCTTCGAGTCGCCCTCGAAGTACGGCTCCAGGACGTCGAGCACGCTGTGCAGCAGGCTGGACTCGGCGGTGTCGAGACGCCCGGCCCCCGCCCCTGTGTGCGGAGCGAAGGCGACGTCGACGAAGACCACCCTGGCGGGCACACCACCGCGTACGAGACGCCCGATCACCTGCCACATCAGGACCAGCATGTCCCAGGTGACGCGCTCCCGTTCGTCGCCGAGACGGCTCCAGGCCATGGAGTGCGCGAGGACCTGGTACCAGCGCGAACGCGCCGCGCGCCGCACCTCGTCGGCCCCCTTCTCGATGCTGGGGGCGGACCGCACCAAGGAGCCGAAGGTGTCGCCGGTGATCGCCCGGACGATCCAGTCGTTGACCGCGTGGACGGCCTGATAGAGGTCGTCGGGGTGGGGGTTGGGCCGGGCGAGGAAGTAGACGGTGCCGATGGCGGCCTCGTCTCCCTTGTTGAGGATGTTGTGGCCGCGTTCCACCGCGAGGAGAGGTGCCACGAGGACATCCGCGTCGAGGTCCCTGAGGTGCTCGACATCGCCCCGCCGCAGCGCACGGGCCTGATGGACGGACGGGAACTCCTCCTCCGGGGCGAGGTCCTCGTCGTCCGACACGAGACACAGGACGTTGTCCTGCCAGCGTGGGTGAAGGTTATGCAGCTCGTCGGCGACGACGCGGGCTTCGGCGTAGCTGCCAACCAGCAACAGGATGTGGTCCCTCCCCGGCGGGAGTTTCCCCAGTTCTCGCTGCAGCGGTCCGCCGTCGCCGGTGTCGTTCGCTCCCTCGCTCTCCCCCAGGTACCGTGCGATACGGCGCAGCTTCTCGGGCCGGTGCTCGGGATCGGTTCCGGACAGGCGCAGTTTCTCGTCCCCGTCGTCGATGAACTCGAAGCGCATCTCGCTCTCGACGGCAATGCGCTCGGTCACCTCGGACAGCGGTTCGATGACCACTCCCACGGGGACGCGGACGTGGTAGCGGCCGGACTCGCCCGCCCAACTGCTTCCGGACATGAGCAGGAGATGCGCACCGGGACGGTCGTCCACGGAGGCGAGGTGCGGGATGGCGCGCAGCAGTTCGCGACCGACCCCGCTGCAGCGGAAGAAGGTGAGCTCCCCGCTCCGCACGCCCCCTTCGTCCTCGCCCGGAACGTTGAACTGGAACCCCAGGACGTTCCCCATGGGGGCCTCGGGAACCATCGGCCCGTAGTCGAGCGGCCTGCGGTACATCTCGTTGTGGCCCAGGCTGAGGGCGGCCTCGACCCTGGGCCACATCGCGGTGATCATCGCGAGGCGGGGTTCGAGAGCGCTCACCAGCAGGGTGAACTCGAAGCGTGTGGCCAGCTCCTTACGCCAGTCCTCGGGGGAGCGCGGGGCGGCACCCGCCACGGTTCCTGGTGCCTGGCGTCCGCGTACGGCCTTCTTCCTCGGAGCGCGCGCCCGTCGCCACTTCCACTCGTCGAGTTCCTCCTCGTACGCCTTGAGCCGGGACTCCATGTACGTGTCGTCGAGCTGGAACACCTCGTCCATGACCTGGAGCAGACGACGCCGGGTGGTCTCCGGGCTTCCGGTGTGGAGCAGTTCGTTGAGCAGGACGGTGAGGTGGCTGAAATCCTTCTCCGCGCGTCGGGCACGGTCACCGAAGGGGTTGTCGCGGAACGCGCCGATGAGCTTGCCCAGCTCCTCCCTCGTTTCGTGGTGCTCATGGTCTGGGCCGCTGTCCTCCGGGAGCGGGTAGCGCTCGTCGAGCAGACCGATCTGGAGGGTCCAGGAACTGAAGTAGCCGGTGCGGACCCAACAGCGCAGGTCGTAGTCGGACACGAGCATCGCGTACAGCCGGTCCGTCGCGGCGGTCACCGTGTTGAGCGCGGCCGAGAAGGTCTCCACGTCCCGCTCGGAGAGCTGGGTGCGCCCGCTCGCCGCCAGTTCCCTGATCTTGTGGCGACTGAGCTCGTCGACGAGCCCCTTGTCCTGGTCGCTGGCGAGCACCGCGGCGGGCGCGAAGATCTGGTCCAGCTGCATCTGCACGCGGTCGGCCTCGTCGATGATCACGAGGTCGCTGCGTCGGCAGGCGAGTTCGAGGTAGCGGATGCGCTCCCCGTTCTGTGCCCGGGGCGGTGAGGCGTCGATCAGACCACCTGGTGTGGTCACCCAGATGTGCGCGTCCACCAGGGCGCGGGAGCCGTGATGCCGAGGGCAGAGGGACCAGTAGGGGCAGCTCAGCAGATCTTTCTGCCAGGGGGACTTCATGGCGTCCGGGCTCGCGCGGCGCGGGTTCCTCGGTGGCCTCAGCCGGACGCAGGGTGCCTCGCCGAAGGCGAGTGGCTCGGTGAGAGCGGTGGTCCCCTGCCTCCGGTTGTTCAGGACGCAGGAGGTTCCGAGGTAGGCGAAGGCGGGGTCGTCGTGGGCGAGAAGCCGGTGCTCACCCCGCCCGGCGAGTCTGCGGTGCAGCCGCTGGGCGTGCCGCTCCCTGCCGGAGGAGCCGAGTACGGGTGCCGCCGCCCCGTCCGTGTAGAGGTTGTAGAGCTCGACCAGTTTCAGGACCTCCGCGACATCGGTGACCACGATCGTCGTACGCAGACCGAGCCTCGCGAGGTGGACGGCGATGATGTCGCGCAGCGTGCTCTTGCCCGCGCCCACGATGCCCAGCAGGTGCTGGATCCCGTCGATCGTGAACTCGAAGTCGCGTTCCTTGCGGAAGACGCCGTCCTCCTTGACGGACAGCTCGAAGGCGTCGAGCCGCTCCACCCACCGTGGCGCTTTGCGCTTCCCCGAGCGGGCGTGGACGGCGTCCATGTCCGCCGCGGTCCGTTCCAGGTCCTTCTTGCTGAAGCGCAGCGGCTCGCCGTCACCGGCGGGGGGCATGTCCAGGTCGTGGGCGATGACCGGGGCGGGGGGAACGACCGGCAGATCGACCACGGCCAGGGAACGGCTGACAGCGAAGGTGTGGAGACCCGGTCCAGCCACCGGCAGCAGCTTGCCCGCCAGTGGTGGAGCCACCTGGAGCAGCCGGTCGTAGATCTGGAAACGGTCGCTCGCGACGGAGATCTCCCGGCGGACGGCCGGTGCCTCGGTGTCCGGTACGTCGTAGGCGCGCGCCCTCGCGTCGAGCTGCTGGTAGCGGTCGAGAGCCTCGCGCCAGGCCCTGCTCCGGCGCAGCGTCCACAGGGAGTACCGGGCGACCCGCAGCGTCCGTTCCGCGTCCGGTGGCAGTGGCACGCCGTACGCCTCCGCGAAGCCGTAGCCGCTGAACAGCACCCAGGCACTGCCCGCGGGCGTGACCGGCAGGAACCTCTCGTGGAGGTACAGTCCGAGTTCCACCTGGCAGAAGGCCTCGAGAGCGGGCCTGCGCACGGACGGTCCCAGAAACGCCTGAAGGGCGCTGATCGTGTCGTTGAGCGGCGGTGTGATGCTACGCATCGTCCTTCTCCTCCCCGTGGGCAGATTTCGGGCCGCCTCGGCCCGCCCTCCGCGATCCGTCCCTGCCGTAGAGCGCTCCGAGGTCGCGTACGAGATCGGCGGGCGTCGTCAGCACCACCCGCCCCCGCAGGGCGGGCGGAAGGGCCTCGGTGAAACTCTCGCGGTAGCCCGCGCGGTCGGCGTTCCGCTGGGGCACCACGGCGACGGTGCGGTTCGCGGAGTTCACGCCGCCGGCGATGTGGGCGGCGAGAAGGGCGGGCTGGAGCCGGTCGTACATCCGGACCTCCGGCGTCTCGGGGCCGACACCCCGCAGCCGGTAGGCGGCCGGCTCCCCCGAGACGGCCGTGTAGGCGATCCCCGCGCTGTCGAGCGCCCCCAGGGCGGCTTCCTCGACCAGATGCGGAAGCACGAGGAACGCCCGCAGCGAACGCCGCAGGACAACGGCGAGACGGGGATCCCGGATCAGTTCGAAACCACGGTCCCGAGAGCACTCCTCTCCCTCGCACCAGAGCTTCTCGTGGGAGGAGGGCTGCCCCGGGAGGTCGGTCGCCGGATCGCTCGGCCTGGCGGGGAGGCGGCACATCGGGCAGTACGGGAAGACCCCTCCGACCAGCAGGAACTCGGGCAACGGACGGTAGAAGTCCTTGACATGGCTCCATACCGCTCTGCTCCAGCCCGGTCCACGGTCCCTCTGGTGCACCACGGGACGGTGCGCCAGGAACCGTCGGCACCTCTGGTACCGCTCGCTCGAACCGCACCGTGCCTCCAGGTCGTTCAGCAGCACTCGCGCCTCCCCCGCCATCCCTCCGATCGGCCCGTGGGAGGCCACTTCGAGACATGCGCGGGTGGGCATCCGGCCGATGGGGTGCAGGAGCGTCGTCTCCGGAGTCACGAAGGAGGCCGGGACCTTGAAGAGCCGGTCGTCCGCCCTCCTGCGCAGGCACCATTCCCACAGCTCCGGCAGACTCGTCGGCGGGGTCTCACCGATGTCGACGCAGTGCGCCACCGTACGGTCCAGCGCACGTTGCGCCAGGCCCGAGTAGGGCAGGCTGAAGGAACGGAGTCCCTCCTCCTCGGACAGCGACGTCACCATGCGGGCCAACTCCCGGAAGAGTTCGGCACCTGCTCCGGCATCCTCGGGGGTGCTCACTCCGTCACGTCGGCGCTCAGAGATCCCTGTCGTCACGCGGCGGCCTCCGCATCGGACCTCGCCGCACACCAGCGGGCCATCTCACACCGTCCGCAGGCGCGGCCGGGGGCGGGCTCGTAGTCATCGTCGACGTGCCAGTCGGCCACCATCGTCCGGAGGATCTCCTCCGCCGCGGTCCGGTTGGCCGGGACGAAGGGATCGATGATCTCCAGGTCCGCGCCACCGGGACGCAACACCTCCAGCTCGACCCGGGCGCGGGTCCGCGTGCCCCCGAGATCACCCCGTGCGACCAGCAGCACGGCCAGGGCCAGTTGCGGATAGCGTTCGAGCAACGGCCCCGTCGGCCGTCGGTCACCCGCCGACGTCTTGGTCTCCCGCCACACCCAGGAATCCCCGTCGCGGTAGAGCAGGTCGGGCGCCGCCATCACCACGACGTCGGCGGAGGTGTCGTGCCGGACCACCCGGGGTTCGGTACGGACATCCGTACCGTTCTCGACGCACCGCAGCGGACAGACCGCGGCGTGTCGACGCAGCAGGCCCACTCCGAGGGCTCGTTCGTGGTCGGGCAGCTCGAAGCCGCCCGGCACCCACTGCTCGGGGACCTCCACCGTGCACGGCCGCGAAGGGCCCTGGGCATGGCGGTCGGCGAGGTAGGCGTGCAACGCCCGGCCTCGCTCGGCCGACACCTCCCGCTCGATGGAGTCGGCGGCGGGAAGACGGAGGCGGCGCATGTGGTCGCGGGCCGGGCACACCCGGTAGTTACGTCCGTTGGTCACGGACCAGGTGCGCCGGGGACGTCCCTTCGACTCGGTTCCGAGCAGGCCGGGCGCGCTCCGCAGAGCGGGACAGACTCCCGCGTACACACAGTCGCCGCACGAGAATCCCGGACGGTACTCCTGGCTGTCCAGGATGTCGGTCAGCACGCCACGTCCGCGTGCGCGGTAGAGGGCCAGCGCTTCCGCCCGGCTCCCGACGAGGAGTTCCCGTGTACGCCCGTCCAGCAGCGCGAACTCCACGATCCGCACCCGCTCGGGCAGCGGCCCCGGTGAGCCCTCCGCCAGCACCAGGGCCACCGCGGCGACGAACTCCTCGGACGGCTTCGCCTCTCCGAGCCGGTGGACGGGAAGGCGGAGTTCGCGGAATCCCCCGTCCGCGGAGACCAGACAACGCCCCCACACCGTGAACCGGTACTCCTCCGCCGTCCGTGCCTCCACCCCCGAAGGCCGGTAGCGGTAGGTCCACCGCTGGGCCACCTCGCGCAGCGGACGGGACGGATCGACGGGAAACGCCACGTCGTACATGGCCATCGCGTGTTCGGTCCAGGTACGGAGCCCGTCGTGGACCGGGACGGTACGTGACAGGCCCGGGGAACCGTCGGGCGAAGAAGGCCGGTGCCGGGCGTCGCACGCGTCCATGAAGGGGCCGAAGGTGAAGTGCTCCAACCGCTCGCGGCGGCGCGACGGCTTTTCCGTGGGCAGATATCCGCGCGCTTTGAGCGCGTCGGCGGCCGGGCAGCGCAACTCCCCCTTCTTGAACATGGCGGCGGATACCGTGATGGTGCGAGATGTTCGTCGTACCCCGTCAGGGGGTAGCCAGGGCTGAGACAAGGCATGTTCCTTTCCCATGGTGCGACGATCCGGCTCTCGGAGACCGGAGATGGGGGAAACGATGAGCGAAGTCAGCGAAATCGGAGAGATCGAGGCGTCCTACGAGGTGCTGCGCTTGTTCGGTGACGGTGGATACGGCGATCTCTATGTCGCCCGCCACCGCATGACGGGGAAGACCGTGGCCGTCAAGGCACAGAAAGCATGGCGAGTCGGATCACACACCAGCCACAAAGAAGCGGGAGCCTCACTGGCTGAAGAAGGAAGCCTCATGCACGGGCTGAGCGGGATCAGCGCGATTCCGGAACTGATCGAGGTCGGCACGTACAACGACGACAGGTGTCTCGTCATGGAGTACATCGAGGGTCGATCGCTCCGGGACTCCCTGACGGAACGGCTTCCGGTCAAGGATCTGGGGACCGTCGCATCGGTGATCGGTCAGCTCTGCGAGATCCTGTGGGAGGTGCACGGGAGGAAACTCGTGCACTGCGATCTGAAGCCGGAGAACATCATCCTGGAACCGGACGGCCGCCTACGTCTCATCGACATGGGGATGTCCGTTCCCTTCGACCAGCCGACCGACCCCGGACACGGTTCGACCGGGTACGCCTCAGCCCTTCAGCTCGAAGGAAGCGCTCAAGGGCTGGCACAGAATGCGGACATCTTCGGTCTGGGCTGCATTCTGCTGGAGATGACCGTGCAGCGACTGCCCTACGGAGGACTGGAAAGGCACGTCCACAAAGGCCATCCCGTACTACCGGACGACCGGCTCGGTCTGATCCCCGAAGCCTTCCGTGAGCTTGCTCTGCGGATGGTCGCCTGGGAACCCGAGGACCGTCCCCAGGACGTGCGCGAGGTGTTCAACCAGATCCGGCCGTACCTCCCCGTGCCGGGGGACTCCCGGCCGGCCAAACCCCTGCGACCCGATCCGACGGAGTACTACCGGCGCCACCGGCCACGACTGTGACACCGCGTTCCCTTACGGACGGCCTCACCTCAGGGTCTCCAGGATGTCGCGGACCTCCTTGGTGTCCGCTTCCATCTGTTCGCGCAGCACGAGGACCCGTTCCAGTTCCTCCACCGCTTCCGGGATGCGACCGGCGGACACCAGAACGCCCGCGAAGAGCCGACGGGTCTTGTCCTCGTCGGTCCAGCATTCCTGTGACTGGTAGATGCCGCACGCCTGCTCGTACAGAGGGATGGCCTCCTCCCGCTCCGTACGGGCGAGGCGCACCTTCGCCAGGGTGAACAGCACGTCGGCCCGGCCGCTGTGGTCCACGGTCCGCTCGACCACTTGCAGAGCGCCCGCGCACCAGTGGAGTGCCTCGCCGTACTCGCCCCCGTCCAGATGAAGCGCGCCGATGGCATTCAGCGCCGCCGCCTCGCCCACCGGCTCACGCAATTCCCGGTACAACTCCAGCGCCTGCTTGAGATGTTCCTCCGCGGCAGTCGCATCATCCAGTTTCCGCCGGGTGATCCCGAGCGCGTACAGAGAGCGGGCGAGACTGAGCCGCCCACTCTCACTGTCGTCCTGCTTGCTGAGGCGGACCGCGCGAGCCAGATTGTTTGCGGCCAGGTCATAATTTCCGAGGCGCCACTGAGTCCCCGCCCGCATCCGATAAACCATCGCTCGGTCCACGTGGGCAACCTTCATCCTCTCCACGACCTTGGCAGCATGGGAAAGACCGGTATCCGAGTCCTGGAGACGGTGGCGCCGCCACTGATAGGTGACCAAAGCCATCGGCAGCAACCACGAATAGCGGTCCTTCATCCGATGATTCGCCAATTCCAGACACCGTTGAGTGGTGTTGTACTCCTTGTCCATCCGATCCATCACCTGCTTAGGACCTTCTGGGTCGATCACCGTGACACCATCCACTTCGCCGATGGGCAGTTCACGTTGACTGTCAAGCACACGGTCGCAAGCCCATACGTTCTGCAACTGATGCTCCAGCACTTGCCGTAGCGTCGCCTCCTCGAGACCTTCCAGGTCCTCGGAAGCATCCAGTTCCAGATGATGTCGGGCGAAAGTACGAACCAAGTCATGCAGACGGTACCGGTCGGACTGACGCTCCACGAGATTCGCCCGCATCAATTCCCACAGGGCTTGATCCGTACACAGTCCCGCGACTGCCGAGCCGATGTCCATCAGGGCTTCCAAGGAGAGATTCGGTCCGGGATGAACAGCCAACTGCCACAGCAACAACCTGGCCTCTGCGCTGAGATCACGTACGGAACAGTTCAGAGCCACTCGGATCGACCACTCGGCTTCCGGAAGATCCAGGTACTCAAGCTTCTTCTTCTCCTCCTTCATCTGCCGCACCAAGGTGGGAAGGGCATAGACCCCGTGATACCGAAGGCGCCGCGCCACGATACTGAGAGCCAAGGGAAGGTTTCCGCATAGGCCGACGAGCTCCCTGAATAAAAAGGAATGCTTCGACCGGTCCCCCTCGGCCACGTTCTCCTGGAGAACCTCCAGGGCATCCTCATCTCGAAGCAGTTCCACTCTGCGCGAATAAACCCTTCCGCCGCAAGAGGAAAGACTCTCCAGCTCATTGCGACTGGTCACAATCACAACAGAAGACCCGGTTCCTGGAAGCAGCGGATCGACCTGCTTAGAATTTAGCGCATTGTCCAGAAACAGTAGAGTTGACCGGTGGGCCAGGACAGAACGCAGCTCTGCGGTCTTCCTGTCGATATCCGTCACCGTAGAGTAAGGAGGCAGGGCGGCAAGGAACCCATCCAGAAGTTGCTCAGGATCGGTGGGTGACGCTCCGTCGGTGTGGCCGTTCAACTCTCCATAGAGAGTACCGCCCGAAAACCTTTCCCTCAGTCGATGCGCCAGGTGGAGTGCCAGCGTACTCTTTCCCACTCCAGCCATTCCACTCAGCAGGATAATGAGCAACTGGCCAGCAGCCTGCGCCTCGTCCACAAGTCCGGTGAGCTCATCGAGTAACTTCCCCCGCCCAACAGGGAAACGTTTTTCAGGGGGTAACTGGTCAGGGACAGAAAGCAGTCCGGACCGCCCCACCCGCGGAGTTCTTCCATACAGCCTTTCGATGACCGAGAAGAGAAAGTCATCCGAGGAATTATTTCGGTCGAGCCATCGCGCGACGGTACGCTCAAGATTTTCGTCAGGTCTCTTCGGGTCATGCGCGATCAGATAGTAAGCAAAGATCTTAGGGTCCCCAGGAAATAGCACATGCCATTTCTCTGACTCCTCACGGAGGAACTTCTCCTCCCTGGCCTTCCATGCCGCGTCCAGCAGTTCGCACACAGTGTCGGCCCGTTCCCGCCACATCCGTTCCCGGCGGAGCTTGAAGCCGGGCATTTCGAGCCCCTTCAGAGGCTCGTCGTCCGCCCATTCGTCCAGGGCAGCCCTGAGCAGGTCGATCCGTTCCATGGACGGCAGCCCCTCGGCCTGCCGTCGGCGCTCCAGGAAGCGCAAGTAGTCGACGCTCTCCAGCGGCAGGCGGAGCACGCATCGCTTCGATCTGCCCGCATGTGGCAGGAACTGCGACCCCAGCAACTTCCGAAGCTCTCCCACGACCCACTCAACCCGGCCTTTGAGCACCTTCGCGTCGCTCTCCTCTGGCCAGAGGACGGCTGCGATCTCGCCCCTGTCACAGGTGAGTTCACTCGAAGTGACCAGCAGAGCGAAAAGTGCGGCCACCATCTTCGTCCCAAGGTCGCTCCTTCGGCCCTCCACCTCGACGCCGATCGGGCCCAGCACTCGCCCGTCCATCACTCCCCCTCCCCTAGGCGGCGGCAGTAGGGCGCCGGAACCGATGCCCTACTCCCCCACACCTCTGTACACGGCTGTACCTCCCTTCACACGCGTATGCGCCTTCGCGCCCCCTGGCGCTCAGTTTTCGCTCAGTTTTGGCTCTGCGGGGCTCCTTGCGATCGGGGCACGATGGCATCAGCCGCTCGCCAAACGGTGAGATACCGGCACGATCCACCGAGGAAGGGGCATCAGCCCATGAACAACCGCGCCCGCAGCCAGCGTCTCAGCCGCCTCCGCAAGTCGCCTGGCTTCCCCCCGAGCCGCCGCCCCCGGTCGGCCACCCCCACGGAGGGGACGACCCCGACGACCCCCCAGACCGAGAACCCGACCTCAACCTCCTCCAACTCGGCCTGACCTCGGGTCCCCGGGGCCAACGGCTCCGGGCGCGGAGGGCCCCCGTCCTTCAGGCGGGCGCCCTCCGCGGCCCCCGGGTTCACGTCCGACCATCGGCCGACCCCCGGGCATCCCCCGCTCTCACCCCCCCTCTTCAAATCAAGAGCCAGCGACATCAGGTGTCCACCGACACACGCGCCATCGACCACAGGTGAACAAATGTGGGGCCCCTGTGACAGTTGACCGTTTTGTCCAGTCGGGGAGGGCGGCTCTTCACCCCTTCCATCGCACTGATTCGGCAGCATCTCCAGCCAACAAGAGGATCTTCATGACATATGCACCTTCCGCAAGTGTCTTCACCTCTGTGAGGCAGCACTTCGCCAACCCTCGGATCAAAGACGAGGCGTTGGTGAAGCTCCCCGCCGGAGCCTCCGGTGCTCAGCCGGTCGAACTCACCCCCGAGGAGGCCCACGACGCCCTGTACGGGCCGGCCAGCACTCCTCAGCTCTCCGACGCCGTCTGGGCCGCGACGCTGAGCGCCGCCCGGACCGACTCCACTCCGCACGGAACAGCCCGGCTCCTGGTGCTCTGGCTCGCTCTGCCTCAGTTGGCCCGCACGGCACACCGCATCAGCGGGCGGATGCGAGCGGAACTGGGCGATGTGGAATCGGAGATGGCGATGGCCGTGTTCGAAGAGCTCGCGTCCTCGGAGTCCGCGACTCCCGCCTCCGTCTCGCCCCTGCTCAAGGCGGCTCGCAACAGGGCTTGGGCGTACGCCCGTTCCGGACTCCGCGAGCTTCCTTCCACACGGGTCGAGCGCATCACCGAGGAGCAGGCCATCAGGTCCGTGTACGACGCTCCGGAATCCCCGGAGTCCCCTCAGGAACTGGACGTACGGGTCGACAGGGTGAACGGACCGGAAGGATCGCGTGCCTCGCTGCGCTTCCGCGTACGCACCGAACACCTGAGGGGCTCGGCCCTCGCCGATCCCTGCGACGAGGACGGGGCGCACCCGCCGTGCCGTGGTTCTCGCAGGCGCCGCTCGGGACGCCGTGTGGGCACCCTGCCCATTCGTCCCACCGCGAGGCCGGCGTGAAGCGCCCGGTCGAGCGCGGGCTCGGCTTCACCGAGATGTTCGAGCTGCCGGTCTCGACCGACATGCGTACGGCTGCTCGCGCCCTCGGCATCGGGCTGGCGACCGCGTACCGGTTGAACCGGCTGGGGCAGTTCCCCTGTCCTGTGCTCCGGGTCGGTGGCATGTACCGCGTGCCGACGACTCCGCTGATGCGGACGCTGGGAATCGAGGAACGTCCCTTGTACACGGTGGAGTCGGACGAGGAAGGGCAGGGGACCTTCTTCTAGGGCTGGACACGCCACCGGAACGGACCAGGGCCCGTGCTCCCCGGAAGGGGGGTGCGGGCCCTCGCCGTCATGAGCCGTCCCGGGCCCGTGCCGACAGCGCGAAGGCGGGTCTTCGGCGGGTCAGCCGCCCGGCATCGGGCCCGTGCCCTTCAGGCGTTCGAGGTCGGAGGGGCGGACCTGGATGGCGAGGAGGGCGATCACGAGGGCGACGGCGGCGAAGACCGCCGCCACGACGAAGCCCGCCGAGACACCGGAGGTGAGGATCTGGTTGCCCCATTCCGGGGGCAGTTGGCCGGTCCTGGCGAACTGGGCCTTCTCCAGGGGGTTCGCCTGGGCGAGGAAGGCGGGCACCTGCCGGTCGGCCTCGTTGCGGCTGGCGGTGCCGAAGACCGTGACCAGGATGGACAGGCCCAGTGAACCACCCACCTGTTGCGTCGCGTTGAGGAGTCCGGAGCCCGCGCCCGCCTCCTTGGGGGCGATCCCGGAGAGCGCCATCAGGGTCAGCGAGACGAACATCATGCCCATGCCCGCGCTGAGGACCAGCATCGGTCCGAGGATGCTGCCCAGGTACGTGGAGTGCACACCGGTCTGGGTCAGCCAGGACAGGCCCGACGCCAGGAGGACCGAGCCCACCACGATGAAGGGTTTGGGCCCGTACCGGGGCAGCAGTTGGGAGGTGATCCCGGCGAGGACGGCGATCATGGCGCTGACCGGCAGGAAGGCGAGACCGGCCCGCAGCGGGCTGAAGCCGAGGACGGTCTGTACGAAGAGCGTCAGGAAGAAGAACACGCCGAAGATGGACGCGGACAGACAGAGCATGATGCCGTAGGTGCCCGCCCTGTTGCGGTCGGCGAACATGTGCAGCGGGGTGATCGGCTGCCGGGAGCGGCGTTCCACCAGGACGAAGGCGGCCAGCAGGACGGCCGCCGCCACGAAAGAGCCGATCGTGTAAGGGTCGCTCCATCCCCGCTGGGCGGCGCGGATGAAGCCGTACACCAGGGACACCATGCCGAGGGTCGAGGTGAACGCGCCCGCCAGGTCGAAGTTGCCGGGGCGGCGCTCGGACTCCTTGACGTGACGTGGCGTCAGGAAGGCGATGAGCAGGGCGATCGGGACGTTCACGAAGAACACCCAGCGCCAGTCGAGCCATTCGACGAGGACGCCTCCGGCCAGCAGGCCGATCGCGCTTCCCGCCGCCGAGACGCCCGAGAAGACTCCGAACGCCCGGTTGCGTTCGGGGCCCTCCTCGAAGGTCGTGGTGATCAGCGAGAGCGCCGTCGGCGAGGCGATCGCGCCGCCCACGCCCTGCACGGCGCGGGCCGCGAGGAGTTGCCAGGACGTCTGGGAGAACCCGCCGAGCAGGGAGGCGAGTCCGAAGAGCAGCACGCCGAAGACGAAGACCCGGCGGCGGCCGAGGATGTCGCCCGCGCGTCCGCCGAGGAGCAGCAGTCCGCCGAAGGTGAGGGTGTAGGCGTTGACGACCCAGGAGAGGTTGGTGGTGGAGAAGTTCAGGGCGGTCTCGATGTGCGGGAGCGCGATGTTCACGATGGTGATGTCGAGGACCACCATCAGCTGGCAGGAGGCGATGACGAACAGGGCGATGCCCTTGCCGTCCCCGCCCCGCCGGGGTCGGGCGGCGGCTGTCTTCGGCGCGGGGCTACTGCCGGTCATCGCTGGTCATGGCGCATCGCGCCCTCGGGGAGGGAGCCGTGGGCCGGTCGGTCCACCTCTCGACCCTAAGCCCGCCCCGGAGGGCGGACCAGTCGATCAAGCGGGGCCGGGTTCGTCCAGGACCGCGAAGCCGTCCAGCTCGACCCTGGCCTGTTCGTCCCAGAGCCGTACGACTCCGATCACGGCCATGGCCGGATAGTCGCGGCCCGCCAACCGGCGCCAGATCCGGCCGAGTTCGGGGGCGTGGGCGCGGTAGTCGTCGACGTCGGTGGTGTAGACGGTGACGCGGGCGAGGTCGGCGGGGGCGCCTCCGGCGTGGCGGAGCGCGGTGAGGAGGTTGCCCAGGGCGGTGGTGAACTGCTCGGTGAGGGTGTCCCCGACGATCTTCCCCTGCTGGTCGAGCGCGGTCTGTCCGGCGAGGAAGACGAGCCGGGTGCCGGTCGCCGTGACGGCGTGCGAGAACCCGGCGGGCGGGGACAGCTCGGCGGGGTTGTGCCGGTGCAGGCTCACGGGGACGGCTCCTCCTGGCGACGGTGGGGTGCGGGCGGGCGGCGCCCTGGGGCGGCGACCCCGGGCGGGCCTGGATCGTGGGCGGCGGCCCCCTCGCGTCCACCAGCCCCGGGCGGGGCGGCGGGCCCAGCGGGGGCGGCGGCGGGTCCAATGGAGGTGACGGCGGGCCCAGCGGAGGCGGTAGCGGGCCCGTCGGGAGCGGTGGCGGGCCCAACAGGGGCGGTAGCGGGCCCAGCCGGAGCGGCGGCGGGCCCAACGGAGGTGGCGGCGGGCCCAGCGAAGTTGGCGGCGGGCCCGTCGGCGGGCCGTGCCCCCTCGGCTCCGTCCCGTACGGCCGTCCCCGTCAGGGACCCGTACAGCTCCTTCGCGATGATCGTGCGCTGGACCTCGGTGGCGCCCTCGTAGATCCGGGGCGCGCGGACCTCCCGGTAGAGGTGTTCGAGGAGGTGGCCGCGTTGCAGGGCGCGGGCGCCGTGGAGCTGGACGGCGGCGTCGACGACGTACTGGGCGGTCTCGGTGGCGAGGAGCTTGGCCATGGCGGAGCGCCGGGGGACGTCGGGGTCGCCCTCGTCGTACGCGGTGGCCGCCGCGTAGACGAGGAGGCGGGCGGCCTCGGTCCGGGTGGCCATCTCGGCGACCTGGTGGGCGACGGACTGGAGGTCGCGCAGGACGCCGCCGAAGGCGGGGCGGGCCGCGGTGTGGGCGAGGGTCGCGTCGAGGGCCGCCTGGGCCATGCCGACGGCGAAGGCGCCGACGCTGGGGCGGAAGAGGTTGAGGGTGCCCATGGCGACCCGGAAGCCCCGGTCGGGGGCGCCGAGGAGGTCCTCGGGGCCGACGGGGACGCCGTCGAAGGTGAGGGTGCCGAGGGCGTGCGGGGCGAGCATGTCGAGCGGTTCGCCGCCGAGTCCCGGACGGTCGGCGGGGACCAGGAAGGCGGTGACGCCCCGGGCCCCGGCGCCCCGGGTGGTGCGGGCGAAGACGGTGGCGACATCGGCCTCGGGGGCGTTGGAGATCCACCGTTTCTCGCCGTGGAGGCGCCAGCCGCCGTGTCCGTCGGGGACGGCGTCGAGGGCGAGGGCGGCGGCGTCGGAGCCCGCGCCCGGTTCGGAGAGCGCGAAGGCGGCGACGGCCCGGCCCGAGGTGATCCCGGGGAGCCAGCGGGCCCGCTGGGCGGGGCTGCCGAAGGCGGCGACGGGATGGCCGCCGAGGCCCTGGAGGGCGAGGGCGGTCTCCGCCTCGGTGCAGACGCGGGCGAGGCTCTCCCGCAGGAGGCAGAGGCCGAGGGCGCCGGAGTCGAAGAGCCGGGCGAGCAGGCCCAGCTCGCCGAGGGCGGCGAGGAGGGGGCGGTTGACCCGGCCGGGTTCGCCGCGTTCGGCGAGGGGCCGCAGGCGGGTGTCCGTGAGGGCACGGAGCTCCGCACACCAGGTGATCTGTGCGGGATCGAGCGAGAATGCGGGCATGTGGGCCCTCTCCGACGCCCTCGGGCGTCTCCGTCCCCGTGCCGTCCGGCGCTCTCCTCCGGGCGCCGGACGGCTCCTCCGTCAGGGTGGTCCGGGGTGCCGCGCCCGCACCCGGCGGGGCGGCGGCACGGACCCGGTCCCCTCCATCTGTAGCGAACCGTTGACTGTCGTCACCAACACGATACGCTCCTGGAGCGATGTGCGACCCCACCACGACAGGGGGACGGACTCATGGAGCTGACACCCTCGGCCCACCTCGACACCTTCGCCCGCGACCGGCTCCCCCCGCCGGACCAGTGGCCCCGCCTCGTCTTCGACCTCCCCGAGCTGGCGTACCCCGACCGGCTCAACTGCGGGACGGAACTCCTCGACCGCACGGTGGAACGCTTCGGCCCCGACCGGCCCGCCTTCCGGGACGGCGACGGCGGCGTCTGGAGCTACGGACAGCTCAGCGACCGCGTCGACCGCATCGCCCACGTCCTCACCTCCGACCTGCGGGTCCTGCCCGGCAACCGGGTCCTGCTCCGCGGGCCCACCACCCCCTGGCTGGCCGCCTGCTGGCTCGCCGTGATGAAGGCGGGGGCGGTCGCGGTGACCGTCCTCGCCCAGCAGCGCGCCCCCGAGCTCGCCGTGATGGCCGAGGCCGCCCGCTGCACCCACGCCCTCTGCGACGCCCACACGGTCGACGAGCTGCTCGCCGCCCGTGTCCCCGGGCTCCGCGTCACCCCCTTCGGCGGGGACGGTCCGGACGACCTGCTCGCCCTCGCCGCCCGCCGCCCCGGCCGCTACCGGGCCGTGCCGACCGCCGCCGACGACGTGGCCCTCATCGCCTTCACCTCCGGCACCACCGGCCGCCCCAAGGGCTGCGTCCACTTCCACCGGGACGTCCTGGCGGTCGCCGACACCTTCTCCGCGCACGTCCTGCGCCCGGGGCCCGACGACGTCTTCGCCGGTTCGCCGCCGCTCGCCTTCACGTTCGGCCTCGGCGGGCTCGTCGTCTTCCCCCTGCGGGCCGGGGCGAGCACGGTCCTCCTCGAACAGGCCGGACCGAAACAGCTCCTCGCGGCGGTCGAACGGCACCGGGTGTCGGTGCTCTTCACCGCCCCCACCGCCTACCGGGTCATGCTGGACGAGCTGACCGAGGGCACCGCGCCCGACCTGGGCTCGCTGCGCCGCTGCGTCTCCGCCGGGGAGAACCTGCCGGAGGCCACCTGGAAGTCCTGGTACGCCCGCACCGGGATCCGCCTCATCAACGGCATCGGCGCCACGGAACTCCTGCACATCTTCATCTCGGCCGCCGACGGCGACATCCGCCCCGGCGCCACCGGCCGCCCGGTCCCCGGCTGGCGGGCCAGGATCGTCGACCGCGAGGGCCGGGGCGTCCCGGACGGCGAGGAGGGGCTGCTGGCCGTGCGCGGCCCGGTGGGCTGCCGCTATCTGGCCGACCCCCGCCAGACGGAGTACGTGCGCAACGGCTGGAACGTCACGGGAGACACCTACGTCCGCGATCCCGACGGCTACTTCCGGTACGTCTCACGCGCCGACGACATGATCATCTCGGCGGGCTACAACATCGCCGGACCCCAGGTCGAGGAGGTCCTCCTGGACCACCCCGACGTGATCGAGACCGCCGTCGTGGGCCGCCCCGACGAACTGCGCGGGCAGGTCGTCGTGGCCTACACGGTGATCCGGGACGGGGTGCCGCGCGACGCGGGCACCGCCGCCGCGCTGCGGGCCTTCGTCCGCGCCCGGCTCGCCCCGTACAAGTCCCCCCGCGAGATCGTCTTCGTGGACGCCCTGCCCCGCACCGCGACCGGCAAGCTCCAGCGCTTCCGGCTGCGCGACCCGGCCTGACCGGCCCCGATCCGCTCCCCGGGACCCGCCTCGGCCGGGCGCGCCCGGCACGGACACCCCCTAAAGTGATCACGTGGCCGAGCAGCACACCCCCCGATCCCTGATCGTCTCCCTCTACGGCGCCTACGGCCGTACCCCCGACGGCTCCCCCCTGCCGGTGGCCGGGCTCATCAGGCTGCTCGGGGTCCTCGGCGTGGACGCGCCCTCGGTGCGCTCCTCGGTGTCCCGGCTGAAGCGGCGCGGACTGCTGCTGCCGGGCAGGACCGCCGACGGGGCCGCCGGATACGCCCTCTCCGAGGACGCCCGCAGGCTCCTCGACGACGGCGACCGGCGCATCTACGCCCGCACCGAGCCCAAGCTGTCCGAGGGCTGGGTGCTCGCCGTCTTCTCCGTGCCCGAGGCCGAACGGCACAAGCGGCACCTGCTGCGCTCCCGGCTGGGCAGGCTCGGCTTCGGCACGGCGGCACCGGGCGTCTGGATCGCGCCCGCGCGCCTCTACGAGGAGACCCGCAACGCCCTGGAACGCCTCGGGCTCTCCTCCTACGTGGACCTCTTCCGGGGCGACCACCTGGGGTACGCGGCGACCGCCGGGGCGGTGGCCCGCTGGTGGGACCTGCCCGCCGTCGCCGGGCTCCACGAGGAGTTCCTGGCCGCGCACGAGCCGGTGCTACGGGCCTGGCGGACCGCCCCGGCGGGACCCGAGGACGCCTACCGGGACCATCTGCTGGCCCTCGACTCCTGGCGCAGGCTGCCGTACGCCGACCCGGTCCTCCCGGCGGAGCTGCTCCCGGACGACTGGCCGGGCCGCCGCTCGGCCGAGGTCTTCGCCGCCCTGCACGAACTGCTGCGGGCCGGGGGCGAGGAGTACGTGCGCCCGTTCCTGACCGGGGACGCGCCGTGAGCACCCGGCCGAGACCTGTCCCGCGCCCCTCGGACTCCGCGTTCCTCGGTCGATGACCCCGTCCGTACGGCTCCGGCTCCGTGCGGGTCCGGCTTCACGCGGGGCCGCGACCGGCGCCGCTCAGGACCCGCGGCCCGTGGGGGGCGGGCGGTCGCCCGCCCGGTAGGGGGCGGGCCAGGGTGCGGCGGGGCCCTCGTAGCCCTGTTCGGCCGCCGCGTGCAGGGTCCAGTGCGGGTCGTAGAGGTGGGGGCGGGCCAGGGCGCACAGGTCGGCGCGGCCCGCCAGGAGCAGGGAGTTGACGTCGTCCCAGGAGGAGATCGCGCCGACGGCGATCACGGGGACGCCCGTCCGGTCGCGTATCCGGTCGGCGTAGGGCGTCTGGTACGAGCGTCCGTAGGCGGGGGCCTCGTGGGGGACGACCTGGCCGGTGGAGACGTCCACGGCGTCGGCGCCGTGCGCGGCGAAGGCGCGGGCGATGCCGACGGCCTCCTCCTCCGTGGTGCCGCCCTCGGCCCAGTCGGTGGCCGAGATCCGGACGGTCGCCGGGCGGTCCCCGGGCCAGACCTCCCGTACCGCGTCGAAGACTTCGAGCGGGAAGCGGAGCCTGCCGTCGAGGTCGCCGCCGTAGCCGTCGGTGCGGTGGTTGGTGAGCGGGGAGAGGAAGCCGGACAGCAGATAGCCGTGGGCGCAGTGCAGTTCGAGGAGGTCGAAGCCGCTGCGGGCGGCGCGGCGGGCGGCGGCGGTGAACTCCTCGCGCACCGAGGTGAGCCCGGCGCGGTCGAGGGCGCGCGGCACCTGGTTGACGCCGGTCCGGTACGGCAGGGGCGAGGCGGCGACGAGGGGCCAGTTGCCGGTGGGCAGGGGCTGGTCGATGCCCTCCCACATGCGCCGGGTGGAGCCCTTGCGGCCCGCGTGGCCGAGCTGGACGCCGAGGGCGGTGCCGGGGGCCCGTTCGTGGACGAAGGCGGTGATCCGGGCCCAGGCGTCGGCCTGTCCGTCGTTCCACAGACCGGTGCAGCCGGGGGTGATGCGGCCCCCGGGGCTGACGCAGACCATTTCCGTCATGACGAGTCCGGCGCCGCCGAGGGCGCGGGAGCCGAGGTGGACGAGGTGGAAGTCGCCGGGGACGCCGTCCTCGGCGACGTACATGTCCATGGGGGACACCACGATCCGGTTGCGGAGGGTCAGTCCGCGCAGCCGGAACGGGGTGAACATGGGCGGGGTGCCGGGCGGGCAGCCGAAGTCGCGTTCGACGGTGGCCGTGAAGGCGGGGTCGCGGAGCCGGAGGTTGGCGTGGGTGACCCGGCGGCTGCGGGTGAGCAGGTCGAAGGCGAAGCGCCGGGGCGGGCGGTCGACGTGCTCGGCGAGGTCCTCGAACCAGCGCAGGCTGGCGGTCGCGGCGCGCTGGGTGGACTCGACGACGGGACGGCGCTCGGTCTCGTAGGCGGCGAGGGCCTCGGGGAGCGCGGGGTGCGCGCCGAGGGCACGGGCCAGGCAGACGGCGTCCTCGACGGCGAGTTTGGTGCCGGAGCCGATGGAGAAGTGCGCGGTGTGGGCGGCGTCGCCGATGAGGACGGTGTTCCCGTACGACCAGTGGGTGTTGACGACGGTGCGGAAGGCGGTCCAGGCGGAGCGGTGGGAGCGCAGGGGCCGGCCGCCGAGGGCCTCGGCGAAGATCCTGGCGCAGCGGGCCGCCGATTCGGCCTCGTCCATCATGTCGAAGCCCGCCGCCCGCCAGACCTCCTCTCGCATCTCCACGATGACGGTGGAGGCGTCCGCCTCGTAGGGGTAGGCGTGCAGTTGCATGACGCCGTGCCGGGTCTCCGCGATCTCGAAGCGGAACGCCTCGAAGGGGAAGTCGGCGGCGAGCCAGAGGTACCGGCAGCGGTGGGTGGTGATCCGGGGCCGGAAGTGGTCGGCGTGGGCCTCGCGGGTGCGGCTGTGGACGCCGTCGGCGGCGACGACCAGGTCGTGGGTGGCGGCGAGGTCGGCGGCGGGCGGGGCCTCGGTACGGAAGCGGAGCCGTACGTCCAGGTCGGCGCAGCGGTTCTGGAGGATCTCCAGGAGCCCGCGGCGGCCGAGGGCGGCGAAGCCGTGGCCGGTGGAGGTGGTGCGGTGGCCCCGGTGGACGACGTCGATGTCGTCCCAGCGGACGAGGGCGCGGGTGAGTGCCTCGTGGACGACGGGGTCGGCGTCGCCGATGCCGCCGAGGGTCTCGTCGGAGAGGACGACTCCGAAGCCGAAGGTGTCGGAGGGCGCGTTCCGCTCCCAGACGGTGACCTCTCGGGCGGGGTCGGACCGTTTGAGCAGGGCGGCGGCGTAGAGCCCGCCGGGCCCGCCGCCGACGACGGCGATCCGGGAGGGGCCGGGGCGGGAAGGCGCGCTGCCGTCGGCGGGGGCGGGGCGGGAAGACGCTCGGCCGTCTTCGGTGCCGGGGCGGGAGGGGGCTCCGTCGCCTCCCGGGGCCGTACGGGACGGGGCGCGGGGGGCGGCGGCGGTGCCCTCGGGGGGCGGCACCGTCAGCACCCCCGCCAGTTCGGGGGGCGCTTCTCGGTGAAGGCGGCGTGGAACTCGGCGTAGTCCGCGCCGTTCATCAGGAGCGCCTGGGTCGCCGCGTCCAGTTCGACGGAGGCGGCGAGCGGCATGTCGAGTTCGGCGGTGAGCAGGGCCTTGGTCTGGGCGAGGGCCAGGGCGGGGCCGTCGGCGAGGCGCCGGGCCAGGGCGGTGGCCCGCTCGCCCGCCCGGCCCTGCTCGGTCAGTTCGGAGAGCAGCCCGATGCGGTCGGCCTCGGCGGCGTGGACGGGTTCGCCCAGCATGAGGAGGCGGGTCGCGTGGCCGAGCCCGACGACCCGGGGCAGCAGATAGGCGGCGCCCATGTCGCCGCCGGAGAGTCCGACGCGGGTGAAGAGGAAGGCGAAGCGGGTGGTGGGGTCGGCGACCCGGAAGTCGGCGGCGAGGGCGAGGACGGCTCCGGCTCCGGCGGCGACTCCGTGGAGGGCGGCGACGACGGGGAAGGGGCATTCGCGCAGGGCCCGGACGACCTGGCCGGTCATCCGGTTGAAGTCGAGGAGCTGGGCCGTGTCGAGGGCGAGGGTGGCGCCGATGATCTCGTCGACGTCGCCGCCGGAGCAGAAGCCCCGGCCCTCGCCGTCCAGGACGAGGGCGCGCACGGACCGCTCGCGGGACAGCTCGGCGAGGAGGTCGCGCAGGTCGGCGTAGGCGCCGAAGGTGAGGGCGTTGAGCTTCGCGGGGCGGGCGAGGGTGACGGTGGCGACGCCCCGGTCGACGGTGAGGCGCAGATGCCGCCATTCCTCGGTGCGGGGCGCGGAACCGGTAAAGGGGCTCATCCGGAACGGCCTCCTTCCTCCTCCCGGAGGGTATCACTCATCTGTGACTGTCGTCATGAGTACGCGATAGAGGGCGGGCGACGTCCGTAGGGCGGCATCCAAGGTCCTCCCGGCCCGCGACCGAGGTCCCCCTCGGGGCGGGAGAGGCGACTCTGGACTTGTGGATTGCACCTCGTAAGGTTGAAACCGGGACGTCTGGGTGGTCATCGCCCACCCGCCCCTCCGGCGAAGGGAGCCCGCACCATGCCCGAGGCCGACGGACCGTCCGTCCACGCCGCCACCGACGACATCAGCAGCACCACCAGCACCGGTCGCGCCGCCCGTACCTCAGGAGACGGCCGCACCGGCGGTCCCACCGGGGCGGGAAGCGCCCGTGGAGCCGCCCGTACCGCCGGAGCCCCGGACGGCTCCGGAACGGACGCCACCGCGTCCTGGCGCGTCGAGCTGCCCCACACGACCGCCGCCGTACCGCTCGCCCGCGCCCTGATCCGTACCGCGCTCGCCGACATCGACCCCGCCGCCACCGGCCGCCCGGACCGCGACACCGCCGAACTCCTCACCGCCGAGCTGGTCGCCAACGCCGTCGAGCACACCGCGGGCCGGGGCCCCATCGAGCTGGTCGTCGAGCTGTTCGCGGCGCCCGGCGGCTGTCAGATCGAGGTCCACGACGCCGAGCCCGCCCGCCCCGGTCAGCTCGTCTGCCCCGACCCGGAGACCGAGGTCGACCCCTGGCAGGAGCACGGCCGCGGCCTCCTCCTCATCCGGGCGCTCAGCAGCGACTGCGGGCACCGCCCCACCGCGCACGGCAAGGCGGTCTGGTTCACGCTCCCCGCGATCCCGGCCCCGCGTCCGCGCTCGGAGCGGTGACGGCCAGGCGCGAGTGGCGCCGCCCGTATCCCGCGTACACGAGCGAGCCGACGGCCAGGAAGACCACGAACTGGACCCAGGTCGTCCAGCCGGTGCCCCAGATCAGATAGAGGCAGAAGCCGATCCCGAGGATCGGGCTCAGGGGGAAGAACGGCACCCGGAAGGAGCGCGGCAGCTCCGGGTCGCGGCGGCGCAGCACCATCACGGCGAGGTTGACGGCCGCCATGATGGCCAGGGTGCCGATGGTGGTCAGGTTGACGACCACGTCGAGCGGTACGAAGGCGGCCGGGACGGCGAAGACGGCGGCCACGATCCAGGTGTTGGCGACCGGCGTCGCCGACTTCGGGGAGACCCGCTCGAAGACCCGGGGGACGAGCCCGTCGCGGGACATCGACATCAGGATGCGGGTCTGCCCGTACATCACCGCGAGGACGACGGACGCGATGGCGACGACCGCGCCGAAGGCGATGATCCCGCCGCCGACCGAGGAGCCGGTGACCTGGTCGACGACGACCGAGAGCGCGGCCGGACGGCCGGCCACCTCGTCGGCGCCGAGGGCTCCGATCGCGGCGAGCGCGACGGCGCAGTACAGCAGGGTGACGACGCCGATGCAGACCAGGATGGCGATCGGGATGTTCCGGCGCGGGTCCTTGACCTCCTCCCCCGCCGTGGTGATCGCGTCGAAGCCGATGTACGAGAAGAAGGCCACCGAAGCGCCCGCCGTGATCCCGCCGAGCCCGGCTCCGGCGAACGGCGAGAGGTTGCCGTCCTGGAAGGCGGAGAAGCCGATGGCGCAGAAGACGATCAGGATGCCGATCTTGAGGATCGCCATCGCGGCGGTGGCCCGCGCGCTCTCCCGCACTCCGCGCACGAGGAGGGTCGCGGCGAGCAGGATCACGACCACGGCGGGCAGGTTGACCGCTCCGCCGTCGGCGGGGCCCGCGGAGAGCGCGGCGGGCAGGCGCCAGCCGACGAGGCTGTCGAGCAGTTCGTTGAGGTACTGGCTCCAGCCGACGGCGACGGCCGAGACGGAGACGCCGTACTCCAGGAGCAGGCACCAGCCGACGAGGAAGGCGGTCCGCTCGCCGAGGCTCGCGTAGGCGAAGGAGTAGGAGGAGCCGGACACCGGGATCGCGCCGCCCAGCTCCGCGAAGGAGAAGGCGGTGAAGACGCAGGTGATCGCGGCGAGGACGAAGGAGACGACGACCGCGGGCCCCGCCTCGGCGACGCTGTCGGAGAGCCCGACGAAGATGCCGGTGCCGACGATCGCGCCGATGCCGAAGCACACGAGCTGGAAGAGGCCCATGGTGCGCCTGAGGCCGTGGCCCTCCAGGTCGGCGCCCGACTCCGCGAGGAGTTGCTGCGGGCTCTTGATCCGCCGGGGGGAGGCGGTCCTCCGGCGGGTGGTGCTCCGTGGGGCGGACGGGGTCATGCGGTGGTTCTCATCTCTGGTGGCGCACGCGAAAGGGGGGTTCGGGCATATCCGCCGGAACCCCCCTGAGGAACGCGATCGTAAACCGCGTCGCGCATATTCACCCAATCGGGCGCAAAAGTATGCCGTCGAAGTGCTTCGCCGGACCTCGGCGCCCTTCGTCGGGCCTCGAAGCGCTTCGCCGGACTTCGACGCCCTTCGCCGGGCCTCGAAGCGCTTCCGCGCGCCTCTAGAGCGCGGCGTCCGGACCGCCGGGCTCCGCCGGGAGCGCGGGGAGTCCGGGGAGCGGGCCACCGGCCATCGTGGCGACCAGGACCGCCTTGATCGTGTGCATCCTGTTCTCCGCCTCGTCGAAGACGACCGAGTGGGCCGACTCGAAGACCTCGTCGGAGACCTCCAGCTCGGTCAGTCCGTGCCGGGCGTGGATGTCCCGCCCGACGGCCGTGCCCAGGTCGTGGAAGGCGGGCAGGCAGTGCAGGAAGCCGACGTCCGGGTTCCCGGTGGCGCGCAGCACGTCCATGGTCACGGAGTACGGGGCGAGGGCGGCGATCCGCTCGTCCCACACCTCCTTGGGCTCCCCCATGGAGACCCAGACGTCGGTGGCGACGAAGTCGGCGCCCGCGACGCCCTCGGCCACGTCCTCGGTGAGGGTGACAGTGGCGCCGCTGGTCACGGCCAGCTGCCGGGCACGGGCGACGACCTCCGTGCCCGGCCAGTACGCCTCCGGGGCCACGATCCGCACGTCCATACCGAGCAGCGCGCCGGTGATCAGATAGGAGTTGCCCATGTTGAAGCGGGCGTCGCCGAGGTAGGCGAAGGCGATCCGGTCCAGTGGCTTGTCGGTGTGCTCGGTCATGGTGAGGACGTCGGCGAGCATCTGGGTGGGGTGCCAGTCGTCGGTGAGACCGTTGAAGACGGGCACGCCGGAGAAGGCCGCGAGGTCCTCGACCGCCGCCTGGCTGTCGCCCCGGTACTCGATGCCGTCGAACATGCGGCCGAGGACCCGGGCGGTGTCCTTGACGGACTCCTTGTGGCCCATCTGGGAGCCGGAGGGGTCGAGATAGGTGGTGGAGGCGCCCTGGTCGGCGGCGGCCACCTCGAAGGCGCAGCGGGTGCGGGTCGAGGTCTTCTCGAAGATCAGGGCGATGTTCCTGCCGCGCAGCCGCTGGACCTCGGCACCCGCCTTCTTGGCCGCCTTCAGCTCGGCGGAGAGCGCGATCAGGCCGCGGAACTCCTCGGCGGTGAAGTCCAGCTCCTTGAGGAAGTGGCGGCCGATGAGGTCTGTGGCCATGGGACGCGCTCCTGGGGTACGGGTCGGGGGACGGCGGTCGGGGGACGACGGCCAGGATCCTGGAAGTGTATACATACTTCAACATTTATATACAGCCCCTTTCCGTGCCCCCGGCCCTCAGGACGCGTCCCGCTCCACCGGACAGCTCATGCAGCGCGGCCCGCCCCTCCCCCGGCCCAGCTCGCTGCCGGGGATCTCGATCACCTCGATGCCCCGCTTCCGCAGATGCGTGTTGGTGGTGACGTTCCGCTCGTACGCCACCACCACTCCCGGCTCCACCGCCAGCACGTTGCACCCGTCGTCCCACTGCTCGCGCTCCGCCGCGTGCACGTCCTGCGTCGCGGTGAGGACCCGGATCTCCTGGAGGCCGAGGGCCGCCGCGATCGCGCTGTGCATCCGCTCCGGCGGCCGGTCCGTCACCCGCAGCGACCGGCCCCCGTCCCCCGGCTCGATCGTGTACGAGCGGAGCATCCCCAGCCCCGCGTACTGCGTGAACGTGTCCTGGTCCACCATCGTCATCACCGTGTCCAGGTGCATGAACGCGCGCCGCTTCGGCATGTCGAGGGCGACGATCACCCGTGCCGAACCGGCCTCGAACATGCGCCGGGCCAGCATCTCCACCGCCTGCGGGGTCGTCCGCTCGCTCATCCCGATGAGCACGGCGCCGTTCCCGATGACGAGGACGTCCCCGCCCTCGATCGTCGACGGATAGTCCGCCTGCCCCTGCGACCACTGGTGGAACGGCCCCGCCCGCACCCCCGTGAAGAGCGGGTGGTGCCGGTAGATCGCCTCGAAGTGCACGGTCTCGCGCTGCCGCGCGGGCCAGCGCATCGCGTTGATCGACACGCCGTCGTAGATCCACGCCGAGGTGTCCCGGGTGAACAGGTGGTTCGGCAGCGGACCCAGCACGAAGTCGTCCAGGTCCAGCGCGTGGAACCGCACCGACGTCGGCTCCCGGTGCGCCGCCAGGAACTCCCGCTTCGTCATCCCCCCGACCAGCGCCTCGGCCAGCGCGCCCGCTTCCAGCGAGTCGAACGCGGCCCGGATGTGGTCGGCGGCCAGCGGCCCGTACTCCTTCTCGTCGAAGACCCGGTCCAGGATCAGGGCGCGGGCCACGGGCACGTCCAGGGACTCCCTCAGCAGGTCCCCGAAGAGGTGCACCACCACCCCCCGGTCCCGCAGCACGTCCGCGAACCCGTCGTGCTCCTGCCGCGCCCGGCGCACCCACAGCACGTCGTCGAAGAGCAGCGCGTCCTTGTTGGTCGGCGTCAGCCGCTTCAGCTCCAGATCGGGCCGGTGCAGGATGACGCGGCGCAGCCGCCCGGTCTCGGAATCGACGTGGAATCCCATACGGCCATCCTGACGGAGCGAAGGGCCCCCGGCCCGCCTTTCGTCATGGGCGGGCCGGGGCGCGGCGGACGGGGACACGGCGGCGTGGTCGGGCTCCGGGCACGCCGGGGGGCCGGGGCTCAGGGCAGGATCACGGTCCGGAGGACCGCGATCAGGAGGATCGCGAACACCAGGCTCCCCAGGACCAGCCCGACGCCGAGCAGGAAGCGCCGGGTGTAGCCGTCGCCCGGGTCCTCGGGGACGTCCGGGCCCGCCCCGCCCCAGAGCCCCGCCACCGGGCGCGGCGCCGAACGCGGCAGCCCGTACGCCTCCTTGAGCAGCGCCAGCCACACCGCGTCCGGCAGTCCCGGCCGCTCGCCGTCGACGATCTGCCAGAAGGTCTCGCGGGCGGACGGCTCCGGGCCCGTACGGAGCCGGGAGAGCAGTTCGGCGACCGTGCCGACGGGGGCGTCGCCGCCGCCGAGGAGGGGGCGGACGGCCCAGCGGTGCAGCTCGGCGGAGTTCGCCGCGCGCTGCTCCTCCGGCGGGTCCGAGGGGTCGGCGTCCGCGCCCGGCGGCCGGACCGCCCACAGTTCCCGGGCGATGGCGATCTCGCACAGTTCCCGGCGCCGCCCGTGGTCCCAGGACGGCAGACGGCGGGCGACCTCGGCGAGCAGGACGGTGAGCACGGCGTACACCTGCTGGCGCCGCAGCGCGTCGAGCAGTTCTCGGCCCCCGCCCCGCTGGACGAGTTCGCGGGCCTCGTCCACGGAGCGGGCGTCGGCCAGCTTGTGCACGAGCCCGGTCTCGGCGTCCCGCTCCCGGCCCCGCCCCCGGAGCCGCGCGCGCCCGGTCTCGGCGGGCCCGGTCCACTGCGGCGCGTTCAGGGGCAGGACGGGCCGGGGGTACGGATCGCGGACGGGGGCCTCGGCCGGGGCGGGGTGCGGGGAGGAGCCGGGGGCCCTGGGGGGTGGGGTGACGGTCGCGGGGCCTTCGGAGGGAGGGGGCTCCGGGCGTTCGTGGGGCTGGTGCGGTTGGTAGGACGGCGGGGGCTGTGGGGGCTGTGGGGGCTGGTGCGGTTCGTAGGACGGCGGGGGCTGCGGGGGCTGGTGGGGGTGTCGGGGCTGCTGGGGCTTGTCGAGTACGGGCCGGGGAGTCCCGTGGGGAGTCCCGGGAGACTCCGGAGGGTCCTCACGGCCGGACCGGGACGGGAGGCCGGACCGGGGCGGACGGCCGGGATCGAGGCGTGGTTCGGGGCGTGGATCAGGGCGTGGACCGGGCACGAAAGGCTGGTCGGACGGGGACGGACAGCCGGACCCGGACGGGCGGTCGGGTCCGGACGGGCGGTCGGGACCGGACTGACGGCCGGACCCGGACCGTGGGTCGGGTCCGGGCCACGCGTCGGATCCGGGCCACGCGTCGGGTCCGGACGGACGGTCGGACCGGGGCTGGAGTTCGGACCGGGGATGGTTGTCAGGCCCGGAGGGACGGTCGGGCGCCTTCGTTCCGGGGTCCGCGCGGTCCTCCGCCTCCGCCGGGCGGTTCCACGCGTCGGCACCCGCAGGGCGTTCCGGACGGTCGGCCCCGGTGGGCGGGGGCGGGCTCTCCGGGCTCTCCGGGCGCTCCGCCTCCACGCGCCGGTCCGGGTGGGACGGGCCTGCCGGACGGTCCGGACGCTGAGGGCGGTCCCGGCGATCCAGGCGGTCCTGACCGGGCCCCGCCGTGGGGTGACCCGGTCGGCCGGGGTGATCGGGGTGATCGGGGTGGCCCGGCCGGTCCGGGTGACCGGGGTGGTCCGTACGGTCCGGGCGAGGGGGGCGGTGGCCGGTGCCGCCGCCCCGGCCCTCGTCCGGGCGGTCCCGTAGGGGACCTCCCCTCCGGGGCTCGGCGGACGCGCTCCCCCGCCGGGGTCCGCCCACGGGCCCCGGCGCCCCGGAACCGCCGTTCCGCTCCAGCGCGTCGAGGGCCCGCGCGGCCGTCTCCAGGAGGGAGGCGCGGGCGGACCGGACGGCGTGGAGCGCACCGGCGACCGCGTACCCGCCGCTCTCCCCCTCGGCCACGTCCCGCAGGTGGTGGGCGACGAGGCGGGCGGCGACGGCCTCCGCCCGGTCGCCGGTCCGTTCGCGCGGGTCCACCCGGCGGCGACCGGTGTTGCCGCTCGCGGCCCCGGACCAGCGGCCGACGAAGACGAAGCGGAGCGCGGCGACCTCGGCGGTGTCGTGGGTGGCGAAGGTCCACCAGCGTTCCGTGACCCCGCCGAACATCCCGTACAGGCCCCAGAGCACCGGGGAGGCGGTGTCGCCGTGCGCGTCGAGGACGGTGAGGCGCTCATCGGGGTGACGCAGCAACTCCGCCACGGCTCCGGTGAGTTCGTCGGGCACGTGGGCCAGCGCCCGGTCGAGTCCGTCCTGTCCCCGGCGGGCCGCCCGGCCGAGGGCGGAGTCCGGGACGAACGGCAGCGGCCCCCGGACGGCCGGATCGAGGCCCGCGCCCTCCCAGTCCCAGGCGTGGAGCCTGAGGCAGGTGGCGGGTTCGAGGAGGGCGGGGGAGCCGACGAGGGCGTGGCAGAACACGGAGGTGCCGCCGTCCGCCCCGGTGAACGGGACGCGCCGGATCAGCATCACGTCGGCGCGCCGCTGCATCCGGACCAGGGCGGGCCGGGTCTCCTCGCCGCTGGCGCGCAGGACGGGCCCGGCGAGCCGGAAGAGGGTCTCGGCCTCCTCGCGGGGGCCGGACCAGGCGACCGGGCCGAAGCCGGTGCTGCCGGAGAGGTTCTCGCTGTCCCAGCGGAAGACGATCTGGTCGACCTCGTTCTCCGGCCGTGTCATCGGACGTTCCCCTCTCCCGGCCCCAGGGGTCCGGCGGTGTCCGCCCCGGGCAGCAGCCCGCACGAGGCGAAGAGCGACAGCAGTGGCGCGAGGACCCGGCGCGGCCGGGCCCCGTGCGGGAACCGGTCGCCGCGCGCCTGCCCTCCGGTGGCGGCCACGAAGTGCAGCGCGCAGTCCGCGCAGTCGTCGAAGGGCTTGAGCCAGGCGGGGCTGGCGTGGTGGGCGAGGAAGGCGTACGCGTCACGGCTCTCGGCATCGACGGCGACCGGGTCGTGACGGCCCGTCATGGCGCGGCCGAGCCAGCGGTCCACGACGGGCTCGAAGCGGACCAGGTCGCTCTTGTTGACGGCGAGCGCCACCGGAGCGGCGACGAGCCCGCCGCGCTGCCGGGGGATGCGGTTGAGGACGGTCGCGAAGGCCTCGTCCCCGAGTTCGCGCCGCCGCAGACCGCTCTGCTGCCGTACGGAGTCGAGGGAGGTGAGCCGGAGCGCGCGCAGCGGGTCCAGGACGAAGACGAACGCGTCGACCCCCATGAGGAAGCGGCCGACCTCGCTGTCCTGGGCGAGGTCCTCCCCCGCCAGGTCGAAGAAGACGACGGGCCGGGGCGTGGCGCCGCCCGCCGACACGAGCAGCCCGTCGGCGAACCGGGCGAACGTCTGCTGTCCGGTGCGGCCCAGTTGTCTGCCCTGCTGGAGGCTCTGCACCCGTTCCCGCAGATAGGTGCGGTGGGCCTCGGGGTTCAGCGGCCGGCACTTCAGTCCGTACGGTTCGAGCCCGCCCAGCTCGACCTCGCCGAGCATGGCGGCAAGCAGATGGGTCTTGCCCACGGAGGAACTGCCGACGAGGGCGACGGTGAGCGGCTCGCCGTTGGTGAGGTACGGCACGGGCAGTTCGTGCTCCTCGTCGCCCTTCCCGGTGTGCGGGCAGAGGTGGTACGCCTTGCGGAGGGCGTCCGCGCGGTGTCCGGGCCGCCGTTCGGCGCCGAGGTCCAGCGGGATGCGGTTGCCCTTGGCGTCGATGGTGACGAGCAGCCGTTCGTCGTAGGTGACGGGCAGCAGGCAGTGCGGGCACATCCGGCCCCGGGAGAGGGCCGACGACAGGGGCTCGGGCGACGGCACGAAGGCGGCGGGACCACTGGCTCCCGCCGGACCGCCGCGCGCGTCTTGACCGAACCTCCGCTCCCTGTAGGGCGGTTGACCGGGGCCCGTCCCGCGATCCTCGTCCGGGCGCCGGTCGGCACCGGCGGGACGGGCCGGGTCGCCGCCGCCGAAGATCCGTCCGAGGAGGGAGGCGCGGGGCGGACGGGGCTCATGGGCGGCGTCGGGGGCGGTCCCGTCGTCCGGGCGGCCCGCTCCGGTGAGGGCGCGCTTACGGGCGATCTGATGGTCGTACGCGGCGCGCCACCGGTCCAGCGGATCGGCCGCGCCCGCCCCGGAGGCGAGCGGGTCGGGGACGTGGAGGAGCCTCAACAGCTCCTCAGGACTGGGCCGTTCGGCGGCCAGGGGTGAGAAGAGGCCGCTGTGTCCGAGGGCGGCGAGCCGCCGGTAGTCGGCGAGGTCCCGGGGCGGCCCCTCACCCCGGTCGGGGTGCCCGGCGAGCAGGAAGTAGGCGATCTCGGCGACGGACCACAGGTCGTCGCGGGGATCGGCGGTCCCGTGGCCCGCGCGCTGCTCGGGCGAGGCCCAGGGGGCGGCCCCGTAGGGCTCGCGCGGCTCTCCGGCGCGCAGCGCCGCGTACGGCTCGCACAGCCGCACCCGGGTGCCGTCCCACCGTACGGTGCCGGGGGTGACCGCCCGGTGGACGAGACCGGCGTCGGCCAGCAGCCTGACGGCCGTGGCGAGTTGGCCGACGATCCGCTCCTGCTCCTCGGCGGCGAGGCGGCCCGCCCAGTCGGCGAGCGGACGGCCGGTCGGCGGCCGGTACAGCACGAAGGGCTCGGCCGAGGTGAGGTCGAAGCCGACGGTCCGGGTGAGGACGGCCCCGGACCTGGCCCCGCCGTAACGCCGTTCGAGGGCGACGGCGGCGGCCACCTCGCGCTCCAGGCGTCCGTACGCGTACGGGTCGGCGAGCGCCGGGGAGGCGAGCCGGTACTGGACGACGGGCTGCGCCGCGGTCCCGAGGTACGCCCGGCGCGCCAGGAAGCCGGGGCGGCCCGGGACCTGGTGGTCCTCGCCGTACCGCACGGCGAAGCGCACCGGCGCCTCGCCGTGGGTGAGGAACTCCACCTCCTGGTAGTACGGGTGGGGCGGCGGGGCGGGCGCCCGGAGGTGGTCCGGGTCCTCCGGCCCGAGGGACCGGCCGGGGTCGACGGCCCCCCGGCCCGCCTCGGCCGGGAACTCCGGTCCGCCTCCGGGAGCCCCCGGGAAGACCGGGCGGGACGGGCCGTACGGATCGTCCGGGAGCTCTGAACCCTCGCCGCGGGCAAGGCTGTTCGGGTGGACCGGGCCGGGCCGGTGCCCGAGGCCGTCCGGGGACGCCGACTCGGCGGGACGGCCCGTGCCGCCCGGGGAACCGGCGTCGTCCGGAAGGCCGGGGCCGGGCGGGTGGTGCGGGCGCGCGGGTGGGGGGAGGGTCCGGTCCGCGGGACGCCAGATCTTCGGGCGGTACGGTTCCGGGCGCCCCCGGCCCGCCGGGTCGCGCGGATCGTGCGGGTCGCCCGGTTCGTACGGGTCCCCCGGTCCGTGCGGGTCCGTGGGGTCGTTCCCGTGGTTCGGACGGTTCGGGTCGGTCACTGGTCTTCCGCCTCCTCGGCGCGGACGGTGTGCACGACGTCCGCGCGGAGCGGGACGAGACGGAGGATTCCCGCGTGGCGTCCCGCGCCGGTCCAGACGACCTCCTCGGGAGTGCCCCGCCAGATGTCGTCGCCCGCCGCCCCGCGCCGCATGGCCTCCGGTACGAACCGGACCTGCCGGGCGGCGAGCGGGTCGTGGGAGAGCAGCCGCAGGTGCTCCGGCCCGCAGAGCGTGACCGTGAGTCCGGGGTCGTCCCCGGCGAGGAGCAGCCGGGCCACCGCGTCGGGGGCGACCCCGCTGAGCCGGGCGGCGTCGGGCCGGTCGGCGGGGGCGGTGAGCCCGGCGGGGCCCTCGGGGTCGCGCGGCCCCTCGGGGCGGGGCGGCGGCGAGGCGGCCACGTCCCGCTCCAGGCGCAGCCGGGTGTCGTCCAGGAGTTCGGTGAGCCGCCGCTCGTGGACCGGGGAGGCGGGGGCGCCGGGGTCCCGCTCGACGCCCGCCCAGCAGCGGTCGAGGATCAGGAGGGTACCGGCGACCAGATCGCCGACGAGGGTGTCGACGAGGAGCGGGCCGCCGTCCCCGTGCCGCCGTTCCAGCCAGGCGGGCGCGGGCAGCGCCGAGGGCCCTCCGTAGGGGTCCCCGGGGTCCCGGGCGAAGGACCCCGGGGCGGCGGTGGACCTGCCGGAAGACCCGTAGGGGTCCCGGTCGTCGCGGTCCCCGTAGGGGCTCCGGTACGGCTCCTCCCGGTCCCCGTAGGGGCTCCCGTACGGGTTGTCCCCGGTCCCGAGGTCGTCCCCGTACGGGTCCCCGTAGTGGTCGTCGCCCATGTCCCCGAACGAGTCCCCGAACGAGTCCCCGTACGTGTCCCCGAACGAGTCTCCGTGAGGGTCGTACGAGCCCCCGTACGCGTTCCCGTACGTGTCTCCGCGCGGGTCCCGTGGACGGGAGGCGCCGGAGGACCGGGGAGACGGCGGCGGGAGGCTCTCGCCCCACTCGCCGCCGTCCCGTCCGCCGCCGTCCCACTCGCCGCCCCGGTCCTCCCGGCTCCGTCCCGCCGCGCGGAAGTCCGCGCCCGGCGGGGCGGCGGTGCCGGGCCCGTGCGCGTCGGCCGTGTCCGCGAGGTCGCCGAGCAGACGGGCCACCGCGCCCGCGCCCGCCGAGCAGTGGTGGCGCACCTCGGCGAAGAGCCAGTCGTGCACGGCGGTCGTGACGACGAGGTTCCGGACCTCCCCGAGGACGCGCCAGGCCTCCTCCGGGTCCGCCCGCGCCCACCAGTCGTCCACGCCCCGGGTCCAGTCCCTCAGCGCGAGGAGGACGACGGCCGTCAGGGACACGGCGAACGCCAGGGCCCCCGCCCACGGCGGCGGGCCGAGGAACAGTCCGAGGCCCGCCCCGGCCAGACCGCCGAGGAGGCCGCCGAGCAGCCGGGGGGCGGCCCCCGTCGACCCGCCGCCGTCGGTCCGGCCGTCCGGCGACCGGTTGGGCCTGCGCCACAGCGCCAGCCGGGCGAGTCCGGCGGCGACGACGCCGACGGCCGGGCCGAGGACCCAGCCGAGGACCGGCCACACTCCGGCGAGCAGGGCGAGGAGCCCGGTGACCGCGAAGGCCGTGGGGCGCGGGCCCCCGGCAGTGAAGGCGTACCGGCCGTCGAGCCGACCCAGCCGCTCGGGGCCGCAGAGCGCGTCGAGCCGGGCGAGCCGGGCGGTGCTGCCGACGGGCGCGGTGCGCGCGGACAGCGCGGAGAGCCTGGCCGCGACCGAACGCAGCGGGAGGCCCCGGCCGATCAGTTCGTGGGTGTGGTCGCGCAGGGCCGGGACGATCCCGGCGCGGGTGATCTCCCTCGGCATCTCGGGGAGTTCGACGCCCCGGTCCCGGAGGACGGCCCGGTGCTCGACGGTGGGGCGGCTGCCGCCCGCGGCGCCGAACGCGTCCGCGACGACGGCCCGGACCCGGCCCAGTTCCCGTACGACCCGCTCGATGTCCCCCGGCAGATCGACGTCCGCGCCCGCCCGGGTGAGGAGTCCGGCCGCGCCCCGGACCCGCTGGTGCCCGTCGGCGGCGTCGGCGACGGCCTCCTCGCAGGCGGCGAGCGCGGCCCCGGTCCTGCCCCCGGGCGGCAGCCACGGGTGACCGCTCAGGGAACGCGGCACGCCCTCGTCGAGGAGCAGCGCCAGCGCGCCGGGCACCCGCTCGGCGGCGGCGGACGCGCCCGCGGGCACCTCCTGGCCGACGAGCCCCTCGACCGCCTGCCGCCAGGCGCGCTCCCGGGCCTCGTCGGTGAGGCCGTGCTCCAGGACGCGCACGGCGGGCACGGCGACCCCGTGCACGACCTCGCCGAGGGCGCGCAGGACCGCGTCGAAGACCTCGGGGGTGGCCAGGACGTCGACGAGCGGGCGCAGTACGGCGTCGCCGGGCACGTCGTCCTCGACGCCGTCGAACAGCCAGAGGACGCCCGCGGCGGGCGGGCGCAGGGTGAGGGTGCGGCGCACGGTCCGCCCGTTCCGGTCGCCGACCGCGAGGCAGACGACGCGGGCGGGGCCGTACGAGGAGAGGCGTTCGTAGAGCCGCTGGTGGGCGACGAGCCGGTCGGCCGTGTCGAGCACCAGGAAGCGGCGTTCGCCACCGGGCGGCTGGGCGTCGAGGGCGGCGCGGACGGCGTCGTCGGGGTCGTGCGCCGCCGTCGTCCGCAGGTCCAGGCAGACGGCGTGCCCCGGGAGGGGCCGTTCGGGAAGGACGCGGGGGCTCATTCGGCCTCCTTCTCCGGGTCGCGGCGGGGCGCCCTCCGGCCGTCCCGCCCGGCCCCGCCGTCACCACGGCGGGCGGAGCCGGAGCCGCGCGCGGGGCCGGGCCCGGGGTGGCGGCCGGGGTCGCGGTCCGGATCACGGCCGGGCCTGTGGCCGGGATCGCGGTCGGTCTCACGTCCGGGGGCGGGATCCCTTACGGGGTCGCGTCCGGGATCGCGGTCCTCGAACGGCTCGTCGAACGGGTCGTCGTAAGGGTCGTCGTACGGGGTCCCGTACGGGTTTCCCCGCCGGTTGCCGTCCCGATGGCCGTCCCGGATTCCGCCCCGGTGTCCGTTCGGGTGCCCGTTCCGCTGCTCGCCCCGGTCTCCGCCCCGGATTCCGTCCTGGTGTCCGTGCGGTTCCTCGTAGGGGTTCTCGTGCGGCTCGTCGTCGTACGGGTCGGGTTCCGGTTCGGGGTCGTACTCCCACTCACCGTCGTAGACGGACCGGTGCCGGGGCGTCCGTCCACCGGGTCCGGGGCCCCGGGTGTCCCTGTCCCCGTAGGGGACGCGGGGGTCGGGACCGGGGCCGTCGCCGGTCCCGTAGGGGCCCCGCTCGTCGGTCCCGTACGGGGCACGGGACCCGCCCTCGTTCCCGTACCCGCCCCGCTCCCCCGTCCCCCGTGGGCGGGGGTCCCGGCCGGGGGCCGGGCGCGGGGTGTGCCGGTCGTACAGGGCGCGCAGGCTCGACTTGGTCGCGCGGGCCGCCTTCGGGAAGCGCATGGCCAGCGCGCCGGGGTAGGTGACGGACCAGAAGTGGCGCAGCGGTGCGAGCCATTCGCTGTCCGCCGCGCCGAACTCCTCGACCAGCCCGTCGATGAGGTCGAGCTGGCGCGGGGCGACCTCCTCCACGAACCGCGCGAAGAGCGGCGACGGCGGCACCGGCACCTGCGCGAGCCCCTTCGGCAGGGCCTGCATGAGGCGTTCGCAGAACTGCTCGATGATCTGCCCCTCGTCGAGCAGCGCCCAGCGCTCGTACGCGCGCAGCAGCCCGGCCCAGCTGGAGAGGGAGCCGTCGAAGTCCTCCAGGCGCAGCGACATGGTCGCGGACTCGCCGTCCTGGAGCCGGATGCGCACCCGGTGGGGCGAGTCCGCCGGGCCCTCGGCGTCGACGTGCCCGTTCCACATCGCGCAGAGCAGCCGGTGCAGGATGCGCTGCCGGTCGTGTTCGGTGGAGACCAGCCAGTCGTCCTGGTAGCCGAGGCGCTGGCGCCAGTGGAGGAAGTCGTCCTCGCCGCCCGCGTCGCGCGCCTCGGACCAGACGCTGAGGACGGCGCGGACCTCGGAGATGTCGGTGAGGTTCATGCCGCTGCGGAAGAAGACGACGGTGATGGAGTCGGTGTCGCCCGCGCGGCTCTCCGGGGTGACCCGGGCGGGCAGGTTGAGTTCCTGTTCGAGGAAGTCGCGGGCCCGGCCGTCGGCCTCGCTCGCCGGGTGCACGATGAGGATCTTCAGCGGTCCGCTGCCGTCGGGCACGAACCCCACCGGGATCAGCCCGGCGAGCCGGGCGCGGAACTGGTCGAGCCAGCGCGGATCGACCTTGGCCTCGGCGGACTCGTCGCCGGACGCGGCCCGCAGGAGCAGTTCCATGGAGGGCAGCAGGGGGCGGGCGAAGACGTCGTCGTTGGCCTCGCCGAAGAGCCGTTTGACCCGGCGTTCGACGACCTGCTTGATCTCCTTCACGGCCGCCCCCGAGGACCGCCGGACGGTGTCGAGGGCCCGCCGCCAGTCGTCGGGTCCGACGAGCCTGCCGAGGATGGCGGCGGGGTCGGCGGTCTCCGGCAGGCCCAGGCTCTCGGCGAGCCGGTCCACGACGTCGTCGTAGAAGGCGCGCAGGGTGTTCTGCGGGGGCAGCAGGTAGGCGATGCCCGCGCGGTCGTCGCGGTAGAGGTCGCGGCGGCGTTCGGCGAAGGACTTCGCCTCGTCGTGCTCGTGCGCGCGCAGCGCCTTGGCGAGTTCGGCGACCTCGACGGTGACCCGGTTGAGGGAGGGCCGCCACTGGGCCTCGCCCGCCTGCCAGCCCCGGTGCCAGAGGGTGCGGGCCCGCCACTGGTACCAGGCCTCCTGGGCGGCGAGCGCGTCCTGCACGTCGGGGTCGCTCCACCGGGCCGGTACGACTCCGCCGACGCTGCCCCGGACGGCGGGGATGGCGGGCGCGGAGGTCCCCACGTCCGGCGGCCGTTCGGGTTCGTTGCGCCGGTTGTCGAGCATTCCGGTGAAGCCCTCCCTGGCCACCCGGTCGGGGTGGCCGGGCAGTCCGGCGAGGACCGCCTCGACCTGGAACGGGTCCATCTGGCCGAGGAGTTCACGGACTCCGGCGCTGGGCCGGAAGTCCTCGGTGAGGCGGGGCATCTCGCGGGCGAGACCGCTGTCGAGGCGGCGCAGGGCCTCCTCCATGTCCCCGAGCCGGTTGCGGAGTTCCTGGGTGATCCGGTTGCGGCCCCGGGGCAGTTGCTCGGGCGCGGGCACGTCGGGGGCCTCGCGGCTCCAGAGACGGCCGACGCCGGAGCGGGTGAACAGGTCCCGCACGTGGTTCTGGCCCTCCCGGTCGGGCCGCCCGGCCCGCTCGGCCATGCCGCTCACGGCCTGGGCGAGGAGGCGGGCGGCGACGATCTCGGCGAGGTCGTCGACGGGCACGGTCAGGGAGGCGGCGAGGCTGGTCGACATGCCCCGGTAGCCGATGCCGGTGCGGGCGGGCGTCGAGCGTTCGACGCTCTTGTTGATGAAGCTGGCGGCGAAGGACTGGTAGTCCTCGTCGGCGCGGGTGGCCGAACCGCTGTCGTCGCCGATGTCGGTACCGATCAGGGACATCACCATGGCGGCGATGGAGCGGCGCAGGTCCTCGCTGCCGATGACGGCGGGCTTGGAGAACAGGAACGCGGTCTGCATGGTGGCCGGGCGCAGCGCGACGACCCCGTCGCCGGGGTAGGTGACGCTCAGCCTGCCCCGGTCCTCGACGTCGCCGACCTGGTCGAGGGCGTCGGGCACGTTCTGGTCGTCGACGAGCCGCGAGAGGTCCACGAGGGCGCGGGCCGAGTTGAGTTCGGCCTCGCGTCCGCCGCCCGCCTCGGGCGGGAAGGCGGACGGCATGACGACGAGCGGGTAGATCTTCACCCCGGGGACCCGGGCGTTGCGGAACTCGTGGCCGATGAGGTGGATGAAGTCGTAGAAGATCCCGGCGCCGGTTCCTCCGGCGACGGAGAAGGCGACGAAGACGTCACAGCCCCTGATCCGGCCGCCGCCGACCCGCCGGAGGTCCCCGGCTGCCTGGCCGATGGCGCCGATGGCCTCGCGGAGCTGGCGGAGGACGGGTTCGAGGCCGGAGCGCAGGGTCGCGAAGAGGGCCGCGCGGCCGACGGTCGGGAGCTGGCCCGCGCCCGCGTTGAGCGGGGCGACGCGCGGCTGCCGGGCCTGCGGCGGCAGCCACAGCCGGGTCTCCTCGGGGAGGGAGACCCGCAGCATCCGGGTCACGTCGGGCGAGGTCTCCAGGTCGGTGGGGAGCAGGTCGCGGACCATGCGGGAGGTGCGGGCGAAGGCGGCGCCCTCGGCTCCCTTGGCGCGGAACTGCGGCTGGTTGAGCAGTTCGCCCTCGCTGAAGTCGGCGTAGACGAACTGGAGGCAGTCGGGCAGTTGGAAGGGCAGGCGACGGCCGCCGTCGACCAGGTCGGTACCGTCGGGACCGCACAGTTCCCGGCGCAGGCCGCGCTCCAGTTCGCTGCCGATGCGTCCGCCGGTGCCGCCCAGCCCGACGAACAGCATCGGCTGGTAGATCTTCATGTCCTTCTCCTCGCTGACCCGTTCAGATCTCACGCGTTGGGGGCCGGCCGGTGGGCGGTCGGCCGGTTTCCGGGAACCGGCCGGCACCCGTCACCGGCCCGTTCCCGGGACGGACCGGTGACGGGACGGCAGGTCCGGGGCCGTCCGGTCCTGGGCCGTGCTCCGGTCCTGGGCCGTGCTCCGGTCCTGGGCCGTGCTCCGGTCGGCCGGACGGGGTCCGTCCGGAGCCGGTCGGGTGATCGGTCCGTTCAGAAGTCGTCGTCGTGTTCAGAAGTTGTTGTCGTAGTCACCGCCCGCGTCGGGGAAGGTGCCCGCGCCCGGGTCGCCGGACCGGCCCTCGGGGCCCGTACGGCCGCCCGTACGCGCTCCGGGACCGCCGACGGGCTCGGCGCGCCGGGCCGCGCCGGGCCGCCGGGCCCACCAGCCGGTGCGGGACCCGCGGTTCCGGCGCCCGGCGCCGGTACGGCCTCCGGTGCCGTCCCGGCCGTCGCCGCGCGGGGCCGCGCGACCGCTCCGTACGACCAGTTCGTGGTCGCCGACGCCGGTCGGTTCACCGGATCTGAGCGGGACCTGACCGCCGCCCCGCAGGCGCAGCAGCAGCTCGCCCGCTCCGTCGCGGCGCAGCACATGGGCGGTGGAGGCGGAGCCGCCGGGGACCCGGCGGAGGGTCGGGGGCGCCCCGTAGGGCTCGTCCACGGTGAAGGCGAAGGCGCCGCCGGGGGACTGTCCCCGGCGCACGGTCAGCGAGTCCAGCGGCCTTCCCTCCTGGCACAGTTCGAGAGTGACGCCGGTCAGGTCGCGGCGGCGGCGCCGGGCGGCGAGCCGGATCCCGGCGAAGGCGCCCGCGAGGAGGGCGACGGCCGCGCCCGCCGCCACGGCCCGCCACCACCGGTCCCACCAGGTCGGCGGGGCCACCACCCGGACGTCCAGGAAGGTGCCGCGCAGGGCCCGGTCGCCGTCTCCGGTGTCCACGGCGGTGACCTGGCCGCCGAGTTCGCCGAGGGGCGTGCCCGGACCGACGGTGACGGTGAAGGGGACGCTGACGGCCTTGTTCGGCGGGGCGGTGACGGTCGCCGGGGTGATGGCGAGTTCCGCGCCGGGGACCTGGTCCGCCAGGGCGAGGCGCAGGGTGTGCGGCGCGGTGTCGTTGTTGGTGACGGCGAGGGTGCCGTGGACGGTGCCGCCGGGGTGGACGGTGACGGCGTCGGTGACGAGCCCGGCGGTCACGAGGGGGACGCCGTCGGCGGCGCGGGCGTGCAGCGGACGCCGGTCGGAGACGATGCCGGGGGCGGCCATCCTGGTGAGGAGTTCCAGGTCGCCGGTGGCTCCGGCGGGCAGCGTGAACGTACCGGTGAACCGCACGTCCCCGGCCCTGGTGTCGGGGGCCCTGCCGTCGTCGGCGAGCCGGAAGGAGACCGGGCTGAAGCCGTCGCCGCTGAGATCGGCCGTGACGGCGAGCCCGGCGAGCTGGCCCGGGTCGGTGATGACGACTCCGCGCCGGGTCTGCATCCGCACCTCCACCGTGACCTTCTCGCCGGGGCGCGGGGACGCGGGGTCGAGGACGACCGTGGAGCGGAGCCGTCCCTGCCAGATGGCCCGGACGGCGACCTCGCGGTCGCCGTGGCCCTCCGGGGCCTCGATGTGCACCCGCCAGCGGCCGGGCAGCGGGTTCGTGACGCGGAGCGCCTCGACGGGGCCGTTCTGGCCGCTCACCTCGAAGACGGAGCCGTCGAGTTCGCCCTGGGCGGGGACCTTGCGGCCCGCCGGGTCGTAGTAGGTGACCCGTACCTTCGGATCGTGCTTGGCGACGGTCAGGGAGCCGTCGGTGGCGATGGGCGGGATGGTGACGGTCAGGTCGGCGGGGGGCTTGCCCACGGTGCCGTGCGCGATCCGGGCGCAGCGGGCGGCGGCGAAGGTCTCCTGGAGCGCCGTGTCGATCCCGGCGGAGGTGCCCACGACCCGCATCCGGGGGACGGAGCCGGGGATTCCGGAGCAGGCGCCCCGGTAGCCGCCCCCGGCCATGGCGGTGAGGGCGGCGCGGTCGATCTCGCCGCCGAAGCCGAGGGGCCAGATCTGGACGCCCGCGGCGCGGGCGCGGGCGAGTTCCTCGGTGAGCCTGCGGGCGCCGTTGGCCTGTCGGCTGTCGCGGTCGGTGCCGTACTCGGGGCTGTCGGCGACGTCGAGCCGCCCGTCGGTGAGCAGGAAGACGACCTTGGGGACGGCGGGTGTCCCGGCGGCGGTGGGCGTCCGGCCCTCGGTGAGACGGGTGACGGCCTGCCGGACGGCGGCGGGGAAATCGGTGCCGGGGCCGGTGCGGGCGGAGTCGCGGTCGTTCAGGAGCTGGACGCAGTCGCTGAGCCGCTGGCGGCCCGCCGCGTCGACGGCGATGAGCGGGCAGACCTCGCGGACGGGTGACTGGCCGGGCTTCTCGGAGCTGCCGAAGCCGATGACGGTGGCCCGTGAGCGTTCCGATATCTCGCCCTGGCTGATGAGCGCCGCCGCCTCGGTCTCGCGCGCGAGGTCCTTGTCGGCGAGGCTGGCCGACTGGTCGACGACGACGGCGAAGTCGATGGGGTCGGGCCCGTCGGCGGGATCGACGGGGGCGACGGGGGCGAGCGGGGCGGCGGGGACGCGCAGGGCGGCTCGGGCGTACGGGAAGACCGGGACGTACGGGGCTGCCGGGGCGTGCGGGACCACCGCCGGGGCGGCCGGGCGCGCGGGCGTACCGGGCGCGCCCGTGGCGGTGGTCGCCGCGAACGGTCCGGAGAGGGCGACGAGCGCCCCGGCGAGGAGCAGGACGCTCCCCCTGGTGGTCCACTGCATGTTCACTCTCACCACAGTTCGCTGAAGAGGGCCAGAAGGGCGCCGAGCGCGAGCGCGGAGACGCCCAGGCGCAGCCACCGGTACTTCGCGGCGAGCACCAGACCGTGCACACCGGCCTGTTCGAGGAGCCAGCCGGTGGCGTCCGTACCGGTGGCGGCGAGCCGGGCGCGCAGCGCGGGTCCGGTCGGGCCCGCCGTCAGCTCGCGCAGCAGCGTGCGGTCGGCGCCGATCCGGGTGCGCGGCAGCACCACGGAGACGAGCATCACCGCACCGGCCGTCCACAGCGCTCCCGCGAGCAGCAGGAACACGAGTCCCGTCCCGGCGGTGGGCAGGGGGGAACGCTCCCCCGAGAAGACGACGGCGAGGAAGGCGAGCGCGCCGGAGAGCAGGATCGCGGCCTTGGTGTCGGCCCGCCCGATGTCCTCGCGGACGGTGGAGAGCAGGTGCTCCGCCATGAACCTCAGCTCCTCCTCCCGGAGCGCGGGGACCGGGTGCGGCCCGGTCCCCGCCGGGGACTCCCGTACGGGACGGGCCGCCGGACCCCGTACGGGACCGGGGACGGACTCCCGTACGGGACCGGGACCGTCCCCGGGCCCCCGTACGGGATCCGGCGGGGGCGCCGGGTCCGGTATCGGGACCGGCGCGGTCATGTCTCGTCCCAGTCGTCGAAGGCGGAACTGGCCCTGCCGGGGCGGGTGGTCCGCCGGGACCGGTCGTAGGGGTCGTCGCGGTCGTAGCGGTCGTTCCGCTCGTAGGAGTCGGTCCGCCCGTAGGAGTCGTCCGGGTCGTAGCGGTCGTGGCCCCCGTCCCGGCGGTCGGCGGGGGCTTCGTCCCGGGGGGCGTCGTCGTTCCCGTCGCGGGTGTCGTCGTCACGGGACCGCGACCGGTCGCGCCGCCTCCCCCGCTCCCGTTCCCGCTCCCGTTCCCGCTCCCGTTCGGAGCCCGACTCGACGCGGGTCGGCTCGTACACCCGGGGATCGCGGGGCGCGTCCCCGTGCTCCCCGTGTTCCTCGTCCCAGTCGGGGAAGCTCGGTTCGGGGAGGCCGGGCCCCGGGTCGAGGCGGCGGCGCCCGGTGTCGCCCGGCGGGTTGAGCACCCGGTCGGTGATGCCGCCGAGGACGCTGCCGGTCTGGGTCCGCAGATACATGAGCACCTGGTACATCTGCTCGCCGATGTCGTGCCGTTCGAGGACCCCGGTGTCCAGGAGCCGGTTGAAGACGGCCAGGTAGTCCTCCTGGCTCTCCCGCCGCTCCCGCTGGAGCTGGGTGCGGATCTCCCACTGCTTGTCGGGGTTCATCGCCATGTGGTGGGCGATCTGCGCGAGGTCGCCGCGCCGGAAGAGGGCCTCCATCTCGCGGGCGCGGTCGGCGATCAGGGCCCGCTCGGCGGCCTCCCGGCGCCGCTCGGCCTCGGCGACGCGCTCGTCCGCCTCCATGGTGACGCCGACCCGGTCCCGCCGGGAGACCTCCGCCTTGACGGAGTCGTCGAGGTCGATGAAGACGAGGACCCGGGTGCGCAGGCCGATGTCCCGGCCGAAGCTGAGCCGGCCGGCGGCCAGCTCCTCCCGCACGGCTTCGTCGGCGCGCTGCGCCTCGGTGATCCGGAATCTCCTGGAGAGCCTGCGCAGACCGTCGAGCAGTTCGTCGTGGAGCAGTTCGGCGACGTCCTCGACCTGTTCGCGGACGACCAGGTGCGGGTCGGTCACCACCCACTGGACCTTGGCGACGGCTTCGAAGAAGACGCCGTCCCCGGCGGCCGGGAGCTGGAGCCTGAACTCGGTGACGTTCCGCCCCAGCCGCACCTCGAAGACGGTGTAGGGGGTGCCGAACATCGGCTTGTTCACGTCCTCGGTACGGTCCGGCCAGATGATCCGGTGGCCGCCGTTGCGGTAGAGGAGAACGGCGGCGACCCGGCCGCTCCTGCGCCGGTACGGGGGCGCGTACTCACCGACCAGCGGTCCGCGCGGCCGACCGCCCCCGCCGGAGGCGGAACCGGAAGCGGAACCGGAGTCGGGGCCCCCGCCAGGGCCGTCGTACGGGTCGCCGCCCGGCCGTCCCCGCGCCGCGCCGTCCCGCTCACCGCCCGGGGCGTCCGGGTCCCGGTCCGTGTCCCGGTCCGGGTCCTCCGCGTCGTCGCGACCGCCCCTGCGACCGCCGTTCTGCCCCTCGTACCGCTGCCGTTCCCGGCCGTCCCCGGCGCGGGCCCGCTCGTCACGGGCACGGGCGCGGGCGCGGCCGTCGCGGTCCGGGTCGTACGCCCGCTCCCCGTCCTGCGGGCGCGCCCGCTCGTCCCGCCGCGGGTTCCTGTCCTGTTCGGGCCCGGTCATCGGTTCGCTCCTTCCGTCACGGCGTCCCACATGCGGCGCGCCGCTTCACGGTCCAGGGGCCTGTCACGGTCCCTGACCAGTTCGTTCAGCAGGCCCCTGAGCCGGTCGCGGTCGCGGCGGTCCACCGCGAGGAGCGGCAGGAAGCCACCGACGTGCCCGAGCGACTCCGGGTCCTTCGCGGCCCGCCGCAGCAGACCGCCGAGCGCCTCCAGGGCAGCTTCCCCGGATCGGGCCGTGGTCAGTGCGTGGCGCAGCAACCAAGCCAGCGGAGGGGCGAGTTCCGGCCGGGTGGCGAGCAGGGCGACGAGCAGCGGACGGGACGCGTGTCCGTCGAGTTCGGGCACCTCGCGCAGCCCCCACAGATGGGTGGTGCGGGTGGTGAGCGTCCGGATGACGGAGAGGTGCACGAGGTTGGCCAGATTGAGCCGTCCGTCCTCCAGCCAGTGCCGGAGCCTGCGGAGCACCGGCCCGGGTTCGCCGGAGGCGAGCAGCCGGGCCACGCTGAAGGAGGCGGGCACGAGGACCTCGATGTCGGTCGCCTCGCGGGCCCTGACGACCCGGGCCAGCGCGTCGAGGGAGCCGGGGACGCTCCCGGCGGCCAGGACGTAGCCGTGGGCGAGCAGGGCGGTCCTGACGAGGGACTCCTCGCCCGATCCCGCCCAGTCCTTGAGCACGGCGGCGACGGCGGGCCGGACGCGCGGGTCGCGGGCGGACTCGGCGAGGGCGGTCGCGGCGGCCATGTGGGCGACCGGTTCGTCGGTGACGGCCAGCGGGACGACCAGTTCGCGGAAGCCGTGGATCCAGTCCCAGGAGCAGAGCACTCCGGCCGCGATGGACGCCCGCACCCACACCTCGGGGCGGGGGTCGTCGCACAGGGCCCGCAGCCAGCGGGCGACCGGGCCGCGCACGTTGTGGTAGCCGTGCCACACCTCGCCGAGGACGGCCCCGGCGAGGGCCTCGCCCTGGAAGCGGACGGCCCGCACCGGGACCTTGGCCGGTCCGAGGTCCAGTTCGCCGTCCTCCAGGACGGCGCGGGCCTGCACCGGGCGGTGTTCGGCGTGGGTACCGAACAGGCGCCGTCCCGGGGCGTGTTCGGGGTCGAGGGTGACGGCGAGTTCCCAGGAGAGGAGTTCGGCGGCCTCGGCGGCGAGACTGTAGGCGGAGCCGTCGAAGACGGCGACGGCGATGCGGAACGCCCCGGCGTTCAGCGCGGGCAGCGCCTCCGGGAGCGCCCCCGGCCGGTCGGCCCCGGCGAACCACTCGCGGGCCTGCGACCGTACGAACGACCGGCACTCCACGAGGAGCCGGTCGTCCGACATCTCCCCGCGCCAGTGTCCGGCGAGGTGGTCGGCGAGCCGGGCGGCCTCGCGGGGGCGGAGCTCCTCCAGACCGAGCGCGGCGACGACCTCCCGCCGTCCGGCGTGCGCCCGCGCCTCTCCGACGGCCTCGTCGGACTCGGCGCGCAGCCGGTGCCAGAGGTGCCGCTGGAGGACCTCCTCGGCGGGCGGCGGCGCGCAGTACATCCCGTACCGGCCGCGCAGCAGCCGGTCGGCGAGTTCCCCGTCCTCGACGAGGACGACGCCGTACGCGTCCCGCCCGCGCAGCAGGTCCCCGAAGCGGTCCAGGTGCAGTTCGCTGAGCCGGGTCGCGGGACGGCGGCGGGAGGTGTTCCCCTCGCCCCGGCCGCCGGGGGGCTCGCTCTCGGCGCGCACGTCCTCGGCGAGCAGTTCGAGGAGGTGTCCGCCGCCCTCCTGGAGGACGTCCTCGGTGATCTCGTCGACGCCGTGGCGCGGGTCGAGCCGGAAGACCCTCCCGCCGGTCAGTTCGTCGAGGAGGGCGAGCGCGGTGGCCTTCCGGCCGCTGCCGGGCTCGCCGCACAGGACGAGCACCCGGTGGTCGCGGAGCCGGTCCCGCATCCGGGGGTACGCGGCGGTCGCGCAGTACACCCGCCCCAGGTGGTCGAGGGTCTCCCTCGGCACGGGGCCCTGGACGAAGTGCGCGGCGCGGTCGGAGCCGTACAGGGCGAAGATCTGGTTGCCCTCGAAGACCGTGCCGTCGCCGTGGATGGTGGTGAGCCGGTCGGCCCCGCCGCCCGCCCAGGTGCGGACGGCCCGGCGGGCGGTGGCGGCGCCGCCGGTGTCTCCCTCGCCCCCGAGGGGCCCCCGTTCGGCGGCGGCGAAGACGCTGGGCTCGCGGGGCGGCTGGTCGCCGCCCTCGGACGGGTCCCTGCGGGGATCGCCGTCCCGGCCCCCGCGCTCGCCCCTCTCGCCCCGGTCACCCCTCTCGCCGCGACCACCCCGGTCGCTTCGGTCACCCCGATCGCCTCGGCCTCCCCGGTCGCTCCGGTCACCCCGGTCACCGCGCTCGTTCCGGTCACCGCGGTCGGAGCCCCGGTCCGCGCCCCGGTCCTGGGCGTCCCCCCGGTCGCCGTACCCCGGCCCGGAGTCCGGGTCGCCGTGCGGCGCGCCCTCGTCCTCGTCGCTCACCGCGCCTCACCCGCCCCGGGCCCGGCGTCCGCCGCCGAGTCCGCGAGGGGGTCCCCCGCCGCGTCCCTCCCCTGGACCTCGCCCTTCCCCTGGACCCCGCCCTTCCCCCTGGACCCGTCCCCGCCCGCGCCGGGCCCGGGGCGCGCGTCCTTCCGGATGCCGGTGAACCCGCCGTGGATGGTGTTGCCGTGGACGTCGAGCAGATCGCCCCCGACCCGGTACGTACGGTTCCCTCCACCGGCCCGGGGCGTTGGGGCCGCCCCCCCCCCCCGCCCCAACGCCGGTCCGTGGCCCCTCCGCCGCCCGCTCCCCTCGGGCGGACGGCGTCGGCGGCGCCCCCTCGTCCCCCCGCGCCCGGTCCCCGTCGGCTCCGAGGAGCGGCGGCGCGGGGAGGCGCGGCACGTGGAACCAGGCGGTCTCGTCGGTCTCCTTGGCGCGGACCCGGGCCGCCCGGTAGTGACCGGGCTCCACGTACCGCCCGCCCTCGGCGACCACGCTCGCGTACAGCCAGTCCGAGACGACGACCAGCAGGTCGACCCCGGGGGCCTCGTCCATGATCCGCTTGGCCGGGGCGCTGTCGCAGAGCCGGGCGGCGAGGTCCACCGCACGGCCCACGAGCCCGTGCCGGTCCCGGACGACGAGCCCCGCGTTCATCCCGATCCGCAGCCGCAGCGGCGCCCCGCGCCCCTGGTTGTGGTCGCGCAGGCTCTCGTACAGGGTGTCGATCCACCGGCCGACCATCAGCGTCGGCGGCACGTCGGGCCGCAGCGCGGCGAGGATGCCGTCCCCCCGGTCCTCCTGGTGGAAGGTGCCGGGCTCGACGCCGACCGAGCCGAACGCCTCGTCGAACGCCTCGTACATCGCCGCCCGCTGGAGCTTCTTCTCCGCCAGGTCCAGCGACCCGGAGCCGCAGATGTCCCCGAAGACCACGAACCGGTGGATCCCGGCCGGTTCGCCGCCCGCTTGCCCGTTCCGTCCCGCAGTGCTCACTCTCGGACTCCCTGTGTGATGCCCCGGTGCCGTTCGTGCCGTGATGCCGTGCGTCCAGACTGACCGCGTCCCGCGATCGGCGATGTAGCCGTTTACACACCCGGCGGAGATTCGTCCGCCGAACCCGCGCCGGGGCGGGCGCGCCCCTCCGCGAGCAGCACGAGCACCCGCATGTCGAGGACGACGACGGTGCGGTGCGCGGTGCGGACCACGCCCTGCTCCCGCAGCAGCCGCAGGGCCTTGGCCACCGCCTCCCGGGTGGCCCCGACGGCGGCGGCCAGATCGTGCTGCGGAAGCGGGAGTTCCAGTACGGTCCCGGTGTCGCCCCGCCGTCCGGCGCGTTCGGCCAGTTCGACGAGCCGGGCCGCGAGACGCTGGAGGACGGTCTCGGAGGCGAGCGAGCGGCGCTCCACGTCGGCGCTGCGCAGCCGGGTGGCGAGCTGCCGCAGGATCAGCGAGGTGGCGTGCGGCCGGGCGGCGAGGAAGCGCCGGAACCGGTCACCGGAGATCGCCACCGCCTCGACCGTGCCGAGGGCGGTGACGCTGGCGCTGCGCGGGCGCCGGTCCACGGCGGCGAGGTCCCCCACGACCTCGCCCTCGCCCCGGAGGGCGAGGATGAGCCGCGAGCCGCGCTCGGTGCCGACCGAGACGACGGCCCAGCCGGAGAGGAGCGCGAGGACGTAGGCGCTGGTGTCGCGTTCGCGGATCATCACCTCCCCGGGCGCGAAGACCCGCCGGGCGCCCTCGGCGAGCAGCGCCCTGCGGTCGGCGGGCGGGAGGGCGTGGAGAAACGACCGGTCCTGGCCGAAGAGACTCACCGCGCTCACCCCCGTACCGTCGTCGGGCCCTCCGGGGAAGACCGCCTGCCGGTGATCGACCGGCGCGTTCGCGCGTACGTTTCCGTCCCATGCGCCTTGTGACGTCACGTTGTTGACGCTGTGTCACGTCACGGGGTGAAGAACGCTAGAGGTACGGGGGAAACGCGTCAACCGGCACGGGGGGCGCAGGGGAGCGCCACCCCCGACACCCCTGCGCCCCCGTGATGTGCCCACGGAATCCCCACGAGAACCTCCCGGAGACCGCACACCCCTCCACCGGACACCACCCGGGGAACGAATGGATCGCCACCTTTCCCTTCCGCGCGGCCCCGCCCCGGCCGCGAACCCGCCCACGGCTCCACCCGGGACCCGGGACCGGTGACCCGGGACCGGTGACCCGGGACCGGTGACCCGGGACCGGGGGAGGCTTCGCCTCCGCCCGGCCGCTCAGAGCCTAGGGTCCACCGGTTCCGACTCCAGGGCGAGGACCGCGAAGACGGTCTCGTGGACCCGCCAGAGCGGTTCCCCGTCCGCGAGCCGGTCGAGCGCTTCGAGGCCGAGCGCGTACTCACGGAGCGCGAGCGAACGCTTGTGCCCGAGGGAACGCTGCCGCAGCCGCTCCAGGTTCTCCGGCCGCGTGTACTCGGGACCGTAGATGATCCGCAGGTACTCCCGGCCGCGCACCTTCACGCCCGGCTGCGCGAGCCGTCCCTTCCGGTCGCGGACGAGCGCGGCCAACGGCTTGACCACCATGCCCTCGCCGCCCGCACCGGTCAGCTCCAGCCACCAGTCCGTGCCCGCGCGGACCGACTCCTCGTCGCCCGTGTCGACGACCAGCCTGCGGGTGACCTGGAGGAGACCCGTCGGATCGTGCTCCACGAGCCGGTCGAGCCAGGAGAGCTGCTCGTCGTGCGGCACCGCCGCCAGCGAACGCCCGCGCGCCGCGAGCACCTGGAACGGCGCGAACCGCACACCGTCCAGGTCCTCGGTCGGCCAGCAGTACCTCCGGTACGCCTCCGTGAAGGCCGCCGCGTCCACCGTCCGCTCCCGCTGCCGCCCGAGCAGCCCGTCCACGCCCCCGACCCCGCGCGCCACCGCCCGTTCGAGCGCGGAGACCGCTTCCGGCAGGACCGCCCCCGAAGCCGCGCCGACCGCCGCGTACTGCGCGCGCAGCAGCCCCATCGACTTGAGCGACCACGGCATCAGCTCGCCGTCGAGCAGCAGCCAGTCCGTGTCCAGTTCGGCCCACAGCCCGGCGGCCCCGATCGCGGTCCGCAGCCGGTCGAGGACCCGCTCGGTGACCTCCCGGTCGTCGAAGAAGGGCCGTCCGGTACGGGTGTGGAGCGCTCCGGTCACCCCCTCCTCCTCGACGCCGAACCGCTCGCGGGCCGCCGCCGCGTCCCGGCAGACCAGGGCCACGGCCCGGGAGCCCATGTGCTTCTCCTCGCACACGACCCGCTCGACGCCGTCCGCCCGGTACTGGGCGAAGGCCTCGGCCGGGTGCTCCAGATAACCGTCCTCCTTCGAGGTCGCGGTCGGCGCCATCGTCGGCGGCAGATGGGCGAGCAGCCGCGGATCGACCGCGAACCGGCTCATCACCTCCAGGGCCGCCGCCGCGTTCTCCTCCCGTACGGCGACGTTCCCGAACTGCCGGGTCTCCACGGTCCGCCGCCCGTGCACGTCGGCCAGGTCGAGGGGCCGCCCCTGATGCCCGCCGGGCACCCCGGTGGCGAGCGGCCTCGCCGGCTCGTACCAGACCCGTTCGGCCGGTACGTCGACGAGTTCCCGCTCGGGCCAGCGCAGCGCGGTCATCTTCCCGCCGAAGACGACCCCGGTGTCGAGACAGAGGGTGTTGTTGATCCACGAGGTGTCGGGCACGGGCGTGTGCCCGTAGACGACGGCCGCCCGCCCACGGTAATCCTCCGCCCACGGATAGCGCACCGGCAGCCCGAACTCGTCGGTCTCGCCCGTGGTGTCCCCGTACAGCGCGTGCGACCGCACCCGCCCGGACGTACGGCCGTGGTACTTCTCCGGCAGCCCGGCGTGACACACGACGAGGTTCCCGCCGTCGAGGACGTAGTGGCTGACGAGCCCGTCGATGAACCGTCCGACCTCGGCGCGGAACTCCTCGCTCTCCCGCCCCAGCTGCTCGATCGTCTCGGCGAGACCGTGGGTCTCCCGCACCTTCCGGCCCTTCAGCCAACGGCCGAGCTTGTTCTCGTGGTTCCCGGGGACGCACAGCGCGTCGCCCGAGGCGACCATCCCCATCACCCGGCGCAGCACCCCCGGCGAATCGGGCCCCCGGTCCACGAGGTCGCCGACGAAGACCGCCGTACGCCCCTCGGGGTGACGGCCGTCGACGTAGCCGAGCCGCGCGAGCAGGGTCTCCAGCTCGGAACGGCAGCCGTGCACGTCACCGATCACGTCGAACGGCCCGGTCAGCTGACGCAGATCGTTGAAACGGCGCTCCATGACGACCTCGGCCGCCTCGACCTCCTCGACGGAACGCAGCACATGGACCTTCCGGAAGCCCTCCCGTTCCAGACCGCGCAGCGAGCGGCGCAGCTCGCGCCGGTGCCGTCCGATGACGTGCGCGGGCATGTCCGCCCGGTCGGGACGGCCCTCGTTGCGCTCCCGGCACACCGCCTCGGGCAGATCGAGGACGATCGCGACGGGCAGCACGTCGTGCTCCCGGGCCAGCCGCACCAGCTGCCGCCGCGCCTCCTGCTGCACATTGGTCGCGTCGACGACCGTCAGCCGTCCCGCCGCGAGACGCTTGCCCGCGATGTAGTGGAGGACGTCGAAGGCGTCCCGGCTCGCCGACTGGTCGTTCTCGTCGTCGGCGACGAGCCCCCGGCAGAAGTCGGAGGACATGATCTCGGTCGGCTTGAAGTGCCGCCGCGCGAAAGTGGACTTGCCGGAACCGGTGGCCCCGACGAGCACCACCAGGGACAGGTCGGGGACGGGGAGCGCCCGGCGCTCGACGGGAACGGTCATGCCCGTCCCTCCTTCTCCATGGGCAGGTCGGCGGTACGGGTGAAGACGGCCATCTGGGTGGGCGGACCGACCTCCGGGTCGTCCGGGCCGACGGGGGTGAACCCGACGCCGTACCCGTACCGCCCGGCGACCGTCTCCGCCCAGCTCCGGAACTCCTCGCGGGTCCACTCGAAACGGTGGTCGCCGTGCCGGACGTGCCCGGCGGGCAGCGACTCCCAGCGCACGTTGTACTCGACGTTCGGCGTCGTCACCACCACCGTGCGCGGCTTCGCCGCACCGAACACCGCGTACTCCAGGGCCGGCAGCCTCGACAGGTCCAGGTGCTCGATCACCTCGCTGAGCACGGCCGCGTCATAACCGCCCAGACGCTTGTCGGTGTACGCGAGCGAGCCCTGCACCAGACGGACGCGGGCCGCCTGCCGCTCCCCCATCCGGTCGAGCCGCAGCCGCCGCGCGGCCACGGTCAGCGCGCGGACCGACACGTCGACGCCGACGACCTCCGTGAACCGGACGTCCCTGAGCAGCGCCTGCACCAACTGGCCCTGGCCGCACCCCAGATCGAGGACACGGGCCGCCCCCGCCGACGTCAGGACGGCGAGGATCGCCGCCCGCCGCCGCTCGGCCAGCGGCACCGGCCGATCCTCGGTGTCCTCCGTCTCGTCGACGGCGTTGTCCACCTCGTCCACGTCCAGCCCCTCGGCCTCCGCGAGCCGCACCAGCTCCAGCCGTTCCGTCGCCTCCCGCGCCAGACCCCGGCGCCGGGACAGGTACCGGGCGGTGATCAGCTCGCGCTCGGGGTGCCCGGCGAGCCAGCCGTCCCCGGCACGCAGCAGCTTGTCCACCTCGTCGGGCGCGACCCAGTAGTGCTTGGCGTCGTCGAGCACCGGCAGCAGGACGTACAGATGGTTGAGGGCGTCCGCGAGCCGCAGCTCCCCCTCCAGGACCAGCCGCACGTACCGCGAGTCGCCCCACTCGGGGAACCGCCCGTCCAGAGCCAGCGGCTCGGCCTCCACCGTGTCCCAGCCCAAGGGCCCGAACAACGCGCGCACCAGCCTGGGCCCGCCCCGCGCGGGCAGCACCGGCACCTCCACCCGCAGCGGCAACGGCGCCGCCGCCCGCTCCGGCATCGCCCCGCACACCCCGTGCAGCGCCGTCTTGAAGACCTTCGCCAACGCCACCGCCAGCAGCGAGGACGCCGCGTAGGGCCGGTCGTTCACATACTGCGCGAGCGCCGAATCCGGCGCACCACCCCTGCCCTTGCCCCTCCCCCGGCGCACCAACGCCACGGGGTCCACCTCCAGAAGGAGCGCCGCCGTACACCGCTCGACGCCCGCCTCCGGATAGAAGACGTGCGCCGCGCCGTGAGAAGTCGAGAACACCTGCGCCCGCTCAGGATGCTTGTGCAGCAGAAAGCCGAGATCGGTCGCGGGACTCTCCGGATCGCCGGTCGTACTGATCGTCAGGAACACACGGTCGAGTATGTCGACCCCCCACCCACGGCGACCACGCATTTTCGGGGGAGGGGGAGAGGGAGAGGCGAGCGGGGGGAGGGGGGAGGGGGCGCTTGCCCCGGGAGGCTCCTCTCGGGAGCACCTTTCGGGGGGGGCTCCCCCTCCCCCCCTCCCCCCTCCCCTTCCCCTCAGACCCGATACGTCGACAAAGCCGCGTCGACGTCCTCGATCACTCTCGGGCCGACCCGGCAGCAGCCGCCGATCAGGCGGGCGCCCGCCGTGGCCCAGTCGGTGGCGCGGGCCGGGTCGAAGGTGGAGCCGCCGTGCCAGTCGTGCGCGGCGGCGTCCCACCGTTCCCCGCTGTTCGGGTAGACCACGCCCGGCCGTCCGGTCACGGCGACGGCGAGCGCCACGGCGTCCCTCGCCCCGGCCGGGTCGCAGCAGTTCACTCCGACCGCCACGACCTGTTCGTTCCCGGCGGCGACCGCGAAGGCCTCCGCGAGGTCCTGCCCGGCCCGGGTCCGGCCGCCGTCCACCGTGTACGAGAGCCACACCGGCACCCCGCACCCCTCGGCGGCCCGCAGCAGGGCCTCGGCCTCCTCCATGTCCGGCACGGTCTCCAGCGCCAGCACGTCGGGCCCCGCCTCGGCGAGCGCCTCGATCCGTGGACGGTGGAACGCCTCCAGTTCCCGTACGGACAACCCGTACCGTCCCCGGTACTCGCTGCCGTCCGCGAGCATCGCGCCGTACGGTCCGACCGACGCCGCGACCCACACCTCCTCGCCGGTTCGTTCGCCCGCCGCCCTCGCCAGCTCCACGCTCCGGGCGAACAGCCCTGCCGTCTCCTTCCTGTCCATGCCCCGCTCGGCGAAGCCTTCGAAGGTCGCCTGGTAGCCGGAGCTGATCAGCACCCGCGCCCCGGCCCGTACGTACGCCGTGTGGGCCGCCTCGATCTGCTCGGGGCCGTCCGCGAGGAGCCGGGCGGACCAGAGCGCGTCCGAGAGGTCGCATCCCTGCGCCTCCAGTTGGTTGGAGAGTCCGCCGTCGAGGACGAGGACGCCCGTCCTGAGGGCTTCGGCCAGTGCGCGGGCCGGTTTCATCGGGCTGCCCCGCTCATCCCAGCTGTGACTGGACCCGGGAGGAGATCAGCTCCAGGTGGTCCAGGTCGTCCAGGTCGAGGACCTGGAGGTAGACCCGGGAGGAGCCGACGGCCGCGTACCGCCCCAGTTTGTCGACGACCTCGGCGGGTGAACCCGCGAGCCCGTTGGCCTTCAGCTCGGCCACGTCCCGCCCGATGGCTTCGGCACGCCGGGCCACTTCGGCGTCGTCCTTGCCGACGCAGACGACCAGCGCGTTGGAGTACACGAGGTCGCCGGGTGCCCGCCCGATGGCCTCGGCGGCGGCCCGGACCCGGCCGAACTGCCGCTCGGTGTCCTCCAGGGAGGCGAACGGGATGTTGAACTCGTCCGCGTACCGCGCGGCCAGGCGCGGTGTGCGGCTCGCTCCGTGTCCGCCGATGAGGACCGGGATGCGGTCCTGCGCGGGCTTGGGCAGTGCGGGCGATTCGGTGAGCTGGTAGTACGTGCCGTCGTAGCTGAAGGTCTCGCCGACCTCGGTCTCCCACAGACCGGTGACGATCGCCAGCTGCTCCTCCAGCCGGGCGAACTTCTCCTTCGGGAACGGGATGCCGTAGGCCTTGTGCTCCTCCTCGAACCAGCCCGCGCCGAGTCCCAGTTCGACCCGGCCGCCGGACATCCGGTCCACTTGGGCGACCTGGATGGCGAGGACGCCGGGCAGCCGGAACGTACCGGCTGTCATCAGTGTGCCGAGCCTGATCCGCCGGGTCTCCCGGGCGAGCCCGGCCAGGGTGATCCAGGCGTCCGTCGGCCCGGGAAGCCCATCGGCGGAACCCATCCGGAGATAATGGTCCGACCGGAAGAAGGCGTCGAATCCGAGTTCCTCGGTGGCGCGGGCCACGGCGAGGAGGGTGTCGTAGTCGGCCCCCTGCTGGGGCTCCGTGAAGATGCGAAGGTCCATGCCTCCATCCTGCACCGCCCGGTGCGGGTCGACCTTTCCGTCAGCCCGCCGGGGTCCCGCCCCGGTCGGGTGAATATCGCGCCCTCCTGGTGGGCGGCGTCCGCCCCGGTCAGTGACCGTGACCCGGCGCCCGTCGTCGGCTCGGGCGGAGCCCGACCGCCCGGCCCACGTGCCGACGGCCGATGCCGGTGCGCCGCTCTCTTCCGTGTCCCGCCCTCGTCGGGGTCCGGACCGAGGAGTCCCCCGGGTCCCGGGAAGCCGCGCCGGAGCGGGCCGTACCCGAGCCGCCGGTGTCGCGGTCCGTGCCCGAGCGGAAGGGATGCTGTGCCGCCAAGGGCCTGCTCCAGCAGATGGAGGAGCCGATGGCGGCGCTCTCCGCCGATCTCACCCGGTCGGACGCCGACCACCGGTCCGCCGCCGACCGCCAGGAGGCGGAACACGGCACGGCGGAGCTTCGCGCGGAGGCGGAGGAAGGTGGTCCGCGGGAGGGCGCCGGTCCCCACACGCCGGTCCGTCGTGCGGCGGACCGCCACGAGCCCGGACAGCACGGGCACCACCGCTTCCAGCGCGTCCGCCGCCGCTCCCCTCATGACGGGCCCCGTCCGGGGCCCGCCCGGCCGCGCGCCGGGTCGGGAGGGCGGGCCCGCTCCCCGTCGCGCACCGCGAGACGGTGCAGCATTCCCCGCACCCGGTCGCTCGACTCGTCCGCCGCGTCGATGGCCTCGATGCACGCCCAGTAGAGCCCTTCCTCGTCGGTGGCGCACGCCACCCCGACGAGGGCGATCCCCACTTCTCCGAGCAGTGCCCCCAGCGCGGTCAACGCCCCGTGGGGGTCGGCTACTTCCGTCAGCCGGGCCGCCCTCGGGCCGCCGGGCCCCCAGGCCGGGGAGTCGCCGGTCTCGCTCAGCCCCCGCGCCTCGCCGCGCAGTTCCTGCGGTCCGCAGAGCGCGAGCCGGTTCCCTATGGCCTGGGCGAGGGCCTGGGCCTGCCAGGCTTCCGCCACGATGTCCTGCGCCGTGCCGCTCTCCGCCAACGCCTGTCGGCCGAGCCCGATGAGCCGTTCCGCCTCCATCAACACCGCCCCCGTTCGAACGACTTATCCACTCATTCATTCCATTACCCAGAGTGAGGCAGGCTGAGCCCCAACGGCAGGGGAATTCGGAAATCTGTGGACAGGCGGCCCGACGGGGACAAGTCGATCACTCCGAAGAGTGACGATCTCCGTCCGGAGCCGCCTCGGAAGCCTCTTCCGCGCCGGCTCCCGGGGTCGTCCCGGGGTCCTTCGTCGTCTCTTCGCCGCTCTTCCGCGCCGGGAAGCGGACTTCGTTCCGCTTGATCTTGGCCGCGAGCGCCTCCAGCGGATCGACCCCGAGTACCGCGCAGAACTGGAGGAGGTAGGCGAGCACGTCCGCCACCTCGTCCGCCACCCGGTGCGCGGACTCGGGTTCTTCCATCACCCGTTCGGCCTGCTCAGGCGTCAACCACTGGAAGATCTCCAGGAGTTCGGACGCCTCCACGCTGAGGGCCGCCGCCAGGTTCTTGGGGGTGTGGAAGGGCTGCCAGTCGCGGGCGGCCGCGAATGCGGCCAGCCTGCGCTGCAGTCCCGCTACGTCGTTGTCGGTCATCCGCCCAGGTCTACCACCCTTCTCCTCCCCCACCCGTCACGGGCCTGGCGGACGGGGCGGCCCTCATGGCTCCAGGTCCACCACGGTCACCCCCGGCATCGGGCGCGCCATCCCCCCCGTCCGCGAGCCTGCCGTGCCCGCGAGCCGGATGTGTCCGTCGGCGGCGATGTCCACGGCCAGTCCGAGCAGTCCGCGCGCCTGCCGCTCGTCGAGCCCCCGGTCGAGGCCGTCCGCGAGCAGTGTCAGGGACTGCATGGCGTCGGGCACCTCGGCGATCCGGTCCATAGCGAGGACTCCGGGGCCGGTGAGCAGTGTCAGCGCGAGTGCCAGGTAACGCAGTTCGCCGTCGCCGAGGCGACTGAGCGGGGTGACGGGACGGCCGCCCCGTTCGAGGACCGCGCGGACGGTGCCCTCGGGCAGTTCCTGGACGCCGACTCCCGTGACGGCGCCGACGCAGCCCGCCCCCGCCACGGTGGCGAAGCGCTGGTGGCGGCGCGGGCAGTCGTTGTGGGTGCGATGCAGGACCTCGGCGAGGTTGTCGCAGCCGCGCCGCAGGCGTCCCTCGCCCACGGGTACGGGCGCCCGCATCCCCTCCGGCCGGGGGTCGCAGGAGAAGGCCGACCGGAGTCCGATGACGACCTGTTCGGCGGCGGCGAGGACCTCCAGTTGCCCCTTGGTCTTGCCCGCGACCCTCAGCGGCAGCAGGGCCGTACCGAGGAGGTCGTCGGGGAGCGGGGCGCGGGTGACGGGGGTGGTGCCCGCGGTGTGCCATTCGGCCTGGACGCTGGAGCGGCCGGGGTCGCGCAGCGCGGTGGAGAGCAGGGTGCGACCGCGGCCGGTGAGCCGTTCGCCGACGATGCGGAGCTCGGGTTCCGCCTGGACCGCGAGATCGAGGTGGACGGGGCCCTCGGGCCCGTCGACGGTGCATCCGATCCGGAAGCCGCGCCTGCCCTGGGCGTCGGGCCTGGCGCGCTCGGGGACGAGGTCCGCGGCGTCGGGGAAGACCTCTTCGAGCGGGTCGCCCGCGCCGAGCCGGGCGAGTGCCTCGTACGCCCTCAGGGTGGTGGACTTGCCGCTGCCGCTGGGTCCGGCGAAGAGCGTGACGGGTCCCAGGGGGAGGGTGGCGGAGCGGTGACCGGCGAAGGCGGACAGGCGCAGTTCGGTGACGGCTGGCCGGGTGTGGAGCCGCCCGCCGCTCCCGCCCCGCTGTCCGGGTGGGACGGCGGCGGCCGGAGCGGCGGGGGCCGGGACTCGTGGAGCCGGACCGGCCTGGGCCGGGACCAGAGCGTCGGCGGCCGGGGCGGGGGCGTCGACGGCCGGGCCGGGGGCGGACGATGCCGGAGGGGCGAAGGCCGTGGCCGGGCCGGTGGCGGCCGTGGTCCGGGCGGGGGCGGCCGGGGAGGGGACGGCGGGGAAAGAGGCGTCTGGCGTGCGGGCGAGCGCGGGGCCGCCGGTGAGATCCATGCCCGGACCGTACGCAGTCCATTCCCTGACGAACCGTTACGTCTAGATGACCTTCCTACGTTCGGGGGACTCCGGCGGTCCTGCCACTCATGACGTCCTCCTCGTCCTCGCCCTCGGCGCCCTCGACCTCGGTGCCGGCGGGGGCGAGGAGGAAGACGTTCCGGTCGACGCGGTGCATTCCGCTGCCGAGCCCGAAGACGACGCCGCTGCTGAAGTCGAGGATGCGCTTGGCGACCTCGGTGTCGGCGCTGGTCAGATCGAGGAGCACCGGGATCTGCGCGGTGAGGTACTCGGCGACCTCGCGGGCGTCGGCGAACACCTGCACCCGGAGCACGACCATGCGGCGCTGTTCGGCGGATTCGTACTGCTCGGGCATCGTGCGGTGGTCGACCCTGGACGGCCATTCGTCACGACCGCGCAGGGGCACGACCTGGGCGAGGCCCTCCCACTGCTCGTCGGTGACGTCGTACCTCTCGTACCTACTCATGGGCCCATCCTCCCGCTCCTCACCCGTTCGGCCCAACAACGACACGAGGTGATGGTGAGGGAGGACAGCACGGCGGGCGCGGAGGGCCGGTCGGCCCGGGTGCGGGCATCTGCCCGCCCGTACGCGCGGTGGGCGGGTGGAGCGGCGTCCGGAGGACGGCGTTCCACGGTCGGACCGTCACTTCTTGGTGCGGGTCACCACCGCGCCGAAGAGTGCAAGTCCCTTGATGACGAGGCGTGGAGCTCCCGGGGTGCCGGTCTTCCTGGCGGCGCGTCTGTCGAAGACGCCGAACAGCCCGAGTCCGCGCACCTCGACGTCGATGTCCTCGGGGACCACGATCCTGGTGCCGCCCCAGAGGGCGACGGCGCGGATCTCGGTGTCCTGATGGCTGAAGCGTGCTTCCGTCAGGTCCAGTCTGCCGCCGCCCCACATGGACCAGAGGGTCATCCTGGGCGGTACGACCCAGGCTCCCTTGCGCTGGAACCCGCCGAAGATCCCGGCGAGGAAGCCCCGCGAGGTCGGGGCGCGGTCGACCACGAGGGAGTCGCGGGGTCCTGGTGCGGGCAGGCCGCGGCAGGCGGTCTCCAGATCTGCCCGGGTGCGGGAGGCGTGCACCTCGTCGAGCCGGGGGGAGAGTTCGGCCAGGGTGAGACGGCCGCTCTCCACGGCGGCCCGCAGTCGTTCCTCCGCCCGGAACCGTTCCTGGTCGGAGGCGAGGATGTCCAGGTCGTACCGGGTCATGATGTTCTGTCCTCCACGGGCCTCGCGTCGACGGGTGGGTGGACGCCCTAGGTGAAGCTCTTCGCCAGCCTCCGGAGCCCTTCCCTGATCTCGTCCGCCGAGTGTGTGGTGAACGAGAGGCGCATCGCGCCCGGGTCCGGCTCTCCGCAGAAGAACGGCGCCCCCGGCACGTACGCCACCTCGTGGCCGATCGCGGTGGTGAGCAGCGCCGTCGCGTCGTGCCCCTCGGGCAGGGTCGCCCAGATGAACATGCCGCCCTCAGGTCTGTTCCACCGGCTGCCCTCGGGCAGGGCTCCGGGCAGTCCGTCGAGCATCGCGTCCCGGCGCTCCCGGTAGGCGGCCCGGATGACTTCGACGTGTGCGTCGAGGTCGCTGTCCCGCAGGTAGCGCGCGGCAGCCGCCTGGTCGACGGTGGAGGTGTGCAGGTCGGCGGCCTGCTTGGTGATCACGCAGGAGCGCCGCAGTCCGGCGGGGGCGCGCAGGTAGCCGAGCCGCAGGCCGGGGGCCATCACTTTGGAGAAGGAACCGAGCAGGACGGTGCGGTCGGCGGCGAGGGGGTCGGCGGCGACGAAGGGGACGCGCTCGCCCTCGTAGCGCAGTTCGCCGTACGGATCGTCCTCGACGATCCAGAAGCCGTGCCGTGCGGCGGCCTCGGCGACCGCGTGGCGGCGCTCGGCGGGCAGGGTGCGGCCCGTCGGGTTCTGGAAGGTGGGGACGAGGTAGAGGAGCGTGGGCTTCTCGCGGGCGGCGATCTCTTCCAGGGCGGCCGGGACGATGCCCTGGTCGTCGGTGGGGACGGGGACGATCCGGGCACCGGCGAAGCCGAAGGTCTGCAGGGCGGCGAGGTAGCAGGGGTCTTCGACGAGGACGACCGAGCCGGGCTCGACGAGCGCGGTGGTGAGGAGGGTGAGGGCCTGCTGCGAGCCGGTGGTGACGAGCAGGTCGTCGGGCCCGGTGGGCAGTTCGCGGGCGGTGAGCCGGTCGGCGACGGTCGCGCGCAGTTCCGGGTCGCCCTCGGTCGTGGAGTACTGGAGGGCGTATTCCGGGTTGTCCGTCAGGACCCGGTCGTACGCCGCCCGGATGCCCTCGACGTCGAACAGTTCCGGCGCCGGGAGACCGCCCGCGAAGGAGATCACCTCGGGCCGCGCGGTGAGCGCCAGGATCTCCCGTACCGGTGACGAGCCGACGTCGGCCAGCCGGGCGGCGGTGGCCGGGACGGGCGCGACGGGGAAGGGAGGAGTGGCGTTCGCGGGCGCGGAGGCGGCAGAAAGCATGGTGTCAGCATATAGAGCTTCAAGATGCTGTCCAGATGGTGGGATTCCCGCCCGACCCGGGCGAGTTGGGAATTCCGGAGAGGCCGGGAGGACCGGGTTCCCCCGGCGTTCCAAGGCCCTCCGGGGGTGTCGCCGGGGTGTTCTCCGGGTGCTTCCGGGGCGTCTTCGGACTCCTGGAATCCGGGTCGCGTCCGGGTCCGTGTCCGGGGTGCGTCCGGGTCGCTTCCGGGTCGGTCTCCGGGGCGCGTCCGGGTCGCTTCCGGGTCGGCCTCCGGGGCGCGTCCGGGTCGCTTCCAGGTCCCCGAGATGTTTCCGGGGCCCGGTGTCGTCGTGGGGTCCGGGACATCTCAGGGTTCCCGGGGGGGGTCCCGGTAGCTCCGTCAGCCGTGGTGCCCGGCCGGTTCGAGGCCCCGGGTGGCGGTCCGACCGGGTTCGCTCGCGGCGGGACGACCCGGTCCGTCCGTGCGGGCGCGATCCGGTTCGCGGACGGCGGCCCGACCCGGTTCGCGTGCGGCGGCCGGTTCGTCGTGGGCGACGGCCCACAGGGAACGGACGTGGCCGAGGTGGCGCATCATGCACGCCTGGGCGCCCGCCGCGTCCCCGGCGATCATCAGGTCGAGGAGTTCGAGGTGTTCCTCGGCGGAGGAGACGAGCCTGCCCGCCTCGTCGAGCCCGTTCAGACCGTAGAGGCGGGAGCGTTTGCGCAGTTCGCTCACGGTCTCGACCAGGCGGCCGTTGCCGGAGAGGGCGAGGACCGCCAGATGGAAGCGGCGGTCCGCCTCCAGGTAGCCGATGAGGTCGTGCTGCCGGGCGCGGGCGACGATCTCCTCGGCGACCGGCCGCAGCGCCTCCAGCCGCTCCCGGTCCGCCGTCCGCGTGACGCGTCCGATGGTGGGGACCTCGATGAGGGTGCGCAGTTCGGTGTACTGGTCGAGGTCCCGTTCGCTGACCTCGGTGATGCGGAAGCCCTTGTTGCGGACGGGTTCGACGAGTCCTTCCCGCGCCAGGTCGAGCATGGCCTCGCGGACCGGGGTGGCGGAGACGCCGAGGTCGCCCGCGAGTCCGGGTGCGGAGTAGATCTGGCCGGGGCGCAGTTCGCCCGCGATGAGCGCGGCACGGAGGGCGTGGCCGACCTGGTCGCGGAGTCGTTCCTGCGCCCTGACCAGGCCGTACTGTCTCAGGTCACCCATCGTGCGCCCTCCGGGAAGTTACCGAGGTCGCATTGTACAATGTCACGTTGCAGAAGTCTGGGGTATGGGCGCCATCCGACCACCGGACCGGCCGCTCTCCCTCCTGTCGGACCGACCGCTTCCCCTCCTGTCGGGCCAGCCGCTCCCCTACCTGACCGCCGGATTCCCCGAGTCCACCGCCGGGCGGGCCCCCGCCGTGGATCGCCGCGCCCGCGCCGCCGGACGCTCTCCGACCGGCCCGCCCCCGTGGCCGTACCCGCCGACACGCCGACTCGGGGCGACCCGGATGATCGGGCACATGCTCGTCACGTCCGTGTCCGCACTCGCCCTCGCCGTGGTGCTGGTCTGCGCCGTCGTCCGCCCGTTCCGGCTGCCCGAGGCGGTCTTCGCCGTGCCCGCCGCGGGCGCCGTCCTCGCCGTGGGCGCGATCACTCCCGAAGCGGCGCTCCAGGAGGCGGAACGCCTCGGTCCGGTGATCGGTTTCCTGGCCGCCGTCCTCGTTCTCGCCAAGCTCTGCGACGACGAGGGGCTCTTCCGGGGGTGCGGCACATGGACGGCCCGCTGGGCAGACCGTCGCCCACGGCGGCTGCTCGGCGCCATGTTCGCCCTGGCCTCGCTGATCACCGCCGTCCTCAGCCTGGACGCGACGGTCGTCCTGCTCACTCCGGTGGTGTTCGTGACCGCCGCCAGGATGGGGGTCCGTCCCGCACCGCACGCCTACGCGAGCGCCCATCTCGCGAACACCGCCTCGCTGCTGCTGCCCGTGTCCAACCTGACGAACCTGCTCGCTTTCACGGCCAGCGGTCTCGGCTTCACCCGGTTCGCGCTGCTGATGCTGCTCCCCTGGCTGACCGCGATCGCGATCGAGTACGTGGTCTTCCGGCGTTTCTTCACGCGCGATCTGGCCGCTCCCGCGGCTCCGGTCGAGCCTCCGCCGCCCGCTCCCGTTCCTCTGTTCGCCCTGCTGACCGTCGCCGCGACCCTGGTCGGCTTCGCCGTGGCGTCGGCGACCGGGATCGATCCCGCGTGGGCGGCGGCGATGGGCGCCGCCGTCCTCGCCGTACGGGCCCTGGCGCGGCGGCATACGACCCCGCGCGCGCTGGCGCGTTCGGCCGCACTGCCGTTCCTGGCGTTCGTCCTGGCCCTCGGCGTCGTCGTACGGGCCGTCGTCGACAACGGCCTCGGGGCCCTCCTCGGCCACGTCCTGCCGGACGGCACCTCCCTCCCGGCGCTGCTCGGGATCGCCGCCGTCGCCGCCGTGCTCGCCAACCTCATCAACAACCTGCCCGCGACCCTCGCCCTGGTCCCGCTGGTGGCGGCCACGGGCCCGGGGGCGGTGCTCGCGGTCCTGCTCGGGGTGAACATCGGACCGAACCTCACGTACGCCGGGTCCCTCGCGACGCTCCTCTGGCGGCGGATCGCCCGGGAGCACGAGCACCCGGTGGCCCTCGGGGAGTTCACCAGGCTGGGCCTCCTGACGGTTCCGGCCGCCCTCACGGCCTCGACGGTGGCGCTGTGGGCCTCGCTCGGACTCGCGGGGCTCTGACAGACCCAGCCGCCCTTTCCCTCGCTCCCGCCCCTCCTGCCCCTCCCGTCCCTCATGAGGCTCTCGGCTCCCCCGGGAACCCTTCAGATCATCACCACGTTCTACAGAAGCGTAGAAGTAATCGACGTCTGGAGTGTTCATGGCCCTGTGGGACCGCGTCAGGGAGTCCGCATCGACGATGCAGACCCAGTTGACGGCGAAGAAGAACGATCTGCGGTCCGGTGCCTTCCGGGACGCCTCGATGGCCATGTGCGCGCTGGTCGCCGCCGCCGACGGCACCGTCGACCCCGCCGAGCGCCAGCGGGTCGCCCAGCTCATCGCGGCCAACGAGGTCCTGCGGAACTTCGACGCGGCCGACCTACGGCGCCGCTTCGACGCCCACCTCGACACCCTCGCCGCCGACTTCGACTTCGGCCGGGTCGGCGTCCTCCAGGAGATCGCCAAGGCGAAGAAGAAGCCCGCCGAAGCCCGCGCCGTCATCCAGATCGGCATCGTCATCGGCGGCGCCGACGGCCACTTCGACCAGACCGAACAAGCCGCCGTCCGCGAAGCCTGCCACACCCTCGGCCTCCCCCCGCACGAATTCGACCTGTAGGCGGGGAGGGACGAAACGGGTCGGAGGGAGGCCCCCCGACCCGCTTCTCGCACCGCACCGCACCTCACACCGGCGCGGCGACCTCACGCAGGACGAGGAACAGCGCGACCGCCGAGTTGGCGGACGACAGGGCCGACACGGTCGCGCCGAACGCGGCGCACCAGGCGGCGAGGCCGACGGCCGTCCAGGCGGGCGGCCAGGCGTGACCGGCCGGAGCCGGGCGCATCAGGGCCGCGACCCTGCGGGGTACGGGCCCGGCGCCCGCGAGCGCGGGCAGCGTGGCCGCGGGAGCCCGGGGCGCGAGCAGCGCCGCCTTCCCGATGGCACGGGCGACCACCCGGCGACTGCCGACCTCGGCGGCGGCCTCCTCGTCGGCCCAGCGCTCGGCGGTGTACGACACGGCGGTACGCAGCGGCCGGAGGAACGGGTTCGCCCGCGCCGCCAGATGGACCGTCAGGAGGTGACGGTGGTGGCGCCCGGCCAGATGGGCGCGCTCATGGGCGAAGAGGGCGCGGCGCTCGGCCGAGGTCAGCCCGGCGAGCATTCCGGTGCTGACGACGACCCGGCCCCGCCCGCCGGGCAGCGCGTACGCGTAGGGGGTACGGTCCGGCAGCACCGCGACGGACGTCGGCGGCAGCCCGGCGAGCGCCCCCGAGGCCCGGCGGCGCACCCTGAGCTGGCGCCAGGCGGCCACGCCGCAGGAGGCGAGGACGGCGAGGAGGGCGGGGATGGCGGCGCGCCCCGCGATCTCGTCATAGGGGACGGCGGCGCGCACATCGGGGTCGGACCAGGTGTCGGGAAGGGGATTGCCCGGCAGTTGGGCGGTGCCGACGATCATGAGCAGACCGAGGCAGAGCGTGCTGCACACGGCACAGACCCCGGCGACGGCGGAGAGCAGCCGGGTCGCGGTACGCGGATGGAGCCGCTGTGCGGCGAGGCGGGCGACCGGCCACGCGGTGAGCGGAAGGACCAGGGGAAGGAAGACGAAGACTCCCATGGCGGTCAGCCTTCCTCCTCCTCGGCGTTCTGGGCGAGGAGTTCACGAAGGAGTCGCTCCTCGTTCGGCGGGAGTGCGGTCACGAAGCTGGCCAGCACCGCCTGGCGGTCGGCCTCCGCGTCCAGGACCTTGCGCATCCGCAGGGCGGCCAGCCCCGCCTCGTCGGCGACGGCCGTCCACCGGAAGGAACGTCCGTCGCGCTCGCGTTCGACGGCACCCTTCGCCCGGAGGCGCGTGAGGATGGTGATGACGGTGGTGTACGCGAGGCCACCGCCGAGCCGTTCGCGCACCCAGGCCACCGGTACGGGCTCCGACGCCTCGCGCAGCACGGCGAGCACCTGGTTCTCCAGTTCGCCCTGTCCGCGTCTGCGCGCGGGGAACTCGGCCCCGTCCTCGCTCAGGTCCGTCATGTGGCCCCTCCTCCGCTTCGGATCAGCGACTCATCGTACTGAACGGCCGCCGATCCCCTAGGGGAGTCAATGGGTGGTACCACCCATATCCCCCAGGCCACCCACGTGGAACAATTTGGAAAAGGAAAGGGATCGAGGGCATCGAGAGGGCACGAGAAAGAACGAGGGGGGCCGGTTCGCATGGGATGGTTTCTGGGATTCGGCGTCGCGGGACTGGTCGTCCTGGCGCTCGCGCTCGTCTTCGACGGGCTTCTGGAAAGCATAGGCGGCGGTCCTGATGGATTCCTCTCGCTCCCGGTGATCGCCGGATTCGTCTCCGCGCTCGGTTTCACCGGTGCCGTCGTGATGGGCGCGGCTGGTGCCGGACCGTTCGTCGCGACCCTCTCCGGGGTCGTCGCGGGTGTCGTCGCGGGCTGGTCGACCTGGTGGTTCAGTCGCGCTCTGATACGGAGCGGGGAGCCTGCGCCCCGGGGAGAAGACCTGGCGGGCACCTCGGGGGCGGTCGTCACGGCGATTCCCGTCGGCGGGTACGGCGAGGTGCTGCTGTATCTCGCGGGCCAGCCGGTGAAGTACGCGGCGAAGTCGACCGGGCCGGTCGCGCGGGGCACCGAGGTCTGGGTGGATTCCGTTCTGTCGCCGACGTCGGTCACCGTCCGTCCGGTGGACCACTGACGGCACCGCCGTTCCGGGGCGCCTCTTCCGGGCCCGCCGATCCGGTACGGGTTCCCGCGCGGAATTCGGTTCGCCGCCCTTTCCCGCTCCCTTCCCCGTTCATGTCTTTTCTTCCGTTCATTTCCTTCAAGGGGATTTCGTCATGAGCCCTGTCCTCACCGCCGTGGTGGGAATCGTCGTCCTCGTCGTGCTGCTCGGCCTCGTCGTCGTCACGCGCTACAAGGTCGCCGGTCCCAGCGAGGCGTTCATCATCACCGGTCGGCGCGGCAAGAAGGCCACCGATCCGGCCACCGGCCGGGTGTTCACCGACAACAGCGGCCAGAAGGTCGTGGTGGGCGGCGGTGTGTTCGTCGTCCCGTTCGTCCAGCAGAAGTTCACCCTCGACCTGTCGAGCCGCCACATCCCGGTGGCGGTGCGCGGCGCGGTCACCCTGCGCGGTGTGAAGGCGAACCTGGAGGGGGTCGCGATCGTCAAGGTCGGCGGCACCGAGGACTCGATACGGGCGGCGGCGCAGCGGTTCCTGATGCAGCAGAACGGCATCGTGGGGTTCACCCAGGAGGTGCTGTCCGGTGCGCTGCGTTCCATCGTGGGCCGGATGTCGGTCGAGGACATCATCCGGGACCGTGCGGCCTTCGCCGGGCAGGTCGCCGAGGAGGCGGAGGCCAGCCTGTCCGGGCAGGGCCTGGTCCTGGACGCCTTCCAGATCCAGGACATCACCACCGAGGGCTCCTACCTGGAGGACCTGGGCCGTCCCGAGGCCGCCCGCGCCAAGCAGGAGGCGGACATCGCCGAGGCCGTCGCCCGGCGCGCCGCCGAGCAGGCGCGGCTGAAGGCGGAGGAGGAGATCGCCATCGCCCAGCGGACGCTGTACCTGAAGCAGGCCGAGATCAAGGCCCAGACCGACGAGGCTGCCGCGCAGGCGAACGCGGCGGGACCGCTCGCCGAGGCAGCCCGGCAGCAGGACATCCTGAGCGAGCGGGAGAAGGTCGCGGTGCGGCAGGCCGAGCTCACCGACCGGCAGCTCGACACCGAGGTCCGCAAGCCGGCCGACGCGGCCCGCTACCAGGCCGAGCAGGAGGCGGAGGCCCGCCGGATCGCCCTGGTGAAGGAGGCGGAGGCGGACGCGCAGCGGGCAAGGCTCACCGGTGAGGGTGAGAAGGCCCACCGCGCGGCCCTCGCCGACGCCGTACGGATCGAGGGCGAGGCCCAGGCCGCGGCGATCGCCGCGAAGGGCTCCGCCGAGGCCGAGGCGATGCGGAAGAAGGCCGACGCCTTCGACCGGTACGGTGACGCGGCCGTGCTGCAGATGCTGGTCGAGGTGCTGCCGCAGGTGGTGGCGAAGGCGTCCGAGCCGCTGTCCGCGGTGGACAAGCTGACGGTCATCTCCACCGACGGGGCGAGCAAGCTGTCCCGTACGGTCACCGACAACGTCGCCCAGGGCATGGAGCTGCTGTCCTCCACCACCGGGGTGGACCTCGCGGCGCTCCTCCAGGGCATGACCCACAAGGACGGCGGGCGTGAACCGGCGAAGGGGCGGCCCGTCGAGCAGGAGGCGATAGAGATAGCGGACTGAGCCGCACGGCCCCGCTCACCCCGGCGGCACGCTCGGACGGCTCGCTCCGGCCCGTTCGTCCAGCCCGTCCATCCGGCCCGTCCATCCGACTCGCTCATACGTGGTCGGCGGACTCCGGGTGCGGGCGGGTCAGGGAAGGGCCTCCGGCACGGGAACGCTCTCGTCGAGCGGGTCCGTGGCCGAGCCCGGCTCCTTCACCGGTTCCGGCCGCTTCACGGGACCGGGATCCTTCGACGGTCCCTGGTCCCCCAGCGGTCCCTGGTCCCTCAGCGGCTCGGGTGTCCGGACCGGCTCGGGCTCCGGGACGGCGCCCGGGATGGCGGCTGGCACCGGGAGGGCGACCGGGACGGCGGCCGACACCGGGACAACGGCTGGGACCGGGAGGGCGGCGGATTCCAGGACGGCGGCCGACTCCGGGGCGGGGGCCACCGGGGTCCGGCGCCCGATGAAGTAGGCGGCGACCGGTTCGGTGTAGCGGGCGGTGAGCGGCCCGATCACCACGAGGATGAGCACATAGGCGGTGGCGAAGGGTCCCAGTTGGGGCTGGACCCCGGCGGTGACGGCGAGTCCGGCGATGACGATGGAGAACTCGCCGCGGGCCACCAGGGTGCCGCCCGCCCGCCAGCGGCCCTTGACCCCGATCCCGGCGCGGCGGGCGGCCCAGTGACCGGTGGCGATCTTGGTGAAGGTGGTGACGACGGCCAGCGCGAGCGCCGGGAGGATCACCGGGGGGATGCTGTTCGGGTCGGTGTGCAGTCCGAAGAAGACGAAGAACACGGCGGCGAACAGGTCCCGCAGCGGGCTCAGCAGGGTGTGGGCGCCCTCGGCGACCTCACCGGAGAGGGCGATGCCCACGAGGAACGCGCCGACGGCGGCGGACACCTGGAGCTGCTGGGCGATCCCGGCGACCAGCAGGGTCAGGCCGAGGACCACGAGGAGGAGCTTCTCCGGGTCGTCGCTGGAGACGAACCGGGAGATCAAGCGCCCGTAGCGGACGGCGACGAAGAGCACCGCACCGGCCACGCCGAGGGCGATGGCGAGGGTGGCGCTGCCGGCCGCGAGGCCGACCCCGGCGAGCAGGGCCGTGATGATCGGCAGGTAGACGGCCATGGCGAGGTCTTCGAGGACCAGGATGCTGAGGATCACCGGGGTCTCGCGGTTGCCGAGCCGTCCGAGGTCGCCGAGGACCTTGGCGATGACCCCGGAGGAGGAGATCCAGGTGACACCGGCGAGGACGACGGCGGCGACCGGGCCCCAGCCGAGGAGCAGCGCGGCGGCGGCGCCGGGCAGGGCGTTCAGGGCGAAGTCGACGAGCCCGGCGGGGTACTGGGTCTTGAGGTTGGAGACGAGATCGCTCGCCGTGTATTCGAGGCCCAGCATGAGGAGCAGCAGGATGACGCCGATCTCGGCGCCGATGGCGACGAACTCGTCACTGGCGTCGAAGGGCAGCAGACCGCCCTTGCCGAAGGCGAGCCCCGCGAGGAGGTAGAGGGGTATGGGAGAGAACTGGAACCGTCCGGCGAGTCGTCCGAGGAGGCCGAGCCCGAGGATGATCGCGCCGAATTCGATCAGGAAGACCGCGGAGTGCACGGGGCCCTCACTCCCGGCCGAGGATCGCGGCGGCGGCGTCGACGCCCTCGCGGGTGCCGATGACGATGAGCGTGTCACCGCCCGCGAGCCGGAAGTCGGGCGTCGGGGACGGTATCGCCCCGGAGCGGCGCAGTACGGCGACGACGGAGGCGCCCGCCTCGGTGCGCATCCGGGTGTCGCCGAGCACGCGCCCGTTCCAGTACGAGTGCGCGGACAGCTCGACGCGTTCGGCGACGAGGCCCAGGTCGGTGGTGTGCAGGACGTTCGGGCTGTGGTGCGCGGGCAGCAGCGCGTCGATCAGGGAGGCCGTCTCGGCCTCGGTGAGGTGCAGCGACTGCGCGCAGGCGTCGGGGTCGTCGCCCCGGTACACGTTCACGGTCCGGGTCCCGTCGCGGTGTGCGATGACCGACAGCTGCCGGTGCTCCCGGGTCGTGAAGTCGTACTGGACTCCGATGCCGGGCAGGGGTGTCGTTCTCATCCGCGGAGCAGGCACGGGCCCGTCCCTTCCTTGGGGTGGTGGGGTGGATGGTCGTGGTGCGCGGGCCATCGTGCCATCCGGCGGAAGGAGGCGGACATGGGTGTCGGCACGGATGGACAAGACCCCGCGGAACTGGTCAGGATGGGTCGGGGACCCAGGTCCTTTCGCAGGTCAGGGGTCCGCCGGGACCCCGGTGCACGATTCGACGGGAGAGCCGGAGCAGTGTCGCTGTACTGGCGCATCTTCCTTCTCAACGCGTCCGTCCTGATCACGGCCGTCCTGTTGCTGTTCGGCCCGGTGACCGTCTCCTCGCCCGTGCTCTTCGGCGAGGCGATCGTGCTGATGGCGGGTCTGACGGCGATGCTCCTGGCCAACGGATTCCTCCTGCGGGTCGCGCTGGCGCCGCTCCAGCGCCTCACCCGGGCGATGCGGACGGCGGACCTGCTGCGGCCGGGACGGCGTCCGGAGGTGTCGGGGCAGGGCGAGATCGCCGAGCTGACCCGTACCTTCAACACGATGCTGGACCGGCTGGAGGCCGAGCGGGCCACGAGCACCGCACGGGCCCTGTCGGCGCAGGAGGAGGAGCGGCGGCGGATCGCGCGGGAGCTCCACGACGAGGTGGGACAGACCCTGACGGCCGTACTGCTCCAGCTGAAGCACGCGGCGGACCACGCGCCCGCCGAGCTGCGGACGGAGCTCCACCAGGCGCAGGAGACGACGCGGGCGGGGCTGGAGGAGATCCGCCGCATCGCCCGCCGTCTGCGCCCCGGGGTCCTGGAGGAGCTGGGGCTGCACAGCGCGCTCCGGTCGCTGGCCTCCGAGTTCTCCACCCGTTCCCTGACCGTGCGGGCGCACATCGAGCCCGGTCTGCCGAAGCTCGACGACGCCACCGAGCTGGTGCTGTACCGGGTGGCGCAGGAGGGCGTGACGAACACGGCGCGGCACGCGTCCGCCGGTCAGGTGGACATCCGGCTGCGCCGCCTCCCGCACGGCGGGGTCGGACTCCTGGTCGAGGACGACGGGCGGGGGCTCGGCGGGGCGCCCGACGGCGCGGGGCTCCTCGGGATGCGGGAGCGGGCCCTGCTGATCGGCGCGGAGCTGACCGTCCGCGAAGGCGACGGCGGCGGCACGCGGGTCCGCCTCGACACACGGAGCACGAGGGCAGGGGCATGACGGAACCGAAGACTCCCACCCGCATCCTGCTGGCGGACGACCACGCGCTGGTGCGCGGAGGAGTGCGCCTGATCCTCGACGCGGAACCGGACCTGACGGTGGTGGCCGAGGCGGCGGACGGGGCGGAGGCGGTGGCCCTGGCGCGTTCCGAGCGGATCGACCTGGCCGTCCTGGACATCTCGATGCCCCGCAGGACCGGCCTCCAGGCGGCCCGGGAACTGAGCAGGCTGCGGCCCGAGCTGCGCATCCTGATGCTCACGATGTACGACAACGAGCAGTACTTCTTCGAGGCGCTGAAGGCGGGCGCGAGCGGCTACGTGCCGAAGTCGGTGGCGGACCGCGATCTGGTGGAGGCGTGCCGGGCCGCCGTGCGCGACGAGCCGTTCATCTATCCGGGTGCGGAGACGGCCCTGATCCGCACCTACCTCGACCGGGCGGAGCGGGGCAGGCCCCTGCCCGCCAAGGCGGTCACGGAACGCGAGGAGGAGATCCTCAAGCTCGTGGCGGAGGGCCACAGCTCGAAGGAGATCGGCGACCTCCTGGTCATCAGCCCCAAGACGGTGGAGCGGCACCGCGCGAACCTCCTCCAGAAGCTGGGCCTGAGGGACCGTCTGGAGCTGACGCGGTACGCGATCAGGGTGGGTCTGATCGAGCCTTAGCGGCTCTTGTCCGGATGTGTGGTCCCGCTCCCGGGGAACCGTACGGTCACAGGTCCGAGGTGACGGCACCGCCCGGAGGCTCGTTGGTCGGTCATGTCGTCCCGTCATGTCACCGCAGGCACCTCGATACCTCACGGGCGCCCGGCCCGTGAGACCGCCGAGGCGGCCCTCGTAGAGAACTACCCGCGACTCGTCCGGCTCGCCTATCTGATCCTGCCGCCGTCCCTCGGCCGCCACCGCCGCGTCCTCACCGCCCACGCCCTGGTCCAGCGGACCCTGGCGGACGCCACGAGCCGCCCCGGTCCGTGGCCGGGGAACGAGCCCGCCGGGGCCCCGGCTCCCGGCGGGTCCGCCCCGGCTCCCCGGTCCGGGCCGTCGCTCCCCGGGCAGCGGAGCGCCGAACGTCCGGTGGCCTCCTGGCTGCGGGCGACGGTCGTCCGGACGGCGCTCAGGCCCCGGCACCCGTTGCGCCGCCCCGGCCCGTTCCCCCCGCTCGTCCTCGGGCTGAGGCTGTTCCCGCGCGCCGGGGGCTCCGACGAACTCTCCCTCGACCGCGCGCTGGCCGGAGTCGGTGCGGAGGTCCGGGCGGCGATCGCCCTGCGGGCCCTCGAACGGCTCCCCGCCGACGCGGTCGTCGAACTGCTGGCCTCGGCGGGCGTCCCCGAGCCCGAGGCCGCCGTCCGCGCCGCCGACCGGCTCGGCGCGGCGACCGGCACCGATGTCGCCGCGCTGCTCTCCGGCGGCGAGTTCGACCCGTGTGTCGTCCACACCCGCCCCACGGACCTCCTGCGCCGCCGTCGCCACGGCCGTCTGGCCGTCCTCGCCGGGGCGGCGGTGCTCGCCGGAGCCGCCGTCGTCGCCACGGCCGGGCTCCGTCCGGGACCGGAACCGCGCCCGGAGCGGGCCGCGAACGCCCTCACCGCCGCCGCCCTGGTGCGGGCCCCCGCCGAGCGCTGGGCGGACACCGCGCGCGTCGACCTCACCGCCTGGCCCCCGCGCGGCGCTCGCACCGGTGACACGGCGCTCCTCCGGCGCGCCCTGGACTCCTGGTCGGGGCGTACGGACACCGGTGTACGGGTGACGGCGGCGCGCGGCACGGCCACGGCGCCGCCGGGAGAGCCGCCCGCCCTGCTCTTCGCGGGAACGGTGGACGGCTCCGGGGTGGTGCTGCTGTACGACGGGCGGCGGCTCGCCCGGTACGCCGAAGCCTCCGACGGCCGGACCGGAGCCTCCCTCCAGGTGGCGCGCGCGGACGACAGCGACGTCACGACGGGCGCGGCGGTGGTCCTCACCCGGCGCGACGGGCGGGCGCGTCTCCTCCTCGCCCCGTGGATCGCCCGCGCGGAGGTACGGGACCTCCGGGCGCCGGGCGCCGCGACGGTTCCCCTGGCCGTGACGGCCGAAGGGGTCACGGCCCCGGTGCCGTACGGGAGCGGGGGCGGGTGCGACCGGGTTCCGGTGCTCCGGCTGACCTCGTCGGCGCGGATCGTCGAGGACCACGCCTTCCTGCTCGCGGACCTCGGTGAGCTGGTCCCGGCGCATCTGACCTGGACCCCGGCGCCGGACCCGGGTGCGCGGGCCCGTTCGCCCCGCGAGGCGGCGGGGCCCGGGGGTCTGGCGGCCTGGGCCCGGTCCGCCTGTTCGCTGGCACCGCTGCGGCTCGCGGGGGTGCGTTCGGTCAACCGCTGGGAGTACGCGGTGCAGACCCTGCCGGAGCGGGCGGGCACGGCGCTGTGGGTCTGCTCCCGGGCGGACACCTGGGAGGGCCCCGGGCGGACGACGGTCGACTTCGAACCCCCGGGCGCCCGCCCGCCTCGGCGGGTGGCGGCCCTCGGCGACTCGGCGATGTGCAGCCGTTTCGGCCAGCACGTCCTGGCCGCCACCCCGTGGGTCTCGCCCTCGGGCACGCGCTACCTCCTGTCCGCGGGGAGCCGGTACGTCGGAAGCATCACGACCCGGGGCTCCACCACCACGACGACCCGGGGCCCCGCCCAGGCAGTCGAGTTCCCGAAGCCCGTCCTGGTCCGCGTCGAGGGCCGACTGCCCGACGGCTCTCCCCTGGAGGGCCTGGTCTCCGGCCAGCCCCCGGACCCCGCGCACTGACCCACCCACCCACCCACCCACCCACCCACCCACCGGCTCCGGCTCCGGCTCCGGCTCCGGCTCCGGCTCCGGCTCCGGCTCCGGCTCCGGCTCCGGCTCCGGTGGGGGAACGAGGTCCGCGATCACGGGCTTCGGCCCGGAGGGCCCGGCACGGGACCAGCCGCCCGGCGTCGGGCCCTCCCCGGTCGGCGGCTGAGCCGGTCGACTGCTGAGGACGAAGAATCGCGAACAGGAATTCGACCGCAGGAAAGAATACGGCGGCGGGTGACCGAGGGACGCACCCGTCCGGTGAATGGCCGAATCACGATTCCGCTCCCGTGGACCGGGCCGCGCATTCCGCTCCCGGCCTCATCGCTTTCGACGGCGGAAGCCCGCCCGTCGAGTTGCCCGGAGCCGATGATCGGGTACCGGGAAATTCCGGCAGTCGCTCGGGACCAGAGCCTCTCACAAGTCAGTGACCAGGGCTTTTACCCCGTACTCGTCTCGCCCCGGGCGCGGCCCCGCATCGGTCCGATAAGCAGGTTTGATCGTGGACTCATGAGGTCGGGGAAGTCGCCGTCCTAGCGTGTGAGGACACACGTCAGCCGTATCGGACTGACCGAAGGGGGCGAAATGAAGTTCGGGGTTTATCCGGCCTACATCGGCGGCCGGGACATCGTCGGTGACGATCCGCAGTACGTGCACACCGTCACCGCGCGTTCCCTCATCGAGGACACGTTCACCGGTCTGCGTCTCAAACAGGATCTCGACCGGGGTCTCGTCGATCCCGCCGCCGCCGGGGACAGCGTCGTCGGAGCCTGTGTCGTCGCCGACGAGGAGATGGCGGCGCTCGCCCTGGAGGCGGCAGCGGGTGCCGCCGACGCGTGGCGGCGGGTGCCCCTGGCCCGGCGCCTGGAGATCGGGCGGATGATCGGGGAGCGGCTGCTCCAGCACCGGGAGCCGCTCGTCGAGATCCTGGTCGCGGAGGGAACACCCCGGTCAGCGGCCGAGGGAATGCTCACGGGCATCCCGTACACCAGCTGGAGCCGGGAGACCCTCGAATGGTGCGCCGAGCAGCTGGAGTTCCGGCGCCGGGACGGCGAGCGGGAAATGATCCTGCGCCGGATCCCCGACGGTGTCGTCTGCATCAACCCCCCGCAGAACGCGGCGACGGTGAACGCGCTGAACGGGCTCACCGCCCTGCTCGCCGGGAACACCGTCGTGGTCCGGGCGCCCCGAGGGGTCGCGCTCAGCTGCATGTACGCGATGCGGGAGGTCGTCGCCCCGGTCCTGGAGGAGATGGGCGCGCCCGCCGGGACGGTCAACGCGTTCTGCGGACCGCCCGCGCTGGAGACCTGGCTGGCCAGTGAGCACGTCGACGACGTCCTCTACTTCGGCGGCAGCAAGAAGGGCCTGGAGTTCGAGGCCGACGCCGTCGCGGCGGGCAAGAAGCCCGTCCTCGAACTGGCGGGCAACGACTGCTGCGTGGTGTGGCACGACGCCGACCTCGACGCCGCCGTGGAGACCATCACCCAGTTCTTCCTGAACTCCGGCCAGATCTGCAACGTGCCCAACCAGGTCGTCGCCCACCCCGCCATCGCCGACGAACTCGTCGAGCGGCTCGTCGTCGCCACCCGCGAGATCAAGCCCGGATACCCCGACGACCCCGAGGTGGTCCTCACCCCCGTCCTCGGGATCGACTGGTTCTACGGCTGCCTCGGCGAGGCGCTCGCCCGGGGCGCGAAGCTCGTCCACGGCGGGCGGCGGCTCGAAGTGGACGGCACGCCCTCGGAGACCGGGTTCTTCGTCGAGCCGAGCATCGTCCGGGTCGAAGGGCTCCGGGACGCCCGGTCGTTCTCCGTCGTCCGCGACGAGACCTTCTTCCCGCTGCTGCCGGTCATCGTGCCCGAGGCGGGCGCCTCGGACGAGGACCTCCTGGAGGAGGTGCTGGCCTTCGTGAACTCCAACGCGTACGGGCTGCGCAACTCCGTCTGGACCCAGGACGCCCCGACGGCCGACCGGTTCCTCGAAGGCGTCACCAACGCGGGCAACCTCAAGATCAACGACTCGCACAGCGGTTTCCTGCCCTTCCTGCCCAACCAGGGCGGCCCCGGGCTCACCGGCGGCGCCTTCGGAGAGGCGAGCCACCCCATGCTGCGCACCACACGGCTCCAGGCCGTCAGCATCCTCCGCCCGGCCACCGACAAGGAGCCCACGTCATGACGACCCGCGTGCTGAAGGCCACGGTCCCGGCACCGGCCGCCGAGGTGATCGAACGCCTCGCGGACGGCGGCGCGTTCCCCGCCCACGCCGAGGACGTCCGGTCCGTGTCCGAGACCGGCGACGGCCACCAGGCGTGGGAGCTGGCCTTCCGGGGCGGCTCCGCCCGCTGGGTGCAGCGCACCGGGCGGACGGGCGGCGGCGAGGCCCCGTACCGCATCGCGTTCGAGCAGGTCGACGGGGACTTCCAGGAGTTCGGGGGCAGTTGGACGGCCACCGACGTCCCCGGCGGCAGCGAGATCGCCTTCCGGGTCGACTTCCGTACGAGCGTCCCCCATCTGGCCGGTGCGATCGACTCCGCCGTCGGCGTCGTCCTGGTCCGCACCGCCCACCGGGTCCTCTCCGCCGTCGGGGGCGGCGAGGTCCGCGTCACCGCCGGTGGCCACTGGCTGGGTGACCCGTCCGCGTACGTCCGGCAGCCCTGAGCATCCCCACAAGGAGAAGGACACCATGGAGAACGTCTGCATCATCGGAGCGGGCTGGTCGGGGCTCGCCTCCTGCCAGGTCCTGCACGAACGCGGCATCGACTTCGACTGCTACGAGGCCGGTTCCGAGGTCGGCGGCAACTGGCGCTACCAGAACGACAACGGGATGTCCTCGGGCTACCAGTCCCTGCACATCAACACGTCCAAGAAGCTGTCCGAGTACCGCGCCTACCCCATGCCCGCGGACTACCCGCACTACCCGGGCCACGCCCGGATCGCCCAGTACCTCGACGACTACGTGGACCACTTCGGCTTCCGCGGGTCGATCACGTTCCGCACCCTGGTCTCCCATGTGGAGCCCGCCCGGGGCGGTGGCTGGAACGTGACGGTGCGCCACCGCGAGACCGGTGAGGAGACCACCCGGCACTACGGCTCGGTGATCGTGGCCAACGGCCACCACTGGGACCCCCGGGACCCCGAGCCCGCGTTCCCCGGCGCCGACACCTTCACCGGCACCCAGATCCACTCCCACCACTACCGGGTCCCCGACGAGTACGCGGGCAAGCGGGTGCTGGTCCTCGGCTTCGGCAACTCGGCGTCGGACATCGCGGTGGAGACCTCCGCCGTCTCCGAGCGCACCTTCCTGTCCGTGCGCACCGGCGGGTACGTGTTCCCCAAGTTCATGTTCGGGAAGCCCGGCGACGACATGATCAGCCCCTTCATCACCCGGGTGATGCCGCGCGCGACACAGCGCTGGGTCATGGCCGCCCTGCTGCGGATGTCGATCGGGAAGGTCACCGACTTCGGTCTGCCGAAGCCGGAGGCCAAGCTGTTCGGCTCCCACCCGACCGTCTCGGAGACCCTGCTGCCGCGCCTCGGGCACGGCGGGCTCGCGGTCAAGCCGAACGTCTCCCGCTTCGACGGTGGCACGGTGCACTTCACCGACGGCAGCAGCGAGGAGATCGACGCGGTCATCTACAGCACCGGCTACAAGGTCAGCTTCCCGTTCCTGGACGAGTCCGTGATCGCCCCCACCGACAACGACGTGTCCCTCTTCCACCGGGTGGCCGATCCGCACCACCCCGGGCTGTACTTCGTGGGCCTCTTCCAGCCCCTGGGCGCGACCACGGTCCTCGCCGAGGCCCAGTCGCACTGGGTGGCCGACCTGCTCCAGGGCAAGGCCGCGCTGCCCTCCAAGGAGGCGATGCTGCGGGAGATCACCCGGTACCGGGAGAAGCTCGCCAAGCGGTACGTGACGTCCAAGCGCCACACCATGCAGGTGGACCACTACCCGTACCTGGCCGAGCTGCGGGGTGCCCGGCGCGCGGGTGCCAAGCTGGCGCGCAAGGGGGGCGGGACGCCGGTCGCGACGCCGGTCGTCGCGCCGGAGGAGCTGTCGATCCGGATCGCCGCCTCCCCCGAGACGGTCTGGGACCTCGTCAGCGATGTGACGCGGACCGGCGAGTGGAGCCCGGAGTGCCGCCGCTGCCGGTGGCGCGGCAAGGAGCGCGGGGTCGGTGCGCGCTTCATCGGGTTCAACCGGCGCGGCTGGGTCTGGTGGGTCACCTCCAACACGGTGGAGCGGTCGGAGCGGGGCAGGTCCTTCGCCTTCCACACCACCACCAACGGGGTGCGCTGGGGCTACCGGATGGCGCCGGACGGCGCGGGCGGCACCCTGCTCACCGAGACGTGGGACGTCTCCGGGCAGAACGCGGGCCAGAGCAAGCGGACCGCGTCCTTCGCCAACTCGATGCTCGGTGGCTTCGAGAACCACACGGAGGAGCTGCGCGACGGCATCCGCGTCACGCTGGAGCGCGTCAAGGCCGCCGCCGAGGCACTGGGCGGGACGCCGGTCCCGGTGCGCGGCGCGGAGGCGGCCCGGCCGGGCGTGCGGACCGCCGAGCCGGTGGAAGTGGAGACCGCCGCGTGAGCGTGGCCGTGACGCTGGCGGAGGGCCATCTGCACTGCGTCTCCGTGGCGGAGTTCGCCGCCTGGCTGGAGGAGCACCACGAGGGCGCGGACGAGGTGTGGATCGCCCTGCCGAAGAAGGGCACGCCGGTGCCGTCGATCAGCCGGGACGAGGCCCTGGACGTGGCCCTGTGCTACGGCTGGATCGACGGCAAGGCCTACTCCGGGAACGTGCCGGAGGGCTGGTGGGCCCAGCGGTTCTCGCCCCGCAAGCGGCGCAGCCCCTGGTCGAGGATCAACTGCGCCAAGGTGGAGAAGCTGATCGGGGCGGGCCGGATGCGGCCGTCCGGTCTCGCGCAGATCGAGCTGGCGAGGGCCGACGGGCGCTGGGACGCGGCGTACGCGCCGCAGAGCACGGCGGAGGTGCCGCCCGATCTGCGGGTGGCGCTCGACGCCTCCCCCGTGGCCGCGACCGCGTTCGAGGCGCTGAGCCGGAGCAACAGGTACCAGATCCTGCTCAACGTGGCGAAGGCGGTGCGGCCGGAGACCCGGGCGCGCAGGATCGCCGGGTACGTGGAGCGGCTGACGGCGGGCGATCCGCCGACCGGGCCCCGGAAGAGTCCGTGACGTCCGCGCTGCTCGGCCCGCGCGCGCCGGGGACGGCGGCGCGGCCGGTGACGGTGCGGCTGGTCGAGGCGGAGAGCCTGGCCGGCTGGGCCGGACGGCTCGCTCCCCGGCTGCTCGACGCCGGGGAGCTGCGGCGCACGCAGGAGCTGCGGCGCCCGGGGGACCGGCGCAACCATCTGGTCGCCCGGGTGCTGCTGCGGACCCTCCTCGGCGATCTGCTGGGGCTCGCGCCGGAGGCGGTCCGCCTGGGACGGGACGTGTGCCCGTGCTGCGGCGGGCCGCACGGCCGTCCGGTGGTGCTGGGCGGGGGCGCCCACTTCTCCCTGTCGCACACCGGGCCGCTGGTGCTGCTCGGCATCGGCCCCGTACCGCTCGGCGTGGACGTGGAGCGGGTGCCGGACGCGGCGACGGTCGCGGAGACGGCGTCGGCGCTGCATCCCCGGGAGGGGGCGGAACTGGCCGCCCTGGACGAGGCGTCGCGTCCGGTGGCCTTCGCCCGCGCGTGGACGCGCAAGGAGGCGTACCTCAAGGGCATCGGGACGGGGCTCGGGCGCTCGTCGGCCCTGGACTACCTGGGGACGGGGCCCGTCCCTGCGGCGGGGCCGGACGGCTGGGCGCTGGCGGACGTGTCGGCTCCCGAGGGGTACGCCGCGGCCGTGGCGACCGCGCCGGACCGGTCCCGAGGCGCGTCCGGGGCGGTGCGCGACCGTCGGGAACCCGCCAACTCTCTTCACCCCCAGTAGCATTCACCTCACACGCGGGCCCTATGGGGGGGCACGTCAGGGGGGACTGTTGTGATCAGAGTGCTGCTCGCGGACGACATGGTGATGCTCCGCCGGGCCTTGGTCTCGCTCCTCGAACTGGAGGAGGACCTGGAGGTGGTGGGTGAGGCGGGGAACGGCGACCAGGTGCTGCCCGTCGCCCTGGACACCCGGCCGGACGTGGCCGTACTGGACATCGACATGCCCGGCATCGACGGCATCCGGGCCGCGGAACTGCTCAGCCGGGAGCTCCCGGCCTGCCGGACGATCATCCTGACCAGTCTGGGCAGGCCGGGGAACCTGCGCCGGGCGCTGGAGGCCAGGGTGTCCGGGTTCCTGCTGAAGGACACCGACCCCACCCGGCTGGCCGCCGCGATCCGTCAGGTGGTCGCGGGGGAACAGGTCGTGGACCCGCAGTTGGCGCTCGCCACGCTCCAGGCGGGGAGCAGTCCGCTGAGCGCCCGGGAGAACGAGGTGCTGCGGCTGGCGGCCCGGGGCATGGACGCTCCGGAGATCGCCACGAAGCTGTTCCTGTCCGCGGGGACGGTCCGCAACTACCTGACCACGGTGGTGACCAAGCTCAACGCCCGCAACCGGATGGACGCCGTACGGATCGCGCGGGACGCCGGCTGGCTGTGAGACCGGGCCGACGGGAACGTGACGACGGGTCCTAGGCGGTGGCCCCGGTGGTCCCGGGGCCGCCGGGGTTCCGGGAGGTGTCGGTGGCCGGGCGGAGCGGGAGTTCGGCGACGAGTTCGAACCAGCCGTCCTGGCGTACGCTCCAGCCGAGCCGTCCGCCGAGCGCCTCGGCCCTGATGGTCAGGCTGCGCAGCCCGACACCGCCCGTGGCACCGGAGCGGTCGGGCTCGTAGTGGGCGGTGTCCGTCTCGCTCAGCCCGTCGTTGGCGATGGAGAACCGGACGGTGCTCTCGTCCGCGTACGCCGTGATCGTGCAGTGCTGCGCCTTGCTGTGGCGCAGCAGGTTGGTGACGCCCTCGCGCAGGACGGTGGCGAGGACGGTGTCCACGGAGGCGTGCAGCGGGGTCTCGGTGACCTGGATGTCGGTGCGGATGCCCACCGCGCGCAGCAGCGAGGCGGCGGACGCCACCTCCCGGTTCAGTGCCATCTGGACGTAGCTGCTGGCCACGGACCGGACGTCGGTGAGCGCCTGCCGGGCGGTCTGGACGATCTCGGTGAGTTCCATCTCGGCGCGCTCCGGCTGGACCCGGATGAGCCGGTGGGCGAGTTCGCACTTCAGGGTGATGGTGGAGAGGCTGAAGCCGAGCAGGTCGTGGAGGTCGCGGGCGAAGCGGAGACGTTCCTGCGTGACGGCGAGCCGGACCAGTTCCTCGCGGGCCATCTGTACTTCGCGGACCAGTCCGGAGAGGCGGCTGAGGCCGTACACGACCAGTCCGGTCAGAACGGTGGCCAGGCTGTTGTAGGCGAGGTGGCCCATTCCGTAGCCCACGGCGAACTGGACGAAGCCGGTGGCGACGATGACCCCGGCGAAGACCGTCCATCCCCAGCCCGACCGCAGGACGAGCAGCGCGGAGGCGGCGAGGAAGCCCGGCATCCCCAGCCAGGCGGCGCCGAACAGGGTGAAGGGGGCGAAGGTGAGCACCGCCTGGAGCGCCAGGGTCAGCGCGCGGTGGCGGGCCGCTCTGGGTATCCACAAGGGGAACGAATGGTTCAGCTGGAGGAACAGCAGCGTCAGCATCAGTACGCCGCAGAGGGCCAGTTGACCGGCCCCCATCCCCGCGCCGACCGCGTAGGTCAGGCCCACCGCGAAGAAGCAGAGGATGACGACGAGCGTGATCGTACCGGCGACCTTCGGCGCCAGATCACCTCCCTCGACGGGACGGTGAGTGCGAACTATGTCTGGACCGGCGGGCCGAGACCATCCCACAGGAGCCCCCTACTCGACTTCGGTGCCGCACGGAAGTGCAGCATAGACGGCGCCGGGGGTGTTCGGTATTTTTCGTTCAGGGGTATCTCGTACCGGTTCGGCCGTGATCGGCGGAAGGTGCCCCGCCGGGCAGCGCGGCCAGCACGAACTCCCCCACGCCCGACTCCGCGCGCCAGTCGAGGCCGAAGGCGCTGGCGGAGGTCGCGGTGTCGCCGAAGGCCAGCGCGCACGGTCCGATGCCCATGGCCGTGGAGACCAGGTAGAGCGTCTGCTGGAGGGCGCCGACCTCCTTGAGCAGCGCGCTGTAGGCGATGCCCGGGTAGGCGGCGCTGATCCGCCGGAAGCGGGCCGTCATGCTGATCAGTACGGGGGGTTCCGCGCTCAGGCCCGCGGTGGCGCCCGCCTCGCCGAGCAGGGCGTCCACCAGGGCGGGCCGGGTGTCCAGCGGGTGGAGGGCGTGGGCCGCCGGGTCGTAGTGGTAGGAGCCGCGCGGGAGTTCGGCGGAGCCGACCACGGTGACGTACAGCTCCAGCGGGTAGACGGAGCCGACGCTCGGATAGGGCCGTCCGCCGGCCGGGCGGGCGCGGGCCGCGCGGTACAGCAGCTCGCCCAACTGGGCCGGGGAGAGCGGCAGTCCGTCGTCCGCGCGGACCGAGCGGCGGGCTTCGAGGGCGGTGGTCAGCCGGGGGTCGGTGGCGAGGACCCGGTCGAGGTCGGGCACCGGCAGCGGCAGCGGCGGGCCGCCGCCTTCCCGGCGGCGCTCCCCCGGGTCGCCCGGTTCCTCGGCGGACCTGCGGGCCAGGCCGAGCGGTTCGTCGTGGAGTCCGGGCCTGCTGCGGTTGTGCAGCATCAGTTCGCGCGGCGACCAGTGCTCCAGTGCGGGGTCCCGGTCCTCGGCGAAGGAGTGGCCCTCGTCCGGGCCGTCGGAGCCGGGGACCAGCATCCCGGACGCCTCCAGATAGCCGACCGCCTTGCGCACCACCTCCAGCGGGATGTCGAGGAGCCGGGCCGTGTCGCGGACGGAGGCGGGCCGGACGTAGCAGCTGACCAGCCACATGGCCTGGGGGGTGTGCAGCACCACCCGGTGGGTGCTGAGCGGGGATTCGAGGACCATGTCCCCGGTGCCGACGCGCAGGGTGGCGAACCGGGACAGCCGGTGCGTGGTCTCCGGGGCGGGCATCCGGGGGGTGAAGCGGGCCTCGCGCACGATCGGGACCACCGAGAGCTGCTCGGTGCCGTCGGTCAGGGCGAGGGTGCGGATCACGGCCTGCCGGACCGCGTCGAGGGTGGAGCGCAGGGCGGCGCGGCGCGGATCGCGGGAGACGGCGCCGGTCACGCTGAAGCCGGGCAGGACGTTGTCCAGCGACACCGGGCCGTACGTCATGCGTTCGAGCGCCCGGTGGACCACCGGGTCGGACATCGGCAGCCGGATGTCCTCCCAGAGGGTGCTGACCAGGCCGGTCCCGGCCTCGTCCGCCGCCGTCCGCACCTTGGTGTCCTCACGGAGCGACCAGAGTTCGATCAGGCGGGTGTCCCGCGGCGCGGGCGGGGCGGAAGACTTCATGGCGGGGACCTCACGGATGGTACGGCGACGGTGTCACAGGAAGAGGGGGACCGGGTTGAGGTCCTCGTATCGGGTGGGAGCGGCCAGGCGGCCCAGACGTACCGGGACGTCGTAGAGGCGGCCGGGGGCGAAGCGGGTCCAGAAGGTGCGCAGTCCGGGCACGATCACCTTGACGACGGGCAGTCCCACGTCCGCCCTGGTCTGGTCGAGCACCAGCAGTTCGCTGCCGAGGCCTCGGGCCAGTTCCTCGGCCGCCGCCACGTCGGCCGCGAGGTCGGCGCGGGGGGTGTACGGGAAGTCGGCGGCGGTGCGGTGCGGGCCGCCGGGGTCGGGGACCAGATAGGGCTGGTTGTCGGTGGTGGCGGTCTGCCACCAGTACAGCGGGACGGGTTCGTCGCAGGTGTAGCCGTCGCCGTCGGCGGTGGCGGCGACGACCGGCGGCAGCATCTGGTTGACCTCGGCCACCGCCCGCCGCAGCGCCACCCGGGGGTCGAAGTGGGCGCCGAAGCCGAGGGTGATGTCCTGGGCCGGTTTGTCGGTGCGCCGGGAGAGCGCGGCGAACACGGGGATGCCGAGGTCGCTGGTCAGGTCGAGGACCCACAGGTCGCGGTCGAGGCCGAGGTGGGCCCGGCGCATCTCCTCGATCCAGGGGTCGCCGAAGGAGGCGAGGTCGACGCCGGGCTGCCGGGTGCGGTTGTACCACCACAGGGCCACGGCGTCGCGTTCGACGAGTTCCAGGAAGCCCTGGACGATGGCGTCCTCGCGGGAGCTGCCCGCGGCCGTGCCGTTGGAGTGGGCCGAGAAGGAGCCCGTGGGGCAGGGGGCGTCGTAGTAGAGCATGGACGTGGGCAGCAGCCGGTGGCGGCCCGCGGTCAGGGACCACACGGGGGTCCAGTCGACCGGGGTGTCCTCCTCGAAGGGCGTGCAGATCCGGTGGGCCGGGGCGTGTTCCGAGTTCCAGACCTCCCGGCCGACGAACTGGCGCGGGTGGAAGAGCTGGACGGTGTCGGGGTGGACGGCGCGGTCGGCGACCTCGCGGTAGGTGGCTCTCAGGGTGGGCTCGTCGCCCTGGCGGTAGCCGCTGTGTCTCTCGACGGCCTCGCACAGTGCGCTGACCCGCGCCTGGAGGGGGGTGGTGCCCTTGCCGGAGCTGTGGCTGCGCAGTCCGGCGCGCACCGCGGCGAGTCCGGTGGGCGAGGAGGCCGGGTTGTGCCCGGAGTGGTAGCAGTTGAGGAAGCCGGGGTCGCGCCGGTCGCGGCGGACCTCCTTGACCACGCCGGTGAGTTCGTCGACGAGGTGTCCGTACCGTTCCAGCATCTCCTCGGGGGTCAGTGAGCGCTCGCCGGTGCCGGTGGCGGCCTTGGGGCGGCTGGTCGGGCGGATGGGGGCCCAGATGCGGCGGGCCGTCACGTCGGGGTCGCCGCAGGAGGGGCACTGGGGGCGGCGGCGCACGGGGTGGTGGCGGCCCGCCAGGGTCAGGGTGTCCATGGTCCACAGGGCGCTCTGGCCCGGGTGGCGGTGGCCCGCCATCCATTTGACGGCTTCGAGGCAGGCGAGGTGGAGTCCGACGGCGCGGCCCGCCGCCAGACCGGAGGGCGGGACGCTGACGGGGCGGCCGAGGGCCCGGCCCAGATAGGTCTCGGCGGGGTGGTTGCGGCGCAGCGGTTCGGCCAGGCAGTGCCAGCAGGGGCCGTCGGCGGGCTGGAACACCGGTCCGATCCAGGGCTGTTCGCCGTTCAGCCGGACGGGCAGCCAGGGGGTGCCCGCGGCACGGTAGGCAGCGTCGAGCTCGGCGAGGGCGGGGTCGAGGTAGGTGTCGCAGAGGACGAGTGCCAGGCCGGGTGTCCCGGCGCCCTGGCCGGGCCGGTGGACGCGCAGTCCCGCGCCGCCCAGCGCGGCGAGGAGTTCCTCGGTGCCGGCGCCCGCTTCGCTGCCGCGCCCGGTGGCGGCGACGGTTCCGCTGCCGGTGCGGCGGGCGGCCTCGTCCCCGTCGACTCCGGCGAGTTCCCAGAAGGCCTCGCCCGCGGTGCTCGCGGCGGGGGTGCCGGGGTCGCGGTGGGTGAGGAGTCCGGAGCCCAGGAGCCGGGTGACGACCTTCCTGACCTGGTCGGCGGGGAGGGAACCGGCGTCGGCGACGAGCCGGTCGAGGGTGCGGGTGCCGTCGAGCAGGGGGGCCAGAACGGTGACACAGGATCCGCGCAGCGCGGTGACTCCGCGTTCGGAGATGAGGAACACGCCTTCTCCCGGGACGACTTCGGCCTTCAGATGCGGCTTGAAACCGAGTCCGTGCGTGGTGCCCTGGCGCTGTGCCACCGATTCCTCCTCTGGTGTGCGGCCTGTGGACCTTGCTCGGGTGCGTGTCGTGCGGTGCCTGTGCGGTGTCCGTGCGGTGTCCGTGCCGTGCGCTGGGGTGTGCGGGTGCGGGGTCGCGTGTGTCCTGTCGTGCCGTGCGGGGTGCGAAGGGGGTACGTGTGCCGTACGTGCTGTGCGTACGTGCTGTGCCGTACGTGTTGTGCCGTGCGAGGCGTGCTGTGTGTGCCGAGCCTTGCGTGTCGTGCGAGGCGTGCTGTGCGGGTCGTACGGGGAGGGCTACTCGGCGAGCGGGTCGCCCGTCCAGCAGATGCAGGTGCCGGGCTGGTACGGATCGGTGCCCGCGCCGGAGAAGTCCTCGATGACCAGGTCCTCGGCTATGGCGGTGACGGCGGTGGCGATGTCGAGGTTCATGTCGGCCCTTCCCGGTGTGTTTCGGCTTGCTGACGAGAAAGAGTCTGCTGTGCCGGGGGAAGGGCCGACAGTGCCTGTGTCACCGGGCCGACATGAAGTTCTCATGGTCATCTTCCGAGGGCGTCACCCCCCTTCCGACGGAGCCGGAGAGTCCGCCATCCCGGCGGTGAGGGTGCTGCCGTCGAGGGGGTCGATCAGCAGGAACGAGCCGGTGCGCCGGAAGTCCTCGTAGCCGTCCAGGGCGACCGGTGCGGCGGTGCGGACCGTGATCCGCCCGATGTCGTTGACGGCGAGGCGGTCGGGTCCCGGACGCTCGGAGAGGTCCTGCATGTCGAGCCGCGAGGAGATCTCCGCGACCACCGCCCGGACGGTGCGGGTGGCGTGCCGCAGCAGCACCTGCCGGCCGACGTGGAGCGGCTGCTCGCCGAGGTGGCAGACGGTGGCCGTGAACCGGCGGACGGGCCGCGGCGCGGTGGCCGCCGGGGCCAGCAGGTCGCCCCGGGCGATGTCGAGGTCGTCGGCCAGGCGCACGGTCACCGACTGGGGCGCCCAGGCGGTGTCGGTGCCGGTCCCGTCGAGGGTGTCGATGCCCACGACGGTGCTGACCGCGCCGGACGGCAGGGCCGTGATCCGCTCGCCGACCCGGAGCACCCCGGAGGTGATCTGGCCCGCGTAGCCCCGGTAGTCGGGGTGGGCGGCGGTGCCCGGCCGGATGACGTACTGGACGGGCAGGCGGGCCGACTCGCTGCGCGGATCGGCGCCCACCGGGACCGACTCCAGGTGTTCGAGGACCGTGGGTCCCGCGTACCAGTCCATGCGTTCGGAGGGGCGCACCACGTTGTCCCCGGCGAGGGCCGAGATCGGGATGGCGGTCACCCGTTCGACCCCGAGGGCGGCGGCGCACTCGGCGAACGAGGCGGCGGTCCGGGCGAACACCTCCTCCGAGCAGTCCACCAGGTCCATCTTGTTGACCACCAGGGTCACGTGGCGGATGCGGAGGAGGGCGGCGACGGCGAGGTGTCTGCGGGTCTGCTCGACGACCCCGTTGCGCGCGTCGACGAGGACGAGCGCGAGGTCGGCGGTGGAGGCGCCGGTGACCATGTTCCGGGTGTACTGCACATGGCCGGGGGTGTCGGCGAGGATGAAGCGGCGGCGGGCGGTGGCGAAGTAGCGGTAGGCGACGTCGATGGTGATGCCCTGCTCGCGTTCGGCCCGCAGACCGTCGGTGAGCAGTGCCAGGTCGGGTGCCTCCTGGCCGCGTTTCCTGGAGGCGTGTTCGACGGCCTCCAGCTGGTCGGCGAGGACGGACTTGGAGTCGTGGAGGAGACGGCCGACCAGGGTGGACTTGCCGTCGTCGACGGAACCGGCGGTGGCGAACCGCAGGGTGTCCACCGCGGTGCCCGGACCGTACGGCGCGTGGTGCGGCGCGGAGTTCAGCGCATCGGTGAGGTTCACGGCTAGAAGTACCCTTCGCGTTTGCGGTCTTCCATGGCGGCTTCCGAGAGCTTGTCGTCGGCGCGGGTGGCGCCGCGTTCGGTGAGCCGGGAGGCGGCGATCTCGGTGATCACCGCCTCCACGGTGGCGGCGGCGGACTCCACCGCTCCGGTGCAGGACATGTCGCCGACCGTGCGGTAGCGGACCAGGCGGGTCTCCAGCCGTTCGGCGGCGCGCGGGCCGCCCCACTCGCCGGGCGCCAGCCACATGCCGTCGCGGGCGAAGACCTCGCGGTGGTGGGCGTAGTAGATCTCCGGGAGGTCGATCGCCTCGCGCTGGATGTACTGCCAGACGTCCAGTTCGGTCCAGTTGGAGAGCGGGAAGACCCGGACGTGTTCGCCGGGGGCGTGGCGGCCGTTGTAGAGCGACCACAGCTCGGGGCGCTGGCGGCGCGGGTCCCAGGCGCCGAACTCGTCGCGCAGCGAGAACACCCGCTCCTTGGCGCGGGCCTTCTCCTCGTCGCGCCGCCCGCCGCCGAACACCGCGTCGTAGCGGCCGGTGGTGATGGCGTCGAGCAGGGGGACGGTCTGGAGCGGGTTGCGGGTGCCGTCGGGGCGCTCGCGCAGTCGGCCGTCGTCGATGAAGTCCTGCACCCGGGCGACGTGCAGCCGCAGCCCGTGCTCGGCGACCACCCGGTCGCGGTACTCCAGGACCTCGGGGAAGTTGTGGCCGGTGTCCACGTGCAGCAGGGTGAAGGGAAGGGGCGCGGGCCGGAAGGCCTTCAGCGCCAGGTGGAGCATGACGATGGAGTCCTTGCCGCCGGAGAAGAGGATCACCGGCCGCTCGAACTCGCCCGCCACCTCGCGGAAGATGTGCACGGCCTCGGACTCGACGGCGTCGAGGTGGGAGAGGCCGTAGGCGTCCCGGGGGCGGACGGTGGACGGCGGTGCGGCGGGCGCGGCCGTCCCGGTGACGGTCGTGGCGGTCATGCCAGCCCCCTTTCGGCGAGCAGGGCGAGCAGCTCCTGCGCGGACTCGGTGACGGTCTGGGTGTGCGAGGCGATCCGCAGGTCGGGTGCGAGCGGCTCCTCGTAGGGGTCGTCGACGCCGGTCAGGCCGCTGATCTCGCCGGCCGCCTGACGGGCGTAGAGGCCCTTGACGTCGCGGCGGGCGCAGACCGACAGGGGGGCGGCCACATGGACCTCCAGGAAGTCGGTGTCGCTGCCCCGGTGCCAGGAGCGCACCAGGTCGCGGGCGTCGGCGTAGGGGGCGATGACGGGGACGAGGACGGTGACGCCGTTGCGGGCGAGCACCTGGGCGACCCGTCCGATGCGTTCGACGTTGCTGCGCCGGTCGCCGCGGGAGTAGCCGAGGCCGGAGGAGAACGTCTGGCGCAGTTCGTCGCCGTCGAGGACCTCCACGCGGCGGCCTCGTGAGCGCAGGATCTCGGCGGCGGCGTACGCGACGGTGGTCTTGCCCGCGCTGGGCAGGCCGGTCAGCCAGACCGTCGATCCCGGGTAGCAGGCGCAGTGGACGAAGGGGGCCGCGAGATCCTGCCCGGGGGCGGCCGTCAGGACGGTCACATCAAGCTCCATTCTCGGACCGCGGTCGCCAGCAGGCGCTGGGCCCGCCGGAATTCGTCCGCGTGCAGGTGTTCGTCTGGGGTGTGGTCGAGCTTCGCGTCGCCGGGCCCGTAGGCGACCATGGGGACGCCGTGCCAGGTGGTGGCAAGGGTGTTCATGTCGCTGCTGCCCTTCTTCATCAGGTACCGGGGGGTGACTCCTCCGGCCCTGAAGGCCCGCTGGAAGGCCTTGACCAGGGGGCTGGTGCGGCCGGTGCTCACTCCGGGGGTGGCCCGCAGGACCTCGAAGCGCACCGGGTCGGCGGCGAGCGCCCGCAGGGCGTCCACCGTCTCGGTGACGTCCAGGCCCGGGGGGACGCGGACGTCCACCACGGCCTCGCCCGCCTGGGTGTCGCCCTGGTTGAGCGCCCGGACGCCGAGGACGGCGGTCAGCGCGTCCGGGTGCAGTCCGGCCACCGCCGCGGGCAGTCCGGCGAGCACCTCCACCATGCGGTCCCCAGCGGTGCGGACGCCTTCGCCCGCGGTGTGTCCGGTGGGTTCCCGCACGCTGTAGCGGATCTTGACGAGCCCGTAGTAGCCGAGGGTGAGGGCTTCGGCGCCGCTGGGTTCGCCCACGATCACCGCGTCGGCGACGGGCTGGGCGTCGCGGACGTGGAAGGCTCCGGCGCCGGTGATCTCCTCCTCGACCGCGCCGACGACGCGGACCTCGACGCCCTCGGGCGGGTCGAACGCGGCCAGGGTCTGGAGGAAGGCGACCAGGCTGCCCTTGGCGTCCACCGAGCCCCGGCCGGAGAGGACCTCGCCGTCCCAGCGGGCCGGCCAGCGGTGCGGGACGGTGTCCAGGTGTCCGAGCATCAGCAGCCGCCGGGGGCCCGCCCCCTTGGTGGCGACCAGGTTGTTCGCGGCGTCGATCTCGGCCTTGATGCCGTTCTCCTCGCACCATCCGGCGAGGAACTCCGCGATCTCGCGTTCGTCGCGGGAGACCGAGGACAACTCGACGGTACGGGCGAGCAGTTCGAGGTCGGGGGCGGGGGCGGGGGCCCGCCAGAACCAGGTGGCGCCCGCCGCGGACAGGGTGTGCGGGCCGGTGATGGCGGTGTCGGAGGTGCCCTTCAGGGCGATCTCGGCCGCTCTGACCTTCTGCCGCATCCTGCCCTTGGCGTAGCGCCGTCCCTCGCCCTCGGTGAGGTGGCGCAGGCTGCTGGCGGGGTCGGCGGGGTCGGTGAGCAGTCCCGCCGTGCCGGTGACGAGGCGCAGGTGGTCGGCGTCCAGGGCCAGGGCCGCCTCGGCGGCGAGCACGTCGGCGTCCACGTTGAGCGGGGTGCCGCCGTCGGCGTCGGCGACCGGCGGGGAGAGGCAGACCACGTCGAAGGTGGCGAGCAGACCGCTGAGCCGGGGCACGTCCACGGAGCTGACGGTGCCCGCGCGGTGGTCGCGGACCAGTCGGGTCCGCCCTTCCTCCTGGATGCGCAGCGGACCGTTGGCGGTGGCCTTGACCAGGGCTCCGGTGCGGGCGACGGCGGCGAAGACGGACAGTCCCCGGCTGGTCAGCTCCTCCTCCACCAGGGGGAGGGTGACCTCCTCGTACGCGGCGACGATGTGCCGCATCTCCTCCGGCGGGCAGTAGCGGATCTCGTCGCCGGTGCGGGAGACCAGGGTGCGGATCTCGCGGCCGGTGCGCCGGTAGTGCTCGGCGATCCCGGCCGCTCCCCCGGCGATGACGAGGAGCCGGGCGCCGCGTCGGCTGAGTTCGAGCAGCTCGTCGAAGACCTTGCTGTGGAGCAGAGTGGCGCTGCCCAGCTTGACCACGTAGAGCGCGGCCTCGCGTGAACTGGCGACTTCCCCGAGGACTTGCATGAACGGGACTCCTTCGGATGGGGGCGGTGGGCGGGCGGACCGGTGGTGCGGCGGTCACGGGCCCGGCGGGCGGGGCGTACGGGCTGAGCTGGTTCGCTGCGGGCGGGGGCGTGCGGGTGGGGGCCGGGCGCGATGGGGACGCGTACGGACCGGGGGCGTGAGGGAGGGGATGTCCCGTACGGGCGGGGGATTCCCGTACGGGACGGCTCGGGGGGCTGCCGGTGCGGCAGCCGGTGGGGGCGGCGGGTGTGGCGGGCGGTACGGGGTCGCGGGCGGTGCGGGGGCGGGCGGGGTCAGCCGATGCCCCGGGTGTTGCCGCCGTCCGCGACCAGCACCCCGCCGGTGACGTACCCGGCCTGTTCGCTGGCGAGGAAGGCGACCAGGGCGCCCAGGTCCTCGGCGCGGCCGATCCGGCCGAGCGGGATCCCGGCGGCCACCTCGGCCAGCCGCTCCTCGACCTTCTCCCCGTACTGCACGTCGAGGATCGGGGTGCGGTGGAAGCCCGGCGCGAGCACGTTCACGGTCACCCCGGCCGGGCCGAAGGCGTGGACGAGCCCCTTGGCGAAGCCGAGGACGCCGAGCCGGGCCACCGAGGACAGTCCGCTGCCCGGATGGGGCTGGCGCACCGACTCCGAGGTGAGCATCACGATCCGTCCCCAGCGGGCCTCCCGCAGGTACGGGGCGGCGGCCAGCGACAGCGACACGTGGGGCAGCAGGTTCTCGTTGACCGCCGCCCGGTACTCGGCGACCGCGAAGTCCTCCACGGGGCCGAAGGGCACCCCGCCGGAGTTGGTGACCACCACGTGCAGGGCCCCGAACTCCTCGGCGGTGCGCCGCACCCAGGCCGCGGCGGCGTCCTCGTCGCGCAGGTCCACCACGGTGCTCAGCACCCGGCCGGGCCCGGAGTCGTCCACCTCCCGGTGGGCGCGGGCCAGCCGTTCGGGGTCCCGGCCGCAGAGCGACACGTCGGCGCCCTCCGAGGCCAGGACGCGGGCCACCGCGAGGCCGATCCCGCTGCTGGAGGCCGCGACGAGCGCGACCCGTCCGGCGAGTCCCAGGTCCACCGCCATCACCCCGCGAGGGCGGCGCGCACGGGGGCCAGCGGATAGCCGTAGCGGGAGAGCAGGGGGGCGGCGGCGGCCGTGGCCGCCGCGATGGCGGTGCCCGGCAGCGCGGTGCGCCACCGCTCGTCGGGCCGGATGTGGGTGACGCCCCTGCGCAGCCGGTCCGGGTTGCCGGTGACGGTGTGGTTGGCGCCGAGCGGTACGCGTCCCAGGGCGTCCACCGGGGACTCGTCGTCGAGTCCGGCGAAGCGGAGCACCCGGGCCGTGACCTCGCGCGGATCGCGGGACAGGTCCTCGTGGCGGACCCGGAGGTACCGTCCGCCCGCCGTACGGCCGACGAGCTCGGAGGCCAGGTTGAAGGCGGTCCAGTAGCCGCTGCTGCGGGCCGGGGACATGGGGTCGATGTACTCCTTGGCCCTGCGGTAGGACAGGGCGGTGGCCCGGGGGTCCCGCACGATGTGCAGCACCCGGACGTCCAGGTCGCGGCGGCCGAGGAGGGCCGCCGCCTCCGCCGGGTACTTCGAGCCGTCCACGATCAGCCGGTCGGCGCCGAGGGCCGCCACCCGCCGGTAGACGGCGGCCGACCGGTCGAGGAGTTCGTCCACGCCGGGGGGCGCGGGCCGTTCGCCGCGGGCCTCGGCGAGCCGGGCCGGGGTGTGGCGGGTGCGCAGCAGGGCGCGCTGGAGGGTGGTCGTGCGGTGTGCGACGGCCTCGACGGAGCCCTCGGGCAGCTCGGCGAGGACCTCGGACCAGAGCGGGCAGGAGCGGACCGGCTCGCCGCAGCCGCAGCTGGTGTTGGTCCCGGCGCCCAGGACGCCGTTGCGCCAGAGGTAGTGGAGTTCGCCGACGTGCCGGACGCCGGGGATCTCGTTGAGGACGTTGCCGAGCAGGGTGCTGCCGCTGCGCATCCATCCGGTGATGTAGAGGACGCGCGGCGGGCGGTCCGCCGGGGAGGGGCCGGTCATGGTGGGGGTCCCTTCGTGGGTGCCGTCGGCGCGGTCGGCCGCGCCGGGTGGCGGGTCGGTCGCGCGTCAGCCGCTGGTCAGCAGCAGGAAGTGCTGGGGCAGGTGGACGGCGAGGCCGATGCGGCTGCTCGCCTCGACGGCGTCGGAGCCGCCGGGGCCCGCGCCCCGGCGCAGGGTCAGCGAGGCCACGCCCGGGACGAGCAGGGTGACGGCGGCCCGGAAGTCGCCGAGCAGGACCTGGCCGCGCGGGATCATGCGGGTGCGCGAGACGGTGATGCCGGCGGCGCCCAGCTGGCCGAGCACTCCGGTCCTGACCAGCTCCCAGTAGGTGAAGGGGTGGACGACGATCCCGTCGCAGGAGCCGCCGGTCTCCTCGACCTCGGCCGCTGCTTCGGTGATGGAGGCGTAGACGTCCTCGCCGAGCTGTCCCCGGCGGATCTGCGGGAGGTTCAGGAGGCCGCTGATCGCCTTGTCGGCGCTGCCGTGCAGCAGGGTCTCGTTCTCGACGACGGAGAGGCGGACCAGGACCCGGTAGTCGATGAAGGAGGCGAGCAGCGCGGGCTGGTCGAGGAGCCCGTCGGGCAGCGGCACGCGCACGGTCAGGTCGGTGAGCTCGGCCCGCTCCAGGCGCGGGGCGAACGCGCCCTCGGGGGTGGCCTGGTAGGAGGTTCCGGCGGCGGCCAGCTTCGCGGCGGGCGGCTCGTGCACGAAGGTCACCGGCGCGTCGGCCACCGAGGCGGTCTTGAGCAGGTGGCGTACGGCGTAGCGCGGCCGGGTCGCGAACAGCGGGAAGACGGCCGGGAGATGTGCCTGGAAGGGCACCGTGTGGTCCTGGTCGGCGTCGGCGGCGCGGACCGACCAGGCGAACTCCTCACCGGGGCTGCGGGTGGTGAGCGCCGGGTCGGCGAACTGTATCTGGACTCCCTGCTGGACCGCGGGACCGGCGGTGGCTGCGAGCATGACGTCTCTCCTCGGGTTCCGTGAAATCGCTCTTCGGTCATTCACATTAGACAGCCGGGAGAATTGCGGGGAAGAAATCCGATGGCGCGTGTTTATGAATCGAATAAGACGGGCTGATTCCTCGTTCTTGAACAGCGCATACCGACGGCATGACGATGTCACATGCGGTCCGTGAGCCCATCCATGGCGGCGGCGAAACCCCCGGATCTACGCTTCATTCACGACCTCGCGGAACACTCGGCAAGGAACACGCGACACCGGAACGCGGAAGACGGAACGTCCCCGACGATGTGGGTGGGAGTATGCATCACGACTTGCAGATCAACAGGTTGAGGACTTTGGTCGCCGTGGTCGAACTCGGTGGCTTCCGGCGGGCGGCGGAGTCCTTGCACATCACTCAGCCCGCGGTCAGCCAGCAGATACGGCAGCTGAGCGGCCTCATCAGAAGTCCCGTGTTCGCCTCCACGGGCCGCAACCTGCGGCTCAGTCCACGGGGCGAGGAACTCCTCAGATACGCCCGCCGGATGGTGGCGCTCAACGACGAGGCGGTCGACCGGTTCATCCCGCAGACCGGCAACGTCATGCTCTCGGTGGGCGTGGCGAGCCAGCTCGGGGAGGTGCTGCCGGAGTTCCTCCGGGTGCTGAACCGGGGGATGCCCCAGGTCCAGCTGAGCGTACGGACCGGGTCGAGCGAGGAGTTGGCGGCGCAGCTCACCGGCGGCCAGCTCGACGCGGCGCTGCTGCTCCAGAGCGAGCCGACCGGCCCCGGCACGGACAGCGTCGAACTGGGCAGGATGCGGCTGGCCTGGTTCGGTCGGCCGGCCCACGGGGAGCGGGAGGCGGTGCCGCTGGCGCTCTTCCCCGAGCCGTGCACCCTGCGCGGACGGGTCCGTGACGCCCTCGACGCCGCGGGCATCGCCTGGCGGATCTCGTACGAGAGCGAGGAGCTGATCGGGCTGCGGTCGGCCGCCAAGGCGGGCCTCGGCATGACGTGCCTGGTCGCCAACGGGGACGAACTGTGGGGCCTGGCACCGTCGGTGCGCCCGGGGCTCCCGGCGCCGCCGGAGCCGCTGCCGGTGACGCTGGCGGTGGCCACCGGGGCCGTACCGGAGGGCTTCACGGACATCGCGGAGAAGGCGCTCCGCCAGGCCCTGCGGTCCTACCCGCTGGTCTCGCCCCCGGACGGCACCGGCCCGGAGACCCCTCCGGTGGAGGCGGGGCCCGGAGCGGAGGCCGGACCGGCGGACGGACCCGGCGCGGGAGGGGAGGCCGGACCTGCGGACGGACCGGCGCACCGACCCGGCGCGGGACCGGCGGACGGGAAGGCGGACGGGGCGGGCCAGGTGCTCGCGGGCGCCGCCGCCTGACGGTCCGTGACCCCGGCCGACCTGGTCGGTCCGGCCGACCCGGCCCCGTCCGGCTCCCCCTTCGCTCCCGCCCCATAAGTATTCGCCTCGGTTCCGATCCAGAGCATTCATTGGACTGGACCGGGCGGACCGAAATGCAGCACTAAAGTAATTCTCGGTTGACCGTCTCCCGGATTTACCGCCCTTCGGAAGAATTGAGGAAATCGTCATGCAGAACACTTTGATCGCCCCCGCGTGCCCCGAGTGCGACGCCGAGGTCTCGCTGGGCCAGGACGCCCGGGTCAGCGAAATAGTCGAATGCCCCGACTGCCGGCTGGAGCTGGAGATCGAGTCGGTCGAGCCGCCGCGGCTGCTGCTGGCCCCCGAGGTCGAGGAGGACTGGGGCGAGTAGACGGACCGGCCACCACCATCGAGAAGGAGATCACCCTGATGAGCCCTGCGGCAGCGCGACTCGGTGTCCTCGCCTCCCGGGTCCGGTTCGAGGAGAAGAACATCCTGACCGCGCTGGAGAGGCGCGGCGCCGTATGCGAACACATCGACCCCCGCGCCCTTTCGGTCCGGGCCGGTGAACCCTGGGACGGTCCGCGGACCGTGCTCAACCGCGAAGTGGGCCACTACCGGGCCCTGTACGCGGCTGCCGCACTGGAGTCGGCGGGCGTGACGGTGGTCAACAGCGCCGCCGCCACGGCCGTCTGCGGGGACAAGTGGCAGACCTCGGCGGCCCTGGTCGCCGGGGGCGTGCCCACCCCCGACACCATCCTGGCCCTCACCCCCGAGGCCGCGCTCAAGGCCCTGGACGAACTGGGCTATCCGGCGGTCATCAAACCCCTGGTCGGTTCCTGGGGCCGGCTGGTGACCCGGGTCACCGGCCGGGCGATGGCCGAGGCGGTGCTCGAACACGTCGCCGCCCTGCCCTCCCCCCAGTCGCACGTCGTCTACGTCCAGCGCGAGGTCGCCAAGGCGGACCGGGACATCCGGGTCCTCGTGGTGGACGGCCGGGCGGTCGGGGCGACGTACCGCAGGAGCGAGGACTGGCGCACCAACGTGGCGCGCGGCGCGGTCAGCGAACGCTGCCCGCTGACCGACGACCTCACCGCCCTCGCGGTCCGGGCGGCGGACACCGTCGGCGCCACCCTCGCGGGGGTGGACCTCCTGGAGGAGCCGGGCGGCCTGCTCACCGTCCTGGAGGTCAACGACCGGGTCGAGTTCCGGGGCCTGCAGTCGACGTACGGAACGGACCTCGATGTGGCGGACGCGATCGCCGCCCTCCTGACAGCAAAGGCAGAGTCATGATCCGCGCAGCAGTGGTGGGGGCCGCCGGGTACATCGGCGGGGAGCTGCTCAGGCTGCTCGTGGGCCACCCCCAGGTCCAGGTGGTCGCCGCCACCTCCCGCACCCTCCAGGGACGCCAGGTCGACGGCGTCCACCCCAATCTGCGGCACCGCACGAAGCTGACGTTCTCGGCCGAGGACCAGCTCACCCGCTGCGACGTGCTGTTCCTGGCGACCCCGCACCGCGAGACGATGCAGCGGATGCCGGAGTTCCTGGAGAAGGCCGGGGTCGTGATCGACCTGTCCGGCGACTTCCGGCTGAACGACCCCGAGGTGTACGAGGACTACTACGGCGCCTCCCACGAGGCCGTCGCCCTGATCGACACCTTCGTCCAGGGACTCCCCGAGTTCCACCGCGAGCGGCTGCGCTCCGCGGACCGGATCTCCGTGCCCGGCTGCATGGCCGCCGCCGGGATCCTGTCCCTGGTGCCGCTGGCCGAGGCCGGTCTGATCGCGGGCGACATCACGGTGGACGCCAGGACCGGCTCCAGCGGCTCCGGGGCGAAGGCGGGCGCGGAGAACCTGCACGCCGAACGGAGCGGCGCGCTCAGGGTGTTCGCCCCCACCCGGCACCGGCACGAGGCCGAGATATCCCAGGCCACCGGACACACCGTACGGATGTCGGCGACCGGGGTCGAGGCGGTCCGGGGCGTCCAGCTGCTGAGCCGCGCGAGCCTGGCCGAGGGCGTCGACGAGCGGGCGATCCGGTCCGCCTACCGGAGCCGCTACGCGGGTGAGCCGTTCGTACGGATCGTGGCCGCCCGGCGCGGGCTGCACCGCTTCCCCGACGCCAAGATCCTCTCCGGCTCCAACTTCTGCGACATCGGTTTCGCCCTGGACCGGGGCGCCTCCACGGTCACCGTGATCGCGGCGCTCGACAACCTCGTCAAGGGCGGCGCGGGCAACGCCGTGCAGTGCATGAACGTGCGGTTCGGGGAGCCCGAGGGACGCGGTCTCGAATTCACCGGCCTCCACCCCAACTAGACCGCCCCCACCCACCACGGACCCAGCGAAAGGACCTGGCATGAGCAGCCCGCCTCTGCTGCGGGGCGCCCCCGCCCGCACCGACACCACCGACCACGCCCGCACGGACACCACCGCCGTCGGCATCACCGGTCCCGACCCGCACGGCCCCGGCGCCGCGGAGCTGGCGGTGATCGCCGGGCGGATCAGGGAACACGTCGTCGCCATGTGCGCCGGACCCGAGGGCGGCCACCTGGGCGGGTCGATGTCGCTCGTCGAGATCCTGTCCGTCCTCTACTTCCGGGTGATGCGGCACGACCCCCGCTTCCCCGGGCTGCCCGAGCGCGACGTCCTGCTCCTCAGCAAGGGCCACGGCGGCATCGCCCTCTTCGCCGCGCTGTGCGAGGCCGGCTACTTCCCGGCCGAGGCCCTGGAGGAGTACGCCAGGCCCGGCAGCCACTTCATGGCCCACCCGCACCCCGAGATCCCCGGTGTGGAGATCGCCTCCGGCTCCCTCGGCCACGGTCTGGCGCTCGGCGTCGGCTACGCCCTGGCCAACCGGCTCGACGGCTCCGACCGGCGCTGCTTCGTGGTGATGGGCGACGGCGAGCTCCAGGAGGGCTCCGTGTGGGAGGCCGCCTCGGTGGCCTCCGCGCACCGCCTCGCCGGACTCACCGCGATCGTGGACCGCAACGGCCTCCAGATCACCGGCGGGACCGAGACCGTCAACTCCCTGGAACCGCTGGCCGACCGCTGGCGGGCCTTCGGCTGGCGGGTCCTGGAGGCCGACGGCCACGACGCAGAGGCGCTCACCGAGGCCCTGACCCGGCCCGCCGACCCCCGGCGCCCCACCGTGCTCATCGCCCACACCGTCAAGGGCAAGGGAGTGCCCTTCATCGAGGGCCAGGCCCGCAGCCACTACGCCCGGCTGAGCGGACGCCAGCACCTGCGGGCGCTCAACGCGGTCCGCGCCTCGGCGGGCGGTGACCCCCGATGAGCACGGCCCTGGCCCCCGCCCCCGACCGGTCCGCCCGCGAGGTGTACCGCGACACCGTGGCCGGACTGCTGCCCGGCGAGCCCCGGCTCGTCGTCCTGGACAGCGACACCGGACTCTTCGGCGGGGTGGACTTCGGTTCCGCCGCCGACCGCTACCTCAACCTGGGCATCGCCGAGCACACCCTGATGGGCGCGGCGGCCGGACTGGCCCGGGAGGGCCGCATCCCGCTGGTCAACACGATGGGGGCGTTCGCCTCCTCCCGTGCCGTGGAGGCCGTGAAGATCGACATCGCGATGGGCAACCTGCCGGTGCTGATCGCCGCCACCCACTGCGGGGTCTCGGCCGGGCACCTCGGACCGACCCACCACGCCCTGGAGGACATCGCGGTCATGCGGGCCCTGCCCCACATGACCGTGGTCGTCCCGGGCGACGCCGCGGGCACCGAGGAACTCCTGCGCCAGGCGCTCGCCCTGGGCGGCCCCGTGTACTTCCGGCTCGGCCGGGGCGCCACCCCCGACCTGCCCGCCGGTCCGCCGCTGCGGCTCGGCAAGGCCCAGCAGCTCCGGCACGGCTCGGACATCACCCTGGCGGCCTGCGGACCCTATCCGGTCCTCGCCGCCCTGGAGGCGGCCGACCTCCTGAAGTGCGAGGGCATCACGGCGAACGTGCTCCATCTGCACACCGTCAAGCCGCTGGACACCCCGGCCCTGCTGAGCTCGCTCGGCGTCCGGGACACCGTCATCACCGTGGAGGAGCACTGGCGGTCCGGCGGGTTCGGCTCCGCCGTCACCGAGGCGCTCAGCGCCGTACGCCCGGTACGGGTGCACCGGATGGCCCTGCCGGACGAGTTCGTCCCGGTCGCCGGCAGCCAGCGCTATCTGCTCGAACGGGGCGGGGTCAGCGCCCGGCAGATCGCCGAGCGCGCCCGGACAGCCGTCGAGACCGGCCGGGGAGGCCCGAGTTGACCACCGCCGACACCTACCGCGCCGCGGGCTGGTGGCGCGACGGGACCGTGCTGCACGATCTGCGCCGCTGGGCCCGCGAGCAGCCCGACAAGCCCGCCCTGGTCTGCTACCAGGGGGACACCTACGAGACCGTCGGCTACGCCGAACTCGCCCGCCGGGTCGACCGGCTGGCGGTCGGCCTGCTGCGCCTCGGGGTGCGCCGGGGCGACGTCGTGACCCTGCAACTGCCCAACTCCTGGGTGCTCGTGGCGCTCTGCCTGGCCGCCGCCCGGATCGGCGCGGTCGCGGGACCGGTGGTCCCGGTGATGCGCCGCCGCGAGGTGGAGTTCATGACCCGGCTCACCGAGAGCCCGGTCTACATCGCCGCCGCCGAGTTCCGGGGCTTCTCCTACGCGGAGATGAGCGCCGAGGTCGCCTCGGCCGTACCGACCCTGCGCCACCGGGTGCTCCTCGGCGGCGGCGCGGACGAGGACGGCGCGCTGGACTTCGTACGGGACCTCTACGGGCCGGAGCCCGACCCCGGGCTGCTGGCCTCCCTGGACGCGCTGGAGGCGGGACCGGACGACGCCGCCCAGATCATGTTCACCTCCGGCACCACCGGAGAGCCCAAGGGCGTGCTGCACAGCCACAACACCCTGTACTCGATGAACCGGGCCCAGGCCGACGTCCTCGGCGTGACCGGCTCCGACGTCACCGCGATGGGCTCCCCCACGACCCATCAGGCGGGCTTCACCTGGAACTTCGTGATGCCGCTGCTGCTCGGCGCGACCGCCGTACAGGTGGACCGCTGGGAGCCCCGGCAGATGCTGCGCACGCTCCAGGAACAGCGGGTGACCTTCTTCATGGGGGCCCCGACCTTCCTCTCCGACCTGATCGACGGCCAGCGCGAGACCCCCCACGACCTGTCGGCGCTGCGCACCTTCGCCACCGGCAGCGCGCCGATAGCGCCGCTGCTCGTGGAGGACGCCCGCGAGGTGCTCGGCTGCCGGCTGTACGCGCTGTGGGGCATGACGGAGAACGGCTGCGTCACCGTCACCCGCCCCGAACAGCCCGCGCTGCGCGCCGCCGAGAGCGACGGCACCCCGGTGCCGGGCATGGAGGTCCGGATCGTCGGCGAGGACGGCGCGGCGGTGGCACCGGGGGCTCCCGGGCTGCTGCAGGTGCGCGGTTCCGCCCAGTGCCTGGGCTACTTCCGGCGCCAGGAGGTCTACGACGCCTCGGTGACCGCCGACGGCTGGTTCGACACCGGCGACCTGGCCCGTTCCGACGGCCACGGCGGGATACGGATCACCGGGCGCGTCAAGGACGTGATCATGCGGGGCGCCGAGAACATCCCGGTCCTGGAGATCGAGGCGGCGCTGCTGCGGCACCGCGCGGTCAAGGACGTGGCCGTGGTCGGGTACCCGGACCGGCGGCTCGGGGAGCGCGCCTGCGCGTTCCTGGTCACCTCCGGTGACGCGCCCGGTCTGGAGGACGTGCGCACCCATCTGGCGGGGCTCGGCATGGCCCGTACGTACTGGCCCGAGCGGCTGGAACTGGTGCCCGCGCTGCCGAGGACCCCGTCCGGAAAGATCCAGAAATTCGCGCTGCGGGACCGGCTCCGGGCCCGGGAAGGAGAGACGGTCTCATGAACTTCGGCTTCACCGCGGAGCAGGAGGAACTGGGCAAGCGCGTCGCCGCGTTCGCCGAGGAGCGGGTGGCTCCGCACCGGCAGGAGAACGACCGGCGCGGCGCCTACCACCCGGGGCTGATCGAGGACATGGCGGAGGCGGGACTGTTCGCGCTGCGGGTCCCCGAGCAGTACGGCGGGCTCGGTCTGGACGCCGTCAGCTCCGGCGTCGCGCTGGAGAAGCTGGCCGCCGCCGATCTGTCGGTGTGCTTCCCGGTCCTCAACGCGGCGCTCATCGGCGGGGTCCTGGCCTCCAGCGGCACCCCGGAGCAGCTGGAGCGCTGGCTGCCGCCGATCGCGCGGGGCGAGGCGCTGGTGGCGCTGGCGCTGACCGAGCCGGGTCACGGTACGGACGCCGCGGGCATCGGGATGCGTGCCGAGCCCGACGGTGACGGCTGGCTGCTGTCCGGCGAGAAGACCTCGATCATGGTGACCGCGTACGCCACCCACGCGCTGGTGTTCGCCAGGACCGGCGGCGAGGGCGCGCACGGCATCAGCGCCTTCTACGCGCGGATCGACGGCGACGGGGTCCACAAGGAGCGGCTGACCGACCTGGGCTGCCGCTCCGGCGGTCGCGGGCGGCTGCTCTTCGACGGGCTGCGGGTCGGCCCCGAGGACCTGGTCGGGGTGCCCGGCGGCGGGTTCACCGCGGTGATGCGCGGCTTCGGGGTGTCGCGGGCGCTGATCGCGCTCATGGCGATCGGCGTCGGTGACGCCGCCCTCGCGGAGGCGTACGCCCACGCGTCGGGGCGGACCGCCTTCGGGCAGCCCATCAGCCGCTTCCAGTCGGTGGTGTTCCCGCTGGTGGAGCACACCACGCTGCTGCACGCGGCCCGGCTGGTGTGTCACGAGGCGCTGTGGCGGGCGGACCGGGGCGAGGACCCCCGCATCCCGTCGAACATGGCCAAGTGGTGGGCCCCCAAGGCGGCGGTGGAGGCCGTGCACCAGTCCCTGCTGACCATGGGTCACCAGGGGTGGAGCGAGGACGGACCGGTGGCCCAGCGGCTGCGGGACGTCATCGGCCTCCAGCTCGCGGACGGCACCGCGGCGGCCACCAAGCTGACGGTGGCCCGGCTGCTGCTCGGGAAGGAGTTCGCGCCGTGAGCGCCCCGGTCGCCGAGGGCCCGGCGGGTGCCTTACGGTCGCCGGACGCCGTACGGTCCGTGGCCGTCCTGCTGTCAGCGGCCTGCGGTCGCGGTGCGCAGCCCCTGGCGGTAGACCTGCATCTTGGAGCGCGTCCCGCACACGGCCATCGAGCACCAGCGTCCGCTGCGGTTGCGGGCCCGGTCGTAGAAGGCCCATTCGCAGCGGTGTTCGCGGCAGGCCTTGAGACGGTGCCAGGCGCCTTCGACGGTGGACTCGACGACGATCGCCAGGATCTGGGCGATCATGCCGCGGGTACCGGTGCCGCCGGGGCGCAGTCCGGGCGCGCCGGTCCCGTCGAAGGCCAGGACCAGCGGGCAGTGCGCGGCGACGCGTTCGATCAGGGCGCGGGCCGCCGGGTCGGCTCCGGCGCCGTTGTTCTCCCGCATCAGGGCGCGGAGCGCCTCCCGTACCGCGACCGCTTCCAGGCGGTCGGACTCGGAGGGGGCCGCGGTGCCCGCGGGGAAGCCGTTCCCCTCCATCCACCGGACGAGACCCGTCCCGGACGCGAACTCGTCCGGTCCGAACTCGACATTGACGCTGTTCACGAAGGACTGCACCAGTGCGAGCCGGCCGGGGGCCACCTCACGGTCACCCGGCTGACGCACGCGCTTGGGTTCGGTCATCTCCCAGACCCTACCGGCCAAGCGGATTCGCCGGTATCCCCCGCTCCTGTCCCTCTCCCCGTGAAAGGAAAATCATGACCAGCACCAACGCCGCGGCCGGCGCCCGGCCGCCGCTCCTCCTGCTGTGCGCCGCACAGTTCATGCTCGTCCTCGACTTCGCCATCGTGAACGTCGCCCTGGGCGCCATGCAGCGTGACCTCCACTTCTCCGCCAGCGGACTGCAGTGGGTCGTCGGCGCGTACGCCCTCTTCTACGGCGGCTTCCTGCTCCTGGGCGGCCGTGCCGGTGACGTCTTCGGCCGCAAGCGGATGTTCGTGGTCGGTCTGGCCGTCTTCACCCTGGCCTCGCTCGTCGGCGGCATCGCCACCGACTCGTGGGTGCTCGTCCTGGCCCGCGCGGTCCAGGGCCTGTCGGCGGCGGCGGTCTCCCCCGCGGTCCTGGCGATGATCGCCGGTGGCTTCCCGGAGGGTGCGGAGCGCGTGAAGGCCATGGGCGTCTTCGGCGCGGTCTCCTCGGCCGGTTTCACCGGCGGTGTCGTGGCCGGTGGCGTGCTCACCGAGTACCTCACCTGGCGTGCCGTCATGCTCGTCAACGTCCCGGTCGGCATCGTGCTCGTGGCGCTGGCCGCCAAGCGGCTGCTCGCCGACCACCACGCCACCCGCTCCTCCCGCCTCGACCTGCCCGGCGCGATCCTGGTCACCTCGGCGATGTGCGCCCTCACCTACGGGCTGACCGCGGCGTCCGACAAGGGCTGGGACGCCACCCCGGTGCTGGCCTCGCTGGCCGCGGGCGCCGTCCTGCTGATCACCTTCCTCGTCGTGCAGACCAAGGTCTCCCAGCCGCTCGTCCCGCTCTCCATCTTCCGCAACCGCGCGCTGTCGGCGGGCAACGGCATCGCGTTCCTGTCCGGTGGGGTGATGTCGGTCTCGACCTTCTTCATCACCATGTACATGCAGCAGATCCTCGGGTACTCCGCGCTCAGGGCGAGCATGGGCTTCTTCCCGCAGGCGTTCGTGGTCTTCCTGTTCAGCCTGCCGGTCGTCAAGCTGACCCACAAGCTCGGCGCCCGGAACGTGCTGATCGCCGGTGGTGTGCTGTTGACGATCGGTTCGGGGCTGCTGGCGCAGGTGACGGCGGACAGCTCCTACCTGCTCGGGGTGCTGCCCGGCGGTGTGCTGCTCGGCCTCGGTGTGACGGTCATGATGATCGCCACCGCCATCGCGGGCACCAGCGGTGTCTCCGGACCGCAGATGGGTCTGGCCTCCGGTCTGTTCAACTCCAGCCGTCAGCTCGGTGTCGGTCTCTGCCTGGCGCTGGGCGTGGCCCTGGCCGGTGTGGTGCACGGCACCGCCGCGGCCATCCCGGTGGGCGGCTTCCAGACCGCCTTCTGGTTCACCACGGCCATCTCCGCCGCCATCGTCGTCGTGTCGGTCCTCGGTCTGCGGCGCACCGCCGTGGCCTCGGCCGCCGGTGAGCGGAAGGCTCCCGCCGCCGCCGCTCCGACGGCGGTTCCCGCCGCGAAGTAGGCACCGGCTCGGATTCCGGCGGCCGGCCCCGAGCCACGGGGCCGGCCGCCGCAGCGCTTCCCCCCTGACCACCCGCGACCACCCGCGACCGTCCCGCGCGGACCCGCGCGGGACGACGGGACACGGGACGACAGGGCGACGGGACGGCGCAGGACCACCACGACGACGCAGGACGACGCAGGACGACGTACGACCACGCAGGACGACGCAGGACCACGAGACAAGGAGCAGGCGATGACACACGTACTCGTCGCGGGCGGCGGCATCGGCGGACTCGCCACCGCTCTGGCCCAGGCGCGTGCCGGACACCGGGCGACGGTCCTGGAGGGCCGGCCGGAGTTCTCCGAGATAGGCGCGGGAATCCAGCTCGCGCCCAACGCCTTCCGCGCGCTGGACGCGCTCGGCGTGCGCGACCGGGTGGCACTGCGGGCCGACTTCATCGACGAACTCCGCTTCCTGGACGGCACGTCGGGGCGGCGGATCGCCACGATGGAGCTGACCGGCGCCTACCGGACCAGGTTCGGCGGCCCCTACGCCGTGGTCCACCGCGGCGATCTGCACCGGGCGCTCCTGGAGGGCTGCCGCGAGGCGGGCGTGGAGCTGCTCGCGGGAGAGCGGGTGACCGGCTACCGGCAGAGCGAGGACCGGGCGACGGCGCTCACCGCCGGGGGCGGGCGGTTCTCCGCGGACGTCCTCGTCGGCGCGGACGGGCTGCGGTCGGCGGTACGGGCCCAGCTCGTCGGTGACGGCGGTCCGCGCGTCTCGGGCCACACCATCTACCGCTCGGTGATCCCGATGGCGGAGGTGCCGCCGGAGCTGCGGGAGAAGGCCGTCGCCCTGTGGGCGGGTCCCGGCTGGCACTTCGTGCACTACCCGATCGGCGGCGGGGCCTTCCTCAACCTCGCGGCCACCCGCGACGACGGCGCGCGCGAGGAGATCACCGGGGCGGCGGCGAGCCGTTCCCGGGTGCTGGGCGAGTTCCCCGGGCTGTGCGCCGAGGCCCGGCGGCTCCTCGAACTGGGGCGGGACTGGCGGATCTGGGTGCTCTGCGACCGCGACCCGGTCGAGGGCTGGGTGGACGGCCGGGTGGCCCTGCTCGGTGACGCCGCGCACCCGATGCTCCAGTACGCCGCCCAGGGCGCCTGCATGGCGCTGGAGGACGCGGTGGTGCTGGGCGGGCTGCTGACGGGCGAGCCGTGGGACGTCCCGGGCCGTCTGGCGCGGTACAACGCCCTGCGGCGGGACCGGACGGCCCGGACCACGCTGACGGCCCGGGAGATGGGCGAGCGGCTCTACCACGCGGCCGGGCCGGACGTGCCCGCCCGCAACGCGCTGCTCGCCGGGCTCTCCCCCGCCGGGCTGCGGGACGCGGTGGCGTGGCTGCACGGCCGTACGCCGTCCGCCGGGTCCCGGGAGCCCGCGCTCGCGGCGGCCGAGGCCGGGTGACCCGCTGCCCCGCACTCCCGGAGCTTCCGGCGCTCCCACCGCTTCCGGAGCTCCGCGCACAAGACTCACGAGCCGCACGAGACCCACAAGACTCACGAGCCGCACAGGGCTCACGAGGCGGCCCCGTCACCCCCGCGAGGCGGGGGGCGGGGCCGTCCTCATGTCCGCGCGGCGGCGTAGCGCTCGGCGAGTTCGGCCCCGATGCGCCCCAGTTCGGCCTGGACCGAGGCGGGTTCGAGGACCTCGACCAGGCCGCCCCAGCCCGCCAGGTTCCGGGCCAGGTCCAGCGGGGTGGGCGCGGCGACGCGCACCCGGGCCCGGCCGTCGCCCGCCGTGCCCTCGGGGTGGCAGTGCCGTCCGAACCGGTCGCACAGGACGTCCAGGTACCTCGTCTCGACCAGCACCGTCGCCCAGGTCCGCGAACGGCGCCGCTCGACGTCGCCGACGACCTCCCGCCAGGCCTCGGCCAGGGTGAAGCCGTCCGGGCGTCCGGCGCTCTCCCCGCTCTCCTCGGCCTCGCCGATGCGGTCGACGCGGAAGGTCCTGCGGCCCCGCTCGGTCCCGGCGATCAGGTACCAGGCGTCGTCCTTGTCGACCAGGCCCCAGGGGTCCACGAGCCGTTCGGTCCGCTCCCGGGCTCCGTCGGTGTACGTCAGCCGGACCCGGCGGCGGCGGACCACCGCCGCCTGGAGCCGGTCGACCATCTCGGGCCGGTGCCGTTCCCGCTCGCCCCACGGGGTGGGGTCGACCACCGTGGCGCCCGCCGCGGCCTCGGCGTCCGCCCGGAAGGTCTGCGGCAGCGCGCGCAGCAGCTTGCGCAGCGCGGCCTTGGCCTGTCCCGAGACCGCCGCGGCCGGACCGACGAGCAGGAAGAGCGCCTGCGCCTCGGTGGCCGAAAGCCCGCTGAGATCGGTACGGGCTCCGCCGACCAGCGCCCAGCCGCCGCCGCGGCCGGGCCGGGGGTAGACCGGGATGCCCGCGGCGGACATCGCCTCCAGGTCACGCCGGGCGGTGGCCACGGACACCTCCAGCTCCCCGGCCAGTTCGGTGGCGGTCATCCGGCCGCGGGTCTGGAGCAGCATGAGGGCGGCAACGAGTCGGTCAGCACGCATGTTTCCAGTCTTCTCCCGGAAAGTGCTCATGGGGTGAGCGGTTTGAAGCGGAAGATGGATTGTGTTCATGGAACGCACGAGAGGAACCACCCCATGCTGCGAGGACTCGCCACCGTCAACTTCTACGCGGACGATGTGGAAGCGGCTAAGGACTGGTACGCACAACTGCTCGGCGTGGAGCCGTACTTCGAGAGCCCCGGCGAGGGAGGCTCCGCCGCCTACTACGAGTTCCGGGTCGGTGACCACCAGACCGAACTGGGGCTGATCGACCGCCGGTACGCTCCCCCGGGCCTGCCCGCCTCTCCGGGCGGCGCGATCGGCCACTGGCACGTCGACGACGTGCGGGGCACCCTCGACCAGCTGCTCGCGATGGGGGCGGAGCCGTACACGCCGCTGACCGAGTACGGTCCCGGCTTCGTCACCGCCTCGGTGACCGACCCCTTCGGCAACGTCCTGGGCATCATGTACAACGAGCACTATCTGGAGATGCTGGACAACCGCTGACCCTACGGCAGTGGCCCCCACGGGTGTGGGGGCCACTGCCGTGCGCGGTCCGTCGGGACGGGCGGCTCAGCCCGCGGCGACCGTACGGGCGACGAGTTCGGCCATCTTCTGGACGGTGGGCTCGTCGAAGAGGTCGACCAGTTCCAGCTCCACCCCGTGCCGCTCGCGGACCAGTTCGGTGAGCCGGGCGGCCCGCAGCGAGTCGCCGCCCAGGTCGAAGAAGTTGTCGAGCACCCCGACGCCGTCCAGTTCCAGGGTCTTGGTCCACAGGTCGTGCAGCGACTCCTCCAGGGGCCCGGCGGGGGCCTGGTAGGCGGTGTCGACCTCCGGGCGGGACCTGGGCGGCTCGGGCAGCGCGGTGCGGTCGATCTTGCCGTTGGTGGTGGTCGGCAGGCCGCCGACGACATAGGCGGCCGGGACCATGAAGGCCGGGAGCCGTCGGCCGAGACCGCGCCGGATGTCCCGTACCGAGGGCGAGGCACCGGCGTCGGGCTCGATGTAGGCGGTCAGCTGGACGTCGCCCTGCCCGTCCTGGCGGGCCAGGACGGCGGCCTGCTGGACGCCCTTCAGGGTGGTGAGCACGACCTCGATCTCTCCGAGGTGGACCCGGTTGCCGCGCACCTTGACCTGGTTGTCGGTGCGGCCGACGATCTCGATGCTGCCGTCCGGCCAGTACCGGGCGAGGTCGCCCGTGCGGTACATGACCGGGTGCCGGGCCGGGTCGATCGGGTTGGTGATCCACTTCTCGGCGGTGGCCTCCGGGCGGCCCAGGTATCCGGCCGAGAGGCTGACCCCGGCGATGCACAGCTCGCCGACGAGCCCCGGCGGCAGCGGGCGGAAGTCCTCGTCGAGGACGTAGATGGTGACGTTGGTGGTGGGCCGGCCGATCGGCGGCAGCCTGCGCTCCCGTCCCTCCGCGCCGAGCTTCTCGCCCAGCTCTGTGATGTCGCAGGCGGCGACGACGGTCGCCTCGGCGGAGCCGTACAGGTTGATCAGCCGGAACGGCAGTCCGGCGGGCGGCCAGGACTGGATGCGCTCGCCGCAGACCCGGATGTTCTCCAGCGGGGTGTCCTCCGGCCACTCCAGCCGCCACAGCCGCTCGGCCATCGGCTTCATCAGCAGGGTGGTGGTGATGCCCTCGCGCAGGAACCACTCCTGGAGGCGGTACTCGGAGGCGACGACGGAGACGTCCGGGATGTGCACGGTGCCGCCGACGGCGAGCACCGGGAAGCACTCCACCTCGATCATCCCGTAGCCGGGGGCGGCCAGCCAGGTGCCCTGGGAGGTGCTGTCCATGCCGCACAGCTCGCTCATGCTGTGGATCAGGTTGCGGGCCGCGCCGAAGCGGACCATGACGGCCTTGGGCGCGCCGGTGGAGCCGGAGGTGTAGCAGATGTGGATCAGGTCGTCGGGTCCGACGGGCTCGCTGACGGCGGTGACCGGTTCGGTGCGCCAGTCGTCGGTGTCCAGGGCGAGGACCGGGGCCAGGCCCTCGACCTTCGGGACATGGGCCTCCAGGGTCAGGACGATCGCCGCCGAGGCGTCCTCGATCATGAAGCGGACGCGCTCCACCGGGAAGTCGCTGTCGAGCAGGATCGCGGCACACGCCAGCTTGAAGCAGGCGAGCTGGGCGATCAGGCTCTCGGCGCCGCGCGGGAAGCAGACGCCGACCCGGTCCCCGGGGCGCACCTCGCGGGCGGCCAGCCGGTGGGCGAGCTGGTTGGCCCGCTCGTCCAGCTCGCGGTACGTCAGCCGGACGCCGGGGAGGATGACGGCGAGGGCGTCGGGGGTGCGCCGGGCGTGCTCGGCGACCCGCTCGTGGAAGAAGGGCTCCGGGACCGGCCCCTCGGTGTCGTTCCATTCCACCAGGGTGCGGTGGGTCTCCTCGTCGGTGAGCAGGGCGATGTCCCGTACGGTGCCGGCGGGGGCGGCGGCCAGGGCGCCGAGGACCCGCTCCAGGTGCCGGGCGTACTGGACGGCGGCCTGCGCGTCGAACTCCTCGCTGTCCATGAGGAGTTCGTAGGTGCCCTCGCCGGGCGAGAAGGACAGGGTCAGGGCGACCGGGGGCTGGTCGGGGTGGCCCCCGGTGGTCACGGCGGCGTGCGGCGGGCGGCCCGAGACGGCGGAGGGGTGGGCGGGCTCGGCCCGGGCGACCGCTTCCAGGAGCTGCTCGGCGGTGGTGTCCCCGGCGACGCGTATGCCGATCGTCTCGGCCGGGGCGGTGGGCCGGAGCCGTCCGACCAGCAGTTCGGTCTCGCCCGTGTAGCGGTGGACGAGGGCGGCGAGGGCGGCGGTGGCGTACTCCTCGGGGCGGGAGGCGGCCGACGCGGGGACGATGAGGGTGTGCCGGTGCGGCGCGGCGGTCCGCGCGCCGTCGAGGACCCGGGCCAGGGGCAGGGTGGAACTCGTGTTGACTGCCACGGTGTTCATTCCTCTCGGAGGTGCTCTGAGTCGATGGGGGGGTCCGGCCTGGGGGTCCGGAGGCCGGGGCCGGGACGGCGGCGGGGCCGGGGGCCTACGGGCGGGCGCGGCGGGCGTCCACGGCGGCGGCCAGCACCTCGATCATGCGGGCGGTCTCCTGCCAGTCCACGCAGGCGTCGGTGACGCTCTGTCCGTAGGTGAGCAGGTCCGTGCGGCCGATCTTGAGGTCCTGTCGGCCCGCCGTGAGGAAGCTCTCGATCATGACTCCGGCGACGCCTTCCTCACCGGCGGCGATCCGCCGGGCGATGTCGTCGATGACGAGCGACTGACGCTCGTGGTCCTTGTTGCTGTTGCCGTGGCTGGCGTCGACGACGAGCTGGCGCGGGAGTCCGGCGGCGGCCAGCTGCGCGAGGGCCTCGGCGACCGGGCCCGCCTCGTAGTTGGGGCCGCTGCTGCCGCCGCGCAGGACCACGTGGCCGTCGGGGTTGCCCTCGGTGCTGACCACGGCGGCCCGGCCGTCGTCCCCGATGCCGGGGTACACGTGCGGGTGCGAGGCCGAGACGATGGCGTCGACCGCGTCCTCGACGCCGCCGCCGGTGGCGTTCTTGAAGCCGATCGGCATCCCGAGGCCGCTGGTGACCTGCCGGTGCACCTGGCTCTGCACGGTACGGGCGCCGATCGCGCCCCAGGAGACCGCGTCGGCGAGGTAGTGCGGGACCATCGGGTCGAGGAACTCGCAGGCGACGGGCAGTCCGCTGCCCGCGATCTGGGCCATCAGGCCGCGGGCCAGCCGCAGTCCGCTGGGCAGGTCCTGGGAGCCGTCGAGCCGTGGGTCGCTGAGCAGGCCCTTCCAGCCGGTCCGGGTGCGGGGCTTCTCGACGTAGACCCGCATGACCACCAGGAGCCGGTCGCGGTGCTCGGCGGCGAGCGAGGAGAGCCGCTCGGCGTAGGTGAGGGCCGCGTCCGGGTCGTGCACGGAGCAGGGACCGGCGATGACCACCAGACGGTCGTCGAGGCCGTCGAGCACCCGGGAGATCTCGCGGCGGCCCCGCTGGGCGGTCTTGCGGGCGAGCGGCGGGAGCGGGATCTCCTCGCGGAGCTCGGCGGGCGTGGGCAGCCGGGCGGCGGCCCGTGCGCCGGAGAAGGTGGCGAGGGGGGAGCTGACGGGGATGCTGATGAGGCTCATCTGGGATGTCCCTTCATGGACGAGGTGACGGGTGACGCGGAGCGAGTGGAGTGGTGCGGGAGCGAGCGGGCGGCGGTCGGGCGATCAGGTGGTGACGGGTGCGGGAAGCGGGGGGCGGCGGTCGACTTTCGGTTTTCGGCTTTTCGGCGGTGAGGGAGTGGGTCGGCTCGGGTGCCGTCGGGCGTGGGGTGCGCGGCGGACCGGAATCCTTCGGCGGTACGGGAAGCGGTACGGGAAGCGGTACGGGGCCGGGCGCCGTCGGCGGTGCGGGAGCGCGGGCCGGTCGGGCGGGCCGGTCGGGCGGCCTCGGTGGTGGGGAGGTCGAGCGGCCGGGCGGCCGGGCGGCCTCGGCGCCGCGAAGGAGCGGAGGGCGACGCGGGTGCGGGTGCGTGGCGGCACGGGGCCGTCGCGGGTGCGGAGGCCTTCACGGGTGGCGGGAGGCCGTCGCGGGTACGGGTCCGTCGCGGATGGGCGCAGGCTCGGAAGGTCTCGCGGGTGCGCGTGGGCCTCTTGGTGTGTGAGCCTCTTGGTGCGTATGAGCCGCGCTGAGGTAGACGAGCGGCGTCGTCGTGGATGCCGATGGGCGGAGGCCCGGGCGCCGTCCCCCGTACGGGGTTCGGCGGTCAGATGCCGTCGGCGGTGAGGACCGCGGCGGAGAAGGTGAAGCCCATGCCCGTACCGATCACCAGGACGCTGTCTCCGGGGTTCAGCAGGTCGTTCCTGAGCAGGTGGTCGATCCCGTAGAGCTGGTCGCAGGGGCCGAGGTGACCGATCGTCAGGCCCAGTTCGTGCAGGGAGGCCCGGGGGGCGATGTCCAGGTGCCGGACGAAGCTCTCCCGGTGCAGGGTGCGTCCCACGAAGGGGGTCACCAGCCAGTCGATGCCGTCCGGGGCGACCCCGGCCTCTTCGAGGGCGCGACCGACGACGCTGCGGGTGCGCTCGACCGACCTGGTCTGCACCTCGCGCAGGGAGATCTCCCCGGTGGCGAGGAACTCGCGGGTCCTGCGCCGCATGTCCGGGCGCTCGCCGGGCGCGGTGCGGAACGGCTCGTCGCCCCGGGACAGCCCCTCCAGGACGGTGTCGGTCTCGCTCACCAGGGAGCGCAGCCGCAGCCGCCCGGTGTCGCGGGTGACCACGGCGGCGGCGGCGCCGTCGCCGAAGACCATGCCGGGCGAGGTGTACCAGCGGTCGCTGGGCGGGGCGAAACGATCCGCCAGGGTGATCAGGGCGGAGGGCACGTCGGGGCGGGCCATCAGGGTGGAGGCGGCCACGTCGACGGAGGCGAGCGAACCGTTGGACCAGGCGGCGACGGTCATCGGCATACTGTTGAGGGTGGGGCCGAGGAGTTCCCGGGCGATCCAGCAGGCCGCGGGCCACATGTCGATGCCCTGGAAGTGGCCGTGGCTGTGCAGGACCAGGGAGTCGGTGTCGACCCGCGCGCCCTTCTCCGCGGCCTCCTTGACGGCCTGCCGGCCGACGGTGACGGCCATCTCCGGCGGTGCGGCGGCCGAGCGGGAGTAGCTGATCATGCCGGTGCTCGCGGCGGCATCGGCCGAGTAGGAGCCTTCGGCCACCGCCTCGGCCACCGGCACGAGTTCACCGAGGGTGCCTCCGGTGCCGGCGATCCATATGTTGTCGAAGCGCATCGGACAGGTCCTTTCCAGGGTGGGCGCGGTGGGAGGGGCGGGGCGGCCGGTGGTGCGGGTCCGGACTTCCGTTACCGGTTATTAAGCTATGCAGGTATCGGAGTCGCGGCAACGGGCTCCCGATAAAGCTCCGTTACCTCTCCGAGCAGCTCGGAGACGAGGTGGGCGAGGAGTTCGCCGCCGCGCAGGGTCAGCACCGAGGCCGGGTGGAACTGCACCGAGGCGAAGCCGGGGCCGCGCAGCGCGTGCACCTCACCGGTCTCCTCGCGGAACACCCGGACGTACCCCGGCCTGCCCCGGCTGTCGATCAGGTCCCGCTCGGAACGGGCGGCGAAGGTGTTGTAGAAGCCGACCGGTTCCCTGCGGCCGAAGCAGTCGATGTGCCGCTGGAGGCCCTGGGTGGGCAGGGGGTGCCGGAGGATCGGGAGCCCGAGGAGCGTGCTCAGGACCTGGTGGCCGAGGCAGACGGAGAGGAACGGGACGCCGTTCCTGAGCAGTTCGGCGGTCACCTGCCGCATCCGGGCGATCTTGGGGTCGTGCACGTCCCTGGGGTCCCCCGGCCCGGGGCCGACGATCACCAGGTCGTGCGCCTCCGGGCGGAACTCCTCGTCGAACCGCCTCACCTCGATCCGCAGCCCCTGCGCCTCCAGCAGATGGCGGGCCATCGCCGTGAACGTGTCCTCGGCGTCGATCACCAGGACCCGCCGTCCGGCCAGGCCCGGCACCGCGCGGTCCCGGTCCTCGGGCGGCCTGAACCAGAAGTCGGCCAGCGGCTCGTTGCGGGCCGCCAGCGCCTTCAGCACCTCCGGCCGGGACACCAGGGACGCCAGCGGGGCGGGGCCCGCCGGGGAGCCCGCCGGGGAGCGCAGCGCCTCGATCAGACCGGCCGCCTTGGCGCGGGTCTCGGCCGCCTCGCCCGCCGGGTCGGAGTCCCGCACGAGGGTGGCGCCGACCGGGATGCGGACCCGCCCGGCCGGGTCGATCTCGGCCGTGCGGATGAGGATGGCCGAGTCCATCCGGCGGGCGCCGGACTCGTCCCGGCCGATCAGCGCGGCGACCCCGGCGTAGTAGCCCCGGCCCTCCGGTTCATGACGGCTGATCACCTCGCAGGCGCTCTCCAGCGGGCCGCCGGTGACGGTGGGCGCGAACAGGGTCTCCCGGAGGATGTCCCGTACGTCCAGGGAGCTCCGGCCCTCGATGTGGTACTCGGTGTGGGCGAGCCGGGCCATCTGCTTGAGGGCGGGGCCGGTGACCTGGCCGCCCAGGTCGCAGACCCGGCCCATCATCTTGAGCTCCTCGTCGAGCACCATGTACAGCTCGTTGGCCTCCTTGGGGTCGGCGAGGAAGGCGAGCACCCCGTCCAGGTCGGGGCCGTCGGCCGGATAGCGGTACGTGCCGCTGATCGGGTTCATCACGACCTGACCGGCGTCCAGGCTGATGTGCCGCTCCGGGGAGGCCCCGACGAAGGTGCGGTCACCGGTGTGGATGACGAAGGTCCAGTAGCCGCCGGGGTCACGGCCCGCGAGACGGCGGAAGAAGGACAGGGCGGTGGCCGGGGACCAGTCGTCGATCCGTGCGGTGAAGGAGCGTTTGATGACGAAGTTGGCCCCGGCGCCCCGGCCTATCTCCTCGGTGAGCACCCGGCGCACCCGGGCCGCGTACTCCTCGTCGTCGGCGTCGAAGCATCCCTCGTCCATGTGGATCGGCAGGTCGGGCAGGACGGCCAGCACCTCGTCGAGCGGCAGCACGGCCTGGTCCTCGACGGCCATGGTGAGCAGCGGCGCCCCGTCGTCGGGGCAGGCGTACCCGCGTTCGCGGATCTGCCGGTAGGGCAGCAGGGCGAGGACCTCGTGCCGGGCGCCGCCGCCCCCGTCGTGCGGCGGCAGCGGGATGTCGGCGATCAGCTCGCGCGCGGCGGTGGCGCCGACGAGCAGGTCGATCCGGTCGGGCCCGGTGGCCCCGGGCCGGTGCAGCAGGGCGAACGGCGGCGGGTCGGCGCCGAGCACCCGGCCGAGCAGCGGGTGGGGGCTCGTCCCGTTCATCGCGCGCCTCCGTCCAGTGCCGCGAGGACCGCGCGGGTGGAGACGGTGACGGAGCAGCGGGTGGAGACGTACTCCAGGGTCTCGCGGTGCCGTTCGGCGGAGAAGTCGGCGACCGCGTCCCCGACCACGAAGGTCTGGATGTCGTGGGAGAAGCCCTCGTGGGCGGTCATCAGGATGCCGACGTGGGCGTACACCCCGCAGATCACCAGCTGGTCGCGGCCGGTGCGGCGCAGCAGGCCGAGCAGGTCGGTACGGCAGAAGGCGCTGGGCCGCCACTTGGTGAACACCTCGTCGCCGGGGGCCGGGGCGATCCGCTCGGGGATGGCCCGGTGGTCCGGGTCGGCGCTCATCCCGGCTCCCCAGAAGTCCTTGAGCAGGCCCCGCTGTTCGTCCGTCATGCCGCCGGGCTGGGCGGTGTAGACGACCGGTGCGCCCACCTCGGCGAAGGCGGAGCGCAGTGCCTCGGTGTGGTCCATCAGATCGGTCAGCGGCTGACGGCCGGTGTCCGGGCCGCCGTGGCCGAAGGGGCTCAGGAAGTAGTTCTGGAGGTCGTGGACGAGCAGGACCGCCCGGTCGGGGTCGACGGTCCAGGGCGCCGTGTTGCGCGGCAGCTCGTCCTCGGCCGGCATGGGATAGGAATCGATCAGCGGGATCGCCATCGCGGGCTCCAGTGGGCAGGAGGAGGAAAGGGACAGGGATGGGGGTGGGGGGAGGGACGGGTGCCTGTGTGTGTGGGGGGGGTGGTGGTGGACAAGGAGCGCTGTTCAGACGCCGAGCGCGGCGCCGCCGTCCACCGTCAGACCGTGCAGGGTGATGTGCGCGGCCCGGTCGGAGAGCAGGAAGAGGACCGCGTGCGCGATGTCCTCGGGCTGGGCCAGCCGGCCGAGCGGGATGCCCAGCCGGTACGTGCCGGGCGAGCCCTCCACGGACGGCCGGGCCGCGTCGCCGTCCCCGTACATCGAGGTGAGCATCGGCGTCTCGGTGGAGCCGGGCGCGACCACGTTGCAGCGGATGCCGAACCTGGCCAGTTCGAGCCCCAGCGTCTTGGTGAAGCTGGTGGCGGCGGCCTTCGAGGCCGCGTAGGCCGCCATGTTCCAGCGCGGGATGCCCGCCGCGTTCGAGGCGACCGTGACGATCGCCCCGGACCGGCGCGGCACCATCCGGTTGGCGACCGCCCGGCTGACGTGGAAGACCCCGGTGGCGTTGACCGCGAAGGTGAAGTCCCAGTCCTCGTCGCTGAAGCCCGCGACCTCACCGGTGCGCAGCACCCCGGCGGCGTTCACCAGGTGGTCGAGCGGCCCCAGTTCGCGTTCCGTGCGGTCGACCGCCGCGTCCACCTCCCCGCTGGAGCGCACGTCCACGCCCAGGGCGAGGACCACCGCGCCCGCCGTCCGCAATTCCTTCACCAGCGGTTCCAGGGCGATCGGGTCGGCGTCGAGCAGCGCGACCCGGGCGCCCTCGGCCGCCAGGGCCCGTGCGACCGCCGCCCCGATCCCGCCCGCGGCGCCGGTGACCAGGGCCGTTTTCCTACTCATCGCCGTTCCTTCCGGTCGGTGGAGAGGGATGCCGTACGGGCTCGGGCCAGCCTGCGGTCCGCGAGCGTCTCGGTGCGCAGCCGCAGCCGCGCGGCCACCGCGTCGGCGTCCACGCCGAGGCAGCGGACGGTGAAGGAGCCGAGGGCCTCCAGGTACTCGGCCTCCAGGGCCTCTTCGTCCAGCCGGGTGGACCGGCCGTCGTCGATCAGGACCCGGCCCGCGACGACCACGGTGTCCACGTCCATGGAGCCGCCCAGGGAGAGGAAGCCCTCCAGCGGGCGCGGGTTGAGGAGGTAGCGCCAGTCGTCGGCCCTGACCAGCAGCAGATCGCCCTGCTTGCCCGGCTCCAGACTGCCGATCCGGTCGCCCTGGTCGAGCCCTCGGGCCGGGATGCGGGTCGCCATCGCCAGCGCGTCGGTGGGCAGCACCTCGGTCGGGTCGGCGTACATCTCGTTGTAGACCTGCCACACCGAGCGCATCGCCTCGGCCATCCCGCCGATCGGCATGGCGGCGCCGTCGGTGGAGAGCGAGACGTCGAGCCCGGCGCGCCGGAACTCCGGGAAGAGCCGGGTCTCCGTCAGGGACGCCTCTCCCGCCGGGCCGTACTTGGCGGGCGAGTGGCTGATGTGCGCGCCCGCGCCGATCAGCAGGGCCCGCTCGCCCGCGTCGGCGAAGGCGCAGTGCACCGCCATGAACCGCTCGGACAGCAGACCGAGGTCGGCGAACCGGCGGACCGGGGTCGATCCGTGGTAGGCGAGCATCACCTCGGCCTCGTTGCGCAGCGCACCGACGTGCGCGGCGAACGGGACGTCGAAGCGGGCCACCAACTCGGCGAACCCGTAGCCGAGTTCGTCGGTCATGTTGGTTCCGTACACGGCGGTCGGCCAGGCCCGGACCAGGCCCTGGGGGTCGGCCGCGCAGTCGATCAGCAGCTTCTCGATCCGCTGGAGTTCGTCGTCCGCGTCGCGGGTGCGGCGGAAGCGGGTGTCCCCGGGGGCGCACACGGCGTCCGAGGCCCAGGTGCTCACGGTGAGGCGCATCCCGAGGTCGCGGGCGGCGCGGGCGAGGGCCTCCGGTTTGTTGAGGGAGCCGACGTCGCCGAGGGCGGTGACGCCCGAGCGCAGTTGGGTCCACATCGAGTAGCGGGCGATGGCGAGGGCCTCGTCGGGGGTGAGCCGGTCGACCTGGCCGTGGAAGGAGTCGAAGATCACGGAGATCTGCGGGACGTCGCCGCCGAGGGCCATGAACACCGGTTTGTCGTCGCGGTCCGAGGCCTCGCGCAGCGCGCCCTTGAAGGGGAAGCGCATCGCGAACATCTCGTGCCAGTGCGGGTTGACGAAGCCGGGCAGGATCATCCGGCCCCGGGCGTCGATCGTCCGCAGGTCGTCGAGCTGTCCCGGTGCGATGCCGGCCTCGACCTCGCCGGTCGGGCCGATGGCCGTCACCACGCCGTCCTGGATGAGGACGGCGCCGTCGGGGACGACCCGGTCGGTGGCGTCGGCGGGGTAGAGGCAGCCGCCCTTGACCAGCAGGGCGTCCATCAGGCCACCTCCTCGGTACGGGCGTTCCAGGCGGCGGTGAGGTGGCGGTGCCAGTCGTCGAGGGTGGGGGCGGCGGCGAGCTCGGCGAACTCGGCGGGCAGGCCCTGCCGACGCCAGCGGGTGACCAGGCGCATCATCTCCAGCGACCCCAGGCCCAGATGGACGAGATGGGCGTCACCGGGAAGGGCGCCGGGGTCGGCGCCGAGCACGGTGGCAACCTCCTGGCGGAGTTCGGCAGCGGAGAGCGGCGCGGTGCGCGGTGCGGTACGGGCGGCACGTGTGGCGGCCATGATGGTTCACCTCTTCGGTGAGGACGAGACGGAGATGGAAGGGAGGGAAGTGGAAGAGAGGGAGGTGGAAGGAAGGGGGGTGGAAGGGACGGAGGCGGAAGGGACGGGGGCGGACTGCGCGGAGTGGAGGGAGACGGACGGGACGGTGGAGCCGGACAGGAGGGAGGGAGCGGACGGGGCGGAGGGAGCGGACGGGACAAGGGCAGGCTCGCCCGGAGCGGTTGCGGCGGGAGTGGACGGGGTGGCGGCGGGCGCGGCACCGGGCGGCGCGGTCCGCGGTGACCCGGCGGGTGCCCCGGTGGACGGCCCGGCGGACGGCTCGGCGGACTGTTCGGTGGACGACCCGGTGGGCTTCCAGTCGCGCGGCAGCGCGGGGTCCGCGGCGGCCGCCGCGAGGACCTTCTTGTCGATCTTCCCGAGCGGGGTCAGCGGCAGGTCCGGTACGAACTCGGCGCGGTCCGGCAGTTTGTAGTCGGCGAGCCCCCGGGCGTGCAGCGCGGCCTTGAGTTCCGGCAGGGAGGGCCGCTCCGCGCCCGTTCCGGTCTCCTCGCGGTCCGCGCGGGCGACCAGGAAGGCGTAGATCCGCTCGCCGAGGAACTCGTCCGGCACCGGTACCACCGCCGCCGCCGCGATCCCCGGGCAGGTGAGCAGATGGGCCTCCACCTCACCGGCCGCGATCTTGTCGCCGCCCCGGATGACGACGTCCTTGAGCCTCCCCCGGACCACGAGGCGGCCGTCCTCGGTGAGACTGGCCAGGTCGCCGGTGCGGTAGAAGCCGTCCTCGGTGAAGGCCCTGGCGTTGTGCTCGGGGGCCCGGTAGTAGCCGCGCAGGGTGTACGGCCCCCGGGTGAGCAGCTCTCCGGTGGTCCCGGGCGGGACCTCCGCGCCGCGCTCGTCGACGATCTTCAGCTCGTCGGCGGGCGAGACCGGCCACCCCTGGGTGTGCAGGACGCTGTCCGGGTCGTCGTCGGGGCGGGACATCGTGAGGAGTCCCTCGGCCATGCCGAACACCTGCTGGAGGCGGCAGCCCAGTTCGGGTCCGACGCGGGCCGCGAGTTCCGGTTCGAGCCGTGCCCCGCCGATCTGGAGCACCCTCAGGCTGGACAGGTCGGCGTCGGACCACTCCCGTTCGTCGAGCCAGAGCCGTGCCACGGTGGGCACCACCGAGGTCAGGGTGACGCGTTCGCGCTCGATCAGCCGGAAGCAGTCGTCGGCGGTGGGGTCGGGGGCGAGGACGACGGTCCCTCCGGCGGAGAGCGTGCCGACCACTCCGGGGCAGCCCCAGGTGAAGTTGAACTCCACCGGCAGCGCGGCCAGATAGACGTCCTCGGTGGTCAGTCCGGCGAGCGCGGCGACCGTACGGGTCTGGTAGGCGTAGTCGTCGTGGGTGCGCGGGATGAGTTTGGGCAGTGCGGTCGTGCCGCCGGAGAGCAGGAAGAAGGCCACGTCGGAGGGGTCGTTGGCGGGCAGTTCCACCGGTTCCGCGTCGACGGCCTCCAGCGGGACCACGGCGGGTGAGCCGGTCTCGCCCTGGGCGAATATCCTGCGCAGGGCGGGCAGTTCGGCGGCCGTCTCCAGGGCCAGGGCGGTGTGGTCGAAGCCCCGGAAGACTCCGGGGACGACATAGCCGGAGGCGCCCGACAGCGCGCACAGGTGCCGGATCTCGTTCGCCCGGTGCGAGGTCAGCGAGAACACCGGCTTCGCTCCGGCCCGGAAGAGGGCGAAGGCCACCTCCACGAACTCGGGGACGTTGGGCAGCTGGAGGACGAGCCGGTCCCCCGGCAGCACCCCCTGCCGGACGAAACCGGCGGCCCTGCGGTCGACCCTGTCGGCGAACTCGGCGTAGGAGATGCGTTCCTCGCCCGCCACGAGCGCGGTGGAGTCGCCGTACCGCCCGGCCCAGGCGCGCGGCAGCGAGCCCAGGTCGGTGCCGTTCCACAGCCCCTCCCGGCGGTAGCGCTCGGCCGTCCCGGCCGGCCAGGGGGTGCATCCTTCGAGCATCACAGGTCTTCCTCCGGTCGTGCGGTGGCGGGCAGATAGGGCTCGGTGATCTCCACGACGGCGCAGGCGACCTCCATGCCGGGGCCCGCCGCGAGCAGCAGCACGCGGTCCCCGGGTCCGACCTCGCCCCGGGTCCAGAGCCGTTCGAGGCCGATGAACGGGTCGGCGGCCCCGATGTGTCCGATGCTCCGGGTGAACTCCCAGGTCCCGTCGGCCGCGTCGATGTCCAGCGGGTCGAGGTAGATGGTGTGGAGGGCGCCTTCGGAGTAGCCGGTGTGGCAGATCCGGGCCACCTTCTCCAGGCCGGTGTCCGCCTCCGCGAGGACCCGGTCGACGGCGTCGGCGACCACGTCGCCCAGGTGCACCTTCGGCGGCGCCGCGCCCTGCGCCCACCGGCCGCGCCAGTAGTCGCTGCGCTCCTCGAAGTTGAGCGACCGGCCGACGGTGATGCCGGGCGGGAAGAGTTCCTCCCCGCCCCGGTGGAGTTCCTCCATCACGGGGGCGGAGACCGATCCGACGGACAGCAGCCGGGCGAAGCCGCCCCGCCGGGAGACCACGGCGGCGGCGCCGCCGTCGGCGAGGAGGAACAGCCGGGAGGAGTTCCAGCGGTCCACCAGGGAGGGGGAGAAGTTGTCCGCCGCGGTGAGCAGGACGGCGTCCTTGCCGTCGTCGGCGGCGAGCCGGTGGGCGGCCATCTCCAGGGCCGTCAGCATCCCCAGGCAGCCCGGTCCCACCTGGGCCGCCCCGATGGGCCGGTCCAGGGTGCGGTGCAGGACGTAGTGGGGCGCGGACCAGCCGTCGGGCCCCTGGTGGTAGGTGGCGCAGTGCAGCAGCGCCCCGAAGTCGTCGGCGGTGAGCCCGGTGCGGGCGGCCCGTCGCAGCGCGGTCCGGGCGGCCCGTACCGCCATGTCGGGGGCGGGGAGGTCCTCGGCCACCCGGACCGCCAGCATCCCGGAGGCCTTCCGGTCCGCCTCCCCGTACCGGCCGTCGGCGACGGCGTCGGCGGTGGTGACCTCGGCGGGCAGCCAGCTTCCCAGCCCGGCGAGGTGCACCTCGCCGGTGACCCTCATCGGGTGCCGCCCGCGGGCACGAGGAACCGGGCGACGCTGTCGAGCTTCTCGCAGGTCTCCTCGAACTCGCGCTCGGGGGTGGAGTGTCCGACGATTCCGGCCCCGGCCCGCAGCCAGGTGCGGCCGTCCTTGCGGTAGGCGCTGCGCAGGACCAGGGCCGCGTCCATGGAGCCGACGTGGTCGACGGTGAGGACCGCGCCGCTGTAGAGGCCGCGGGACTCGGGCTCGTGGCGGAGTATGGAGTCGTACGCCGCCGACTTCGGCACTCCGGAGGCGGTGACGGCGGGGAAGACCGCTCCGAAGGCGTCCCACGCCTCACGGCCCGGGGCGAGCCGTCCGGCCACCCGGGAGGCGAGGTGCTGCACGCTGCCGCGCTCGCGGATCGCCATGAACTCGGGGACCTCGACCGATCCCTCGACGCAGACGTCGACCAGTTCGTCCGCTCCGACCTTGACGGAGATGGCGTGCTCGTAGACCTCCTTGGGGGAGCCGAACAGGTCGGCGCGCAGGCTCTCGTCGGTGAGCAGGTCGCCGGTGAGGGCGCGGGTGCCGGCCAGCGGCTGGCTGACGACGCGGCCGTCCTCGGAGACCTGGACGACGATCTCCGGGCTGAAGCCGATGGCCTCGGTGCCGCCCAGGTTGAGCATGAAGGAGCGGGCCGGGTTGTTGCCCCGGCGCCCGGCGACGTAGGTGCCGGTCAGATCGACCTCGTCGTCGACCTCGACGACCCGGGACAGGATGACCTTGTGCAGTTCGCCCGCGTTGATCTCGGCGACGGCCTGCCGTACCGCCTCGCGGTACTGGTTGCCGCCGGTGGCGTGCACGTCCAGCGGGCGGGGCTGCCCGGCGGCGGTCGGCGCGGTGCTGGCGACGGTGGTGAGGAGGGCGTCGAGGGTGGCCTGGTCGGCGGCGCGCAGCAGGGCGTGCCCGGCCTCGAAGCGGACCTCGGCGCGCGGCACGATGAGGTGCATGAGGCGGCCGTCGCCGATCCGGTCGAGGTCGCCGCTCTTGGCGTAGGACAGTTCGAAGGTCGCCCAGCCGTAGGCCCGCCAGTACGGCACGGCGACGGTGCCGAGGAGGTCGGAGACCAGGCGCAGGGGCTGCCCGTCCCAGGGGCGGAAGGCGTCCGCGCCGTCCTCCTGGGTCAGCCGGGCACCGGTGCGGTCGAGCGTCAGTTCGGCGCGCACGCCGCCCGCGTAGGACCAGCTGCCGCCGTTCTCGTAGACGACGTAGGACTCGTGCAGCCCGGAGTCCGCGAGACGGGCCGCGACCAGCAGCGGGTCCTCGGTGAGCTGGAGCTGGGTCTCGAAGTAGTGGCGCGGGGCGATGGAGCTCATCTGGGGTTTCCTCCTCCGTAGCGGTTACCTTCAAAAACGATACGGAGGTAACCGCCGTTGCCCCAGGGGCCCTTGATTAGCACTCCTGATCGGAGTGCGAACAAGCCGAAGGAGCGGGCGGGGACGGTCCTTCGGGGGGCGCCGTCCGGCGAGGGGGAGGGAGCCGGGTGGGCCGGGCGACCGCCGTCAGATGAACCGGCGGCCCACCGTGCGGGAGTCCCGCCACGACGCCGCCGTCGCCCGGCTCCGGGCCGAGATCCGCGAGATCCGCGAGGGCCGTGAGGGCCGTGAGGGCCGTGAGGGCCGTGAGGGCCGTGAGGAGGGCATCGCCCGGTTCCCTCTCCCCCGCTCGAACACCGCGACCTGAACCTGCTCGGCCGCTACGGCTTCACCGCACAGGTCCCGGATGCCGACGCCCGCGCCCGCCGCGCGACCCGCCGCACCCGAGCCGGACGACGACGGCGACGGCGACGGCGACGGGATCGGACAGGGCCGAGGGGGTGGCCGACCAGCGTGGCGGACTACGGCGGACTACGGCGGTCAGGCTCCCGCGACCAGGGTGCCGAGGGCCGTGCGCCGGTGGGTGACCGAGCGGCCCGCGCGGGTCGTCGTCGCCATGCCCGCCGACCTCAGCGCGGCGGCGTGGGACGAGGCCGTCGCGTTGCTGACGTGGAGGGCGCGGGCCAGCGACGTCGTGGTGTGGGGTTCGGCGAGGAGCCGCAGGGCGTCCAGCCGTGTGCGGCCCAGGACGGCGGCAAGGACCCCGGCGAAGGCCGCCGGGCCCCCGGCGGTGGGCGGGACCCCCGGACCGGCCGGGTACGTCAGGACCGAGGGACGGCCCGGGGCGTCGTGGAGGAGCGGGCCCGCCGGGTGATGGAAGGTAGGCAGCAGGACCAGGCCGCGCCCGTCGAGGCGGACGTCGCGGTCCGGTGCCGCGCCGGGCCATTCCCACCCGCCCTCGTGGAGCCGGCTGCCCGGGGCCAGACCGGTCAAGGCGGCGGCCACGCCGTGCTCGGCGACCGTCAGGGCGTAGCGGGTGAACTCCTCGCGGTGCAGGTCCTGCACGACGGGCCAGACCGGGGCGAGGACCGTCTCGTACGCGGCCCGCTGGGCGCGGCGCAGGGCGCGCCAGGCCGTCTCGTCGCCCGCGTGCAGGTCACGGATCCGGCGGGGCGCGGGCATCGTCCCGTAGACCCGTTCCAGCTCGGAGCGGACGAGACCGGGGCTGGTGGCGCGGATCCGCTCGAAGCCGTCGGCCGTGGTGTCGCCGAGGACGTCGAGGAAGGAGGGCGGGCGGCCCGCCGGAACCAGTTCGGCGAGCGGGTCGGTCACGGCCGGGAGGGAACGCAGGACGCGTCCGCGCCACGGTGCGAACAGCGGCCCGCCACGCCGGGCCACGGCTGTCGTCAGGGCGGCGTGCAGCTCGTGGAGCGGCGCCGGGCGGGGTGCGAAGCGGGTCCGGGCGAAGTCCCGCGCGGTGAAGTGGATCCGCAGCACCCTCACGACTCCTCGTCCTGGTCCAGCCTTTCGGCCAGGACCTGAACCTTCGCACGGTGACGGCCCCCGCCCCAAGGATGTTCGTATGACTTCTCGACGCACTCTTCTGAGAGGCACCCTGTTCGGGAGTGCCGCCGCCCTGCTGCCCACGGCCGCGTCCGCGTCCGCCCCCGGTGGCCGCTCGGTCCTCCGGCTGCCCGCGCCCGGCGGCCCGTACCCCGTGGGCATCCGGACGGTCCATCTGACGGACCCGTCCCGGACCGACCCGTGGGCGGGCGGCGTACGGGAGTTGATGCTGACCGTCCTGTACCCGGCCCGATCGGTACACGGCTTCCCCCGGGCCCCGCAGCTCACCCCGGCCGAGGCCGGGGAGTTCGCCGAGTACGCGCCGCGCGTCCGTCCGGGGCTGCCGGAGCCGGGAGCGGTGGACTGGGGCGCGGTCCTCACCCACGGGTACGCGGGCGCGCCGCCGCTGCCCGGGCGGCGGCCGGTGCTGGTGTACTCACCCGGCGGTGGCGACTCCCGCACGCTCGGCACCACCCTCGCCGAGGACCTGGCGAGCAACGGCCGGGTGGTCGTCCTCGTCGACCACCCCGGTGACGCCTCCCAGGTGGAGCTGCCCACCGGAATGCGGACGACCGTCCTGACCGGGCCGCCGGACCCGGCGACCTTCCGCACGATGGTGGACACCCGGATCGCGGACCTCCGCCTGGTCCTGGACCGGCTCGGCGACCTGCCGCTCGCACCGGTCATGGACTCCTGCCGGATCGGGATGTACGGGCACTCCGCGGGCGGTACGGCGGTGGTGTACGCGGCCCGTGACGACCACCGGGTCGGCGCGGTGGTGAACCTGGAGGGCTTTCTCGACCTGTACCCGACGCCGACCGGCCCCGACCGGGCGCTGCTGCTGTTCCGCACCGACGGATTCGACGGCGCCGCCCGTATCGAGTCGTCCTGGGCGGGCCTTCCCGGCCACCGGCGGCTGCTCCGCGACGCGAACCACTGGGCGTTCACCGACTACGGCCCGCTCGTCCCCCGACTCCAGGCTTCCGGCCTCGTGACGACGGCGGCGCGGACCGCGCTCGTCGGCACCGGCGACCCCTCGGTGACACTCGCCGAGCTACGGCGCCGGGTGGGCGCCTTCTTCGCCCGCCACCTCTCATGACGGAACCACGAGGAGGCGGCGGGCGGCCTGCTCCGACCCCCAGAGAGCACCGGTCGCCGGTCGCCGAACGATCGTTGACGACCGGCGGGCGAGGCGTCCGACGCGCCGTGCGATCCGGGGGTCCGACGCGGTGCGCACCGCGTACCCGGAAGGCCGCGGGCGCACCGGCCGCGTCAGGGATTCCCCCGCTCCCCGCGCGGCAGCGCGTTCGCGCGGGTGCGGTCGTGCGGGGAGGGTCTCCGGCCCAGGCGTTCCTCCAGGCGGGTCCTGGCTTCCTCGGGGCGGCCCGCCGCGACCAGCGCGTACAGCAGGGCCTCCTCCGCCACCTCCCGCTGGGCCGCGCTGCCACCCGCCCGGACCAGCGAGGGAAGGACCCGGCCGAGACCGGTCGCCGCCTCCCCCCACCGCTCATCGGCGAAGTGTTCCAGGGCCTCGCACAACGGTGCCACCACCTCCCGCCGCACCCGGTCCGCGCGCAGCGCGTGGGCCCGCAGCCGCCGCAGCCCCGCCGGATCGACGGCGGCGGCCAGGGCGAACGCGGCGTGCATCGCGGTGAAGGCGCTGTCCGGGCGCTCCAGCAGGTTCCGGTCGATCACGTCCAGGACCTCGTGGACCTCCGTACCGCCGTACCGGCCACCGGTGAGCCCGACCCGCCACAGCAGCGTGCAGGAGTCCACCAGGGCCCGGGGCCCCCGCACCTCGGCGGGCGACAGCTCGGCCTCCCACCGGCGCCGGGCCGAGGCCCCGTCGCCGAGGGCCAGTTCGTGCAGGGCCGCGTGCCAGGCGAGGTGGGCGCGATGGGCGTCGGCGTGCCCCTGGCGTTCGGTCAGCCACCGGTCGAGCCGCTCCAGACCCGCCCGGTGACGGCCGCGCTCGTAGTCGACGTGGGCGAGCGCGTGGACGGCGTGCCCCGACGCGGGCTCCGCCGCCAGGGCCTCCCCGGCCAGCGCCTCCGCCTCCTCGTACCGGCCTTCGTCCTGCCGTACGAGGGCCAGCACCGAGGCCGGGAACCAGTGCCCCGGACGGGCCGCGTACGCCCGTTCCGCCAGTCGGCGGGCGGTCGGACCGTCGACACCGGACAGGCCGGAGGAGGTGACGCCGGGCACGGCGGTGGCGAGCGCCGTCAGGTCCCCGGGGTGGGCGTCCAGATGGCGCACCAGGGCCTGGCCGGTGCCGGTGCCCCGCACATGGTGCGCGACCGCCTCGACCCAGGACCGTTCGTGCGCGCTCCCCCGTTCCGCCACCGCCCGCCGGGCGTCGGCGAGGGCGCGGGCGACGTCCACACCGGCCCCGGGCCCGGCCTCGTGGCCGGTCAGGGCGAGCGCGGCATGGGCGAGGGCGAACCCGGGGTCGAGCGCGGCGGCCCGGCGGAACGCGTGCACCGCCCCCGACCGGGGCGTCAGCAGCCGCTCCGTCCCCGAGCGGTAGACCGCGGCGGCGGCGTCATGGGTGCTGAGCGCGAACCCGGAGGTGTCGCGGGGCGGTCGCCGTACGGGCGCCGCCGCCGGGGCGGTTCCGGCGAGGTGGCCGAGGACCGCGTCGGCGACGGCCGCCGCCTGCCCCCGGATCTCCGGGACGGCCGTCGTCTCCCACAGTTCGCCGCGGCGCGGCGCGCCGAGCGTCCACACCGGCCGCCCGGCCCGTCCGTCCGCGCCCCGCAGCCGCCCCCGGTCGGTGTCCACGCCCATGCCGAGCGGACCGGGCACGGCCCCGCCGTCGTCGAGCAGCCCGCGCCACAGCGGATCGGCGGTGTCCTTCACCGGCGCGTGCGCACCCGTGCAGTTGACGACCCAGCCGACCGTCAGCTCCCGGGTCTCCCGGCCCTCGGGCGGGGCGAGGGTGACGGTCAGCGTTCCCTCCGGGCCGGGACGGGCGTCGACGACCCTTCCGGCGCGGGGCCGCAGCCGCCGGGTCCGGCGCATCCGCGACACGGCCTCCGCCGTCGCCGGGGGCATCCGGTGCCGGTGCACGTTCCACAGCGCGCTGTCCCGCTCCACGAACGCGGCCCGGTCCTCCTCCGACAGGGCTCCCCACAGGCGCGCGGTGAGCGGGCGCAGCCCGTCCACCGCGGGGCGCCAGTCCCCCTGGGCGGCGAGGACCCGGCCGACGTGCCGACGGATCGCGGCCTTCAGTCCCACCAGCGGGAGTCCGTCCAGATGGTCCTCGCAGGCCGTGGCGGGAAGCGGGGTCAGGGCGTGCGACTGCGGCAGCCGTCCGCCGCGCGAGACGGCGTGCACGGTACGGCCGGGGCGGTCCAGGGAGAGGGCGATGTCCACCGAGGTCAGTCCGGTGCCGACCAGGAGCACGTCCCGCGCGCCGCCCTCGGCGAGGACCGCGTCCAGCGCACCCGGCGCCCAGGGGTCGGTGACGAACCGGCCGCTGCGGCGCAGTGCGGCCGGTGCCCAGTGCGGGTCGGCGACCGGGCCGGGCCCGGTGGCCAGCACCACGCAGTCCGCGTCCACCGCGCCGCCGTCGGCCAGTTCGACGCGCGCGGTACGGCCCTGCCACCGGCAGCCGGTGGCCCGGGTGCGGAGCCTGCGGACGGCGACGGTGCCGTGCGCGGCGATGACGGCCCGGCCGAGCGTGTCGGCGAGGTACGCCCCGTACCGCTGGCGTTCGACGAAGTCCGAGGCCGAGACCTCGGGCGAACCGTGACGGCACAGCCACCGCACGAAGTGCCCCGGGTCGTCGGGGTAGCAACTCATGTTCCCGGCGGGCACGTTCAGCCGGTGCCGGGGGTCGCCCGTCGCGTACGCCGCTCCCCGCCCGGCCTCGGGCCCCGGGTCGATCAGCAGCAGTTCCAGCGGGCTCCCCCGCCGCGCCGCGGCCTCACAGAGCTGCACCGCGACCATGGCCCCGGCCGCCCCCGCCCCGACCACCGCGACTGCCCGACGTCCCGCCGAAGACCGCTGCACCACGACACCGCACCCCCTGTCGACCCCGACCGCCCACCACCCGGACCGGCCGCCTCCATCCTTTCGAAGTACGGCCGCTTTTCCAGGCGTTCGCCGCAGTTCGACCGCCGAGCAGGGGTACTTTCAGATGATCTCGTCGCGCCGGACGCCCGGGCGCGCGGCTCGGCGCCGACGCGGCTGAGCAGCCGCCGGGCCTCCTCGACGTACGGCGGGTCCGGGTCGACGGCCTTGTCCGCGACGACGGCAGGGAAGCCCGGCGGACGGCGGGGAAGCCCGTCAGCGCTGTGCTGCCGCCTTCCGGTAGGCGCGTCGGGTCAGCGGGACGACCACGGCCAGCAGGAGCGCCAGGACCAGCAGGGCCGTGGGAAGGGGGTGCTCGGCGGGGAACGCCCCGCTGGTCGGGCCGCGCTCGTTCCCGAACAGGTCCCGGCCGGCCGAGACGATCGCGCTGACCGGGTTCCACTCGGCGAGGACCCGCACCCAGCCCGGCAGCCCGTCCAACGGCACGAACGCGTTGGACAGGAACACGAGGGGCATCATGACGACACCGGAGACCGCGCTGACCGTCTCCACGTTGCGCAGCACGAGTCCCAGCAGTGCGCCGAGCCAGGACATCGCGAAGCCGAGCAGGAGCAGCAGTCCGAATCCGGCCAGTGTCTGGAGCGGGCCATTGTGGGCGCGCCAGCCGATGGCGTATCCGACGAGGGTCATCACCGTACAGCTCCAGGCGACCAGCAGCCCGTCCGCGACAGTCCGTCCCACCAGGACGGAGGAGCCGGAGATGGGGAGGACACGGAACCGGTCCACCAGACCGTTGTCGAGGTCGCTGACGATGCCGACGCCGGTCGTGGTGATGTTGGTGAGCATCACCTGCGCGAAGATGCCGACCATGATGTATTCCTGGTAGCCGCCCTGGCCGGGTGCCCGCATCGCGCTGCCGAAGAGGCAGCCGAGGACGAGGACGGACGCCACCGGCATCACGGTGACGCCGAGGAGGTGTTCCGGCATCCGGCGGATGTGCCGGACCCTGCGTCCGACGAGGGCGAACGATTCGCTGACCGCCCCGATCATGCCGGCCGCCTTCCGCCGGGAACGGCGACCGCCGCCATCCGCTCCCCCTCGGGTTCGTCCTGCCGTCCGGTCAGGGCGAGGAACACGTCGTCGAGCGTGGACCTGCGTACGGCGAAGTCCCGCGGTTCGATCCCGAGCGCTTCGAGACCGCTCGCGGCTGCGGCGATCGTCCGCACACCGCCGGTCAGCGGTACGGACACGGTCCGGTTCACGGGGTCCGTCACGGGCTTCCCGGGGGTGAGACCGGCCAGCGTGCGGGCCACGGGCGCGAGGTCGGCGAGGGAGGTCACCGAGACTTCGAGGCGCTCGCCGCCGACCTCCCGCTTGAGCTGGTCCGGGCTTCCCTCGGCGATGACCGTGCCCCGGTCGATGACCGCGACCCGGTCGGCCAGTTGATCGGCCTCCTCCAGGTACTGGGTGGTCAGCAGGACGGTCACCCCCTCGGCCACCTGGTCCCGGACCATCTGCCAGAGCGTCCGCCGTCCGCTGAGGTCGAGACCGGTCGTCGGCTCGTCGAGAAAGAGCACCGACGGCCGCCCGACCAGACTCGCGGCGAGGTCGAGACGGCGGCGCATCCCGCCCGAGTACGTCCGCGCCGGCCGGTCGGCGGCCTCCACCAGCCCGAACCGCTCCAGCAGTTCGTCGGCCCTGCCCTTCGCACCGCGCCGCCCGAGGTGCAGCAGCACCCCGATCAGCCGGAGGTTCTCGCGTCCGGTGAGCCGTTCGTCGACGGACGCGTACTGACCGGCCAGGCCGATGCTGCGGCGCACTTCGCGGGCCTGGGTGGCCACGTCGTGACCCGCCACGGTGGCGCGTCCGCCGTCCGGCTCCAGCAGGGTGCTGAGGATCCGCACGGTGGTGGTCTTGCCCGCGCCGTTGGGGCCGAGCACGGCGAACACGGTGCCCGTGGGCACGGCGAGGTCGATCCGGCTCAGCGCCTGGTGGTCACCGTAGCGCTTGCGGAGACCCTCCGCGGAAATGGCCGTCTCCATGGCGGCGCCTCCGATTCTCAGTTGCCGGAACCCTGCCGCGCGAGGATCAGGGTGGCGACACCGGCGATGTCCCCGGCGTCGAGGAGGTCCCCCTCGGGTATGTCGACACCACAGTGCTGTTCGAGGATCGCCGAGAACTCGAGCATCACGAGGGAGTCCAGTTCGAGCTCCGTGAACGGGGTCAGGGCGGTGACGTCCCCCTTGACGTCGAGCCGGTCGGTGAAGAGGGTGACGAGCTGTTCCGTGAGTGCGTCGGCGGTCATGCTGTGGTGCCCTTCTCGTCGGAGTGCGCGGCGGGTTCGGCATGGAGGACCTCGGACACCTGGAGAGAGGGCCAGGTCAGGGCGGCGGAGCCCCAGCTGAGGCCGCCGCCGAAGGACGTCATGAGGACGCGGTGCCCCGGGGCGAGACGCCCGTGGACCGTCGCGTCGGTGAGGGCGAGAGGGATGGAGGCGGCGGAGGTGTTGCCCACCCGGTCGAGATGGATGAGCATCCGGTCCCGGTCCACCCCGAGGACATCGGCGACGGTGTGGAGGATCCGGCTGTTGGCCTGGTGCCCCGCGACCCGGTCGACCTCGGCGGCGGACCAGCCGATCTTCTCCAGCAGCTGGGCCGAGGACTCCCCCATGCGGCGCACCGCGTGGGTGAAGGTCTCCTTGCCCCGCATGGTCAGGTGGTCGTCCGCCTCGCTGGTGCCCTCCGGGGCGGACCGTTGCCGGGAACCTCCGCCGGGGACCAGCGCCAGGTCCTTGAGCGCACCGTCGCCGCCGAGGTCGAAGCCGAGGAGCGCACCGGGTTCGGAGGGGTCACCGGCCCGTAGGACGGCCGCGCCCGCTCCGTCGCCGAAGATGATCGCGGTGCTACGGTCCTTCAGGTCGAGCCGGGTGGACCAGATGTCGGCACCGACGACCAGGACGCGCTCGGCGATGCCCGCCGCGATGGCACCGGCGGCCGAGGCGAGGCCGTAGACGAAACCGGCACAGGCGACCGACACGTCGAAGGCGGCGACGGTCCCGAGGCCGAGGCGCGCGGCGACGTACGGAGCCGTGGCCGGCATCGGGTGGTCGGGAGTGCTGGTGGCGAGGACGAGCATGTCGGCGCCGCCTCCGGCGGAGTCCAGGGCCCTCCGGGCCGCGTCCACCGCGAGATCGCCCGTGGCGGTGCCGGGGTCGGCCCAGTGCCGCCGGTCGATTCCCGTCCGGGAGCGGATCCAGTGGTCGTCGAGGCCGAGGTGTCGCTCCAGCTCGGCGTTGTCCACCGCGCGCGGGGGCACGGCGGCGCCGAGGCCGATCAGGACGGCGGAGCGGCTCATGACGGCCCCCGGCTGATGGTGTGTCGCGGCTTGCGCAAGGTCGCTCTTCCTTCCCTGATACCCGGGTGGTCGCTGCGTACGGAAGCACCCGGTCACGTGTGCGGAGAATGGGGCGGGACGGGTCGTCTACCCGGTGAGGAAGTCCATGGCCTTCTCGTAGGCGCTGGTGCCCGACAGGAGCAGAAAGCCCACCAGCGCGAACAGCCAGGCGGTGTTCTCCCGGGCGTTGACCCTGAGCCAGTGGTCGATCCTGCGCAGGGTGGGCTGCACCGCCCTGCGGGAGACGGCCCGGCCGATCGCCATCAGCACCGCGGGGGCGATCATGACCAGGCAGTACAGCGCCAGCATCGCGGCCTGGACGGCCCAGGGGAGGCCGGACCCTCCGAGGGCGTCGATCGCCGCCAGGTACGGGAACATCGTGACGACTTCCAGCGCGACGGCCGTCAGCGCCACGACGATCAGGCCGCGGGGCGTGGCCGAGGAGCCGACCGCCGCCTCCCTCCAGGCCGTGAGGCGTCCCTGGCCCTCCTTCTCCCGGCGCAGCAGGCCGTACCAGGCGCCGATGAGGATCAGCACCACACCGCAGACCGCCGTCGCCATGTCCCCGGCGGGCGAGTCGAGCGCTGACCGCAGGGGCTCGCGTACGGCGGAGAGCGCGCTCAGCATCGCCAGCCCCAGCAGCAGATAGCCGACGGCGACGCTCAGCAGGTAGCCGAAGACGTTCGCCATGCGCAGCCCACGGGGAGTGAGCAGGAACCAGACCGGGATGGCCAGGGTGGACACGCTCAGGGTGTCCATCAGGGCCAGCGGAACGATACGGCCGAGTACCTCCACTAGAAGACCCCGGGAAGCCAGTTGTCCCGGCGGCCGGAGGCGAACGCGATGCCGGTGAGGACGCCCGCGCTGCCCGTCCGCAGGTCGCTCGACAGCTTGAAGTTGCGCGATCCGGGGAAGTGCAGCTCGCCTTCGCGCGGCCGGATCTCGTGCACGCCCAGCTGCTGGGTGTGCCGGTGGACGAGCGCGCGGGCGCGCTCTTCGGCGACCCCGTCCCGGGCGAGCGTGGCCAGGGCCGCGACGAAACCGGCACGGCCACGGAACAGGCCGCTCTGCACCATGAGTTCGGGCCCGGTCGCCCGGACCAGGTCCTCGATCGAGGCCCGTGCGGAGACCCATCCCCCGTGGCGGGTGAGCTCGGAGAGGACGAGAGCGGCACCGCAGGAGCCGACCTCCAGATACCCGAGGCTACGGCGCCCGGCCTCGTTGAACTGCAGGGAGCCGTCCGCGCACCGCACGTATCCGGAGAGCTCGAACTCCAGCAGGTCCCGCGCGAGGTCGACGGCGGCGGTGTCCCCGGCGCGCAGGCCGTGGCGGTGGACGGCGAGGGCGATCCCGGCGACACCGTGCATCAGGCCGTAGTGCGACACGTCGGGCTCGTCGGTACCGGCAAGGCGGTCGAGGTAGGTCTTCGCGCGCTCGGTGAGTTCGGCGCCGAGCTCTTCCGCGAGGTCTTCGGGCACCAGCGGATCGACGCCCGACGCCATCTCGGAGGCGGCCAGATGGATTCCGGCGAGGCCGCTGAAGACGCTCAGTCCGATGCCGTCACGGTCCTTCGCCAGGGCGGAGTCCACCAGGGAGCGGGCGTGGTCGTGCTGTCCGGCCTTCCACAGGGCGTACCCGGCGCCCAGTTCGCTGTCGTACAGGCCGCATTCGAGTCGGGTCGCCGACGCCCTGCCCCGGGCGGCGGTCCAGTCGGCCACCTCCTCGACGAGGTCGGGCGCGTCGAGGCCACGGGTTCCGAGGAGCGACCACAGCACTCCGGCGGCACCGGTGGCGAGGGAGACCGGGGAGAGGGAGAACCCCGTGAAGTCGCTCCGGAAGAGGCGGTCGGCGCGGTCGTGGCTGCTGGTGGCCCGGAGGCCGGTCACGATCTGCGACGCCCAGGTCTCGAAGCCGAGGGCGTCGTCGAGATGGCTGGAGGCGACCGTCAGCGGGCCGTCGGTGACGGTGTCCGGGCGGCGCGCGGCGCGCAGCAGCCGGTCGGCCCACTCCCGCGGCAGGCCGTACCAGGTCCGGCAGGTCTCCAGCAGCTGGCGCAGCTTGGTGCCGTCCATGCGGATCAGGTGGGTGAGGGGCATGTAGCAGGAGAGTTCCAGCATCGCCAGGGCGTATTCGTCCGCGGCTCGCCCGGTCCTGGCCGGGTCGGTGAAGCCGGGGGCGCCGGGGAAGGGCCGGGGGGCGTCCTCCGGCAGGCACGTCTCCAGGTCGATGAGCTTGACGTCGAGGCCGGGCGTGACCATCACGTTGCCGGAGTGCAGGTCCCCGAAGACGTGGCCACGGTCCCAGATCGCCTCCATCGCGCGGCGGACCTTCGTCAGGATCTCCTCGACGTCGCGGTGGTAGGCGCCGATGTCCTCGGGCGTCGGCGGTTCGAAGGGCTCGGGACGGACGAGGAAGGGGACCCGGGCGGCGCACCATTCCTGGAGGGTGGTCCCGTCGACGTACTCCATCGCGGTGAAGAGGTGCGACTGCCAGCTGAACTGGTCGTACGCCTCGGGGATCCCGGGCAGTCCGGCGAGGGTCCGCATCGCCTGGTACTCCTTGGCGGCCCGGACGACCGAGTCGCCTCCCACCAGGTCGTAGCCGGCGAACGGCCGGGCCTCCTTGAGCACCAGCTGCCGACCGGTGCCGAGGTCGGTGGCGAGGTAGACACCACCGCCGTTGGAGAAGTGCAGCGTCTTGTCGATGCGGTACGGCGGGACCGGGCCGTCGGCGACGGGCGGCGCCGGTCTGAACGCGTCCGGAATCCGTACGAACGAGGGTGCCTTGAACGGCACGGACCTGCGGTCGGGGACCCGGCGCCCGTCGGGGTCCTCCAGGGCGAGGACCGGCTTGCCCGCGTCGCCGCGGCAGTACTGGCGGGTGTAGGCGCCGTACCGGACGTGGACGACGCTCCGGTCGACCTGGAGGTCGGACAGGATGCGGGGGCCCTCCGCGTCGGCGAGCAGGCCGACCAGTTCACCGGCGAGGACGAGGGACTGCTCCTCGTCGGCCGGGTAGAGGACGAAGCCCTTGCCGGAGACCTGCCGGGGCGCGTACTTGGCGTTGATCAGCCACGCGTACTCGTACCGCGCCAGGAACTTGAAGGAGACGCCACGTGCCGTGCAGAAGGCCGAGACCTTCTCCCGCAGCGCCTCGAAGGAGTCGGGCGTGACCGCGATGTGGATCTTCCAGCCCTGGCCGGTGACGGGTTCGCCGCCGGGTCGGCAGACGGTCCAGATGCCGTGCTGGGAGTACTGCCAGCCCTCGGCGTGGACGACCGGCACCAGCCCTCGCCGCGTCGAGCGGAACCTGTCGTCGGCGGGGTCGGCCCTCCAGCGGGCGATGTCGTCGTAGGAGTCGGGATCGGCGAAGGTGTAGAAGAAGTGCTCCATGCCCGGCCTCCTCAGGCGTCGACAGGTACGGCCGCGGCGGTCCGCGCGGTCTCGGTGTCCGGCGCCCCGGTGGCGGACGGCTCGGTGGTGGCCGCTTCGAAGGCGGCGATCGCGTCCCAGAGGGGGGCGGTCACATCGGTCTCGGCGCCGGTGGAACGGCTGGTGCCCTTGCGGGGTTCGACGAGGTGGTAGTGGGGGACGGCGTCGAGGCGGCCCAGCACGTCGGTGATGATCGGATTCCGTGCGACCCCCGGCGGGAAGGTCGGGGCGATGACGACGGGGGCGCTGGTGCCGAGCGCGGCGAGGAAGAAGGGAGAGGTCCCGGCGCCCGATGCCAGGCCCGACAGGAAGGCGACGCTGGCGGGGTAGACCAGGATGCCGTCGTAGTCGGCCGCGATCCGGGTGTGCACCGGCTCCCGCAGGCCGTCCGCGGTGTCCCAGGTGTTGCGGACGACGGGTGTCCCGGTCATCGCGGTGAGGGCCGACGCGCTGACGAAGTGCTCCGCCGAGTCGGTCAGCCCCACCGTCACCTTGTAGTGGGGGCGGTTCACCGACAGCCAGTTCAGCCAGAACGGCAGGTGCGCGGTGGAGAGGGTGCCGGTGGCGACCAGGAACAGATGGGCCTGCCGGGCCTTCGCCGCGGCGCTCTGGTCGAGCCGGGACATCGATGTCACGTGTGCTCCCTTGCTGCGTTGCTGTGGTCAGTCGTCGGGCGAGTCCCAGCGCCGTTTGGCGTCCTTGTCCCACCGCCGGTCGTCCTCGCGTCGGCGGTCGTCCTCGCGCCGCCGGTCCTCGTCGTCCCGTCGGCGGTCGTCACGTCGCCGGTCCTCGTCGTCCCGTCGGTAGTCGTCGCGCCGCCGGTCCTCGTCGTCACGCCGGTAGTCGTCACGGCGCCGGTAGTCGTCGTCACGCCGGTAGTCGTCCCTCCGGCGGTGGTCGTCGTCACGCCGACGCTCCTCCGAGGACTTCAGACCGAAGTCTCCACGCAATTCATCGACGAACCGCCGGGGCTTTCCGCGCCGATAACTCTCCGCGAATTCAAGACCTCCGAAGAGGACCAGCGCAATACCGAACGGCCTTCCTTCGAACCAGATGAATTTCGTGTCCGGGAAAGCGGCGATGAGCACCACACCCGCCACAGCCAAGGCGATCCCGAGAACCCTTTTCAGATTTGTCGACACGATCTTTCACACCTTCCTCTGCCCGCCGCAACCCATCAGCCGAGTTCAACCGCGTTGCGCATCCTGTCAGTTGACGGCCGAAACTTTACATGCCGGAGATGGATCATGCAGAGCAAGGCTGAAAACCGCCTGCCGAAGCAGGCCAAAATCTTGCGACACCAGGTAATGCCCGCCCGGAAGAAAAGACACTTCCACGTCGTCGCCGAGTTCTCTCCAGCCTTCGAACGCCTCCCTCGGCACCAGCGGGTCGCCGTCACCGGCGAAGATCCTGACGGGCACGGACAGCGGGCGTTCCTGCGGCCGGTGCTCGTACGTGGCGCACAGGCGCGTGTCGTCCTGCAGCAGGCCCAGGAAGGGCCGGACCCAGGCGGGATGGGCGACCAGCCAGTCGGGGATGCCTCCGATGGCCCGCAGCCGGGCGAGCAGCGCGTCCTCGTCGTCCTCCGCCGTGAAGGTGCCCCACGACAGGTGCGGCGCTCCGAACGCGGCGACCGCCAGGGCTTTGGGGAGCCGCCCGCCGTGCCGTCGCACATGCCGGGTGAGCAGATAGGCGAGGAGGCCGCCCATGCTCTTTCCGAACAGCACGTAGTCGTCGTCCATGTGCGGTTCGAGTGCGGCGGCGAGCGCCGGTACAAGGCCGTCGGTGGTGCGATGGGTCCTGCGTCCCGAATCCGGCCGGACCGGAATGCCCACCGGCACCACTTCGAGTCCGGCCGGGGCGTACTGGGCCCAGGGGCGGAACACGGAGGCGTTGCCGCCCGCATGATGGAGGCACAGCAGCTTCGTCACCGCGCTCCTCCCCCACTGCCCATCATGTCGAACAGTCGTTCAGACAGGGCGGTGACGGTCGGATGGTCGAAAATCATCGAGGGCGGCACCTTGCACTCCAGACCGCGCTGCAGATGGCTTCTCAGCTCGATGGCCCGGAGCGAATCGAGACCGTGGGCGAAGAGGTCCTGGTCGTCCGTCAGGGCGCCGCCGCCCCGGGCGCCCTCCCCGAGCACCCGCCGCACCAGTTCCCGTACGTGGTCGGCCAGCAGCTCCCGGCGGGCTTCCGGCCCTGCCCCGTCGAGCGCGGCCCGTACGCCCTCCTGACGGGCCTCGGCGCGTCTGCCTCCCGGCATGTCGGCCAGGAGGCCGCGCAGAGCGGGGTCGTCGCGGTCCTCGAACCGGGTCCAGTCGGCCGGCAGTACGGCGACGACGGGATCGGGGCCCTCCGTGGACAGCAGACGCTCCAGGACGGCCAGACCGTCGGCCGTCGGAATGACGTGTTCGCCCTTGCCCACGAGGACGGTGTTGAGCCCCGCCCGTGCGCTCATGCCCGTCTCGCCCCATGAACCCCACTGAATGGCGAGTCCGGGCAGTCCCAGGCCGCGCCGGTGGGACGCCAGCCCGTCGAGGAACGCGTTGGCCGCCGCGTACGGAGCCTGGCCCGGGGTGCCGAGCAGCGACGAGGCGGAGGAGAACATGACGAAGAAGTCCAGCGGCCGGCCGTCCGTCAGCAGGTGCAGGTTCCACGCCCCCCGCGCCTTGGGGGCCATGACCCCCGCCAGGCGTTCGGGCGACTGCAGCAGCAGCACCCCGTCGTCCAGGACACCGGCCAGGTGCAGCACCCCGGCGAGCGCGGGAAGGGCCGGGTCGGCGTCGATCCGGCCGAGTACGTCCGCCAGCGCCTCGCGGTCCGCGACGTCCACGGCGTACATCACCACCGTGGCGCCATCGGCGCGCAGTCGCTCGATCCGCTCGCGCGCGGCCTCCTCCGGCGGGGTACGGCCGAGCAGCACGAGGTGGCGCGCTCCGGCGTCGCACAGCATCCGCGCCGCCTCCAGACCGAGCCCGCCGAGCCCACCGGTGACCAGGTAGGTGGCGTCGGGCCGCGGCCCCGCACCGGCCCACGGCCCGGTCCCCGGCGGACCGGCCTGTTCCCCCCGGAGGAGGACCTCCAGGTGCCTGCGGTGGCCGTCGTAACCGACCCGGTGCCGCTCGGGCTGCTCCGTCGTGACGCTCAGCAGGGCGAGCTCGGCGTACAGCAGGGCGGCGCGGCTGCGGAGGTCGGTGCGGGGGTCGAGGTCGATCTGGGTGATGCGGAGCTCGGGGAGTTCCGCCGCGGTGACCCGTCCGAGGCCCCACAGCGCCGCGTCGGCGGGGCGGGTGACGGGGCGGCCGGCCACGGCCTGGGCACCGGCGGTCACCAGGCACAGACGGGGCGCGGCCACGTCGAGCACGGCGAGCCGTTGGGTGAGCCGCAGCATACGGCCGCCGTCCGCCACGGCATCGGCGCCCGCGTCGCCGGTGCCGTCCCGGTCACCTCGGCAGACGGCGACCAGGTCGTACGGACCGAGGTCCGCGTCCTCCGCCCAGCCGTCGAGGACGTCACAGCCGACCCCGTGGGTCCGGGCGAAGGCGGCGACCTCCCGGCCCAGCCCGATGTCGCCGGTCACCAGCCACCGCTGCTCGGGCACGGCGGACGGCTGCGGCGGCGCGACCGGGTTCCACCGCGTCGTGTAGAGCCACTCCCGCCAGGTCTCGCGCCGTGCCGGGATCATCGTCTCCCGCGCGGCCCGCTTGAGCAGGACGCCTTCCAGGGCCATGACGAGGGTGCCGTCGGGCGCGACCAGGTCGATGTCGGCGCGCAGGACCTCCGGGTCCTCCTCGTGGGTGGGGCGCAGCCGGGCGTGGCACCACGCCTCGGTCCCCGCGGAGGCGCTCTCGACGCGCACCCGGTCGGCGCCCAGGGGCACGTACGTCCGTCGGCCCAGTTTCTCCGGGTAGGTCACCGTCAGCGCGAGGAAACACGCCTCGATGAGCACCGGGTGGGCCCGGTGGAGGGAAGCACCGGCGCGCAGCTCGGGACCGAGGCGCACCTTCGACAAGGCGTTCGGGCCGTGCTGCCAGAGCCGTTCGGTGACCTGGAACAGCGGCCCCAGGTCGATCTGCCGTTCGCGCTCACGCTGGTAGATCTCGTCCGGCCGCAGCTCGTGGCCCTCCAGCGCCTTCCGCTCCGTCTCCAGCCGTGCGGGGGTGTACGGCGGGGCGTCGCCCGCGGCGGCGGCGAGGTTGCCGGAGGCGTGCAGGGTCCAGCCTCCGGGGCGCCGGGTCCGGTCGCCGGTGGCCAGGGGACGGGAGTGGACCTCGAAGGCGTGGCTGCCGTCCTCCTCCGGGGTGAGGGCGATCTGGGTCTGGCGCGGGGCGTCCCCGTCGGGGAAGGCCATGGCGTGGTGGATGTGGAAGTCCCGCAGCTCCGCGGGCACCGGTCCGAGGACCTCGCGGGCCGCGGCGAACGCCATCTCCAGGTAGGCGACGCCGGGGAGGACCAGGGAGCCGAAGACCCGGTGGTCGCTCAGCCACGGCAGGGTCTCCACCCCGGCGACCGCGTCGAAGCGCACGCCCCCTTCGGCGTCCGCGAGGTCGAGGCGGCGGCCCAGGAGGGGGGCCGTGTGCGGGTCGGCGACCGGCGCCCCGGTGCCGGGGGCGTCGATCCAGTGGCGTTCCCGCTGCCACGGATAGGTGGGGAGCGGGACGCGGTGCCGGTCCGGTCCCCCGGTGACCGCGTGCCAGTCGAGGTCGACGCCGTTCTCGTACACCCGGCCGACCGCGTCCAGGAGGCGGCTCCACGGCCGGTCCGGCCAGATGCTGGAGACGAGCGCCGTACCCGGTTCGTCGAAGAGCTCCTCGACGAGTTGCGGCAGGGTCGGGCGGGGGGCGATCTCCAGCAGGGTGCGGACACCGAGCCCGCGCAGGGACGTGGCCGCGTCGTGGAACCGGACGGGCAGGACCGTCTGCTCGACCCAGTAGCGCCAGTCGGCGAGTTCGGCTCCGATGTCCTTGCCCGTCACCGAGGAGACGACCGGTGTGCGGGGCGGGTGGTAGGTGACGGTCCGGGCGACGGCCTCGAACTCGGCCAGGACCGGTCGCATCAGGGGCGAGTGGCAGGCGACGGAGATCTCCAGCCTCCGGTGCCGGACGCCCATGGCGGTCAGCCGCGCGCAGATCTTCTCGATCTCGCCGGTGCGGCCCGAGATCACCGTGGAGGTGGGGCTGTTGGCGGCGGCCACGGAGGTGTCCGGGCGGAGCAGCGGGCGGACGGTCGCCTCGTCGGCGGCCACCGTGACCATCGTCCCCGGTTCGGTGCGGTCCCGCATGAGGCGGCTGCGGGTGCACACCAGCGTCAGCGCGTCCTCCAGGGAGAACACCCCGGCGAGGCAGGCCGCGACGTACTCACCGAGGCTGTGTCCGACCATGACGTCGGGGCGCACGCCCCACGACTCCCAGAGCTTCGCCAGGGCGTACTCGAAGGCGAACAGCGCGGGCTGGGCCTGGCTGGTCTCGTCGATGGGGGACGGCTCGCCCGGCTCCGGGAAGAGCACGGACAGCAGCGGCGTGTCCGAACGGTCACCGAGCAGTTCGGCACACCGGTCCACGGCATCCCGGAACACGGGCTGCCGCCGGTACAGCTCCCGGCCCATGCCCGCGTACTGCGAGCCCTGCCCGGCGAAGAGGAACGCCACTCCGCCGGGCAGGGCGGGCCCGCCTCCGGCCGTCGTGTCGTGCCGCGCCGCCAGGAGTTCCTCCCGGGCCTCCCGCGCGCTCGCGGCGACCACCGCGCGCCGGTACGGGAAGTGCCGTCGGCCGGTACCGGCCGTGAAGCAGGCATCGGCGAAGCGGGCCGGATCCTCGATCGTGCCGAGGACGTCGGCGTAGCGACGGATCAGCTCGTCCAGGGCCCGTCCGTCGCGGGCGCTGAGCGCGAGGACCCGGGGCTCGGAGGTCCCGGTGGCCGGCTGGGGGGTGGGCGCCGCCCGTCGGGGAGCTTCCTGGAGCACCACGTGGGCGTTGGTCCCGCCCACGCCGAGCGAGGTGACTCCAGCGGTACGCGGACGTCCGCCGGTGGTCCACGGCGCGGTGCGGGTGCCGACGCGGAAGGAGGAACGGCCGAAGTCGATCTCCGGGTTGGGAGCGGAGAAGTGCAGGCTGGGTACGAGCGTGCCGCGCTCGACGCAGAGTGCCGCCTTGATGAGCCCGGCGATTCCGGCCGCCTCGTCCAGGTGTCCTATGTTGGTCTTCACCGAGCCGATGACACGGTCGCCCGCCTCGGGCCCGGTCCCGAACACCTCGGTGAGGGCGGCCAGTTCGATCGGGTCGCCCAGGGCCGTGCCGGTGCCGTGCGCTTCGACGTAGCCGACGTCCCGGGGGGCGACCCCGGCGACGGCCAGTGCCTCACGGACGACATCGGCCTGTCGCGCCGGGCTCGGGGCGGTGAAACCGGCCTTCGCGGCGCCGTCGTTGTTGACGGCGGAGCCCTTGACGACGGCGATGATCCGGTCGTTGTCCTCGACCGCCTCGTCGAGCCGCTTCAGGACGACGACCCCGCAGCCGTCGCCGAACAGGGTCCCCGCGGCACCGGCGTCGAAGGTCCTCGTACGGCCGTCGGGGGACAGGATCATGCCCTCTTCGTGGAGGTGTCCGGCACCCTGCGGCACGACGATGTGCACACCTCCGGCGAGGGCGAGGTCGCTCTCCCCCTCCAGGAGGCTCCGGCAGGCCAGGTGGACGGCGACCAGCGATGTCGAGCACGCCGTCTGCACCCCCAGGCTCGGGCCGCGCAGGTCCAGTGCGTACGACACCCTGGTGGCGAGGTATCCGCCGTCGTTGCCCAGTTGGAGCTGGAACTGCTCCATGTCCGACTCGGTCAGCGCCTTGGAACGCCCGTAACCGAAGTGCGGCAGCAGGTTGTTGAGCAGGTACGTGCTCATGCCGCCACCGGCGAAGACCCCGACCTGTCCGTCCCGGGTGTCGCCCGGGGCGTGCCCGGCATCCTCCAGCGACTCCCAGGCGCACTCCAGGAACAGCCGCTGCTGCGGGTCGAGGAGTTCGGCCTCCCGGGCCCCGATGCCGAAGAAGGACGCGTCGAACCGCTCGATGTCCGGCAGGACCGCACCGGCCGCCACGAAGGCGGGGTGCCCGGCGATGTCCGGGTCGCGCTGTCCTTCGCCCGCCGTGGGCGGCCCGCCCACGGACTCCACGCCCCGGAGGAGGTTGTTCCAGAAGGTCTCGATGTCGGGGGCGCCGGGGAAGCGTCCGGACATCCCGATGATCGCGATGTCTCCGGTGCCGCCGTGCGGACGGCCGCGCCGGGTGGCGGGGGGCGTCACCGGGCCCGGTGCGTCGTCGCCGTTCCGGTCGAGGTGGGCCGCGAAGGCGCTGATCGTCGGGTGGCTCAGCAGGTCCGTCATCGACACGTCCCGGCCCAGGGCGCGCACGAGGGCCGCCCGCACCTCGACGAGCATCAGGGACGTACCGCCGAGGTCGAAGAACCGGTCGCCGACGGACACGTCGTCGAGCCGCAGCACGGTGCGCCACACGTCGACGAGGAGCCGCTCGGTCCCGGTACGGGCCTTGACGGCGGCCCCGGCCGTCAGCCGTTCGAAGACGGCCGGCGGGCGCAGCAGGGCCCTGTCGGTCTTGCCGCTCGTGGTGAGGGGCAGCTCCGGCAGCAGGACGTACGCCTCCGGGAGCATGAGCGGGGGCAGTTCGGGGACCAGGAAGCCGTGCAGCTCACGGGCCGCGGTGGCGGGTTCGAGCGACGAGCCGGGTACCACGTGGGCGACGAGACGGCGGTGGCCGTCGATCTCGTGGGCGACGACCACCACCGCCTCGACGCCGGGATGCCCGAGGAGCAGCGTCTCGATCTCACCCGCCTCGACGCGTACGCCGTGGACCTTGAGCTGGGTGTCGATCCGGCCGAGGTGCTCGACGGTGCCGTCCGGCAGGCGACGGCCGAGGTCACCGGTCCGGTAGAGCCTGCCGCCGCCGTACGGATCGCCCACGAACTTCAGGGCGTTGAGCTCCGGTCGGCCGAGATAGCCCGGCGAGACCCCCGCCCCGGCGACGCAGAGTTCTCCCTCCGCGCCGTCGGGCACCTTCCGGAGGTCCTGGTCGAGGATGTGGACCTGCACTCCGTCGATGGGCCGCCCGATCGGGGCGATCGCGGGCCAGTCTCGGGGATCGCCGTCCAGGGTGTGGGAGGTGGCGTCCTGGAACTCGGTCGCGCCGTAGTGGTTGTGCAGGCGCGCGCCCGTGCGGGAGAAGAATCCCCGGATGTGGGGGCCGATCCGCAGTTGTTCGCCGGTCGTGACGACCTCGCGCAGATGCGGCCAGTCCGTTTGCTCCGCCGCCGCCCGCGCCAGGTGTTCCAGGAGCGTGACCGGCAGGAAGAGGCGCTCGACGCGCTCCTCGCGGAGGAAGTCGACGAGTGCGTACGGGTTGCGCCGCACCTCGTCGTCGGCGACGACGAGCGTGCCGCCGAAGCAGAGGGTGGAGAAGATCTCGTGGAAGGCGAAGTCGAAGCTCAGGGAGCACAGTTGGGCGGTGCGTCGGCCGCAGCTGTCCGGCCGGGCGCGGTGGTGCCAGTGCAGGAGGTTGAGCAGGGCCGCGTGGGTCATCACGGCGCCCTTGGGCACACCGGTCGAGCCGGAGGTGAAGACGGCGTACGCGGCGGCCTCGGCGTCGTCCCCGTCCTCCCGGGGCGTCTCGGCGGCCCCGTCGGTGTCCGGGAGCTGCCCGTCGGTGTCCGGGACCGGCCCGTAGGCGTCGTCGAGGACGAGGACGTCGACCGGCAGTCCGGACGGCGGGGGTGTGCCGTCGGTGACGAGCAGGGTGATGCCGGCCGTCTCCACCACCTGCCGGACCCGCCCCGCGGGATCGGCCGGATCGATCGGAACGTAGGCCGCGCCCGCCCGCATGATGCCCAGCATCGCCGCCACGGTCCCGGGACCCCGGGCCATGCGCACACCGACGAAGTCGCCCCGCCGCACACCGGCGCGGCGCACCGCGGCGGCCACGTGCCCCGTCATCGCGTCGAGCAGGCGGTAGCTGACCTCGCGGGTGCCGTGGACCAGGGCGGTCTCGTCGGCCCGCGGTCCCCGGCCGCGCCGTGCGACCAGCTGGTGCACTCCGGTCACCGGTTCCTCGGGAAGGTGGTTCGGCATCGTTCCTCTTCGCTCTCGTCTCGCGTCCTGGCCCCTTGCCGCCGCCCTCCTCAGCCCAGCGGCCGGTACGGGACGGAGGGGAAGTAGTCCTCCCTGGTTCCGTCCCGGTGGATGTCCCAGGTGGCGCAGTGCAGGGACCCGCCGTACTCGAAGACGTTGCGGAAGGGGAGTGTGAGGACCTCGAAGCCCTGGTCGCTGAGCAGGTCCTGCAGGGGCTTCTCCTGCTCCTCGCAGATGACCTTGTCCGGGGAGAGGCTCAGCACGTTCATGGAGAGCCACTTGGACGACTGGCAGTAGTCGGGCATCTCGTCGTTGGACAGCACGGGCTCGGGCGCCTCGATCAGCTTCCAGCCGTTCTCGGTGAACATCGGCAGCTCGTCGTGGCGCAGGGGCCGGTCCGGGTTGGTGAGGATCAGGCCGGGCCGCAGCGGGACGAAGGTGCAGTCGATGTGGGAGGGGAAGTAGTCCAGGGGGAAGTGGACGGGGTGGACCCGGAAGCCCTTGGGTTCCAGGGTCCGCTTCAGCCAGCGGATCCCGGCGCGGTTGGTGGTCATGGACTCCTGGACCAGGATGTCCCGCCCCAGTCGGCTCATGTCGGCGGCGTCGAAGACGATCTCGTCCTGGGTGATGCAGAACTCCGAGGCGTGCATCCGGGCGTGCCGTTCCTCGACCGGCCACTCCCAGAAGTCCTGCCGGTACATGCTGTCGGCCATGGTCGGCTTGGGGGCGACGGTCCACGACACCCTGGGGTCGGCCTCCCAGTACTCGTACACGAGCTCGCGGTACGGCTCGTACTCGAAGTAGCGGGCCCGGCGGGACATGGTGGCCTCGACGATCTCGTTCCCGATCGTGATCATCACGTCACGCGGGCAGACCGCGCAGTACTGGTTGGCGACCTCGAAATGGGGGGTCCGTACCGGCCGGGAGTAGTCGTGCACGGCCGGGCGGCGGACCTTCACCCCCTGGCTCCGCAGGAGAGCGGCCAGTCCTTCGAGCTCCTCCTCGGCGCGTGCCACCGCCTCGGCCGACTTGGGTCCGGTCGGGAAGGGCGCTCCGGTCCCGCCGCGGACCTGCGGACGGTTGCCGGGCTCGGTCGGTTCGAAGGCGGCGCCCACCGCGGTGCCCACGACCATCTCGCGCAGTGGGTCCCACTCGTTCCAGGCGTTCACCACGGGGGTGTCAGCGAGAGTCCGCATGAATGTTCCTTCCGTTTCTGTCCACGGGGTTCGGGGCGGCCAGGTGCCGGTGGCCGACGCGGCCGGCCACCAGGTCGCGCACACGGGTCACCACGAACGATCTGGCGGGGCCGACCAGATCCACGGCGGTGACCCCGGGGACGGAACGCAGGCCGTCGATCAGCAGCGGCAGGTTCGCCGTGTCGAACCACTGCTCCGTCACCATCTCCCGGTACGCCTCGGGGGTGTCGTCCACGCGTTCGCCGGTGGACGGGGAGATGACGGCCGCGGTCGTCGGCAGGAACTCCACCCCGGCCAGCAGCTCCGCGAAGGCCGCCCGGCCGGGGGCCGCGTACGGGCAGTGCTCGGCCCGTTCGAGCACATCGAGAACGGAGACGCCGAGCCTGGTCAGGACCCGCCTGATCGCCTCGGTGTCGGTGCCGGTGATGCTGATGGCGATCACACCGGCTCCCAGGTCGACGGAGAGCCAGGGCTGCGGGTCGTGGGCGCGCAGCGCGTCGACGAGCCGGTAGGCGTCCCCCTCCGACGAGGGCAGGACGGCGAGGAAAGTGCCGCTGCGGCGGGCCGCGTTGGCCTCGATCTGCCGGGTGTTGGTCTCCCGGATCAGGGTGAAGCAGGTCTCCTCGCTGATCGCACCGGCGAAGAGCAGGGCCGTCAGACAACCGGCGCTGAGACCGCCGAACGCCTTCCATCCGGTGGGTTCCTCGGCCAGCCGCCTGATGAGCGCGACGGCCAGCAGTGCCTCGTGCACCGTGGAGGAGAGTCCGTCGCTGCCCTTCGCCGGGTCGACCTCGGCCGGGTCGAAGCGGCAGATCCGCGCGGCGCGCCGGAGGTGCTCGTCCGGCACCCGGAGGATCGTCGCCAGCTCGTCCTCGGCCAGCGGGAGCAGTCCGGGGACGACGAGGGCCCGGTCAGAGGTCACCGGTGATGCCGCCCGTGACGGGAGCGAGGCCGCACTCCGGGTCGAGGGCCATCGACTTGACCACGAAGGCCGAAGGCTCCAGGACGACATAGGTGTCCAGCCGGAGGTCCTCCAGATAGCGGATGATCCCGCGCCAGTCGAGGACGGTGGTGAACTGGTCGATCATGTGCTGTCGGACGATCTCACCGCTGGTGTGCGGGCGGCCGTCGTTGATGCTGATCAGGGGCAGTGAGGTGTTGCCGTGAGGGGCGTGGAACTCCCATTCCTCGGCGTAGCGGCGACGCACGGTCTCCATCAGGCCGCAGTGCCCGGGGAAGCTGTGGGGGATCGGCCGGTAGAGGGCCCCGGCCTTCATCAGCGCGGGCTTCATGGCTTCCAGGTCCGACAGCCGGCAGGCGCCCAGGAACTGGTTGCTCGACACCGTGGCGGCCAGGTGGAGCAGCGGGTCCAGTCCTTGGGCGCGCAGTTCGTCGAAGACCTTGTCGGAGTCGCAGTTGTAGAAGAAGACGCTGACGTAGTCGGTCCCGGCGAAGACCTCGGTCTCGATGGTCGCCATCGTGTGCGACATGCGCACCATGTCCTCCAGCGAGACCCAGCCGACGGCGGCGGCGGCCGTGAGGTAGCCCAGGCTCATCCCGGCCACCACGACCGGCTGGACGTCCCGGACGCGCAGGTCCTGCTGCCAGCCGGCGATGCCCATGATGTTGATCAGCGGGCGCCGGAAGCGGGGGTCGTTGGCCTCCTCCTCGGTGCCGTTCTTCAGGATGGCCCTGAAGTCCATCGCCAGGGTGTCGCTCGCCAGGTCCAGGAGGACGTCCATCCGCTTCGACAGACCGCGCCGCCGAATCTCGTCGTCCACGTGCACCTGGGAGGGGAAGATGTATGCGCCGGTCCTGCTCACAGCGAGAAACCTCCGTCGACCACGACCACTTCACCGTTCACGGCCTCGAACCCGGCACCGGTGACGAGCCGGATCACCGAGGCCACCTTCTGCGCCGGCACCGCGGGATCCTCGGAGCCCGATGCCGTCATGCCGTCCATCACCTGCGCGGGCACCATGCTCAGCAGCTGCGTGTCCCGGATCGGACCGGGCGAGACGGTGTTGAAGCGCACTCCCACCGCGCCCCATTCGCGGGCGAAGCCGCGAGTCATGGCCTCGACGGCCGCCTTGCCCGCCGCGTATCCGACCGCGCCGACGATGTAGCGCCGGGTGATGACCGAGGACACGTTCACGACGCTGCCGCCGCCGGTGCCCGCCATGGCCTGCGCGCTGATCGCGTTGACCTGGTAGGCCCCGAAGACATTGGCGTCGATGACCGATCGGAACGCGAGGGCGTTGGACACGGTCGCCACGGCCGGGTCACCGGTCACGGCGCAGTTCACCACGACGTCGCACGGCGCGACCCGAGCGAGCAGCGCGCGGATCGTCGGCCCCCTGGGGTCGGGGTCGGGCAGGGTGAGCTGGTGGATCTCGGCCGTCCCGCCTCGTTCGGCGATCGTCGCGGCCGTCTCCTCCGCCGCGGCCCTACGGCCGTGGTAGGTCAGGTGCACCGTTTTCGCGTGGGGGGCGAACTCGGCCGCCACCGCCTGGCCCAGGCCGCCGGTGCCGCCGATGACCAGGACGTTCCGGTAGGTCTTCGTGTGGGTTCCGCTCATCACTGCTCTCCGCCCAGGCGATCCGTGATCGCACGCGTGTCGATGCGCCGGGCCAGGTTCTTGTGGAGCACCGCCAGCCGTTCCCGGTCGGCGCGCCGCCCCACGCGGGGCTGGTAATGGGGATAGGGCCGGTAGAACTCGGCCCGGGTGATCGACGACATGAGCGCCGGGACGGTGCCTTCGGGTGTCTGGAGGTAGTCGCGGCACACCGCTTCGAAGGACATGTCGTCCGCAAGACCCAGTCTGACGGTGGCCTCGTTGTGGACCCCCGTCGTGAGCTGGACCCGCTGGCAGTCGCGCACGTCGAAGAGGTAGTCGATCAGGAGCATCGCCGCCTCCAGACCGATGCCGGTGCGCCACAGCTTCGCGTCGCCGACGGCGCCCCCGAGCTCGTAGACCCGCTCGCCCAGTCGCCAGAAGTGGGCCAGGCCGATGACCTTGCCGTGGTTGTCCGCGATCAGGGCCGCGCGGTTGTGGTCGTTCTCCAGCGAGGCGTACTGGGACTCACGGACCAGTCGGCTCGACGTGCCGCGCAGCAGGGCTTCGCACTCGGTCGCGCTCAGCCATTGCGCGACGTCCCCGAGGGCTTCCTCCGAGACGGGCAGGATGTGGCACATCAGGCCTTTCACGGGAGGCCGCTATCCGTTCTGCAGCTGCTCGTGGATGCCGCGCAGCGTGGTGAAGTTCTCGATCTTGAGGTCGTACACCTTGTCCCCGAAGGTCTGCAGGAGGGCCGAGGCGAACCGCATGGTGTCCAGCGATTCCAGTCCGTAGGTGTTGCCCGAGCCGAAGACGACGTCCTCGTCGCCCGGTGCTTCGCCGCCGAACCGGTCCGCGAACAGGTCCATGAACACTTTGCGCAGTTCTTCCACGGTCATTCCTCCGTACTGATGTCGTGCGGCAGCCGGAAGCACATCGAGCCCCACATGAATCCGGCTCCGATGGCTCCGAGGACGATCAGGTCGCCGGTCTTGGCCTTGCCGTCCGCGGCGAGGCGCCACAGCGCGGTCAACGCCGATGCCGCACCGGTGTTGCCGAGGACGTCGGCCGTGACGGGCACCTTCGCGGCGTCGACGCCCATGGTGCGGGCGATGTAGCGCAGCAGGCGGACGTTGGCCTGGTGGAAGGCGAACCCGTCGACCTCGGACGCCTCGACGCCGGCGGCCGACAGCGTCTCGGCGACGGACTTGGGGACGCGGGTGGTGGCCTCCTGCCACACCATGCGGCCGTCCATCGTCAGATAGGGGTTCACCGGTGCCCGGCCGGGTGTGTTCCGCGCGTGGTTCAACATGCTCGGTCCGGCCAGCGCGACGGCGGGCGAGTAGGCGTTGCCCAGGTCGTAGGCGAGGAGACCGCCCGGACCTTCGGTCCTGGACAGCACGGTGGCGCCCGCCGCGTCGCCGAAGAAGATGCGTACGGTGCGGTCGTCCGGGTCGGGGAGCCGGGAGGCGCCCTCCGCGCACACCACCAGGGCGTTGCGCATCCCCGGCTCCTGCAACATGCAGGAGGCGGTGTGCAGGGCGTAGACGACCGAGGCGCAGGCGTGCTGGGCGAGGTCCAGGATGCGGGGTGTCGTGATGCCGAGCCGCTCCGCGACGATGACGCCCAGGGACGGCACGATCCATTCCGGGGAACTGCTCGTGACGATGAGGACGTCGACGTCGCGCGCTTCGATGCCGGCGCTCCGCACCGCCCGCTCCGCGGCCTGGACGGCGAGGTCGGTCACGGTCTCGTCGGCGCCGAGGAAACGGCGCTCGCGGATTCCGGTCTTCTCCTCGATCCACTCCGGAGTGGTGTCCAGCGTCTCGCAGAGCTCGGCGTTGGTGACCACCCTGTCCGGCAGGGCGAGACCGCAGCTCCGCAGGCTGACCGGGGCGAGATCCCACGTGGGCACAGTGGTCCCCTCTCAGGTTGGCTGACCGATGGAAATGAGGAAAGGAGGCCGGCGGGCCGGCTGCCCAGGACGAGATCCGGGGCAACCGACCCGCACTACCGATTCAGCAACCGTCGCTGTTGGTGCTGACGGGCATCTCGACGCCGTCGGCGACGATCTCGGTGCCCTGCAGGTCGATCACGTTGGTGAGGTCCATGGTTTTTCCTCCTCTCCGGGTGAGACTCGGGTGGGAACACCGCCGTTACCGGCGGTGGGCTCAGGGGTGACGCGAGGACCGTGGTTCACGCACTCCACGACGTGCCGTCGTGGGCGGTCGTCAGGTCCTTGAGCGTCTTCTTCCGCAGCGCGGCGAGCAGTTCCGCACGGTCGCCCGGGTGCCTCCGGTCCGAGGCGGGGAACGCCGCGAGGTTCGCACAGCAGATCGCTGCCGGCCAGTACTCGCCATCGATGAAGAAACGATTCCTTAGAACACCTTCGACTTCGAAGAAATCGTGTTCCGTGAGGTATTCGAGCAGCACGTCGCTGTAGGTCGGCACCAGCAGTTCGACACGGTTCACCTCGGACGAACGGGTCAGCAGGGCGACCGCCTCCCGCAGGACCTCCTCCACCAGCCCGGCCGTCCAGGCCCGGTCGTCGGCGGAGGAGACGCTCAGCTGGAAGAAACCGGGGGTCTGACCGGGCCACCAGCTCACCGCGCCTACCGTACGGCCGGAACGGCGGACCACGAGATGCGATTTCCGCTCGTCCCTGACAATACGCTGGCGTTGCGCCACCGTACGCCACACAGGACCGTCCGTCGAAACGTAGGAGAACACCTGGGAAAGCGCTTCGTCAAGAAGTCGCTCATCCCTTTCCGTGAGCACCGGAATGAACTCCGATTCATTTTCCTGCTGGTTACTCACTTCGCCTCCAGACGTTTCTTCCGGCGCTTTTTCTGCGCTGCTCTCGAATTCGTCATGAACGTATGCCAGTTCGGATGGGCAGTCAACGTCCGGCGAACTCAACTCGCACGCAGCGCACCCGGGGAATCGCTGACGGAATCCGCCCGCCGCTGAAGGACCTCGGCGCACTCGGACCACATGGTGAGGTTCGCCCGGATCAGCGCCGCCACCACCGAGGCGCAGTGCGCGGGGACGCGCTCGGCGATCCCGCCCGGGTCGGCGGACTGGTCGGGATGCTGGCTGAGCCAGCGCAGCAGGCTGCGCCCGGTCTCGTTGGACCGGAGCGAGGGGTCGTTGCGCAGCCGCTGCAGCAGCACCGCCCGCTCGTGCGGCGGCGGATGTGCCGCGGAAGCGGGGGCGGCGGCGCGGACGTCGGAGGTGCCGCGGGGCGCGGCGCTCCGCTGGCGGGGCGGCAGCGGATCGTCGCCCGCCTTGAGCCGGGCCTTCACGTCGGCCGCGGTCGACGGCGAGATGCCCGCCGCCCGCGCGACCTCCCGCAAAGACAGGTCCGGCCTTTCGATCAGCAGTTCACGCGCTTGGAGCCGCCCCTCGACACCACTGACGGGCCGGGCCCGGCCATCGGCGCCGACCCGGGTGTCCAACTGTTCGTTCCGGACGGTCGAACGGCGCCGGAGAGCCGCGACGGTGGTGGGGGACAGACCGGCGAGGCGGGCGATCCGCCGGTCGGACCAGCCGGGAGAGCCAGTCATGATCCGTTTCGCCGCCGCCCTGCGGTCGGCGGCCGTGAGGGGCAGCCCGTGCCGCGAGTTCAGCAGCACGGCCAGGACGAAGGCCTCCTCGCCGGCGGCCTCGTAGAGACGGGCGCGGATCTCCCGCAGTCCGCGCAGGGCCGCGGCGCGCACCCGGTGCGCCCCGTCTATCACCCGCATCGTGGCAGCGTCCACGACGATCGGCGGGAACTCCTCGCCCGATTCGGCGAGCGCCTGAATATGAACCTCGACCTCACCGACGACTCGCGGTGAATCGACGAGCTTCAGAGCGTCGATGGGAACGTCTTCTATCGGACACTTTTCAAGTCTCTGCTCCAGCACGGTCAGGTCGTCCTGCACGGCTCCCCCAGGTGACAGAGACGTCTGCCGCCCGAGGCGGATCAGTCGGCAGACGTCCTAGACGGCTATCTGCGGGCAGAGTAACGACCGACGCTTCTCGCTCCTTTTTTCGCCGGATGCGGCACCGAAACAACTCCAGAACCTCGGATACATCGCACTCCGCCTAGTATCGGAGTCAGTTGTGCGAATACCTGAGGAGAGTTACGTGCGGATGCCCGTAGGACTGACCGTCGGATTCCTTGTCGCAGGCGCGGCTCTCGCGGTGGGCTGGGGATACATCACCCCGCACGCGCCCGGGGCCCCGACCAGCCTGGCCTCCCCGGCCCCGACGGCCGCCTCCTGGGGGCTCGCCGTGGTGGCCGACGACCACCACGGCGTCGGCGACCTGCCCTGGACCAGGTGACCGTCCTCCCCCCATCGCCCCCCGCCCGGTGCGCCGTGCCGCTACTCCACGGCACCGTCGGGCAGGACGCGTCGGTCGAGCAGCCGTACCAGCTCGGCCGGCCCGACGGGCACGCCGGGTTTCATCCACGCGAGGAAGCGGTACAGCCGCTCGGCCCGCTCCTCCCAGTGCGGACCGGACAGGCCCCGCAGCAGGAGGAGCGCCGACTCGGCGTTCAGCCGCGCCTCCCCCCGATCCCCCCGCACCGCCGCCGCGCAGGCCAGGTCCAGCCGGATACGGGCCTGCACGAACGCGTCCCCCACCTCGGTCGCCGCCTCCAGGGCCTGCTCCAAGGACATGACGGCCTCACCCGGTCGCCGCTGCCGCCACTGCGCTTCCCCGCACACGCGCAGCCCATGGGCCTCCCCCAGCCGGTCGGCCTCCGCCCGGGACAGCAGGACGACCTCGTGGCCGAGCTGACCGGCCTCCTGCGCCTCGCCCTCGCCCAGCAGTGCCTCCGCCAGCCGGTAGAGGTTCTGGGCCTCCACGCGCGGCGAACTGCTGCTCTCGCCCGCCGCGATGGCCTCCCTGATGAGTGCGATCCCCAGCCGGTTCTCTCCGCGCTCCAGTTCGATCTGTGCCAGCAGGCCGAGCGCATGGGACCGCCCCGTGTCGTCCTCAGCCTGCTTGAAACAGTCGACCGCCTGCCGACACAGCACCCCGGCCTCGTCGAGATCGCCGGAGAAGCGGGCGCACAGGGCGAGATTCCGCAGAACGGTGGCCTGCGTACGGGCGTCGCCCCCCGACTCCAGCACGAACACCGCCTCCAGCAGAAGCGCCCGCGCCTGCGGAAAATTCCGCTGGTAGATCTCCACCGTGCCGAGGGAACTCAGCATCGCCCCCACGCCCTCGTTGTCGCCGCTCGCCCGCGCGGCGGCCAAGGCGGTGCCCGCGACGCCACGCCACGCGTCGAGGTGGCTGTGCGTCTCGAACAACGGGACCAGCCTCACCACCAGCTCCCAGGGCCGCCCCTCGTGGCCCACTTCCCGCCAGTGCCCGATCAGGTCCGTCACGGCCTGTCGCTCGGACTCCAGCCACGCCATCGGATCGGACCAGGGCTCCTGGACCGGCAGCCACCGGGGCGAGCGGTACCTCGTCTCCTCCTGGAGGGCCGCGGCATGTCCCCGGCCGCGCAGCTGCTCGTGCGCCCGGTCCGCCAGAACGAGCCACGCCCTGAACGCCCTGCCCAGCGCGGCCCGTCGGTCCTCCGGCCCCTCCTCGGCCGCACTGCGTTCCCAGGCGAACAGACGCAGCAGGCTGTGCAGGGCGAAGCGCGGCGGCGTCCCGGGTTCGCCCGGTCTCACATCCAGCAGTTGCGCCTCGACAAGCCGCTCCAGCAGGTCCTCGGCGTGCTCCGGACAGACGTCCAGGAGAGCGGCGCCCGCCCACACCGCGAAGTCCTCCATGGGCAGCAGACCCAGCAGCCGGAACAACCGTGCCGTCTCCGAGGAGAGTTCCCGGTAGCTGTTCCACATGCCGCCGCGCACCCCGCCCTCGTGCGGGCTGAGCACGTCCAGCCGACGGCGCCTGTCCTCCAGCCTGCTGACCACCCTCTCGACGGAGCCATACGGTCTGGCGATCAGCGAAGCCCCGACGATGCGCAGCGCCAACGGCAGCCCACCGCACAGCTCCACCAGTTTCACGGCTTGTTCGGGCGGGGCCTCGGTGTAGACGTGCCCCGCGACCGCGGCCAGCATCCGGCCGGACTGTTCGGCACCGAGCGGCTGCAGGGCGAGCTTCATCGCGGCGTAGTCGCCCGCGAGGAGCTCGAAGGAATCGCGGCCGGTCAGCACGACACAGGACCGGCCCTCGCCCGGAATGAGCGGGAGGGCCTGTGCCACGGACCGGACGTCGTCCAGCAGCACCAGCATTCTCTTCCCGTCGAGCACGCTGCGGTACAGCGCCGAACGCCCGTCCAGGTCGTCGGGGATGTCCTCGCTGCGTACGCCCAGGGCCCGCAGGCACCGGTCGAGGGCCCGCATCGGCGTGACCGGGGACTCGTGCCCGTCGTGCCCGCGCATGTCGACGAAGAGCTGTCCGTCGGGGAAGTGCCTGGCCACCCGGTTGCCCCAGAAGACCGCCAGCGCCGTCTTGCCCACACCGCTGGTGCCGGAGATGGCCGCTACGGCCAGGGGCACGTCACCCCGGGCCGCGTCGAGCAGTCGGTCGAGCGCCGCCATCTCCTCGTCCCGACCGGTGAAGGCCGCCGCGGGCGCGGGAAGTTGGGCGGGCGGGGCGGGCGGGGTGGGCGGGGCCGTGGGGGCGCCGCTCCGGGGCTGCTCGGCCGCGGCCAGTTCGGCCAGTATGGACTGGTGCAGTTCCTGCAGCGCGGGGCCGGGCTCGGCGCCGATCTCCTCGATGAAGACCTTTCGTCCGGCGCGGTAGATCTCCAGCGCGCTCGCTCTGCGACCGGATCTGCGCAGGGCCGTCATCAAGTGGAGTCGTGCCTGCTCCCTGAGCGGCCACTCCTCCACCAGGGGCGCCATCTGGGATGCCACCGACCGGTGCTGACCCAGGCGAAGCAGGAGATCGGCGTTCTCCTCGCTCACATCGAGCCAGAGGTCCGTGAGCCGGGCCCGCTCGATCTCCAGCACACCGCCCGACAGCCCCTCGAAGGCCGTGCCGTTCCACAGGGCCAGGGCCTGCCGGAAGCACTCCGCCCCCTCCCCGTACTCCTCGTCGGCGACGAACTTCCGCGCCCGGGAGACCAGTCGGCCGAGCGCGTCGAGGTCGACGCCGTGCCTCCCTAAGACGAGGGCGTAGCTCCGGTGGCCGGTCACGATGAGCCGTTCGTCACCGGCTACGTCACGGAAGATGCGGCGCAGCGCGTTGATGCACACCGCGATCTGGTTGCGGGCGGTGACCGGCCGCCTGCCACCCCAGACGGTGTCGATCAGGACATCCACGGGCACGGGTGCTCCCGCGAACAGCAGCAAGGTCGCGAGGACGGTGCGCTGCCGGGGGCCACCGAGTGGAAGGGGATCGCCGTCCACTTCGACCGTGAGCGGCCCCAACAGCTTGAACGACAAAGTTCGCAAGGCTCAATCCTCTGTCAGGGTAGACAGGACTCTCGGGCGCGGAGCCGCGCGGATCCGCGCGGCGACCGGTCTCGGGAAAACGCTCGATGAAGCCGTGCCTTCCGGAACCGGCGAACCGGCCCGGCGGCGACGTCATCGGGCCCTGTCAGACCCGGGCGGGCATCAGAGCTCCGAAGTCACCGGGTACGGGGCACGCCGGACCGGCCATGACCGCGGTGCGTCCCTCGCCGGTCACCCGCCACCGCATCGGCCCCCGAGCCCGCCGAACGACCTTCCGCATGGTCCCCCCATGTTGCACGGCGATGCCCCTTCGCAAACGCACTCTCGGCCCAAACCCCTTAGTCAGACGGTCGCTCGCGCCACCGCCTGATCACACACACCTCACCATCCTCACCCACACCACGCCAGGGCGGCACCGCATTTTCCCCCAGGAAGTAACAGGGAAGGCTTCTCATCGAGCGGGCCGAGTGGTCCGCATGGCGTGGTGACACGATCAAGTGGGTGGCGTAGGAGGAGAGGTGGAGTCTTCCAGCGGGCGGTCCGCCTGCTCCCGAACGACCGCGGGGCCACGGTGCGGACACCACGAAGCGCCCACCCCGATGGCGTTCATGACCCGGCGGGCCGCTGCCCGGCGGCAACCACCGGCCTTCTCCGCAGGGAGCCACCACGCCGTCCGACGGAGCTCCCCGGCCGCGTACGCGTGAACGTCCCCCGTCGCGTTCGCGGGCACACGAGGCACCGGACGGCTCCGGACCGTCTCGTTCGTAAACCCGCACCGAGGCCGGCCCCGCCCTCGCGGCATGGAGCGGTCGCCACGCCCGGACCCGACGCCCCGCCCGCACGCCGGGCATCTACCGGTCGCCGACTCCGGTGACCGGCTGGACGAGACCGCACCTGAAGAGCGGTCGGTGATCGCCCACCGGGACGCGCGGGCGGCCGGTGAGCGGGAGACGAGCCTGGTGTACGGGCCCGTTCCCCGCACACGCACCGGCGGAACCGGCCGACGGCTGGCTCAGGCGTCCTTCTTCACCGGCTCCAGGATCGCCACGCACTCCACGTGGTGCGTCATCGGAAAGATGTCACGCGAAACGACAGTCGGCATAGTCGCAGGTCAGCACCAGTATACGGCTCCTCTGAGCGCCCCTTCGGTCGTTTGGAGCGTCACGAACAGCCAGCGCGGTGCTCCTGGCGAGCCGCAGCAGCGAGATCTTCCAACAGCACATCGGCTACCAGCTCCTCGACCACGGCGATGTCGTGCTCCGCCATGGCTTCGGCCAACTCGGGATCCCATGGTGCTCCGGTGATGCGCCCCGGTTGAGGACCGTGCGCGTTGCGGACGATCGCGGATCGGTAGTCTGCCGCCGTCATGCGCCAGGGGTGCGCTCCTGTTTTCTCCATGACGTATGCGGCAATGCGGATGCCTTCACCATCGAAGTCACCGTGGTAACGGAGAGCAGCGCCATGGTCCGCGAGTAGGCGCAGGAGCTGGACAGCTGCGCTGTTGGGCCAGCCGGACGTGCAGACAAGCGGTGGGCAGTTGGAGCCGAAGCGGCGGAGGGCTAGAGCCAAGATGCTGGGGTTCTCCACGACGTGGACGATGGGTGGGGCAAGGACGGCGGGCAGGCTCACCTCGCCCGGGTTCCTGACGTGGGCGAGGGTCAGGCTGGCAGCCTGTCCGGCCTCGGCGCACAGGCGGGCCACACGGGCGAGAAGGCCGTCGCCGCCAGGGCGCAATCCGCCGGCGATGACGGTGGCGGACAGCTCGTCGTCGGCGACGCCAGCACGGGACCACAGGGCGCGCCGTTCCGCTGCGGACTGCGGCGGTGCAATGTCGTACAGAGTCGCCAGGGCACGCAGGACGAGGGTGGAGACGGGTGTGCCGTCGTCGAGAGCGTGCGCGTGGCCGTTCAGGACTCGGGCGGCGAAGACTGGCAGGGGTTCGGCCTGGCCGGGTAGCTCGGCGAGTACTTCGAGCGCGTCGGTGAGCAACGCACGGGTACGTTCCGTCGAACCACCGACCAGTCCTGCGGCTCGACAGGACGCAGCCCAGTCGGCGAGCACCGGCTGCGCCCGTACTGTGTCGTGACCAGTCAGCCAGGCCCACAGACCGGCGCGTTCGTCCTCCTGACGGCGGCGTTCACCGGCTCTGTCGCCAAGTGGGCCGATGAGTTCGGCGACGACTTCTCGTACGGTGCGGCCGGAGAGTTCGGTGACGGCCTCCTCCAGGCGGGCCAGAGCGACGGAGGGCCGGGGGTCCGGCAGGCGGTCCAGGCCGAGGAGGTCCGCGAGGGCTTCGCGCTGGGTCTCGTCCAGCAGTCCGAGGCGTACGCGTGTGACGGGGCGGCCGGAGGAGAGACGGTCGTGGACCGTCTGCCAGACGGGATGGAGTTCGGGACGGCGAAGGGTCACATCGCCCGACGCGAGATGCTCCCGAGAGGTCGTCCCGCCGGACACGGGGTGGTCTCGCAAGGTCATCCTTCCTCCATTCCGGTGCCGTTCCAGACGAAGCGCGCGCTGGTGACGGCGTCGTCTCCGTCGGTCAGGAGTTGGTGGACGGCGATGCCGGGCAGCTCCCTGTAGTTTCCCCACTCGTGGTCGGAGGTGATCATGAGGTCCAGGTCGAGTGCGGTGAGCAGGGCGAAGACCTGTCCGCGGTTGACGGTGTCGACGCCGACGAAGACCTCGTCGAGGAGGATCGGGCGGGGGGCCAGGGGCACGTCCTCGTAGTGGGCGGCGACGGCGGCGAACAGGGGCAGGTGCAGTGCGATGGCTTTCTCCCCGCCGGAGAGCGCGCCGTGCAGCCGCTTGGTCAGGGGCTGCCAGCCACTCCCGTCCGCCCGGTCGAGGCGGACGGTGAAGGTGTGCCAGGCGGTGTAGTCGAGCACCTCGCCGAGGTGCTCCTCCCAGCTCGCGGCCGTGTCGCTGCCCTTGGCCTCCTCGATGCGGGCACGGAAGAAGGCGTGCAGGGCCTCCCGGTCGGACTCGGTGACCCGACCGGGGTCCTTCAGGAGCAGCTGGCGGGCGGTGCGGGTGCTGTCGGGGAGGTCCGGGCGGACATCCCAGACGAGCTGGACGGCGACGTTGGAGGCGGTACGGACCCGCTCCAGGTGCCCGTTCATGTGCGCGACGAGTTCGCCGGCCCGGCGGATGCGGGCGGCGAGGTGTCGGCGGATGTCACCGGTGAGGATCTGGTCGAAGAGGCGCCGTTCGGCGGTGCTGATGTCGTCGCGGCTGCGGTCGCGCTCCTGGGCGAGCGCGGCGAGCAGACCGGTCGCCCCGACGCGGACGCCCTCCAGGGTGGCGGTGAAGAGCTGGACGTCGTCGTCGGGCTCCAGCTCCAGGTCGGCGCGGACGCCGAGGTGGCGGCGGGCCTCGTGGACGGTTTCGGAGAGGCGGGTGGCGGCGTCGCCGAGGTGGCGCGGGGCGTGCGGGACCTGGGGCCACCGTGCCGCCATGGCGCGCGCGGCCTCCAGAGTGGCCTTGGTACCGTCCCCGGCGTCGAGTTCGGGGAGGACGCCCGCGTCCTCGGCCAGACCCACCAGGCACAGGTGCCGGAACCGCCGCGCCGCGCCGTCGCGGGCCTCGACTGCCTTCTCCTGCCGGGCGGCGTCCTGGCCACTGGTGGCCCTCAGCTCTCCGATGCGGCCTTCCAGGCCCAGGAGGAGCTCGGCTGCCTGGCGGGCTTCCTTGCCACAGCGGACCCGTTCGGCACGGGTCTCCGCAACGCGCGCGACGATCTGCCGGTAGTCCGCGCCGACCGTCTCCTCCACCGCCTTCAGACGTGCCGTCATACCAGCCGCCTTCGCTCCCGCAGTGGCCGCGTCGGCGGCCTGCTTCTCGGCGAGAAGGTGTGACCGGTCCGCCCGTGTGGCCGTCTCCCCAGCCCTTTCAGCGGCCGCGATCGCGTCGATGCGGGCGTCCGTCCAGGTATCGGCGAGGTCGCGGAACCTCTCCACGTCGCGGCCGAGTTCGCGCAGCCGTTCGCGGTCCGTGGGCAGTCCATGTTCGGCGGCCCTGCGGCTCAGCGTGCGCAGCGCGCCGGCCACGTCACCCTCGCGTGCGGCCAGATACTCGGTCGCGTCGCGCACGGCGTCGTCCCGAGCGGCCGCCTTCTCCTCGGCCCGGTCCCAGTCCCGCCGGCAAGCGTCGAGTTCCTGGTGGTCGGGCCGGGCGGTGCGGTCGTCCGCCAGCCGGGCGGCGCGGGCGCCGAGTTCCCGCAGCCGGTCGGCGAGGGTGGCCAGGGAGGCGTCCTTCTCGGCGATCAGCTCGGTCAATTCGGCGATCTCACGCTGCTTGGCCCGCTGCCGGGCGAGGCCGCCGATATGGGCGGGCTCCGGCTTGCTCCAGGAACCCGTGGCCGGCGCGAGGCGCCAGGCTCCGTCGGAGGAGACTGCCGCAGGGTGCCCGCCGGGCAGGGTGGTGCCATACGCGATGCCGGCGAGGATGCGGGTCACGGTGCCGGCCGGTACGGGAATGTCCTCCTCGGGCCTCAGCACGTCCAGCAGGCTGGAGCCGGGGGCGGTCGTGGCGAGGCCGGCCTCGACACGGGTGTCGTGACCAGGAAGGGTGAGCCCTTCGGATGCGCTCACCCATGCGTCCAGGAGACCCGACGCCTCCAGTGCCGCTTCCACCGCGGCCTGTACGGGGAGCGGGACGTCCTCGTGGAAGGCGATCAGCCGCCACAGCGGCGCGCCCGCCGCGGCCGTACGGACGGTGGTGCGGGTGGGTGGAGCGACGGGCTGGAGATCGGTCTCGCCGCTGAGCCTGCGCCTCCGCGCGTCGAGCAGGTCCCGTTCTTGCTCCAACCCCTGTTGTGCGGTGCGGACTCCGGCCCGCTCCGTGGTGATCTCCTGGTCCAGCGGTCGTGCGACCGTTTCGACCAGCTCACGCACGTCTGCCTCGACGGCCGCCCTGGCGGCCAGTTCATCGAGGTCGGGGATGCGCAGCTCCGTGCAGTCCCGGGCCCAGGTAACCAGCCGTTCCGCCTGGGCGGCGAGGGCGTTGTATCCGGCGGCGGCGGCCGCGTCGCGGTGGGCGATCGCGTCCGCGAGCCGGGTGCGAGCCTCGTCCAGCAGGCCCTCGGCGGTACCCCGGTCACGTACAGCCCGGTCGTGGGCGTCGATCGCGTCGGTGATGTCGGCGACCCGCTCCCGTCGGGCGGTGACCGCGCCCCGGAGCAGCCGGCGGGCGGCGGTGCCAGGAGCATCGGACCGCCTGCTCCCCGTCCTGACCGGGGTGTTCGCCGTCCCGTTGCCGAGGGATTTCACCTCTCCTTCCGCGTCCAGGATCGTCTTCACCTCGTGGTGAATGGACTCCATGCCTGCGGCCCGGGCCGAGCGGTGTGCCTCGTCCGCGGTCGCGCGGGCGTGCTCGTCGCGCGAGCGGGCGTGTCCCGCGACCTCGTCAGCGTGCTTCCGGTCCTCCTCCGCCTCGGCCTCGGCGGACCGGGCGGCGGTACGCAGCTCCGCGGCGGCCGCGACCTGTTCCTCGGTGCCGCGACGGAGCCGGTCGAGTTCCTCCCCCTTCTGGTAAGCGTCGCTCTCCCGGAGCCCTTCGACGATCTCGTCCAAGGCGTGCGCCCGCAGCTCCAGTTCCTCGCGCAGGGCCAGGGTCGAGGCGCGCTCCTCGCACGCCTTCTCGTACTCCTCGGCGCTGACGCGGGCGTCCCGGGTGAGGTCGTCCATCTCGGTGGTCGCAGAGATCAGCGCTGCCGCGCCGGCCCGCAGGACCCGGCGGGCGTAGGCGCGCTGCCGGGAGGCGACGTTCTCGGCTGCCGTCACCTCGGCGTCGAGCCGGTCGAGGTGGTCCCGCTGCCGGTCCAGGCGCTCGAAGCCCTCGGCGAGCTCGGTGATCTCTCCTTCGCCGAGCGGGGGCAGTGCTCGGGACAGCAGGGTGGACAGGAGGGAGGGGTCGAGCCGTTCGGACAGCTTGGGCTGGCGGAGCTGGAGCAAGGCGGAGAGCAGGGACTCGTACCGCTGCTCACCCATGCCCGCGAAGAGTTCGCGCCGCACAGTGGTGCGGTAGTCGGTGGCTGACGGATGCACCTCGCCGCAGTCGCGCAGGGCTTCGGTGAGGGCCGCCTTGGTCAGGGGCTGTCCGGTTTCGTTGACGAGGTGGACCCCGTCGGGGTGGGCGATCCGGACGGTGGTGGTGAAGTAGTCGGCGTGCGCCGTGGTGGTGTGCACGCTCGCGTGCAGGCGGGCTCCGCAGCCGAACCAGTACTCAGTGCCGTCGTCTCCGACGCGGCGGAACTCCATCCACACGTACCCCACACGAGTCTTGCCGGACGCTCCCTGGCCGAGCAGGTTCCAGTGCATCGTGCGCTCCGAACCGCCGAACGTGGAGAGGCGGTTGGGGCGGAGGCTGGCGTCGAAGAGGAAAGGGAGCAGCAGTTCCAGGGCCTTGGACTTGCCAGTGCCGTTCTGACCGCGCAGCAGCAGGCGACCCTGGTGGAAGGTGAAGGTCTCGTCGTAGTAGCGCCAGACGTTGAGGATGCCCGCGCGATGGGGCTGCCAGCGTCCGCGGCCGGTGTCCGCCTCGTGAACGGGCGACGGCTCGATGGTCTCTTCGGGCCTTCGCTGGAGGGGGAGTTCCGTCACGCTCACTGCTTGTCTCCTTCTCCGGCGCTGCCGACGGCGGTCACTGCTAGCTGATCGTTCTTCGGGGCTGGACCGGTGGTCTCCGTCAGGCGGTAGCGATACGCGGCCGGTCGCGCGACGACACGGTCTCGGGCCCTGCCTGCCAGGCCGACGTCGAGCAGGATCCGTACGGCGTCGTCGGCAAGGCGGGCCGGGCCTTCCTCCGACTGGTACGCCTTGGCCCAACCCGGGAAGCGGCGCAGCAGCTCCGCTCCGGCCTCGGCCAGCTGCTCGGGCAGCAGGCCCGCGGGCGTGGCGCAGAGCGGTGAGAGGAGGAGTAGCGCGGCGACTCGGGCTGTGGAGGTGTCGTCGGGGAAGCGGATGTCGGTGGCGATGGCGTCCGGGTCGACGAGTAGAAAGCCCTCCGCCCGTTCCTCCAGGAGGAAACCGGCCTGTTCGACAGAGCGGCGCAGGATCTGGCGTCCGGTCAAAGAGGTGACGTAAGCGAGCTCGTCATCGGCGAGGTCGGCTCGGTAGAGCACGGGGTCGTCGAAGAGGCGGCGCAGCACCGAGTGACGCAGCCGCAGGTTGCGCTGGGCATCCGTGGTCGCGGCGGTCTCGGCGTGCGTGTCGTCGGCAGAAGTGCCTCCGTAGCGGCGCTCCCTTACCAGGCCAGCAAGGAGGTCCTCGAACCGCGCGGGCACCTCCTCCGGGGGCACGGCGAGCCGGGAGGCGCCAACTGGCGCAGCGGGCAGCCGCATGAGCAGTGTGTTGTCCACGCGATAGAGGACCTTCGCCTCCGCGGAGTCGAGGTACGTCTCGGTCGTGCCGTCCACCGCACGCAGCACGTCGTACGACTCCAGCAGCTTCAGCACGTCGACGAACGCCATGCGCTCCGGCCGGCGGACCGGGTCGAACCCCGCCAGCGCGCGGTCGGCCGCCATGGCCTGGACGACGCGGTCGGCGAGCATGCCGATGGTCGTCATCGGCATCGACAGCAGCTCCGCGGCGGTCACGCACAGCAGGACGTATCGTCGGCGGTCGAACGGGGCCCGGCCGGAACGCGCCCGGCGAGCGGGGCGGGAGCCGTCGGGGTTGACGCGGACCTTGGTGAGGCGGGCGTAGCCCCGGCGGGGCTCCACGACCAGATTCCAGCCGCAGGTGTAGTCGAACCAACGAGCCAGCGGGTCACGGCGGCGGCGCACCAGATCAAAACCGGTCGGGTCGGCTGCCTCGGTGAGCAGCGGGCGGGCCAGAAGGAGGCGGATGGCACGGGCGACCTCCTCCCGTTCGGCGGAGGCCAGTTGGTTGGCGAGGGTGCTCATCCTGCGGCCTCCTGCCCCGTGGCGGCGCGGACTGCCGGGAAGGAGATCGCCCCACCCACGGCCGTGACGTGGATGACGTAGTCCGGTCCTGCCATCGTCCCCCGCACGGTACGCAGTACCGCGGTGCGCCCGTCGGGGGGCGGCGACAGCGCCACCTCCACCCGGCCGTCGCCGGTCGTGGCCCGTCGTCGGCCACCCACGTCCGGCCGGGCGGCCAGCGCCCGACCCAGCAGATCGAGGAGACGGTCGAAGGCCGCGGGGTCGAGGGTGCTGAAAGAGGAGAGCCGTACCGGGCTGTCCGTCTCCAGCGCCTGCCAGGCGCGTGCCAGCTCCGCTCGCTCCGCCCGGGCCCGCTCGGCGCGTTCCGCCCTCACCGCCGCAACGTCCCGCACCGTGGCCGTACGAGTGAAGCGCTCGGTCCGTCCGCTGGTCCTCAGCAGGGCCGACACCTTTACCGGCGGCGCCTCGGACCAGGAGTGGGACGAGGGGATCAGCTCCGGATCCGGGTGGGCGAGGTGGGCATGGCGGGCCGGGCCGAGGCCGAAGGCGGCCGACCACAGCCGGTGCAGGTCCTCCTCGTCGGGAGCCGCAGCGAACCAGCGCGCGAGCTCCCGGAAGTCCTGTACGGCGCTGGAGGGGCGGCGCCGGGACTCGTTGATCCTCTCCAGCACCTGCAGGAGGGAGACGATGGCGCGCCGGGCGATGTCGTGCAGCTGCTCGATCCGGGGGCGCGCCCCGCCGTCCGGCAGGAACCAGGCCCTCAGCCCGGCCCAGCGCGCCCGCCGACTGTCCAGCCAGCCGGCTGCCGGGTCCTCTCCCGTGGTCGGAGGCAGCTCGGCACCGCGCAGGGCCCGCTCACGCAGCACCGCGATGCCCCGCTCCTCCACGCGGGCCACTGCGGCGGCCACCGTCTCGCCGCGCCGGTCGAGATTGACCAGGAACTCCTGGAGATACGCGACGGTGGCGGCCTTCACCTCACGGAACACGTCCAGATCCACTCCTTCGGCGCGAAGGAGCCTCTGCAACTGGCCGTTGAAGGACTTGGTGTTCTCCACCAAGCCCTCCAGATGGCCCTCCAGCTCCCGCAGGGTGCTGAAGATCCGTCGGTCGGCCGCGGAAGGTTCGCCGGACAGCACGGTCAGCTCGTCGAGCCGGTCGGCGATCGCCTCCAGCACCGCGGTCTGCAGCGCCCCTGTGGAGGCCAGCACCTCCAGGGCGTATCGCACCCCGGCGAGCGCGGCCTCCCCCCTGCGGGTCAGCGAGTAGTGCAGGTTGCGCCGCTCGTACTCCTCGGCCGTGCGGTAGTTCTGGGCGTGGTTGTGAACCACGTCGAGGAGTTCCCACTTCACCAGCCGTTTCAGCGTCTCGTGCAGTTCCTCGTCCTCAAGGTCCGAGACCCAGCCCACCGCACGCAGCCGCTCCCGTACGCCGTCGAGCCCGAGCGCGGTCTCCAGGTGCTCGCCAGCCACCCCGAAAGCCTCGAGCACGGCCCCGTTCAAGTCGGCCGTCTCCCCCGTGGTGAACCGGAACATCTCCGGCGGAACCCTGCGCATGCTGGTACGTCCCCTCCTCCGCCGCCACCCCAGCGGCACTTCGGCGCCCACGTTAAGGGGCGGTCCAAAATCACGTTCTCGAGTCGCTGTCATCATTCTCATGGCAGTCACGGCCGAGGATTACTCCGTGCTCTCGAACGGGTAGACAAGGCTCTGCGCGCCCCGGATGCCGGAGACGAGTACGTTGCTGCTCGGACGGTAGGGCAGGTGCTTCAACGGCTCCAGGATGATCCGTACGGTGACCGGTGCGGCTCCGGCCTCCAAACCGGAGACGACCACAAGGAAGAAATCGTCGCTTTCGATCGCCCGCTGGAACTCCGCAGGGGTGAGCTGGATCGTGTCCGGCTCGGCACCGCCGTACGTCTTGAGTTCGTAGAACCGGGCCAGCTCGTCCACTGCGTCCGCCCCCAAACCGTGCTGAGCCCTCAGGTCACGCAGCTCGGTCTCGTCCAGCGCCAGAGCCCGGCGTACGAGGTCCAGTGCCGCCTTCTCCTGCTCCACGGCCGTATAGGGACGTGCGGCGGTGCGCTGCTGGGGGACGGCCGAGCCGGACCGGGGCTGGGGCAGGCCGACCGGGCCCTTCTTCGGGGCGGTGCCCGTCGCGGGCCCGGCCCCGGATTGCGGTGCCGTGAGGTTTCCCCGGTCCACGACGAGACGGAGGGTGGCGGGATCCACCAGTCGGCGGAACGAAGCGGGGGGCCGCACGGCGGGGACGGAGGGGCCCCTGCCGTGCGGGATCGCGGGTAGTGCGGGCGCCCGGCCACTGATCGTCGACGGGGCTCCCGCAACCGGACGCCTTTCCCGTCCGTTCGTCCGGCCGCGTCGGTCCGCTTCTTCCCGCATCTCCATGAGCCGGCGATCGCGTTCGACGACGGCGGCTTCCTGTTCACGGCGGACCTGATCCTCCGCGAGGCTAAGGTCCACGGCAGTGCGGCCCCGCTCCGCCCGGTCACACGCGGCGGTCCAGGCGAGGGCCGCCGCCCTGCGGTGTCCAGGGAACTTGGTGGCGATCGAAGCACCGCCCGCAGAGGGCCGGTTCACCGCTGACAGGTCACGGACGTACAGGGTGCTGGAAGCCCAGTCGACACCGGCGTCGACGGATACTTCCACCGGAGTACCGGACAGTTCCACCCGGCAGATCAGGTCCGGTGCCACGCTCACCGTGAGTGTCGCGAGTCCGTCCCAGGAGCCGTCCAGGCCGCGGGCCACCTCCGGGGCGTTGCGTTGCAGGTCCTCGCGCAGATGGGTGACAGCCGCGCGGACCAGTTCCGTCGCGTCCGGATCGTGCGAAGCGACAGTGGAGCTGTGCACACTGAGTTGCTCCACTCCGATCCACGTGAGGCGCAGGGCCCCGGCCAGTGGACGGAACTGATCCAGCTCTGCTCCCGGCCGCCACACGGCGTGGTCACGGCCCAAGCCGTCGGCGACCATGGGGTCCTCGACCGCGTACACAGGCCGCTTGCTAAGCCATCCCTTGCTCGTGACCAGGGGAAGTCTTCCCAGCCGCCCGGCTGTCAGCTCCTCCGACCGGACGGCAGAGGGGCGACGGAGCATCTTCAGGGTCTCCAGGACTACCGATTGAGTGGTTCCCTCCGGAACGTTCCGTCGCTCCCTCCTGTCCTGCTGCGCCAACTCCCTGATCACCTTCACAGCGTCGTCGACGGTCGGCCGACGCGCCCCGAGCCGCGTCCAGAACGCCTCGCTACCGGTGAACACGGGAGCGAAGGCCCGTGACGCTCCAAACAGTGGCTCGCCAATGAGGCACTCACCCGGGCGCCGCCAGCCGGAGTTTGTGAGGACCAGCCCTTCGCCTGTGGTGAAGGCACGAAGGACTTCGCTGAACGGCATCTCTCCCGATCCGCCCGAAGTCCCCCTTCCGGTGGCGCGCTCGGCCAGGGCTTCGTAGACGATCATTGCGGCGGGGGCGTTTCGTTCAGCCCCGTCCTTCTCCTCACGACGGAGCCGCCGCAGGCACTCGACGAGATCGCGGGTACGGGCGTCTCCGACAACGTCCAGGGCTCGGAGTACCTCTGTACGCCGACGTGCCTGCTCCTGGATATCCGGATGCAGGAATCGGGCGTCCCCGTCCCCGTAGACGGCCACGGTGCCCGCGGTGCGGGTACGGAGCCGGAAGGGGCTGGACGGAGTGCCGTTCCGGTCGTCCAGCCAGGCCACCTCGCGTAGTTGCCAGAGCCATAGGGCGGCCGTCCGCCCTCGGTCGTGCCATGTGTGGTAGTCGAAAGCCGCACCGACCTCGGCATGTTCGGAGAAGCGACTCCATGAGCGGCCGAGTACGTGGAGAAGCGAGGCCGCCCTGCGTCGGCGACGTACAGAGTCGTCGTCCTTCGCGATATCGGTTGCCACGGCATACAGGTCGGGACAGTCGTAATCGTTGAGGGTGTAGGTCGCGCGAAGAGCCTCCAGCGCTTCCGTGCGCGCCTTCGAACCCGAGGCGAAGGCTGAGGGAAGTCCTCTGGCGCCTCGTTCGAACCGCGAGTGCTGTCCAGGATGACTGCGCGGCCGGGGAGCCGTCTCGGCACCAAGCAACCGGAGAAATCTCAGGGCTCCGATGCTGCCGCCTTGCAACACCTTGGCGTAACGCGATCGCAGCCACGCCGGGCCGGAAGTCGAGCCGGCGGCGAAGGCGAAGCTCTCGTCGTGCTCGGCGCTGTCCAGCCCGGACGGAAGATAGGCCCGGGCGGGTGCGATCTCCACGTCCTCCCGCGCTCCGTCGGTGGTGTAGCGGTGGCCTTGGAGCCGCACTGCCAGCCCGACCTTCCTGCCCCACAGCTCACGGCGGCTCTCCGGTACGTATGCGAAACCGTCCCGCAGCGCCACGAGCTGCTCATCCGTGAGGACAAGCCCAGCTCCACCTCGCGCACCCCCGAAGTCTGCGAGACGCTGAATCACCGCTGCCGGATCGTCGTCGTCGAGCAGTACCCCTTGCTTGCCGAGCCATTCCCGGACCGACCGCGCGTCGTCGGTGTCGGCCAGAAAGTCCGGGTGGATCTCACGGGTGAGCCCCAGTTCGACTCCCAGCCCACGAGGAGTGGCGGCGAACAGCACGGGTACTGAGCCGCGCATGCTGTACTGCGTACCGGAACTGTCCACCAGCCAATCACGTGACGACAGGAGGCCGCTCCAGCCCGCTTCGATGACTCGCGCGACCAGTCGGACCGTCGCTCGTGGTGATCGGCTCCCGTCGCCCAGGAGGTCCAGCGTGTCGTACACCTTGACCCGGGCCGGTGCGCCAACACCGTTCTCCTCCCAATCCGACAACACCTCCCGCCACCTGCCGTCCGGGGCTCGCATCGCTCCGGGCAGCGCGGCGGGCACATCAGCCAGACGGGCGACCTCCTCCTCGGTCACGGCACCTTCGAGCTCTTCGTCCTCCACCGCAAGCGACTCGAGATCGAGGAGGCCCTCCCCCGGGACCTCCAGGAGCAGCTTCGCGGACACCAGACGCCGGGCGTGGTCGAGCAACCGCTGTTCCAGCGCAGCAGCCGGAATGCGCCCGTCACGGACGTGATCCGGCAGGGGAACAGCACTCCAGGCGCTCACCGGATCCTGCCGGAACTGCCGCAGAACGGCTGCCGTCCACAGATCGGCCACCAATGGAACGAGCGCACGGTTCCACGGGGTTTCGTCGAGCGCCTGCCGGCTGGCGAGCGGGTCGAACTGCGCACTCGTCCAGAGGGCCGGCCCGATCTCCTGAACCGGCAGACCGACGTGGATCCGTCCGGGACCGCCGTGTCCGAGCGGGAGGGCGACGGCGAGAGTCGTGGTGGGTCCGGCAGCCTTGTGCGCCCTGTCGATGCCCGAGGGACTGGGCACAGTGGTACGGCACACCAGCCATCGAGTCCCAGTGGCCGCACGGGCGAGGTGGGTCCCCACCTCTGCCGGTCCACCACCGACCTCGGCCTCGAAGCCGGGTCCGGGCTCCCGGGATAGAGCGAGCCGGTACCGGACGCCGCCCTGCGTATCCAGATGCGTGACCTCGGATACGTGGTCGAGGAAGAGCAGCGCGCCGGAGGTCCAGGCAGCGAGCCACCCGTCGACGCTCTCCGCGTCGAGCGCACCGGGTGCAAAGGGAACGCGGAGCACGGTCCAGGCGTCGTCCGCGAACCAGTCCGGTACGACGAGCGATTCGGCGACGGAGACATAGGGATCGCCGATGCGCACCCGGTAGTGGCCACTGTGCACTTCCAGGTGGGGAGAAAGCGACTGCAGCGTCATCAGCCCGATGCCGAACCGCCCTGTGGATTCGGCTTCGTCCGCCTTGCTGGACAGCCACGGCATGGCCAGGGCCACTACGTCCGGCAACCGCACCGGGGCACCGTTATGGGCAACGAGAAGGTCTCGCTCCCTGGTGAGGATGCGCACTTCTGAGGCGCCGAGATCCTCCGAGTTCTGCACGATCTCGGACAGGCCCTGCAGTGGATCACTCGAAAGGTTGCCCGCGTGGTCCCGGGTCCGGCCGAAGGCGTGGCGAACCATCCCGGGCAGTGTCGCGAACCGTTTGCCCAGGTGCTCGATGGCTGCGGCCGTCGCTTCACCGCCCTCCGGCTCCGGTACGGCGTTCGCGTCCCGCATTTCCTCCTGATCGAAGATGCGGTCGGCGAACCCGACGGCCCGCGCGGCCGCCTTCGTGTCACGCGTTCCCATGTGCCTGGTCCTCGTCGTTCTCATCGGTGTCGAAGTCGCATGCGAGCTGCCCTGGGCCGTCTTCGATGCCGGTCCCTACGATCGGCCCCGCCGTCGGGTCCACCGCCTCCTCGTCGTGCGGCAGCGCGTACTCGTCCGCGAGCCGTGTGAGGTGAAGAGCGAGCGGCAGGCCGAGCACGTCCCGGTAGTCGTCCTTGCAGATGCGCTGTTGGTGGACGAACGCGCGCAGGAAGGTGCCGATCGGGCGGTCGCCGCCGAGGACAAGGAGGGTGCGGCCCCTCGGCGTCGTCCGCCCCGGTTTGCCGGAGCGGGGGCAGAGTGAGGCCGTCCGGGACGGTAATCCAGGGGGCGTCACGGGGCTGAAGCGGGCCGATGCCGGTGGCAACGATGGCGTACGGGGTGGTGAGACGGATGCCGGTGTCCATCGTGATGGTCACCCGGTCGTCGTAGGCGCGGAGCTCGGTGACGTGCCGCCCGAGTGCGAGGCTGCACAGCTCCGCGTTCTCAGCTCCACGACGATGGAGTCGGCGAGCTCGGGGCCTCTGGTGTGGCCGCCGAGGACGTTGTTCAGGGCCGGGATCCGGTAGAGGTTGCGGCACAGCTGGTCCGGCTCGATCAGGATCGAGCGCATGCCGACGCTGGCGGCCATACGGGCAGCGGCGCAGCCAGCCGGGCCACCGCCGATGATGATCAGGTCGGTCTCGAACGGTGTATCGGCCATGGGGCTATTCCAGCACCGGGGCCCCGGCGTACGCAGTGAGTTGGCTCATCACGTGGTCGGTGGTGACGAGTTGGCCGGTTCCGATCAGACGGCGGGCGACGAGGAGTCCGGCGTCGTGGACGTCGGGTCCGGCGTCGCTGGCACAGGCGTCGGTGA
>NZ_JBHYZW010000006.1:0-397358 GCF_042754005.1 Streptomyces sp. NPDC059247
GACCATCCGAAGATGGACGGGGTATCAACTAATCTGGCGTTGATTTTTGGCACGCTGTTGAGTTCTCAAGGTGCGGACGCTTCCTTCGTTCCTGTTCCCAGGCCCTCCGGGCGCTTCCTTCATTTCCGACTCTATCAGATCTTTCCGACCCGATTTCCTCGGCGCTTTCCGGTCCCTTTCGCTTTCGCTCCGGGGGCCTTTCGGCGTTTCCGACTTTATCAGAATCATTTGGGCCGACCTAATCGGTGGCTTTCGTGATTCGGATGAGAATCGGGGTGACTCCGTGGAATGAATTCCCGACCGGAGTGAGTGAAACCCTACTTGATTGCTGCCGAACTGTCCAGTTCTAGGCAACCGTTTGAATCTACCTCCCCACGCCGACCATGTCAATGGTTTTTGTGGGCACCGGAGGACCTTAGCAGGTCAGCGGGGTCGTACGCACATCAGGCGGCGGTCGGCAGGGCGGCGCCTCGGTCGGACTCCGCCAGGTCCCCCTGTTCGCCCCTGCGGGCGGCTCGGCCGCCGAGGACGTACACGTAGAGGAGGAAGACCAGCTCAGCGGCGATGCCGATGGTGATGCGGGCCCAGGTGGGGAGGCCCGACGGGGTGACGAAGCCTTCGATCAGGCCCGAGACGAAGAGCACCAGCGCGAGGCCCATCGCCATGCCGACGGCGGCCCGTCCGCGTTCGGCCAGGGCCGCCCGGCGGGTGGTCGGGCCCGGGTCGACGACCGTCCAGCCGAGGCGGAGGCCCGTACCGGCGGCGACGAAGACGGCCGTCAGTTCGAGCAGGCCGTGCGGAAGGATCAGGCCCAGGAAGATGTCGAGACGGCCCGCGGAGGCCATCAGGCCGATGCCGACACCGACGTTCAGCATGTTCATGAAGAGGATCCAGAGCACCGGGATGCCCAGGAACGCGCCCAGGACCAGGCACATGGCGGCGGCCTGGGCGTTGTTCGTCCAGACCTGGGCGGCGAAGGACGCCGCCGGGTGGCTGGAGTAGTACGTCTCGTACTGCCCGCCGGGGCGGGTCATCTCGCGGAGGTCGGCGGGTGCGCCGAGCGCCGCCTGGACCTCCGGGTGCGTGCCGATCCACCAGCCGATGAGGGCCGCGAGCAGGGTGGAGAGGAGTGCGGTGGGGACCCACCAGTGCCGGGCGCGGTAGACCGCGGCCGGGAATCCGGCGGTGAGGAAGCGGGCCGCGTCGCGCCAGGAGGCACGGCGGGTGCCGGTGACGGTGGCACGGGCGCGGGCCACCAGCTGGGTGAGCCGGGCGGTGAGCACCGGGTCCGGGGCGCTGGACTGGACGATCGACAGATGGGTGGCCGTGCGCTGGTAGAGGGCGACGAGTTCGTCGGCCTCCGCTCCGGTGAGCTTCCGGCCACGGCGGAGCAGGTGGTCGAGGCGTTCCCATTCGGCCCGGTGGGCGGTGACGTAGACGTCGAGGTCCATGATCGGCTGGTGCTCCCGGGCTTCGGCGGCGGACGGTCCGTGCTGCTGCGGCGCGCTGCCGGTCAGCTTGGCAGACTGGCGTTCGGAGGGGTCCGGAAGGTCGGGAGAAGGGTGGGTGCGGTGAGTGGTCTCGTGACGGGGGACGCTGTCGTCCTGGGGGTGCAGCCCGCGCGGCTGCCGAGCCGGACGCTGGCGGTGCTCATCGACCTGGTGGTGGTGTGGGCCGTGTACCTGCTGGTCACCCTGGTCCTCGCGGTCGCCACGGCTTCGCTGGACGAGGCGGCCGGCATGGCGCTGTCGATCGCCTCCTTCCTGTTGATCCTGGTGGGGGCGCCGATCGCGGTGGAGACGCTGACGCACGGGCGGTCCCTGGGGAAGCTGGCCTGCGGACTGCGGGTGGTGCGGGACGACGGGGGGCCGATCCGGTTCCGGCACGCGCTGGTGCGCGGGGCGATGGGGGTCGTGGAGATCCTGATGACCTTCGGCGTCGTCGCCTGTGTCGCTTCGCTGGTGTCGGAGCGCGGGCGGCGGCTCGGGGACGTCTTCGCCGGGACGCTGGTGGTGCGGGAGCGGATACCGGCCGCGGCGCGGACACCGGTGGTCCCTCCGCCGCCGCCGTGGCTGGTGGGCAGGTTCACCGGGCTCGACCTCTCCGCCGTGCCCGAGGCGCTGTGGCTGGAGGCGCGGCAGTACCTCACGCGCGCGGGTGAGCTGGATCAGGTGGTGGGGCGGCGGCTCGCGGAGCGGCTGGCCGACGAGCTGGTGGCGCGGACCGGGACGCCCCCGCCCCCGGGGGTGTCCGCCGACGCGTATCTCGCGGGGGTCGTCGCCGAGCGGCAGGCGCGGGACGCCCGGCGGGCGTTCGCTCCCGGGTCCTCCGCCTCGTTCTCGGCGTCAGAGGTGTCCGAGGCGTCCAAGGCGTCCGAGGTCTTCAGGGTGTCCGAGGTGTTCGGGGCGGTGGCCGGTGCGACGGGCGGGGTGCCGGGCGTCGGCGGGGGTGGGCCGGGGGGTGTTCCGCCGGGTCCCGTCGTCCCGGGCGGTCCGCCGGTGGCCGGGGCTCCGGACGCGGGTGGCTCCCCCGCCCCGGGTGGGGTTCCGGCTCCGGCCTCCACCGGGTTCGCGCCGCCCGCCTGAGGGGCCGGGCGCCGGTCTGTCAGGGGAAGACGGAGGGCGGGTCGTCCAGGTCCTCGAGTTCGATGCCGGGGGCCGCGAGGACGACGTCACCCGCGATGTGGACCGTGTGCCTCTCGCCCGTTTCCAGGTCGCTGACCTGGTATTCGTCCACGGTCAGGGGGCCGTTGTCAGTGGGGTGCGCTTCACTTCTCAGCAGGGCCCAGGACTGGTCGGTCGTGAGGGGGGCGAGCACGGGGTCCGTGAAGGCGACGAGCCTGACACGGGTCTCCGGGGACGCGGGGGTGAGGCGCAGGAGTCGTGTGAGGGCGACGAGGAAGGCCGGGGACGTTCCGGTGAAGGCGTGGGCGCGCACATTGCCTTCGTCGGCTTCGGCTCCGGTGGGGTCCGTACGGACCCAGGTGACGCCGTCGAGGGCCGCGCCGCGGACCTGCCAGCCGGCGGCGTGGAGTTCGAGCCGGAGGGGACGGCCGAGTTCGTCGACGGCCAGGTCGACGGAGCCCCGGTGGTCGCCGGTGGGGGTGGTGGTCGATGCGACGTAGCGCCAGCCGGAGGGGCCGGGCGCGCAGTGGAAGTGTTCTTCGCCGAGGGGGGTGTGGTCGTGCGGGTCGTGGAGCGAATATCGGCCGCGGGGCATGGGTCCTCGGGGGCTTCCGGGAGCGGTGGGACGGGGCAGGCCCCCGGCACGGGGTGCGGGGGGCCTGCCTGATTCCGTTACGGGTGGCCGGGGCGGCGGGGCGTCAGTGCGCGGCCGTCGCCTTCCGGGGCATCAGTAGCGGTAGTGGTCCGGCTTGTACGGGCCGTCGACCTGGACGCCGATGTAGGCGGCCTGCTCGGGGCGGAGGGTGGTCAGCCGGACGCCGAGGGCGTCGAGGTGGAGGCGGGCGACCTTCTCGTCCAGGTGCTTGGGCAGCACGTAGACGTCGGTCGGGTACTCCTCCGGCTTGGTGAAGAGCTCGATCTGGGCCAGGGTCTGGTCCGCGAAGGAGTTCGACATCACGAAGGAGGGGTGGCCGGTCGCGTTGCCCAGGTTGAGCAGGCGGCCCTCGGACAGGACGATGAGGACCTTGCCGTCGGGGAACTTCCAGGTGTGGACCTGCGGCTTGACCTCGTCCTTGACGATGCCGTCGATCTTGGCGAGACCGGCCATGTCGATCTCGTTGTCGAAGTGGCCGATGTTGCCGACGATGGCCTGGTGCTTCATCTTGGCCATGTCCCCGGCCATGATGATGTCCTTGTTGCCGGTGGTGGTGATGAAGATGTCGGCGGTCTCCACGACATCGTCGAGGGTCGCCACCTGGTAGCCGTCCATCGCCGCCTGGAGCGCGCAGATCGGGTCGATCTCCGTGACGATGACCCGGGCGCCCTGGCCGCGCAGGGACTCCGCGCAGCCCTTGCCGACGTCGCCGTAGCCGAAGACGACGGCCGTCTTGCCGCCGATGAGGACGTCGGTGGCCCGGTTGATGCCGTCGATCAGCGAGTGGCGGCAGCCGTACTTGTTGTCGAACTTCGACTTCGTCACGGCGTCGTTCACGTTGATCGCCGGGAAGAGGAGCGAGCCCGCCTGCTGCATCTCGTACAGACGGTGGACACCGGTGGTGGTCTCCTCGGTGACACCGCGGATCTCGGACGCCAGCTGGGTCCACTTCTGCGGGTTCTCGCCGAGGGTGCGGTTGAGGAGGCGGAGGATGTAGCCGTACTCCTCACTGTCCGCCGTCGACGGGTCCGGGGCCGAGCCGGCCTTCTCGAACTCGACGCCCTTGTGGACGAGGAGGGTGGCGTCACCACCGTCGTCGAGGATCATGTTCGGGCCGCCGGTGGGCGAGTTCGGCCAGGTGAGGGCCTGCTCGGTGCACCACCAGTACTCCTCCAGGGTCTCGCCCTTCCAGGCGAAGACCGGGACGCCCCGCGGGTCCTCGGGGGTGCCGTCGGGGCCGACGGCGATGGCCGCGGCGGCGTGGTCCTGGGTGGAGAAGATGTTGCAGGAGGCCCAGCGGACCTCGGCGCCGAGGGCCACGAGGGTCTCGATGAGGACGGCGGTCTGCACGGTCATGTGCAGGGAGCCGGTGACGCGGGCGCCAGCGAGCGGCTGCTGCTCGGCGTACTCGCGGCGGATCGACATCAGACCGGGCATCTCGTGCTCGGCGAGGGTGATCTCCTTGCGGCCGAAGACGGCCAGCGAGAGATCGGCGACCTTGAAGTCCTGGGGTGCGGCGGTCGTCATGACGGTGCTGCTCCTCGTGTGGTTCGGGTGTGAGGGTCGTGGGCGCCGGGCGCCACGGAACTGCCCTGGGCACACGGATGCCCGGGGTCTTCCACGGTGCCGTCGTCGGAGGCCCTCTCTCCCTCGGCCGGTCCTCACGGACCGCCCGACCGCCATCAGCAGCGACGTCTGGCTGGTCACGAATCTACACCGGTCGACCCGGCGGGCCACAGTCCGCATTCCGCCGACGACCGGCCCCCGGGGCTCGTACAGACGCGCGAGACCCCCGCGGCGGAAGGCGCGCGGGGGTCTCGGGACGGCGGGGCCCGGCGGGATCCGGCCGGTGGGCCGGGCCGGTCAGTGGGCGGGGGTGTCGGGTGTCTCGGCGGGGTTCCCGCCGGTCGCCGCGGCCTTCTCGCTGTAGATGTCCGGTTCCAGGTAGATGACCCGGGCGATCGGGACGGCGGCGCGGATGCGGGTTTCGGCGGCGTTGATGGCCTCCGCGACCTCGGTGGCCGATTCGTCGTGCCGGACGGCGATCTTGGCGGCGACGAGGAGTTCCTCGGGGCCGAGGTGGAGGGTGCGCATGTGGATGAGGCGGGTGACGGTGTCGCCGTCGACGACCGCCGCCTCGATCTTGCGGACCTCTTCGATGCCCGCGGACTCGCCGAGCAGCAGCGACTTGGTCTCGACCGCCAGGACGACCGCGATCAGGATGAGGAGGAGGCCGATGCAGAGGGTGCCGATGCCGTCCCAGACGCCGTTGCCGGTCAGCAGGGCGAGGCCGACGCCGCCGAGCGCGAGAACGAGACCGACGAGGGCGCCGAGGTCCTCCAGGAGGACGACGGGCAGTTCGGGGGCCTTGGCGCGGCGCACGAACTCCTTCCAGGAGAGGTCGCCGCGCAGCGGGTTCGACTCCTTGATGGCGGTGCGGAAGGAGAAGGACTCCGCGATGATCGCGAAGATCAGGACCCCGACCGGCCAGTACCAGGCTTCGATCGCGTGCGGTTCCTTGATCTTCTCGTAGCCCTCGTAGACGGCGAACATGCCGCCGACGGAGAAGAGCACGATCGAGACGAGGAAGGCGTAGATGTACCGTTCGCGGCCGTAGCCGAAGGGGTGCTGCGGGGTGGCGTCGCGCTGGGCCCGCTTGCCGCCGAGGAGCAGCAGGCCCTGGTTGCCGGAGTCGGCCAGCGAGTGGACGCTCTCCGCGAGCATGGACGACGAGCCGCTGAAGAGGAACGCCACGAACTTCGCTACGGCGATCGCCAGGTTGGCGGCGAGCGCCGCGACGATCGCCTTGGTTCCGCCTGACGCACTCATGGGTGTACGTGGTCCCTTCGTCGATGCACCGGCCCTGTCGCCGCGGTGCGGCCGGTCATTGTTGCATCAGGCCACGACGGTGGCGCGGAAGACCGCACCCGTACCGGTGAGTTCGAGGGGTTCGCCCGCCGGGACGAAGACCGATCCGCCGGGGGTGAGGGTCAGGTCGCCCGCCTTCGGGCGGCCCGCGACGGCGAGCAGGATCTGCGGGGTGGCGGCGGTCAGGTCGTTGGGCGCGGCGCCCTCGGCCCGTACGAACCGGGAGAGGCGGAACTCGTCGGTCGGGGTGTCGTAGACCTCCTCGCCCGTCGCGGACGCCTCGGGGCGCAGGACGCCCGGGTCGGAGGGCTCGAAGCGGACCACCCGGAGGAGTTCGGGGACGTCGACGTGCTTGGGGGTGAGTCCGCAGCGCAGCACGTTGTCGGAGTTCGCCATGATCTCGACGCCGAGGCCGTCGAGATAGGCGTGCGGGACGCCCGCGCCCAGGTAGAGGGCCTCGCCGGGCTGGAGCCTGACGTGGTTCAGCAGCATGGCGGCGATGACGCCGGGGTCGCTGGGGTAGTGGTGGGCGAGGCTCGCGTACGGGGCGAGGGCGCCGCCCAGGCGGTCGGCGGCGGCGGACGCGTCGGCGACGGTCTCCGCCATGTCCTCCGGGTCGGCGGTCAGCAGCGCCGTCAGGACCTCGCGGAGCGCGGCTTCCTCGGGCTGGGCGTGCAGCAGGTCCACGTACGGCTTGAGCGTGTCGACGCCCAGGTCCGCGAGGAGGTCGGCGGCCTCGGCGGGGGCGCGGAAGCCGCACAGACCCTCGAAGGGGGTGAGGGCGCAGATCAGTTCGGGCTTGTGGTTGGCGTCCTTGTACGTGCGGTGGGGCGCGTCGGCCGGGATGCCCGCGGCCTCCTCGGCGGCGAACCCGGTCCGCGCCCGCGCGAGGTCGGGGTGGACCTGGAGGGAGAGCGGGGCGCCCGCGGCGAGCACCTTGAGGAGGAACGGGAGGCGGGGACCGAACTTGTCCACGGAGGGACGGCCCAGTTCGCGTACGGGATCGGCTTCGATCAGTGCGTTCAGCGGTCCGCGGGCGGTGCGGGAGGGGGCGCCGGGGTGGGCGCCCATCCACAGCTCGGCCTGCGGCTCGCCGGTCGGTTCGGTGCCGAGCAGCCGGGGGATGGCCGTCGTGGAGCCCCAGGCGTAGGGGCGGACGGTGTTGACGAGGCGGTCCATGGTGCCTGCCAGCTCCTCGGGGTGGTGAGAAGGGTGCGGGGTGTCGGGAGACAGGTGACAGGGGGTGGGTGACGAGGGGGTTACGGGGGGTCGAGTACGGGTTTACGAAGGGGAGCGCGGGGGCTCGGGGGCGGGTTTCAGGGGGCCGTGCGCCCGTGGGTCGCCAGGGCGAGGTAGACCGCGGCGAAGTCCGTGACGGCGAGCAGTTCCGCCAGTCTCTCCAGGTCGCCGCCCTCCTCCGGTTCCAGTTCGCTGATGGCCGTGTCGTGGCCGAGGGCGAGTTCGCGGGCCGCGTGCGCGGCGGTCAGACCGTCCGCCGGGCGGTCGCGGAGCAGTACCACCCGGGCCCGGAGGGCCTGCGGTTCCTCCACCCGGTCCCGGAAGAAGTCGTCCGGGTCGGCGCCCGCCGCGAAGCCGCCCGCCAGCAGGACGCCGTGCGCGGGCAGTGCCTCCGGCAGTTCGGCCGCCAGCGCGGGCAGCCCGGCCAGGTCGGCGAGGACCGCGGCGAAACGGCGGCCCGCGGGGCCCGCCGCCGGGCCCTCCGTCCAGATCAGCGGGAGCGACTCGGTGAGTTCGGCGGCGAGGGTCTTCGCCGGGTTGCCGTAGGTGGCGACGGCCGGGCCGCAGCGTTCGGCCGTACGGTCCAGCCGGTCGGCGACCTTCTCCAGCGTCTCCGGCGGGGCGTCCAGGAGACCGACCCGGTCCAGGAGCGCGAGGAGCGGGGTGAACAGGGCCCACAGGGCGCCGGGACCGGCCGCGACGCCCTCGGTGTGCTCGTCGGGCGACTCGTGCGGGGCGACGGCCATCGGGACGAACAGGCCCACCGAGCCGCTGACGGTCTCCGCGAGCGGGGCCGTTCTCGGGGCGACGGCCACCACGGTGATCCCGCGCCGGTACGCCTGCTCCGCGAGGAGCGCCAGGCCCGGCTCCGAACCGTCCGTCGTCGGCAGCAGCAGGAGGTCCACGGGTCCGGCCCAGCCGGGCAGCGTCCAGCGCAGCGCGCCCGCCGCCGGGGCCACTCCGGTCGGCCGGAGGCGTACGACGGGGGCGGCGGCTCCGGCGAGGGCGCCGATCAGGTCGGCGACGGCCACGGCCGCCGCGCCGGGGCCCGCGACGAGGACCGCGCGGGGGCGGCCCTCGGGGCGGAGGTCGGCGATGCCCGCCTCCGTCGCGTGCCGGGCGGCGGTCCTGACCCGCGCGCCCGCCTCGGCGGCGGCGCGGAGGAGGCCCCGGCGGTCGGCCAGAGCGAGGTCGTCCGGGGCGTCGAGGAGCGTCTCGTCGAGCATGGGGCGGTGCCTCCCTGGGGGTGCGGGCTGTCGGTGCGCGGGGGCCCGTGCGGGGCGACCAGCGCGGGGTGCTTCGTGTACGGGTCCCCGGGCGGGTGGCCGGGGTGCGGGGTGTGCGGCTTCCGGTGCGTCCGGCCGCCGGTCGGACTCGGTGGGGCTCCCGCCGGTGCGGCCGGGAGGGCGGAGGTGCGGGCCTTCCCGTGAAGGGTGCTCGCCTTCGGCGGCTGCCCCTGGCGGGGTGGACGGGCCGGGGTCGGCCGTCCGGTGCGGGGTGGGCGGGGGTTTCGGTGGGGGCGGCCGTGGGAGCGGCCCTCCCGGACCGGACAGCCGGACCGACCTCCCGGACCAGCCACCCGGGCCGTCCACCCTGGCCGACCTTCCCGGACCAGCCACCCTGGCCGACCTTCCCGGGTCCGCTTTCCCGATTCTGTTTTCCAGGTCTGCCTTCCCGGGTCTGCTTTCCGGGTCTGCTTTTCCGGACCGTCCACCCTGGCCAGCCTTCCCGGACCGTCCACCCGGGTCGGCCTTCCCTGGACGGCTCTTCCGCGACAGCGCTCCCGGGCGGGGCCACCCGGGTGGTCTCTCTCCCCTGAGCGTCCTCCCGGGAGCGGGGCTTTCCGGCGGACCGGTGTCCGTCCGGAAGGGCCTTCTCCGGATGGACGGGGCCGGGAAGGCCCCTTCCGGACCGGTCCGTCCCAGGCAGGTTCGCCCGGGGCAGGTCCGCCCGGGGACCGGCTCTTCGGAGACCGGCCTTCCAGGAGCGGTGGCTCATGACCGGGTCCCTTCGTAGCGGTCCCCCACCAGATGGCTCTTTCCCCTGAGCTGCCCTTCCGGAACAGGTCGTCGGGAGTGGCCCGTGTCCCAGGCGGTCCGCTCGGGAGCTGCCCTTCCCCGAAGGGTCCGTCGTGGCGGGCTCTTCCAGGGGCCTTTCCGGGACGGCCCCTTGCAGCCGGGTCAGCCGGAGCCGTGCCTCCCCGGGTGGTTCCCTCCGGGGTGATTCCCTCCGGGGTGGTTCTTCCCGGGTGGTCCGGGCCGGGTTCTCGTCCGGACCACCCGGACGAGGACGGGGCTTCGTGGCTTCCGGTCCTGGGGGGCCCGGGGGCCCGGGGGTGGTCCTCGGTGTGCGGTCGGGTGTGCCCGCTCGAACACCGGCGGGCGGCTCCCGTCCCGTCCGCCGGGCCGGGCCGTCGGCCCCGGAGACGTACCCCCTCCTCGGGGGTGTGTCCCCGGGTCAGGACGGGCGGCGGGCCTCGTCCGTCAGGAGGACCGGGATGTCGTCGCGGACCGGGTACGCGAGGCCGCAGTCCTTGTTGGTGCAGAGGAGTTCGGGGGTCTCGTCCGCCGTGCGGTCGTTCAGCGGAGCGTGGCACGCGGGGCAGGCCAGGATCTCCAGGAGGCCGGCTTCGAGCGGCATGGGGTTTCCCTTCGGACAAACGGTGGTGGTGCTGCCCTGCGGGCCAGGTCAGCCTACCGCCGGGGGGGCGGGGACCGCCCCGTCCCCCGGCGGGCGCCCGGCTCAGTCCGTCGCCCGGACCAGGGCGAGGACCTCGTCGCGGACCTTGGCCATGGTGACCGCGTCACGGGCCTCGACGTTGAGGCGCAGCAGCGGCTCGGTGTTCGAGGCGCGGAGGTTGAACCACCAGTCCCGGGCCGTCACCGTGAGGCCGTCGAGCTCGTCGAGGACGACGTCCCCGTCCTCGTAGGCCGCGCGCACCTTGGTGGTGCTGGCCGTCTGGTCGGCGACGGTGGAGTTGATCTCGCCCGAGGCCGCGTAGCGGTCGTACGCGGAGACCAGGTCGGACAGGGTGCCGTCCTGGCCGCCGAGGGCGGCGAGGACGTGGAGCGCGGCGAGCATCCCGGTGTCCGCGTTCCAGAAGTCCTTGAAGTAGTAGTGCGCCGAGTGCTCGCCGCCGAAGATCGCGCCGCTCTTCGCCATCTCCTCCTTGATGAAGGAGTGGCCGACCCGGGTGCGGACGGGTTCGCCGCCGTGCTCGCGGACGACCTCCGGCACCGACCAGGAGGTGATCAGGTTGTGGATGATCGTTCCGCCGGGGTGCTTCGCCAGTTCGCGGGCGGCGACGAGGGCCGTGATCGCGGACGGGGGGACGGGCTCGCCGCGCTCGTCGACGACGAAGCAGCGGTCGGCGTCGCCGTCGAAGGCGAGGCCGAGGTCCGCGCCCTCGGCCAGGACACGGGCCTGGAGGTCGACGATGTTCTTCGGGTCGAGCGGGTTGGCCTCGTGGTTCGGGAAGGTGCCGTCCAGCTCGAAGTACATCGGGACGACGTCCAGGGGCAGCCCGTCGAAGACGGTGGGGACGGTGTGGCCGCCCATGCCGTTGCCCGCGTCGACGACAACCTTGAGGGGCCGGATCGCGGTCAGGTCGACCAGCGACCGCAGATGGTCCGCGTAGTCGGTGAGGGTGTCCCGCTCGGTGATCGTGCCCGGGGTCGCGGCGGCCTCCGGCGCTCCGGTCTCCGACCAGCGCTCGGTCAGTTCGCGGATCTCGGTCAGACCGGTGTCCTGGCCGACCGGGGCGGCGCCCGCGCGGCACATCTTGATGCCGTTGTACTGGGCCGGGTTGTGCGAGGCGGTGAACATGGCGCCGGGCAGGCCGAGGCTGCCGGAGGCGAAGTACAGCTGGTCGGTGGAGCAGAGCCCGATCAGGGTGACGTCGGCGCCGAGGCGGGCCGCGCCGCGCGCGAAGGCGTTCGAGAGGCCGGGCGACGAGGGGCGCATGTCGTGGCCGATGACGATCGCGTCGGCCCGGGTCACCCGTACGAAGGCCGCGCCGAAGAGCTCGGCCAGGGTCTCGTCCCACTGGTCGGGGACCACTCCGCGGACGTCGTACGCCTTCACGATCTGCGACAGATCGGCAGTCACGGATCCACCCTCCTGAGTTCTTCCACGCGGTGCGGCGCGTGTGCGGTGCGGCGCGTGTACGGAACGCCCAAACTACCCGGAGCGCCGGAGGGGGGACGCGACGGTGGCCGGTTGCGGTCAGTTCTCGGGGGAGCGCAGGACCCTGAGGTGCCCTCGGCGGCCGACCTCCATGGGGTCGCCGCCCCGGCCCTTGCCGCCCGCGTCGGCCGCGCGCTCCTGGGGGCGGGCCGCCTCCCGCACCGCGTTGGCCAGGGCTTCGAGGTCGTCGCCGCTGGGGCGGGGCGGGGCGGAACCGTCGGTGAGCCGCACGACCTCCCAGCCGCGCGGGGCGGTGAGGCGCTCGCTGTGCTGGGCGCACAGGTCGTAGCAGTGGGGCTCGGCGTAGGTGGCGAGCGGGCCGAGGACCGCAGTCGAGTCGGCATAGACGTACGTCAGTGTCGCGACGGCAGGGCGGCCGCACGCGGTGCGCGAACAGCGACGTACAGGGCTCACGACGTTGGACGGTACCGCACTCTTGAGCGGGCCGCGACGACTCTCCCTCAGGTCACTCCACCGTGTCGTGGCGCGGCCTCCGCCGCCGGGCCCTCCGGGCGGGCTCTCCCGACCTGCGGGGGAAGGCCCGCAAGGGCGTTCGCCCGGGAGTCGGCCCGGACGTTCCGGGGTACGGATCAGGCCGTCCACGGCCAGATGGCCGATCACCTCGGAGCACGGGAACGAGCGGACGATTGGCCGGATTGTTCTGGTTTCGACGCGGGGCCGGGCGGGCGGACGGGAGCGCGCCGGACGGCGGCGATGATGCTTCACGGTGCGCGGGGACCGAGGGGGGTTACGCTGCGTCAGTGATGGACAGTCCTGTGCCGCCGAGCCCCCAGCAGAGCCCCACGGAGCCCCCGGCGGAGCCCCGGGTGCGCCGTCGTGACCGGCACGGCCGGGGGATGCGCGGGCCCGTCGCCCCGCCGCAGGTGCCGCTCTCCGCGAGCCGGTCCGACACCTTCCGCGATCTGGTGCTGGACTCGGTGGAGCGGCTGGAGCGGCGCTGGCCGCAGCTGGCGGACGTCGAGTTCATGGTGATGGAGGTGCCGCCGCCGGTGCCGGGCGAGACGGTGCCGCTGGGCGGGTCCGCGCCCGCGGAGAAGGGCGAGCCCGCCCGGGTCGTCGTCTACCGGCGGCCGGTCGAGATCCGCTCCAAGAGCCGTGAGGACCGGGCGCTCCTGGTCCACGAGGTGGTCGTGGAACAGGTCGCGGAGCTGCTGGGCCTCTCCCCCGAGTCCGTCGATCCCCGGTACGGGCAGGACTGAGCCGTACGGGAGGGTCCCCGTAGGGGCCCCTCCATCAGGGGATGCCCGTACGGGGACCTGCTACGGGACCTGTACGGGCGGTGCCGTACGGGGCCGTGTGCGGGAGTCCCGGGCGGGGTTCCCCGTACGGGGTCCGTGCGGGGACTCCGTACGACTGCCCCTGCCCCTGTCCTCTGTCCCGTGGCTCCGTGGTCCTCACCTGGAGGGCCGTGCTTCCCCGTCCGTGGGGTGGCCGGTGTCCGGGGCGGGGCGGTCAGTCCAGGACGCCGAGGTCCTGGCGGGCCGCCGGGACCTCGACCATGCCCCGGTCGTCGAGGAGGGGCTGGACGGTGAACATCGGGACGCCGTCCTGCGGGAGCGACAGCATCCGCGACGCGTACACCTTGCCGCCGGAGACCGGTTCCACGGTCAGCGCGTAGGAGCCCTTGAGGCCCTCGGGGACGAGGTCGGTGACGGCGGTCGTCGTGCCCGCCTTCACGGTCACGGTTCGCGACACGGGCGTCCCCCCGGCGGACCCGGCCGAGGCGGTGATCTTCACCTGGGCGGCGGAGCCGACCGCCGTCAGGGCCAGTGTCGAGGCCTTGGCCCGGTTGTCGGCGACGGTCGCGCGGGCGGCGACCGGGGCCGTCGCGGGCACGAACGCGATCTCCGTGCCCGCTCCCTTGCCCCGGACGATCTGGAGCGCGGCGACGAACGGCACCGGCTTCTTCGGGTCGCTCGGGGTGAGGATCAGGGAGGCGGTCTGGCCCCGGGTGAGGTCCGGCAGGTCGAGGGAGGCCGTCATCCCGGACTTCACGAGGAGGCTGTCGGCGCCCGCCGGGACGATCGTGCCGGTCGCGGTGGCCAACTGGACCTTGAGGTCGGCGTCGTCGTCGCCGGGGACGTAGGCCGCCACGCGCACGGAGGTGGCGTCGGCCGGGATGCCGGGGAACACGGCGGTGCCCGCCGGGTCGGCGGAGGCCGGGAGCCAGTCCCCGCCGAGCTTCTCGTCGGAGGCGGCGAGGGCGGCGCCGATCCGGCCGCTGCGGGTGGTGACGTGGACGGTGACGTCCCACTGGCCGGGCTCGGCGGTCAGGGTGGACAGGAGGACCGGGACGGTGGAGCGGGCCGGGACCGGGATGCCCTCGGTGAACTGGGACTTGAGGGCGCCCTTGGCCCCGTAGAGCTGGATGTCGGCGACGGCCGCCGTGTCGTCCGGGTTGGTGAGGTGGACGTAGTCCTGGCGGCCCGTGGCGGTGGAGGCGGCCGGGAACCAGAAGTCGGTGTCGGGGACGCCGCAGGAGAGGCCGCGCAGACCGCGCGCGCCGCCCGCCGGGACGACGGTGGTCTGCTGGACGGTCCAGCCGGGGGCGAGGGAGCCGGTGGCGGCTCCGGCGAGCGCGGGGACGCCGCTGCCGTCGGCCTGGACGGTGACGGGCTTGCCGGGGGCGGTGACGGTGGCCGGGGCCTTGGCCGTCCCGGGCTTCTTGCCGGTGCCGTCGGCGGCGGCGTTCGCGGCGGGCCGCAGCTGGGCGGTGGCCCGCTCCGCCTTCCCGGCCTGGCCGTTCCGGTCCGTGCCCGTGCCCGGGGCGCTCGGCGGGGTGTACGAGGTGTAGAGGGTCTCGGCGATCTCGGAGGTGCTGGGGGCCGGGCAGACCACCGCGGCGCGCTGCACCGGCAGCCGGGCGGGGGCCTTGGCCTCGGGGGCGGCGGGGCCGCCGGGGGCGGTGAGGGACGCGAAGCCGGTGACGGCGGCGAGGGCCGTGGCGGCCGCGATCAGGGAGAGGGTGGTGCGCTTCACTGGTTGCTGCTCCCGTCGGGACGCTGCTGGTTCTCTCGGTCCTGGGCGTATCCCTGGCCGTAGCCGTACGGGTCGTAGCTCGGGGGGTTCTGGGGACCCTGGGGACTCCGGGGACCCTGGGGATTCTGGGGGTCGTAGTCCTGTCGGCCGTCGTACGCCTGCTGTCCCTCGTACTGCCGCCGCTCCTCGTACGTCGGCTGTCCCTCGTACGTCTGCGGCTGGGCGTAGCCCTGGTCCGGGTACGCCTGGTCGGGGTACCGCTGGTCCGGGTAGGGCTGCTGCGGGTCGTAGCCGTGCTGGGGGTACGCGTACGGCTGCTGCTGGTACGGGTCGGCGGAGTACTCCTGGCCGGGGTAGCCGGTCTGCTCGGCGTAGACCGGGGGCTGCTGCTGGGCGGGGACCCGCGGGTGTCCGGCGGTGTCCCACTCCTGGGGCTCGTACGTCTGCCGCTCCGGGGCGGGGGTCCCCTCCGGGTCGGTGCCGGGGTCTTCCGTCGCCGTCCCGGTCTCGGCCTCCGCCTCGGCGGCGGCGCGCAGTCGGCGGGCCCGGCGGCTGTCGCCCTCGGTGGCCTGGGCGGGGATCTCCGTCTCCTCCTCGGGCAGGTCGTCGTCGATCTGACGGCGGCGTCCGGGCAGGGCGAGGACGAGCAGGACGACCGCGAGGCCGGCCTGGATCCAGATCCACACGGTGTGGGTGAACGGCTGGTCGTACGTGACGTCGAGGCGACCGCCCCCGGCGGGCAGCTCGAAGCCCTGGGCCCAGCCGTCGACGGTGGTGCGGGGCAGTTCCTTGCCGTCGAGGGTGGCGGTCCAGCCGTCGTCGGCGCGGTCGGCGAGGCGCAGGACGCGGCCCGCGGGACCGGCCGGGACCTCGGTGTGCGCCTCGACGGGACCGGCGGCGACGGCGACCGGGGCGGCGGCCTTCGCGGTGTCGGCCGGGGCCGCATCGGGGTCCTTCGCGGCGGGCGGGACGATCATGATCCGGGCGATCTCGCGGTCGACGCGCCAGAGCGCGCTGCCGTCGAGCTGGCTGAGGCGGCTGAGACCGGGGGTGGAGTCGAGGACCCGGCCCAGTTCGCGCGGGGCGCCGTCGCGGACCAGGACGTAGCGGACGGCGTACCCGCTGAGTTCCTGGGTCTGGTCGGCGCCGGAGCCCGCGACCAGATGGGCGACGACGGAGTCGAGCCGCCGGTCGGGGTCGGCGGCGGCGGTGAGTTCGCCGTCGCCGAGGCGGGCGCCGGAGCCCCGGACCAGGGTGTAGGCGATCTCGCCGGGGGCGCCCGCGCCGAGGACGAGGGTGCGGGGCTGGTCGCGGGTGCCGCTCTCCTCGGCGACGAACGCCGGTACCTGCACGGGATCGCGGCGGGTCAGCGGGCCGTCGGCGCCACCGATCATCCAGCCGACGGCGGCGGCGGCCGGGCCGATGGCGCAGGCGAGGGCGATGAGGGCGGCGACGGGCTGGCGCCAGCCGAAGCCGTGGGCGGCGACGCGGGTGCGGCCCCCCTCGGCGCCGATCATGCCCGCGGCGATGAGGGCGGCGCCGTAGACGAGGGTGGCGGGTCCGGCCCAGCCGGTGCCGCCCGCGCCGTTCGACAGGACGGCGAGGAGGAGTCCGGCGAGGGCGGCGGCCCAGGCGGCGCGGACGGCGAGCTGCCGCTCCTCGCGGAGCAGTCCGGCCAGACCCGCGAGGACGAGGCCGAGCAGGAGGAGGCCGCCGGTGGTGCCGGGGCCGCCGGGGCTGGTGCCGAGCAGGTCGAGCGCGGTGGCCGTGCCCGTACGGACGTCGAGCCCGGCCTCGTGGAGGAAGGCGGCGGGGTCGGTCAGCAGGGTGAGCGACCAGGGCGCGAGGACGAGCAGCGGGGTGCCGACGGTGGCGAGGAAGCGCAGCCCGTACGCGGTGATGTCGGAGCGGCGGACGGCGAGCACGCCGAGCCCGAGGAGGACCGCGAGCGGCCAGACGACCGGGGTGAACGCGGTCGTGAGGGTGAGCAGGAAGGTGTACGCCCAGGTGGCGCGCCAACTGCCCCGGTCGGGCCGGTTGAAGCCGTGCGCGGCGACGGCGGCGCGGGCCGTGAGCGGCAGCAGGACCGCGAGGACCGCGGTGCCGAGGCGGCCGGTGGCGAGGGCGCCGGTGGCGGCGGGCAGGAAGGCGTACGCGATGGCGCCCCACGCGCGCAGGAGGCGGGACTCGACGATGCCCCGGGCGGCGAAGTACGCGGTGCAGCCCGCGAGCGGGACCGAGCAGACGAGCAGCAGGGTCAGCGCGGTGGAGGTGGAGCCGAGGAAGAGCGCGGAGAGCGCGGCCAGGACGGCGAGGTAGGGCGGGGCGCTCTGGGTGCCGCCGGTGCCGAGGGCGTGCCAGGAGTCGGCGTACCGCGACCAGAGGCCGGAGACGGTGTCGGGGGCGGGCAGCAGGGCACCGCCCGCGAGCGAGCCGCCCGCGAGGAGGTTGCGGCAGGCGACGAGGGAGATCAGGAGGAGCAGGGCGAAGAGGACCGGGCCCGGTTTGCGGGCGATCTTCTTCAGCCGGGCGAACTGCTCGACCTCCAGGTAGTCGGCGTCGTCGCCGCCGGGGCCCGACTCGACGACGCCGTGGCGGGAGCCGCCGGGCTCGGTCTCGGAGCCGCCGAAGTCGGCGGTGAACTGTTCGACGGCGGCGCGCACGGTGGCGCCGGGCGGCGGGAACAGCGGGCGGAGTTCGCTCGCGGGGACGGCCGGGTTCTTACGGCGCTTGCGGGCGGCGAGGATCTTCTCGGGGCGCAGCAGGGTCGTGAGGAGGCCCATGAGTTCGTCGACGGCCTGGACGGGGGCCTTGCCGACGAGGTAGGCGAGGGTGCGGAACAGGGTGCCGAGGACGAGACGGACGAAGACGTACGGGAGGGCGGCGCCCCGGGTGTTGGCGAGGAGGGTGTGGACGGCTCCGGCCTTGTCGACGCGGTGCGGGTTGGCGGCGGTGCGTCCGGCGCAGTCGACGGTGCGGCGCTCGCGGGCGGCGGCCTCGGCGTGCCGGAGGACGGCTCCGGGGGCGACGAGGACGCGGTGGCCCGCGGAGTGGGCGCGCCAGCACAGGTCGACGTCGTCGCGCATGAGGGGCAGGCGGCGGTCGAAGCCGCCGAGTTCCTCGAAGACGTCACGGCGGATCAACATGCCCGCGGTGGAGACGGAGAGGACGGAGCGGACCTGGTCGTGCTGGCCCTGGTCCTGCTCGCGGCGGTCGAGTCCGGTCCAGCGGCGGCCACTGCGGGCGATGGAGACACCGGCCTCCAGGAGCTGCTTGCGGTCGTACCAGCCGCGCAGTTTGGGGCCGATGACGGCGGCGTCCGCGTCGGAGTCGGCGACGCGGAGGAGTTCGGCGAGGGCGGTGGGCTCGGGGGCGCAGTCGTCGTGGAGGAGCCAGAGCCACTGGACCGGTTCGCCGTGCGGGAGTTCGGGGAGGTCGTACGCCTCGTCGTTCCACGTCCGGCTGACGGGGTCCCAGCCGCTGGGGCGCTTCAGATAGGGCAGGTCCTCGGCTCCGAGCAGGGGCGCGGTGCGGGACGCCTCCTCGACGGCGGCGCCGAAGCCGGTGCGGCGCGCGAGGTGCAGGACGCGGTCGGCTCCGAGGGCGTCGGCGAGGAGCTGGGCCGAGTCGTCGGCGCTGCCGGTGTCGGCGGCGACCGCGTTCTGCACGGGGCGTTCCTGGGCGAGCAGCCCGGCGAGGGCGTCCGGCAGCCAGCGTGCGCCGTCGTGGGTGACGAGCACGGCGGTGACGACGTGTCGCGGAAACTCAGGAGTTGAGGACATCGAGCTACGGGCCCTCCGGCCGGGGTCGCCCGCGGGGGGCGTGGGGTGCGTCTCGGACGGAGGCCCACACTAACGGCTGCGCGCGGAGCGGTCCGCCGCCCTGTGGACAGAGCGGGAGGAACGTGCCCCTCGCCTGTGGACAGGGACGGGAAAGGGCCTGGGGTGGACGGGGGACGGACGGGGTGGTCCATGGACGGGCGCGATGCACGGACCGGCACGGTTCATCAACGGGCGCGGTCCACGGACGGGAACGGTTCACGCGCGGCGCGAGGGCCGGGCTCCCGGGTGCCCGTGACGGTCTTCCGGGGAGACGCGGAACGGTCCGCCGCCTGTGGATGACGCACAGGGGGCGGACCGTTCCGTGGTGGTCTGCGGGGCGCGGTGTGCGCGTCGGGGCGCGGGGCGCCCGGCGGGCCGTGCGCCGTTCAGACGGCGGCCTTCTTCAGCCGGCGGCGCTCGCGCTCGGAGAGACCGCCCCAGATGCCGAACCGTTCGTCGTTCTGGAGGGCGTATTCAAGACACTCCGAGCGGACCTCGCAGGCGAGGCAGACCTTCTTGGCTTCGCGGGTCGAGCCGCCCTTCTCGGGGAAGAAGGACTCGGGATCGGTCTGGGCGCACAGTGCGCGCTCCTGCCAGCCGAGTTCTTCGTCCGCGTCCTCGACCAGCAGTTCCTGGAACAACTCGGTCATGTGCGCCCCTCGTCTGTTCTGTGCGTCCTCGTGGTGTCGCCGTCGCGTGCCCGGCCGAACGACACGAGTGAAATTACAAGTTTGTGCTCTGCGTGAGTCAAGCCGAGATCTGCTATTGGGTCCGGTATTCACTCTGCGGAACCAAGCGTATGCGGAAAGTGTTCAAATCACCAAAAACGTGACACAAGGCGCCAGCCCGACGATGCCGGGCACCTTCACCGGGAAAGACGTCCGGGGCGTGGATCCTGTTGCGATCCGGCCAGGGAAGCGAGCCGAATCACAGTCCGGTCACGCACGCCCGTCCGGCGGACCCGTCCGGCCCGTCGAAGCGCCGTCTGTCCTGGTCGGCGCGTGAACAAACCTTTCTCCACGCACAGTAACCGGATGAGTGAAACATTACCGTCAAATCGGGCATTGGGTTGACAGTCGGGTGGGCTTCCGGCCACCTTTGGTGGCATGTCAGCGACCGCAGCGCTCTCCGCGACCCAGCAGCATGGGTTCCGCGACGCTGTCCAGGCGCGCTGTTGCTGTTGCTGTCCCAGCTGTTGATGCCGTAGAGCTCCAGCTTCTCCTTTCAGCGTCACCCTGCGTCACTCGCGTCACCACTTCTCCGTGACCCCCCACCGCTTCTGTTTCTGCTGAGGAACCTCCCCACCCATGAACATGGACAGCGACCTTCAGATCGCCGGCGACATCCTCGAGGTCCCGCACCTCCTCCAGCCCGAGCGCGCCCACCCCGTCACCGTGGCCGAGTTCGCCGGGCTGGCGCGTTCCCTCGCCGCCGACCGCTCCCAGTGGGCCCCGTACGTCGAGTACGACACCACCACCCGCTGGTACCACCGGCTGCGCACCGGCCCCGGCTACGAGGTGTGGCTGCTCTCCTGGGTGCCCGGCCAGGGCAGCGGGAGCCACGACCACGGCCCCTCCTCCGGGGTGCTGGCCGTCCTGGAGGGCGAGCTGACCGAGCGCACGGACCGGGGCGCGCGGACGCTCACGCCCGGCGGGGAACGCGTCTTCGCGCCGGGGTACGTCCACGAGGTCGTCAACGACTCCCTCGAACCCGCCGTCAGCCTGCACGTCTACTTCCCGGGCCTCACCGAGATGCCGATGCACGAGTCGCCGCGCGCCCGGTGCGCCCCGGCCGCCCCTGAGGCCGTCGTCGCCTGACGGCCTGACAGACTGCTGCCCATGCGCATTGTGGTTCTGGCAGGCGGCATCGGTGGTGCCCGTTTCCTTCGCGGTCTCAAGCGGGCCGTGCCGGACGCGGAGATCACGGTCATCGGCAACACCGGTGACGACATCCATCTCTTCGGGCTGAAGGTCTGCCCCGACCTGGACACCGTGATGTACACCCTCGGCGGTGGCATCGACGAGGAACAGGGCTGGGGCCGCCGCGACGAGTCCTTCACCGTCAAGGGGGAACTCGCGGCCTACGGGGTCGGGCCCGAGTGGTTCGGGCTCGGCGACCGGGACTTCGCCACCCACATCGTCCGTACGCAGATGCTCGGCGCGGGCTATCCGCTGAGCGCCGTCACCGAGGCGCTGTGCGCCCGCTGGCGGCCCGGCGTGCGCCTGCTGCCCATGTCCGACGACCGCGTCGAGACGCACGTGGCGATCGAGGTGGACGGGGAGCGGCGCGCGGTGCACTTCCAGGAGTACTGGGTGAAGCTGCGCGCCTCCGTGGACGCCGAGGCGATCGTGCCGGTCGGCGCCGAGACCGCGAAGCCCGCCCCCGGCGTCCTGGAGGCCCTCGCCTCGGCGGACGTCATCCTCTTCCCGCCGTCCAACCCCGTCGTCAGCGTCGGGACGATCCTGGCCGTGCCCGGCATCCGCGAGGCGGTCGTCGCCTCGCCCGCGCCGGTCGTGGGCCTCTCCCCCATCGTCGGCGACGCACCCGTGCGGGGCATGGCCGACAAGGTGCTCGCGGCGGTCGGCGTGGAGTCCACGGCGGCGGCCGTCGCCCGGAACTACGGCGCCGAGCTGATCGGCGGCTGGCTCGTCGACACCGTCGACGCGGACGCGGTCGCGGACGTCGAGGCGGCGGGCATCCGCTGCCGGGCGGTCCCGCTGATGATGACCGACACCGACGCGACGGCCGCGATGGCACGGGAGGCGCTGGCGCTCGCCGAGGAGGTGCGCGGATGACCGGCGCGCCCCCCTCGTACCGCGTGTGGGCGCCGCTCGGGCTGCCCGAGGTGGCGGCCGGTGACGACCTGGCGAAGCTGATCGCGGGGGCCGTGCCGGAGCTGGCCGACGGGGACGTCCTCCTGGTCACCTCCAAGATCGTGAGCAAGGCCGAGGGCCGGGTGGTCGCCGCCGCCGACCGCGAGGAGGCCATAGACGCCGAGACCGTACGGGTGGTGGCCCGGCGGGGCGGCCTGCGGATCGTCGAGAACCGGCAGGGGCTCGTCATGGCCGCCGCCGGGGTCGACGCCTCCAACACCCCGGCGGGGACGGTCCTACTGCTGCCCGAGGACCCCGACGCCTCGGCCCGCCGCATCCGGGCGGGGCTGCGGGAGGCGCTCGGCGTGGACGTGGGCGTCCTCGTCACCGACACCTTCGGGCGCCCCTGGCGCGAGGGGCTGACCGACGTGGCGATCGGGGCGGCCGGGGTGCGGGTCCTCGACGACCTGCGGGGCGGGACGGACGCGCACGGCAATCCGCTGAGCGCGACCGTGGTCGCCACCGCCGACGAACTCGCCGCCGCCGGGGACCTGGTGAAGGGCAAGACGGCCGGACTGCCGGTCGCCGTCGTCCGGGGACTTCCGCACGCGGTCGCGGAGGACGACGGGCCGGGCGCGCGGGCGCTGCTGCGCCGGGCCTCCGACGACATGTTCCGGCTGGGCACCTCGGAGGCCGTACGGGAGGCGGTGACGCTGCGGCGGACCGTACGGGAGTTCACCGGCGAGCCGGTCGATCCGGGGGCGGTACGACGGGCGGTCGCGGCGGCGGTGACGGCGCCCGCGCCGCACCACACGACGCCGTGGCGGTTCGTCCTCCTGGAGTCGGCGGCCTCACGGACCCGGCTGCTCGACGAGATGCGGGACGCGTGGGTCGCGGACCTGCGGCGGGACGGGAAGTCCGAGGAGTCCGTCGCCAAGCGGGTGCGGCGCGGGGACGTCCTGCGGGCCGCGCCCTACCTGGCCGTGCCCTGCCTCGTCATGGACGGCTCCCACCACTACGGCGACCCGCGCCGGGACACCGCCGAGCGCGAGATGTTCGTGGTCGCGGCGGGCGCGGGCGTGCAGAACTTCCTGGTGGCGCTGGCGGGCGAGCGGCTGGGCTCGGCGTGGGTGTCCTCGACGATGTTCTGCCGGGACGTCGTACGGGAGGTCCTCGGCCTGCCCGCCGACTGGGACCCGCTGGGCGCGGTGGCGATCGGCCACCCGGCGACGGCCCCGAGGGAACGGGCCGCCCGGACGGCGGCGGAGTTCATCGAGGTGCGGTAGCCCGGGGGCGCCCGCGCGGAAAAGGCGTGCCGTCGGGCGGACCGGGGCACTAGCCTTCGCCTCGGCCGAGTGCGATCGGGGGGGCCATGTCCACGTCCAGCGGTCCGGGGCTCAGACGGTGTGTCGTCTGCGCGCAGCCCGTCAGCGCGAAGAAGCTCGTCCTCGTCGGTGACCGGCGGCCCGCGCACCGCGCGTGCCGCCCGGTGACGGGCGTGCCCGTCCGGGCGGCGGTCGCGGCGGCCACCAGGACCGCCGCCACGAAGCCGAAGCCCCCGAAGCCGATGAGCCGGGCCGAGATGCTGCGCCGGATCGAAGAGCTGCGCGCCCGGGACGCGCGCAAGGCCCGGGACGCGGAGAGGGAACGGGCCGCGAAGAAGGCGGCCACGGCGGCGAGGAAGGCCGCCGCGAGGGCCGCCGCGTCCGCCGGGAGGGTCGCGGGGAAGGCCGCCGTGTCCGCCGGGAGCGTCGCCGGGAAGGCCTCCGTGTCCGCAGGGAAGGCGGCCCCCGCGAAGAAGACGGCCGCCCCGAAGAGGGGCTCCGCCGGGAAGGCCGCTCCCGGACGGGGCCGGACGCCCTCCGCGCCCGGCGGCGGGGCCGGTGGCCAGGCTGCCGCCGCGCCCCCGCCGTACTACGGCGTGGAGATGAAGCGGATCGGCGGCCGATGGGTGCAGCTGCATCCGGACTCGGAGTAGGCGCCGGGAGGTGCTGGGAGCCGTGCCGGGGACCGGCTTTTTTCGGGTGTCCCCGGTCCTCCCGGCTCTCCGAGTTCTCCGGCTTTCTCCCGGTCCTCCGGGTCCTCCCGGCCGGGCTCAGATGCGGGTGATGTCGCCCGGGGTCATCCTCGGTGCCCTGCGGGGCGGGACGCGGTCGCTGAGGAGGATCAGGCGGACGGCGCGGTGGCGCTGGCCCGCGTAGGGGGCCAGGAGCTCCAGCATGGTGGCGTCGTCGGCCGTGCGGTCGCCCGCGAGGGCCCAGCCGACGATGCCCGGCAGGTGCAGGTCGCCCGTGGTGACCTCGTCCGGGGCGCCGTTGCTGCGCTGGACCGTCTCGGCGCTCGTCCAGGGGCCGATGCCCGGGACCCGTTCCAGGCGCTCGCGGGCCGCCGCCGGGTCCATCGCCGCGGCCTCCTCCAGCCGGGCGGCCACCCGTGCCGCGCGGACGATCGTCGCCGAACGGCTGCCGTCCACGTTCGCGCGGTGCCACTCCCAGGAGGGGATCGCCGCCCACCCGCGCGCGTCCGGCATCACGTACATCCCGTCGGGGGCCGGGCCCGGCGCGGGCTCGCCGTACTTCCGCAGGAGCAGCCGCCAGGACCGGTAGGCCTCGTCCGCCGTCACCTTCTGTTCGAGGACCGTGGGGATCAGCGTCTCCAGGACCAGACCGGTCCGGGTGAGGCGGAGCCCGGGGCGGCGCCGGTGCGCAGCCAGGAGCAGCTTGTGCCGGGGGACGAAGGCCCCGGGGTCGTCCTCGGCGCCGAGCAGCGCCGGGAGCCGGTCCAGGAGCCAGGGGCCGCCCGCGCCCCACGCCTCGGCGACGGCCCGCCCCTCGCGGACGGCGACCCGGAGCGTGCCGGGTCCCTCCGGGGTCCGGCTGGCCCGCCAGACGGAACCGTCCGGGGTGACCCGGAAGGCGGGGTCGGCGGGACCGCGCCGGAGCGGTCCGAGCGTGAGCCCCGGATCGAACGGGGCGTCCCCGGCGAACGGCACCACCACCTGCCCACCGCGCGCACGGGCGCGGGTGGGGCGAGCGGGGGGCGGAAAACGGCCGGCCATGTACGCGAGGGTAGTCGGACCGGGGGGAAGACCGGGCGGCCCGACGGACCCGGGGGGGCGTCGGGCGGCCCACCGGAGCGGAGCCGACAGGCGCCGTCGTACGGCCCCGGGCCCCCGGCCCTGGTCCGGTGGAGCCTCTCCCGGTGAGCCGCCCGGCGGGCCCCGCCGGGACCGGGTCCTACTGGTCCGAGGAGAAGCGGACCGCGCCCGGGGGGAGGGTCGCGTCGCACCAGATCCTGATGCCGTCGCGGAGTTCGTTGTCCGCGCCCACCTGGGCACCGTCGCCTATCACCGCGCCGGTGAGGACCGTACGGGCACCGATGCGGGCGCCCGCGCCGATCAGGGAGTCGGTGATCACCGCGCCGGGCTCGACCACCGCGCCCGCGAGGAGCGTCGAGCCGCTGATCCTGGCGCCCTCGCCGACCACCGCGTCGGCGCCGACGACCGTACCGTCGGTCAGCTTGGCGTCCGGGGCGACCCGGGCCGTCGGCAGGACCAGCCGGTCGCCGCAGCGGCCCGGCACCGCGGGCGACGGGGCGCGGCCGAGGACCAGATCGGCGGAGCCGCGCACGAACGCCTGGGGGGTGCCGAGGTCCAGCCAGTACGTGGAGTCGACCATGCCCTGGAGGTGGGCGCCCCCGGCGAGCAGCTGCGGGAAGGTCTCCCGCTCGACGGAGACGGGCCGCCCGGTGGGGATCGTGTCGATGACCGAGCGCCGGAAGACGTACGCGCCCGCGTTGATCTGGTCGGTGACGATCTCCTCCGGCGTCTGCGGCTTCTCCAGGAAGGCCGTGACGCGCCCGGTGGCGTCCGTGGGGACCAGCCCGAAGGCGCGCGGGTCGTCGACCCGGGTGAGGTGGAGCGAGACGTCCGCGCCGGAGTCGGCGTGGGTGGCGACCAGCGCCCGGATGTCGAGACCCGTGAGGATGTCCCCGTTGAAGATGAGGACCGGGTCGTCGGGGCCGGACCTGAGCCGGGACGCCACGTTGCGTATCGCGCCGCCGGTGCCCAGCGGCTCCTCCTCGGTCACGTACTCCAGGCTCAGCCCGAGCGAGGAACCGTCGCCGAAGTGCGGCTCGAAGACCTCGGCCAGATAGGAGGTGGCGAGCACGATGTGCTCGACGCCGGCGGCGCGGGCGCGGGCCAGCTGGTGCGTCAGGAAGGGGACGCCCGCCGCCGGAACCATGGGCTTGGGCGTGTTGACCGTGAGCGGTCGCAGCCTCGTTCCCTTGCCACCGACCAGGAGGATCGCTTCAGTCACCTTGTCGTCTCTGCTTCCTGTTCGGGGCCGGCCGGCTCGCCCGTCTCGGTCGTCCGTGCGATATGACCGGTCAGTTTATGCGGATGGTTGCCCCGATGACCCCATCAGCGCCTTCCCTGGTACTTCGCGGAGCTGGTACGGGCCGTGCCGAGCTTGCCGTACAGGCGGGCGCCGGGGCACTCGGTGGCGAATCCGTCGCGGTGTCCGGCGATGGTGTTGAACCGCACGCGCGTGCCCTTCTTGTACCGGTTTCCACCGCCGGAGGTGAGGTACGTCGTGCCCTTGGGGTTCACTCCGTGGAGCCCCAGCTTCCAGGCCGTCAGCCGGGCGACGGCGGTCACGGCGGCGGCGGGCGGGGTGGTCCTGCCGAAGGTGCCGAGGACGACGATGCCCATGCTGTTGGTGTTGAAGCCGAGGGTGTGCGCGCCGAGGACCGGCTTGGTCACGCCACCGGCCCGGCCCTCGTAGATGTTCCCGCACTTGTCGACGGCGAAGTTGTAGCCGAAGTCCCGCCAGCCGCTGCTCTTCACGTGGTAGCGGTAGATGCTCCGCAGTACGGAAGGGGCCTGGCGGCAGGTGTAGTTGTTGCCGGTCGCGCTGTGGTGCACGAAGGCCGCCTTGATGGTCTTCGTGTAGACGAAGCCCTTCTCGCGGAGCCGTTCGTCCGCGCCCCACCCCTTACGGGTGATGATCTTCGGGCGGGGGCCGAGGTACGGCTGGGCGGCGACCGCGGCGGGCCGCACGGCGAGAGCCTGCGCCGTCTGTGCCGCCCCCGCCACCTCGGCCGCCTCGGCCGTTCCCGCGCCCGTCTCCGGCAGGAACGGGAAGGCGACCTGGGTGGCCTCCTTCGACACGGCCGGGATCCAGGCCGAGCCGTACGGGGCGAGGTGGGCGTTGACCGCGCTCGCCGCCGCGGCGGCGGCGACGCCCGTGCCGAGCTGACCGGGGGAGCCGGGAGGACCGAGGGGCTCCGGAGGGAGCAGCGGCCCCGTCGCCGCGCGGGTCGCGGACGCACCGGCCCCGCCGTCCGCCCGGGTACGGACGTCCGCCCCGGACCGCGCCTCCGCAGCGGCGCCCGCGTCGGCACCGGTCCACGCGTCGGTACCGGTCTCCGCCTCCGTACTGGTCTCCGTACTGGTCTCCGGGCCGGTGCCGGTGCCGGAATCGGGGCCGGTACCGGCCTCCGTCCTCGCGCCCGTACTCGCCTCCGGGCCGGTCTCCGTCTCCGGCGTCACGCCCGGACCGGTCTCGGAGCCGGTCACGATGTCGGCACCGGCCCCGGCCTCCGTCGCCGTACCCGGCTCCGTGTCCGCCGTGTCCGCCGTGCCCGCCTCCCCGTCCGGTGCGGGCCGCCCGTCCGGGGTCGGGGACTCTCCGGGGTCCACCAGTTCCAGGCGCAGGCCCTCGGGGAGGGGTTCCTCGCCCTGGACGCGGACCTCCACGCCGTCCGAGTCGCCCACCCACAGCGGGGCCGTGGCGCCCTTGAGCCTCCGGTCCGCGCCCTCGGCGGTGTCCGGGTCGGCGCCGTGCTCCTCGTTGTGGGTCTCGACGTCCTGCCACTCCGACCAGGTGCCGGTTCCGGTGGCCCGGGTGCGGACCTGCACGGTGCCGTGCAGGGCGGCCTTCGGGTCGTCCCACACGACGCCGACGAGCGAGAAGGGCCTGACGTCACGTCGGGCGAGGCCCTGCTCGGCCGTGCCGTCGGGCCCGCCGCCCAGCGCGCGCGGGGCGGACCCGAGCGGGGCCAGCGGCAGCGACTGGGTGGAGCCGGGGAGTCCGGGTGCGGGAGGCAGCGCCGAGACCCCCGGTGGCCGTCCGGCCGCCGGGGACGCCACGGCCGTCGCGGGCGCGGCGAGGGAGACCGGCAGGGCGAGGACCGTCGCACAGGCGACGGCGATCGAGGAGGCGAGTGAGGCACGCATGGGCCGATCCTGCGGACCTCCGGGGCGTTCCGCGCGCCGGGAGCGGGCCGGGAGGCTGACGGGGCGTCGGGCCGACCGGTGGACGGCGTCACCGGTACGGCGGACCCGCCGCGCCCGTCCGCGTACGCTGTCCGGCGTGAACGCCAGCGACCGCACCCCCGCCGACCTGCTGCGATCCGCGCTCGCCGCGGACGCCGCCCGCCCCTTGGTCACCTTCTACGACGACGCCACCGGTGAACGGGTGGAATTGTCCGTCGCCACCTTCGCCAATTGGGTGGCCAAGACGGCGAACCTGCTCCAGGGCGAGCTGTCCGCCGCGCCGGGCGACCGGCTGGCGCTGCTGCTGCCCGCGCACTGGCAGACCGCCGTCTGGCTGCTGGCCTGTTCCTCGGTCGGGGTGGTCGCGGAGATCGGCGGCGACCCGGCGGACGCGGACGTCGTGGTCGCGGGGCCGGATGCGCTGGAGGCGGGGCTCGCCTGCTCCGGGGAGCGGATCGCGCTGTCCCTGGCCCCGCTGGGCCGCCGGTTCCCCTCGGTGCCCGCCGGATACGCGGACTACGCGGTCGAGGTCCCCAGCCAGGGCGACCGTTTCGCCCCGTTCGTACCGGTCGATCCGGACGCTCCGGCCCTGGTCGTCGACGGTGCGGAGAGCAGCGGCGCCCGGCTCGTCGAGCGGGCCCGCGCGGACGCGGCGGAACGCGGTCTGACCGCCGGTTCGCGGCTGCTGTCGGGGCTCGGATACGGGGACTGGGAGGGGCTGTCGGCCGGTCTGTACGCGCCCCTCGCGGCGGGCGGCTCCGTGGTCCTCTGCCGGAACCTGGACCGGTCGGCGGCCGACGCCCTGGCCAAGCGGGTGGAGAGCGAGCGGGTGACGGTCACGGCGGTCTGACCCGCCCGGCACCCGCCTTCGCCCCGCCCGGCGCCCGTCTCCACCTGTCCGCCCGCGCCCGCCTTCGGCCGCCCACCCGTCTCCGCCCGGCGCCCGCCTCCGCCCGCCCCGCCCGCGTCTCCGCCCGCCCCGCCCGCGTCTCCGTCCGGCGCCCGTCTCCGGGCGGCCCCGGGGCGGACGGGGCATCGTCCGGGCCCTCGCCGTTGTGGGCGGCTCCGCGCGCCCCCACCGGCACCCGGGCGCGCTCCGGGCGCGGCGGAACCCCGCCCCCGCTCACCCGGGCGCGGCCCGGGCCGGGCGGAAACCCCACTCGTTCGGCCGATCGACGCGCCGAGTCCCCCCGTCCGCGCGCCCCCGCCGGTACATGATCGGCCGGGGGGAGTCGACTCCTTCCGCACAACCACGCCCCGGGTTCTGCCGTCTCCCTCTACGGCCGGCGGTCGCCCGGCGCGCCGCCGACGCGACGAAGGACGGACTCAGACGTGACGGACCGCGCGGGCTCGCCCGCCGAACCGGATCCCCCGGAGGCGCAGGACACCGCGTCCGACGCCCCTCCCGCACCGGGCCGACGCCACTGGCTGCGGTGGACCGCGCTCGGCGTCGCGGTCGTGGTGCTGGGCGCCGCCGGGGTCGGATGGTGGTTCTACCGGAAGCTCGACGGCAACATCACCACGGACACCACCGCCGAGGCGGAGCTGCGGAAGTACGAGAAGGAGCGTCCGCCCGCGGGCACCTCCGCCGCCCGGAACATCCTGCTGATCGGTTCGGACACCCGGGCGGGCGCCGGGAACAGCCCGTACGGCAAGGACGAGGGCACCCAGCGGTCCGACACCACGATCCTGCTGCACCTGGCGGCGGGGAAGACGAGCGCGACCGCGGTCTCCCTGCCCCGGGACCTGATGGTGACGATCCCGGCCTGTCTGAGGCCGGACGGGAGCCGGACCCGGGAGCAGTTGTCGCAGTTCAACTGGGCCTTCGAGTTCGGCGGGGCCGCGTGCACGATCCGTACGGTCGAGAAGCTGACCGGCATCCGGGTGGACCACCACATGGTCATCGACTTCCGGGGCTTCAAGAAGATGGTGGACGCGGTCGACGGGGTGGAGGTCTGCCTCAAGGAGCCGGTGGACGATCCGGACGCGAAGCTGAAGCTGCCCGCGGGCCGTCAGACGCTCCACGGCGAGCAGGCGCTGGGCTTCGTCCGGGCCAGGAAGTCCATCGGGGACGGCAGCGACACGGAACGCATGGACCGGCAGCAGCAGTTCCTCGGCGCGCTCGTCAACAAGGTGCAGAGCGACGGGGTGCTGCTGAACCCGACGAAGCTGTATCCGGTTCTCGACGCGGCGACCCGGTCGCTCACGACCGACCCGGGGCTGGACTCGCTGCGGGACCTCTACGACCTGGCGCGTTCGATGCGGGCGATCCCGACGGAGAAGGTGCAGTTCCTCACGGTCCCCCGGCGCCCCTACTCGTACGACGCGAACCGGGACGAACTGGTGCAGCCCGCGGCGAGCCAGCTCTTCGCGGAACTCCGGGAGGACCGGCCGGTGGTGGTGACGCCGAGCACCGGGAAGACGCCGGGGACCGACGGCAAGCCCGACGACGGGGGCGCTCCCGCGCCCTCCGTGACGCCCACCTTCACGGGCCGGAACGCGGCGGAAGGGGTGTGTTCCTAGCGGGTGCCGCGAGGGCCACGGGTAAAGGGCGGACCAAGGGGAGGGTGGGGAGGGATGAGGTTTGAGCAAATTGCCCGGTTGTAAGGGGCGTGGAATTTGTCACGCGCGTCGCCCCGCGCTGAACTGGGCGGATAGTGTGACGCGATCCGGTGCACCCGTACCGCGTGGTCGCACTCGCCAAGGATCGAACGACCAGGAGAGCGGCGCCCTGTGGGGGAGGCGCCTCGCGTGGCACCGACGGAGGACTCGAGGAACCGTGGACGCGCACAGCCGTGGACGGGCGGACGACATCGATCCCGCCGACCAGTGGGTCCTCGACCCGCGAACGGGCAACTACGAACTGCGACTGGACCACTCCGCTGGGCAGTCGCAGGCGCCCGCCACGACGCACAGATCCACCGGACCCGTGCCCCCCGGGGCGCCCGTCGAAACCCCGGCCGCCGCGCCCGTGCCCGGACAGCGCCGTCGCCGGGTGGGCGAGCAGGGCGGCGGCCAGCAGCCGCCCGCGAGCCGCCGCAGGCCCAAGGGGGGCGGGTCCCGCAAGAAGAAGGTCCTGCTGTGGACCGGCGGGACGATGGCCTTGGTCCTGGTGGGCGGCGGCACCGGCGCGTATCTGATCTACCAGAAGCTCGACGGCAACATCTCCGTCATCGACCCCGTCGGCGCCGAGAGCAAGGGCTTTCGCAAGGGCGAGGCCTTCAACGTGCTGGTCATCGGCACGGACAAGCGGACCGGCGAGGGCAACGGGGGCTACGGCGACAAGGACAGCCCCGGCCACGCGGACACCACGATCCTCTTCCACGTCTCCAAGGACCGGACGAACGCCACGGCGCTCTCCATCCCGCGCGACCTGATGACGACGATCCCCGAGTGCGAGACCCGGCAGCCCGACGGGAAGATCCTGACGATCCCCGGCCAGGAGCAGGCCCGCTTCAACGTGAGCCTCGGCCAGGACGGCCGCGACCCGGGCTGCACCATGCGCACGGTCAAGGAGCTGACCGGGCTGACCGTCGACCACTTCATGATGGTCGACTTCAACGCCGTCAAGGAACTGACCACGGCCGTCGGCGGGGTGAAGGTCTGCGTCGAGAAGCCGGTCGACGACCGGAAGTCGCATCTGAAGCTGCCCGCCGGGGAGTCGGTCGTCCAGGGCGAGCAGGCCCTCGCCTTCGTCCGCACCCGGTCCAGCTTCGGCAACAAGAGCGACCTGGACCGGATCAAGATCCAGCAGCAGTTCCTCAGCTCGATGATCCGGCAGCTGAAGTCGAGCGAGACGCTGACCAGCCCGACGAAGCTGTACGGCCTCGCCCAGGCGGCGACCAACGCGCTCACCGTCGACAAGGGCATAGGTTCGCTCTCCAAGCTCCAGGACATGGCCGGGGAACTGTCCGGGATCGACACCAAGAACATCTCGTTCGCGACGCTCCCGGTGATCGACAACCCGGACGAGCCCGAGCCCATCACCGTGGTGCCGCACCCGACGCAGGCACCGGAGCTCTTCGCCGCGCTCCAGAACGACGTCTCGCTGACCGAGGTGAAGAAGAAGGCCCAGGACACCAAGAACGCCCAGGCACAGACCCAGGCGAAGCTCCTCCAGGGCACCCGTGCCGAGGCCGTCGACGTACGCGTCGACGTCTACAACGGCAGCGGGGTGCGGGGTGCGGCCCAGTCGACCATCAACTGGCTGCAGAACGAGCAGGGCGTGAGCCGCTCCACGAACCGGAGCAACGCTCCGGAGAAGGCGGCGAGGACCACGCTCGCCTACGCACCGAACCAGGCCGATCAGGCCCGCAAGCTCGCGGACATGATGGGTCTTCCTGCCACGGCGCTCAAGCCTGGCACGCAGGACGCCGCAGCGCGCGAGCCCATGACGCTCGTCCTCGGCGCCGACTTCAAGGGCGCGGGGGTGCCCGTCAGCGGCCCGGTGAAGGCACCGGACGTCGTGAAGGTAGAAGCTGACAAGCAGGTGTGCGCCAAGTGACCCGGAATCACCGGGGCTCGGCGCGCGCCTGACTGACGAGGGGACCTGGGGTGGGACAGAACAGCGTGCGCGGGGAGGGAACGCGGGACAGCGTTCCGCGCGCTCGTGAACGGGGCTGGGACGACGACCCGTACGACGCCGGTGGGACCACCGGCGCGGACGGCGGGGCGTCCGAGGAGGCCGGGGCCTCCGGCCCGACGCGGGCCGAGCGCCGACGCGGCACGGCGGGCGCCGACCCGGCGGGCGGCGGCGCGGGCGGCGGCCGGTCCGGTCACCGGCGCGGCGGCTCCCGGCGCGCCAAGAAGGCCGGCAAGCGCAAGGTGCTGCGCTGGGTCGCGATCACGATGTCGGTGCTGATACTCGGCACGGCCGGCGCCGGATACCTGTACTACGAGCACCTGAACAGCAACATCCGCGGCGGCAGCCGCGCGGGCGGTGAGAGCGGCGTCAAGAAGGCCACGCCGAACGCGCTGGGCGACACCCCGCTGAACATCCTGCTCATCGGCTCCGACAGCCGCGCCGACGCCAAGAACGTGGCGCTCGGCGGCGGCAAGGACCTCCGGGACAGCAAGCCGCTGGCCGATGTGCAGATGCTGCTGCACGTCTCGGCGGACCGGCAGAACGCCTCCATCGTCTCCATACCGCGCGACACGATCGTGCCCATACCGGAGTGCAAGGACGGCGGCACGACCCACCCCGCGACGACCAGGGACCCCATCAACGAGACGCTGGCGCGCGGTGGTCCCGGCTGCACCCTCACCACCTGGGAGAAGCTCACCGGGGTCTACATCGACCACTGGATCATGATCGACTTCGCCGGTGTGGTGGCGATGGCCGACGAGGTCGGCGGCGTCCCCGTCTGTGTGAAGACCGGCGTCTGGGACAAGCCGACCCGCATGGTGAAGGGCGGCTCCGGTCTGAAGCTGCCCCAGGGCACCACCGAGGTCCAGGGCAAGCAGGCCCTCCAGTGGCTCCGCACCCGGCACGCCTTCGGCAGCGACCAGAACCGGGCCAAGGCCCAGCACATGTACCTCAACGGCATGGTGGAGAAGCTCCAGAAGCAGAACGCCTGGAGCGACACCGGACAGCTGATGGGCCTCGCGGAGACCGCCACCAGGTCGCTCCAGGTCTCCGACGAGCTGAAGTCGGTGAAGAAGCTGTTCGATCTGTCGATGCAGCTCAAGAACGTGAAGATGAACCGTCTGACGACGGCGACGGTCCCGACGACCGAGTGGTCCCAGAACAGGAACAAGGTCGTCATGATCGAGTCGGCCGCCGACAAGATGTGGTCGATGATCCGGGACGACATCGCCTTCGACAAGAACGGCAAGGCCACCGGTCAGAAGCCCGAGGCGACCGTGTCCGCGAAGCCGAAGGCCGTCGCGGAGGACCCCGGCGCCTTCGCCGTGACCGTCTCCAACGGCACCGCGGGCACCGACCACATGGCCGTCGGGGGGCGCGCCAAGGACATCGCCGCGGTCCTGGCGGGCAAGGGCTTCTCCCTGGCCGCGGCGATCACGGACCAGACGCCCCGCGAGGACACCGTCGTCCTCTACCCGAAGTCCGGCGGCGACCAGGCCAGGGCGAACGCGGCCTCCGTGGCGAAGGCCCTCGGCGTCCCCGAGGGCAAGGTCAGGGCCGACGCGAAGACCGAGGGCATCGCCCTCGTCGTCGGCGCGGACTGGCGCGAGGGCTCCGCCTACAAGGCGCCGGTGTCGAAGGCGGGCGACCTGCCCGAGGGCGCCGACGACAAGACGACCTGCATGGACATCTACTCGGTCTACCGGTGGGACGGGAAGAGCTGACCCGCTCCCCCGCACCCGTACGACGACGGCCGGACCCCTTCCCGGGGTCCGGCCGTCGTGCGTGGTGCGTCGCGCCCGGAGCCGCCGGGGCTCAGACCGACTCGGTCTCGCCGGTGCGCACCGCCGGGCGGCGGCTCGCGATGACCTTCCTGGCCAGCGACCGGGGGCTCGTCAGGAAGCCGTAGCCCCAGGCCATGTGCATGGTCGCCAGCGCCACCGGGATGCGCAGCCGGGCCTTGAGCGGCAGCCCCTTGCCCGCCGGGACCGAGCCCGCCGTGATCGCGGCGAGGTAACCGGCCGGGACGACGAAGCCGAGCGGGGTGAGGACGGCGCCCACGACCAGGCCCGCGGCGATGGCGCAGACGGCGGCCGGCGGGGCCAGGTAGCGGAGGTTGATGGAACCCCGGTGGTAGCGGGCCACCACGTGGCGCCACCGCCCGTAGTCCTTGTACTGCTTGGCCAGGGCCCGCACCGAGGGGCGGGGGCGGTACTGGACGCGCAGCTCCGGCGAGAACCAGATCAGGCCGCCGGCCTCGCGGATGCGGAAGTTCAGCTCCCAGTCCTGGGCGCGGACGAACTCCACGTTGTAGCCGCCCTGCTGTTCGAGGGCCTCGCGGCGGAACACCCCCAGGTACACGGTCTCGGCGGGCCCCGCCTCGCCGCCCGTGTGGAAGGCCGCGTTGCCGACGCCGATCTTCGAGGTCATCGCGGCGGCGACCGCGTCCTCCCAGGCGTTCTCGCCCTCGGCGTGCATCACTCCGCCGACGTTCTGCGCGCCGGTCTCCTCCAGGAGCCGGACGGCGGTCGAGATGTAGTCGGGGGAGAGCATCCCGTGGCCGTCGACGCGTACCACGATCGGGTGGTGGGACGCCCGGATCGCCGCGTTGAGCGCGGCGGGTGTGCGGCCGGTGGGGTTCGGCACCGTCTGGACGCGACGCCCCTCCGAAGCGGTTTCGCGGACGAGCTCGGCGGCGATCTCGTCGGTGCGGTCCGTGGACGGCCCGAGCGCGATCACCACCTCCATCTCGCCGTCGTACTCCTGCTCCAGGATGTGACGAACCGAGGTGCGCAGGTACCGCTCCTCGTTGAGGACCGGCATGATCACGGAGACGGGGGGCAGCATGGTTCCTCGGAGTTCGGGGGTCGCCCCCCGGTAAGACGGTGGTTTGCCGCCACGTTACCGCGAACGGGGGACACCGGGCGCGCCCGCACGGGTGGCGCTCCCCTGCTCTGATCGTATGGGCCTACCGTTCTTCTCTTCCGGTTCCCCACGTCCCGCCCGCGGAGGTGTCCGTCCGTGCCCGCACCGCCCCGCACGCCCCGTCCGCGGCCCGCGGCCCGATCCGTGCCGGTCCGTCGGCCGAGCCGGGGCGGGCGGCGCCCCCGGTGGGGGATGCGGATGGCGACGGCGCTCTCCGTCACGGTCCTCGCGGCGGGCGGCATCGGGCACGCCGTGGTGACCGGGCTCGACACCGGGATCACCCGGGTCGACCCCTTCAAGGACATGAAGAACCGGCCGCAGGGCGGGCACGGGATGAACGTGCTCGTCGTCGGCACCGACGGACGGGACCGGATCACCCCGGAGGAGCGGGCGAAGTACCGGCTCGGCGGCGCGCCCTGCCACTGCACCGACACGGTGATGCTGGTGCACATCTCGGAGGACCGGGAGCGGGCGAGCGTGGTGAGCCTGCCCCGCGACTCGTACGCCGAGATGCCCGAGCACACCGATCTGACCTCGGGGAAGAAGCACCACGCGCATCCGGTGAAGCTGAACGCGGCGTACGCGGAGGGCGGTCCCGGCCTGACCGTGCGGACCGTCGAGTCGATGACCGGCGTCAAGATCGACCACTATCTGGAGCTGGACTTCACCAGCTTCATGCGGACCGTGGACGCGGTCGACGGGGTGCGGATCTGTACGACCCGGCCGCTGAAGGACGCGTACACCGGGCTCGATCTGCCCGCCGGAACCCATGAGCTGAACGGCGGCCAGGCCCTCCAGTACGTGCGCTCCCGGCACATCGACGGCGCCGCCGACATCGGGCGGATGCAGCGGCAGCAGCGCTTCGTGGCGGCCCTGATCGAGCGGATGACCAGCGGCGGGGTGCTGCTCAACCCGGTGCGGTTCCGGGAGGTGGCGACGACCATGCTCAGCTCGGTGCGGGCGGACGAGGGGTTCGGCACGGACCAGCTGCTCGCGCTCGCCAAGGCGATGCACGGCTTCGTCCCGGCGTCGTCGGAGTTCGTGTCCGTGCCGATCGGCGACATGAGCTTCCCGGTGAAGGGGATCGGCTCCACGGTGAAGTGGGACGCGGCCAAGGCGCAGAAGCTGTTCCAGGCGCTCCGGGAGGACCGGCCGCTGGCCCCGGCGTCCCCCGCCGCGACCTCGGCGAAGGCGCCGAAGGCGGTCGTGGTGGACGTGGCGCCGCGCACGATCCGCGTGCAGGTCTACAACGGCACCCGGACCGACGGGCTCGGCCGGAAGGTGGACGACGCCCTGCGCGGCACCGGCTTCGACACCACCCGGACCCCGATGACGGGTGCGGGACGGGAGCAGGAGCGGACGCTCGTCGAGTACGACCCGCGCTGGGACCGTTCGGCGAAGTCCCTGGCGGCGGCCCTGCCGGGCGCGGAGCTGCGGCCGGTCCCGGGGCGCGGCGGGACGCTGCGGGTGACGGTGGGCGCGGACTACAAGGGGGTGACGGCGGTACGGGCGGAGGAGACGGGCCGCACGGGCCCGTTCGAGGCGGTCACGGGGGACCGGGTGGTGTGCCCCTAGGGCTCTGCCGTACGGGGGTGCCCGTACGGGGGTGCCCGTAGGGAGCCTGCCGTAGGGGTGTGCCGGTGGGGGCGGGCCCGTAGGGGGCTGCCCGGGACCAGGGCGGGTCCTGGGCGGAGGTGCGGGGTCCCGGGGCGGAGGTGCGGGGTCCCGGGGCGGAGGTGCCGGACCCCTGGGCGGAGGTGCGGGGTCCCGGCGGCCCGGGGGATCAGTCCGTGTAGCCCTCCGCGGCGCGGCGCTCGCGGAGTTCCTTGATCGCCTGGCGGCGGGCGAGGCGGTGGGTGCGGCGGATCTGGGCCTCCTGGTTGCGCCGCTTGTCCCGCTCGGTCTCCGGGACGACCTGGGGGACGGGGCGGGGCTTGCCGTCCGCGTCGACGGCGGCGAAGACCAGGTACGCGGAGCCGACCTGAGTGGCGGGCGTCGACTCGTTCCAGCGCTCGGCGAGCACCCGGACGCCGACCTCCATCGAGGACCGTCCGGTCCAGTTGACCTGGGCCTTCACATGCAGCAGATCGCCGACCCTGACGGGCTCCAGGAAGACCATCTCGTCCATCGAGGCGGTGACGGCCGGGCCGCCGGAGTGACGGCCCGCGACAGCGCCCGCCGCGTCGTCCACCAGCTTCATGATCACGCCGCCGTGCACCGTACCGAGGAGGTTGGTGTCGTGGCTGGTCATGATGTGGCTGAGGGTGGTGCGGGAGGCGGAGGTGGGCTTGCCCGGGATATCGCCCTGATCTGTCATGCGCTCCACCATATGCCGGGCTCGGTGTCCGTCGCCGTTCGGTCGGGTTTGCATCAGCTTGGCAACAGCACCGGTCCTATCTTCCACCCGCCCTGTCGCCGGTGAAGTCCGCACCGGCACACTGGTCCGCATGAATGACTGGCCCGAAGACGGCGGCTACGGCCGCGGCGGCGCGACCCCCCAGCCCGAGGGACCGCGCCGGATGAGCCATGTGCGGCGACCGCAGATGCCGCAGCAGCCGCCGCGCCCCGACCAGGGCTACGGCCAGGGCCATGACCAGGGCTACGGCCAGGGCCAGGGGCGTCGGCAGGGCCACGGCCAAGGGCACCGCCAGAACCCCGACCAGGGCTACAACCCGAGCTTCACCCAGGCACAGGGCACCGGCTACGACTCCGGCTACAGCTCGGGCCAGGTCTACGGCGGCCAGCAGGGCGGCGGACCTCAGGGCGGCGGCCCCGGCGGTGTGCCCCCGCAGTACACGCCGGGCCCCGGCGGCGGCCGTCCCGGGCGGCCCGCCCCGGACTGGCGCAAGCGGATCAAGATCGGCTCGATCGTCCTGGTCGTGGGCCTCCTCGTCTGGGGCGTCGGCACCTACGCGTGGGCCAGCTCGCGGATGCGCAACGAGGTGGACCTCTCCAAGGTCATCGAGCGGCCCGCCGAGGGCGACTGCACGACGTATCTGATCGTCGGTTCGGACAGCCGCGAGGGCATGACCGCCGAGGAGAAGAAGAAGCTGCACACCGGCTCCGCCGAGGGCAAGCGGACCGACTCGATGATGATCCTCGCGGCCTGCTCCAGCGGGAACACGATGGTCTCGCTGCCCCGTGACTCCTGGGTGACCATCCCGAACTTCGTCGGCTCCGAGTCGGGCAAGGCGTACCCGGCGCGCGGCGGCTCCAAGCTGAACGCCGCCTACGCGATGGACGGCCCCGAACTGCTGGTGCGGACGGTCGAGTTCAACACCGGGCTGCGCATCGACCACTACGCCGAGATCGGCTTCGCGGGCTTCGCGAACATCGTGGACGCGCTCGGCGGCGTCGAGCTGAACATCGAGAAGGGCTTCAAGGACAAGAAGTCCGGCGCCGACTTCCAGGCGGGCACCCAGACCCTCGACGGCGAGCAGGCGCTGGCCTTCGTCCGGACCCGGTACGCCTTCGCCGAGTCGGACCTCCAGCGGACGAAGAACCAGCAGAAGTTCCTCTCCGCGCTGGCCAACCAGGCGGCGACGCCGGGCACGATCCTCAACCCGTTCGCGCTGTACCCGACGCTCGGCGCCGGTCTGGACACGCTGATCGTGGACAAGGACATGTCGCTGTACGACCTCGGCCAGATGTTCTTCGCGATGAAGGGCATCAACAGCGGCGACGGCAGGTCGATGAACATGCCGATCGCGGGCAGCGCGCCGCAGGGCTCCCTGAAGTGGGACATGCCGAAGGTGAAGCAGCTCGTCGAGCAGATCAAGAACGACCAGAAGGTCACGGTCGAGTCGAACCGCTGACCCTCCCCCGTACGTACGGGAAGGGCGCCTCCCACCGGGGGGCGCCCTTCCCGTACGTCCGGCCCACGGGAGGTAGCGTGCCGGACACGGCCCCTCCCGGCCCGACCGGACCCGCCCGCTACCGTCGGGTAACCCGAAGGGCGGGCCGTGCCGGGAGTCCCGACCTGGGCAGGACTATGCTCGGGCAGGCATTCGCCCGAGCTTCCCAGGAGAACCGCATGGCCCTCAAGATCACCGTGATCGGCACCGGCTACCTCGGCGCCACCCACGCCGCGGCCATGGCGGAGCTGGGCTTCGAAGTGCTGGGACTCGACGTCGTCCCCGAGAAGATCGAACTGCTCTCCACCGGCCGGGTCCCGATGTACGAGCCGGGGCTCGAAGAACTGCTCTCGAAGCACGTCGTGGGCATCGAGGGCTCCACCGGGCGGCTCCGCTTCACCACCTCCTGGGAGGAGGTCGGCGCCTTCGGCGACGTGCACTTCGTCTGTGTGAACACCCCGCAGAGGCACGGCGAGTACGCCTGCGACATGAGCTACGTCGACGCCGCCTTCGCCTCCCTCGCCGGGGTCGTCCGCGAGGGGGCCCTGGTCGTCGGCAAGTCCACCGTGCCCGTCGGCTCGGCCGAACGGCTCGCGGACGTCCTCCCCGAGGGCGTCGAGCTGGCCTGGAACCCGGAGTTCCTGCGGGAGGGCTTCGCCGTCCAGGACACCCTGCGTCCGGACCGGATCGTGGTCGGCGTCCGCGGCGAGCGGGCCGAGAAGCTGCTGCGCGAGGTGTACGCCGTCCCGGTCGGCGCGGGCTCCCCGTTCGTCGTCACCGACTTCCCGACCGCCGAACTGGTGAAGACGGCCGCCAACTCCTTCCTCGCCACCAAGATCTCCTTCATCAACGCGATGGCCGAGGTCTGCGAAGCGGCGGGCGGTGACGTGGCCCTGCTCGCGGAGGCCATCGGCCACGACGACCGCATCGGGGCCAAGTTCCTCCGCGCGGGCATCGGCTTCGGCGGCGGCTGCCTGCCCAAGGACATCCGGGCGTTCATGGCCCGCGCCGGAGAGCTGGGCGCCGACCAGGCGCTGACCTTCCTGCGCGAGATCGACTCCATCAACATGCGGCGGCGCGGCCAGATGGTCGAGATGACCCGCGAGGTCCTCGGCGGGAACTCCTTCCTGGGCCGCCGGGTCGCCGTCCTCGGCGCCACCTTCAAGCCCGACTCGGACGACGTCCGCGACTCCCCCGCGCTGAACGTCGCCGGACAGATACACCTCCAGGGCGGCCAGGTCACCGTCTACGACCCGAAGGGCATGGACAACGCCCGCCGCATCTTCCCGACCCTGGGGTACGCGGACTCGGCGCGGGAGGCCGTGCGCGGCGCGGACGTGGTGCTGCACCTGACCGAGTGGCGCGAGTTCCGCGAGCTCGACCCGGCGGAGCTGGCCGGGGTGGCCGCCTCCCGGGTGATCCTGGACGGCCGCAACGCGCTGGACGCCGAGCGCTGGCGGGCGGCCGGCTGGACGTACCGGGCGATGGGCCGCCCCCGCGCCTGAGGCGGCGGTGACCCGACGGGAGGAGGGGGGTGCGGACGTCCGCACCCCCCTCCTCCCGTCGTACGGTCAGGCCGCCGCGGGCCGGATGCGGTTCGTCCGGGACAGGAACTCCGTCTCCCGCAGCGCCCGGGTGACGTTGGCGTGGGCGAGCCCCACCAGTTCCTGGGCGGGCCAGCCCCGGCGGAGCAGCTCCGCGAAGAGCGGGACGTAGCCGACGGCCGGGGCGGTGGTGCCGGAGAGGCCCGCGCAGTGCGGACCGGCCAGGGCCCGTACCCGGTCGAGGACGTCGGCGACGGCGGCCGGGTCGTCGGTCACGGTCACCATGCAGACCGCGCCGTTCTCGCCGAGGAGGCCGAGGACGTCGTCGGCGAGGGCCTCCGGGGCCGCCCGGGTCAGCAGCGCGGGGGCGCGGGTGACCGCGAGGACCCGGCGGAGCGTGTCCTGGTCGGCGCCCGACAGGTCCACGGCCAGGCCGATGCGGTTCATCTCCCGTACCGCGCCGAGGGCGAAGCGGTCGTAGCGGGTGAGGCCGACGGCCCGTACGCCCAGGGCGTGGTAGGCCCGCAGGGTCGCGGCCGAGCCGCCGAGCGCGTTCCCGCCGACCGGCCCGAGCAGGGCGGCGACCCGGCCGCAGTTGCGGGCGTGGGCCATCTCGGAGGTGGTGTGCGCGAGGCGCAGGTCCTCGGGGCAGGCGGCGACGAGCGCGCGGACCGTGTCGATGCGCCGCAGGGTCCCGACGACGCCGTCGTCGCCGTCCACCCGCAGCGACCAGAACTGGGCTCCGGCCTCCGCCGCCCGGACGGGCGGCAGGTCCTCCGGGTCGAGGGACCGGGGCAGTTCGGTGTGCCCCTCGGTGACGGGCTGGGCGGCCAGCAGGGCGCGGGCCCGGCTGGTCTCGTCGGGCGGTGGGGGCGGCTCGGGAGCCCGGGGCTCGCCGCCGGTGGCGGGAACGGTGGGGAAGGGGGTGTGGGCGTCTAGCAGTTCCGCCATGGGGTACTCCGAACTCGGTGATGCAGTACCGCCCCGCCATGTGCGGCGGGGCAGTACCGTCCACCGTGCCACCGGGCCCCCGGGGGAGCGCGGCGGACTGAGCCGTCCGGGTGAGCCGGAACGGCCCGTACGACCCGTCAGGCGCCTTGCGGGACCAGGGTGTCCAGGGAGGCGGGCGTCGCGTTCGACGGGGCCGTACGGCCCTTCAGATCGCGCGAGACGGCCTCCGCGTCCCGGAGTGCGCGGACCGCGTTGGACCAGGTCAGCTTGGCGAGGTCCGGGTGCGACCAGCCCCGGTGCAGCAGCTCCGCGACCAGGTTCGGGTATCCGGCGACGTCGTCGAGTCCGGCCGGGGTGAAGGCCGTCCCGTCGTAGTCGCCGCCGATGCCGATGTGGTCGATGCCCGCGACCTCGCGCATGTGGTCGAGGTGGTCGGCGACCGTGGCGGCGGTGGCGACCGGGCGCGGGTCCGCCTCCTCGAAGGCGCGGTGCAGCGCCATCGCCCGCTCGGTGGTGTCGAGGTGGTCGAGGCCGTGCGCCCGCAGGTTCGCGTCGGCGCGGGCGGTCCACTCGACGGCCGCGGGGAGGATGAACTTGGGCACGAAGGTGGCCATGGCGACACCGCCGTTGGCGGACAGCCGCTCCAGGACGTCGTCCGGGACGTTCCTCGGGTGGTCGCAGACCGCGAGCGCCGAGGAGTGCGAGAAGATCACCGGCGCCGCCGAGGTGTCCAGCGCGTCGCGCATGGTGGTGGCGGCCACGTGCGAGAGGTCGACGAGCATCCCGCAGCGGTTCATCTCGCGGACGACCTGACGGCCGAAGGCGGAGAGACCGCCGACGCGGGGCGCGTCGGTCGCCGAGTCCGCCCAGTCGTTGTTGTCGTTGTGGGTGAGCGTCATGTACCGCACGCCCAGGGCGTGCAGCGCGCGCAGGGTGCCCAGCGAGTTGTTGATCGAGTGGCCGCCCTCGGCGCCCTTCAGGGAGGCGATGCGGCCCTGTGCGCGGGCCGCCTCCATGTCGTCCGCCGTACGGGCGGGGGCGAGGTCGGCCGCGTACCGCTCCAGGAGCTGGTCGACGATGTCGATCTGCTCCAGGGTGGCGCTGACGGCGTCGTCCCCGGCGAGCCGGCAGGGCACGTACACCGACCAGAACTGGGCGCCGACGCCACCGGCCCGCAGCCGGGCGAGGTCGGTGTGGAGCGCGGCGCTCTGGTCGGCGCCGATGTCCATCCGGTCCAGGTCGTAGCGCACGTGTTCGCGCAGCGCCCACGGCAGGTCGTTGTGGCCGTCGGCGACGGGGTGGTCGGCGAGCAGCGCGCGGGCCTCTTCGAGGCGGTCGGCGGCGCTCATCGGCCGAACCCGAAGGAGTCGGCGCCCTCGACCCTGGCCCGCAGCTTCTTGCCCTTCTCGGTGGCCTGCTCGTTCAGCTCCCGCTGGAAGCCCCGCATCCGGTCGAGCAGCGCCGGGTCGTGCGCGGCGAGCATCCGGACGGCGAGCAGGCCCGCGTTGCGGGCGCCCGCGACGGAGACGGTGGCGACGGGGACGCCCGCGGGCATCTGCACGATGGAGAGCAGCGAGTCCATGCCGTCGAGGTACTTCAGCGGCACCGGCACGCCGATGACGGGCAGCGGGGTGACGGAGGCGAGCATCCCCGGCAGGTGAGCGGCGCCGCCCGCGCCCGCGACGATCGCCTTGAGGCCGCGCCCGGCGGCCTCCTCGCCGTACGCGATCATCTCGCGGGGCATCCGGTGCGCGGAGACGACGTCGACCTCGTAGGGGACGCCGAACTCGTCGAGGGCCTGCGCCGCGGCCTCCATGACGGGCCAGTCGGAGTCGGAGCCCATCACGATGCCGACGACGGGGGCGGGGGCGGGGGAACCGCTCGTGCTGCTCACTCTGTGATCGTTCCTCGCAGGTATCCGGCGGCGTGGCGGGCGCGCTCCAGCACGTCGTCCAGATCGTCGCCGTAGGTGTTCACGTGGCCCACCTTACGACCGGGCTTCACGTCCTTGCCGTACATGTGGATCTTGAGCTGCGGGTCCCTGGCCATGCAGTGGAGGTACGCGGAGTACATGTCCGGGTAGTCGCCGCCCAGGACGTTGCACATCACGGTCCACGGGGCGCGCGGGCGCGGGTCGCCGAGGGGCAGGTCGAGGACCGCGCGGACGTGGTTGGCGAACTGGGAGGTGATCGCGCCGTCCTGGGTCCAGTGCCCCGAGTTGTGCGGGCGCATCGCCAGCTCGTTGACGAGGATGCGGCCGTCCGCGGTCTGGAACAGCTCGACGGCCAGGTGGCCGACGACGCCCAGTTCGCCGGCGATCCGCAGCGCCAGCTCCTGCGCCTGTCCGGCGAGCCGCTCGTCGAGACCGGGGGCGGGCGCGATCACGGTGTCGCAGACGCCGTCGACCTGGCGGGACTCGACGACCGGGTAGGCGACGGCCTGCCCGTGCGGGGAGCGCACGATGTTGGCGGCGAGCTCGCGGACGAAGTCGACCTTCTCCTCGGCGAGGACGGGGACGCCCGCGCGGAACGGCTCGTGGGCGTCCTCGGGGGTGCGGACGAACCAGACGCCCTTGCCGTCGTAGCCGCCGCGCACGGTCTTGAGGATGATCGGATAGCCCCCGGCCTCGGCGGCGAAGGCCGCCGCGTCCTCGGGGTCCGTCACGATGCGGTGCCGGGGGCTGGGGGCGCCGATCTCGTCGAGCCGGGCGCGCATCACCCCCTTGTCCTGGGCGTGCACCAGCGCGTCGGGCCCGGGGCGGACGGGCACACCGTCCGCTTCGAGGGCCCTCAGGTGCTCCGTGGGGACGTGCTCGTGATCGAAGGTGATCACGTCACAGCCCCGCGCGAAGGCGCGCAGCGTGTCCAGGTCGCGGTAGTCGCCGATGACGACCTCGCTCACCACCTGGGCCGCCGAGTCCTGCGGGGTGTCACTGAGGAGCTTGAACTTGATGCCGAGGGGGATGCCCGCCTCGTGGGTCATACGGGCGAGCTGACCGCCACCGACCATACCGACTACCGGGAACGTCACCCTCTTAGGGTATCCGCACCATCGGGGAACACTCGTCCGGCTGTGCTTTGGCACAACGAAGGGGTGGGTGGGGAGCGGCTTCCTCCGTGGTTTCCGAGGTACACGGGCGGGTGACGGGAGCGCTGGTTAGCATGGTCGGGTTGACGTCATCCGGACGCCACCCGACGGACGGGACAGAGCCATCACCATGAGTGAACCCGGCGCGCTGCGCACGCGACTCGACCGGCTCGCCCGGGAGGTCGCCAAGTTCGGTGCCGTGGGTGCCGTCGGGGTCCTGGTCGACCTCGGGGTGTTCAATCTCCTGCGCCACTTCTCGGACCTGCAGGTGGTCCGGGCGAGCGTCGTGGCCACCGTGGTCGCCATCGCGTTCAACTACGTCGGCTTCCGGTACTTCACCTACCGGGACCGGGACAAGAGCAGCCGCACCAAGGAGATGTCTCTCTTCCTCGTCTTCAGCCTGATCGGTCTGGTGATCCAGAACGGGCTGCTGTACACGGCGACGTACGGCTTCGGCTGGGACTCCTCGCTCCAGAGCAACTTCTTCAAGTTCTTCGGCATCGGGGTGGCGACCCTGTTCCGCTTCTGGTCGTACCGCACCTGGGTGTTCCGCGCGCTGCCCGCGAAGGAGGCGGTGCAGACCGCCGAATCGTTCCTGGAGCACGCCCCGCGCCAGGCGAGCCGCCGCCAGCCCGACCGGGTCTGACCGGCCCGGCCACCGCCCCGGGTCTGACCGGTCCGGCCACCGCCCCGGGTCTGACCGGTCCGGCCACCGCCCCGGGTCTGACCGGCCGGGCCACCGCACCGGGCTGACGGCCTTCCGGGGGCTTCCAGGGGCTTCCGGGGCCGTGTCCGGGGCTCCGGGCTTTTCTACGGAGCGCCCCGCCGTCACCGTACGGAGCGGCGCCCCGTCACCGTACGGGCCGTTCCCTGGGGGTGTCGGAGACGCTCCGGACCTCACGGCTCAGGAAGAGCGCGAAGACCGGCGGCTGCTGCTGGAGCAGTTCGAGACGGCCGCCGTCCGCCTCCGCGAGGTCCCGGGCGACGGCCAGTCCGATGCCGGTGGAGCTGCGCCCGCTGACGGCCCGCTCGAAGATCCGCGCGCCGAGGTCGGCGGGGACGCCGGGCCCCTCGTCGGTGACCTCGATCACCGACTGGTTGCCGGTGACCCGGGTCCGCAGGGCGACCGTGCCGCCGCCGTGCATCAGGGAGTTCTCGATGAGGGCGGCGAGGACCTGGGCGACGGCGCCGGGGGTGCCGACCGCCCGCATCCCCTGCTTGCCCGAGTGGACGATGGCCCGTCCGGCGCTGCGGTAGGCGGGCCGCCACTCCTCGATCTGCTGCTTGACGACCTCGTCGAGGTCGAAGGCGACGGCGGAGCCCGTCCGGGGGTCCCGGGAGTTGGTGAGCAGCCGTTCGACGACGTCGGTGAGCCGCTCGACCTGGGTGAGCGCGATCGTCGCCTCCTCCTTGACGGTGTCCAGGTCGTCGGCGAGGGCGACCTCCTCCAGGCGCATGGAGAGCGCGGTGAGGGGGGTGCGGAGCTGGTGGGAGGCGTCGGCGGCGAGTCTGCGCTCGGCGGTGAGCATCCGGGCGATGCGCTCGGCGGAGGCGTCGAGGACATCGGCGACCCGGTCGAGTTCGGGGACCCCGTACCGCTTGTGGCGGGGGCGGGGGTCGCCGGAGCCGAGGCGCTCGGCGGTCTCCGCGAGGTCGGTGAGCGGGGAGGCCAGCTTGTCGGCCTGCCGTACGGCGAGCAGGACGGCGGCGATGACGGCGAGCAGCGCCACCGCGCCGATGATCATGAGGGTGCGGCCGACCTCGGCGGTGACGGCGGAGCGGGACTCCTCGACGGTGACGGTCTCGCCGCGCTCGCCCTCCGCGAAGCCCTTGAGGACGTCGCCCCTGGGGCGGGTGCCGATCTCGATGGGGGAGCGGCCGGGGATGTCGATGACGGCGTACCGCTTGGCGCCGCTCTGCTCGGCGAGGATGTCGGGGTTGACCGGCTCGCCGCCGATCAGCCGGCTGTCGACGATGGAGACGATCCGCAGGGCCTCCGAGTCGACGCTCTCCTGGGCGCTGCTGGTGATGGTCCGGGTCTCCACGATCACGAGGGAGACGCCGAAGACGGCGATGACGACGAGCACCACGGCGAGCGTGGAGTTGATGAGGCGGCGGCGCACGGTGCGGTGTCAGCTCTTTCCGGGTCCGGGTCCGGGCCCCCGGGCGGCGGACCCTGGCGGTCCGGCCGGTCCCGTACGGGCCCCCGACGGTCCGGCCCTTCCCGGGCCGGACCCTGGCGGGCGGGTCAGCTCTTCTCGAAGCGGAAGCCGACGCCCCGGACGGTGGCGATGTAGCGCGGGTTCGCCGCGTCGTCGCCGAGCTTCTTGCGGAGCCAGGAGATGTGCATGTCGAGGGTCTTGGTGGAGGACCACCAGGTGGTGTCCCAGACCTCGCGCATCAGCTGGTCGCGGGTGACGACCCGGCCCGCGTCCCGGACCAGGACCCGGAGCAGGTCGAACTCCTTGGCGGTGAGCTGGAGCTCCTCGTCGCCCATCCAGGCGCGGTGCGACTCGACGTCGATGCGGACGCCGTGGGTCGAGGGGGCGACGGCGGGCTCGGTGGCGCCGCGCCGGAGCAGGGCCCGGACCCGGGCGAGGAGTTCGGCGAGCCGGAAGGGCTTGGTGACGTAGTCGTCGGCGCCCGCGTCGAGCCCGACGACGGTGTCGACCTCGTCGGCGCGCGCGGTGAGCACCAGGATCGGGACCGTGTGGCCTTCGGCGCGCAGCCGCCGGGCGACTTCGAGTCCGTCCATGCCGGGCAGTCCGAGGTCGAGCACGACCAGATCGACACCGCCCTGGAGTCCGGCGTCGAGGGCGGTGGGGCCGTCCTCGCGGACCTCGACCTCGTACCCCTCTCTCCGCAGGGCGCGGGCCAGCGGTTCCGAGATGGATGCGTCGTCCTCGGCGAGCAGTACACGGGTCATGGGGTGATGGTAGTCGGCGCGGGTACCGGGCAGGGGCGTGATCGGCCGGGCCCGGAGAACGCCTGCGGATCTTGCCGTGGTCGCGCGCGAGACCTTCGAATGTTCCCGTTCGGTTGCGTCACAGCCTGTGATCCATCTCTCAAGTCCTTCCATATCCGACAGTGTCGTGTCGTATGGTGGCGAGACGTCTGTAGCGGTACACGGGGACCTTTGGCCAGTTTCGCGAGCCGAGGTCCTCTTCTGCGTGAGGTCGGCCCTGCCGCACCTTGGAGACGGTGAATGACCTGTGGGCCGGGTTCCGGGACGCGACGACGCGTCTCCCGGGGCGTGGATCCCGGTGGGGCCGCCCGCGGCGCCGCCGGTGCCGGCCTCCCCCACCGGGCGCATCACGCTCACACGGCGCGCGTCCCGACAGAGCAAGGATCGACATGGCGTCCAGCCTGACGACGGCTTCGAGCGGAACCCCTGGTTCCGAGAAGACGTTCCTCGGCCACCCCCGTGGTCTGGCCACCCTCTTCTTCACCGAGATGTGGGAGCGCTTCTCCTACTACGGCATGAGGGCTCTTCTCGTTCTGTACCTGGTCTCCGGCGGCACGGACGCGGCCACCGGCAGCCAGGGCGGCGGCCTCGCCATGACCGCCGCCACGGCCACGGCCATCTACTCCGTGTACGTGTCGATGGTCTACCTGATGGCCATGCCCGGTGGCTGGTTCGGCGACCGCGTCTGGGGCGCCCGCAAGACCGTCGCCATCGCCGGTTTCATCATCATGGCCGGTCACGCCTCGCTGGCCCTGCCGGGCCAGGCGATGTTCTTCGTCGGCCTCGCGCTCGTCGCGGTCGGCTCCGGTCTGCTCAAGGCCAACATCTCCACGATGGTCGGCCACCTGTACAACGGTCCGGACGACCCGCGCCGCGACGGTGGCTTCACGCTCTTCTACGTCGGCATCAACCTGGGCGCCTTCGTGGCCCCGTTCGCCGTCGGCACCCTCGGCGAGAAGGTCAACTGGCACCTGGGCTTCGCCCTCGCGGCCGTCGGCATGGGCGCGGGCCTCGCCTGCTTCCTGGCCTTCACCAAGAGCCTGAGCCCGAAGAGCAACATCGTCCCGAACCCGCTCTCGCCGGAGGAGCGCAAGGGCGTCCTGGTGAAGGCGGCGCTCGTCGTCGCCCTCGCCGCCACGTTCTACGGGGTCGTCGTCGGCCTCGGCATGTACACCCTGAAGTGGGCGCTCGTCCCGATCACCCTCGCCGGTCTGATCATCCCGGTCGCCGTCCTGGTCCGCATCAAGCGCGACAAGGAGCTCGACAAGTCCGAGCAGTCGAAGATGACCGGCTACATCTGGTTCTTCGTCGCCGCCGCCGTCTTCTGGATGATCTACGACCAGGGCGGTTCGACGCTGGCCCTGTTCGCCGACGGCAAGACCGCCGACACCGTCTTCGGCTTCGGCTTCCCGGCCACCTGGTACCAGTCGCTGAACCCGCTGTTCGTGATGTCGCTGGCCCCGGTCTTCGCCTGGCTGTGGCTCTGGCTGGCCCGCAAGAACCAGGAACCGAGCACCGTCGTGAAGTTCGCGATGGGCCTGGTCCTGGTCGGCGCGTCCTTCTTCGTCTTCATCGTCCCGATGAACATGGCGGGCGACGGCACCAAGGTCTCCCCGATGTGGCTCGTCTCGATCTACATGATCCAGACCATCGGTGAGCTGTGCCTCTCCCCCGTCGGCCTCTCCGTCACCACGAAGATGGCGCCGCAGAAGTACGCCTCCCAGATGATGGGCGTCTGGTTCCTCGCGGTCACCGCGGGCGACTGCACCACCGGCCTGCTCTCGCTGGCGGGCGTCGACCTGAACGGGACGGGGGTGATCGCGATGGAAGCCTCCTTGGCCGTCTTCGCGGGCTTCGCGATCTTCATGTACCGCAAGAAGGTCCAAGGTCTGATGGGCGGCGTCCGCTGACGTCGGTCTGATGGGCGGGCGTCCGCCGACGCCTGCCTGATGGGCGGCATCAGCTGGCGCCTGCCTGATGGCGTCCGCTGGCGCCTCCCCCACCCGCTGTACGGCCGTGAGGGCCGCCGCACCCGTCCGGTGCGGCGGCCCTCCGTCGTTCCCGCCCCGTGTCAGCGCCTCAGCCGCGCCCAGGGGGTGAAGGTGAAGACCGCGCCGCCGAGCAGGATCACCGTGCCCGCGACCAGGGCGAGGGCGCGCAGGGCGCCGTCGTCGTCGGCGCCGGTCTGGGCGAGGTCCCCGCCGCCGGAACCGCCGGAGCCGCCGGGGGTCCCGGAGCCGCCGGACGCGGGGTCACCGCCGCCGGAGCCGCCGGTGACCCCGCCCTCCTGCTTGCTGGTGTCCAGCGTGAGGGAGGCCTGGACCGCGCCCTTGACCTGGCACGGGATCTGGATCTTGGAGCTGCCGAGGGTGACGTCGATGGTCAGCGTGCCGGGGCTGAGCGTGGCCTTGCCGGTCGCGCCGGGCCGGTACGTGCCCTTCATGTCCGGCAGGTTCACCGGGTCGCCCATGCCCAGGGCGGTCGCGTTGGGCGGTCCGGTGACCTTCACCGTGCCGTTGTCGGCGCCGCCGACCTTCACCGCCATGGACGCCTTGAGCGCCCCGGCGGGCAGCGGGGCGGGACTGTCCATGACGCCCTTGGCCGTCTTGACCGTGAGGGCGTAGCCACCGCCGTTTCGCCGGGCGTCGATCGTCACCTTCGATTCGATCGCGGCGGGACCGGGGGCCTGGCAGCTGAAGGAGACGGAGACCTCTTTGCCGGGGAAGGAGGTCTGGCCGCCGCTCCCCCCGGAGGAACCGCCGGAGGAACCGCCGGAGGTGGTGGCACCGCCCGTGGTGGTCGTGCCGCCCTTGGTGGTGCCGCCGGACGTGGTCCCGCCCGTGGTGGTCGCCCCCGTGGTGGTGCCGCCGGTCGTGGTGGCTCCCGTTGTGGTGCCCGTCGTCGTACCGCCGGTCGTCGTCGTGCCGCCCGTCGTCGGCGGGCCCCCGCCGTCCGTGACCTTGATGGTCGCGCCGACCGGCGCCGCCGCCTTCGGGGCGCACTTGGTGTCCGTCGACAGCGGCTTGGACACGTTGATCGTGTACTTGCCCGGGGTGAGCGTGACCTCGCCCGCCCTGGTCAGTCTCAGCTTCCCCTTCATCTCGGGCAGCACCATCGGGCTGTTCTTGGGGATCGGCGGGTTCTGCCGGGGCCCCTCCATCGCGACCGTGCCGCTCGCCGCGCCGCCCACGGTGAGGACGCCGGTCGGCTTGACCGTGTCCTTCTCCAGGTCGAGCACGTCGGGGTTCTTCGACGCGGCCTGCACCGTCTTCCAGACGATCTCGACCTCGTCGCCGACCTTCGCCTCCGCCGGAGCCGTGACGAGCACCTTCGTCGTGCCCTGCACGGGCGGAAGCCCGGAGATCGGCGGCGGGACGCACTCCGTCGCGTACGAGATCTCGGCGGCCCCGGCGGGAGCGGCGGAAATCAGGATCCCCGCGCCGCCGAGCACCAGCGCGATCCCGGCCGCGCTCATCCTCCGTTGCGTACTCACGCATGTCCCTTCGTCGTCGGGCTGCTCTCTGGGGCTGACGGTGCGGAGTCAGGACTGAACCACGGCAGGACCGCGGTGCTCTCGGGGTCCCCCGGCTCGCGGGGAACGGGCCCGGCGGGGGTGCGGGGACGGCGCCGGACGGCGGGGAATCCGGCCCCCGCCGGGGAGCGGACGGGCCGGGCGCGGTCCACGACGGCCATCCCGATCCGGAACAGCGCGGCCGGGACGACCACGGCGAGCAGCAGCCAGAAGAGCGTCACGCCCCACGGCCTGCCGACCCCCCACGGCTGCTCGACCAGGACCTTGTCCGCGTACGTCACGGAGACCCGGTAGTCGCCGTGCGCGCCCGCCGCGAGTTCCACCGGGAGCCGCACCCGGGCCTTCTTCCCCGGGGCGACCGTGCCGCGCCACCTGCGTTCCTCGTACTGCGGGGCGAAGACGCCGTGGCCGCTGCCGACCTGGAAGACGGGGTCCTTCACCGGCGTCGGGCCGAGGTTGCCGACGGTGAAGACGATCTCCCGGGAGGGCGGCGCCCCGAACCACACGAGCAGTCCGCCGGAGCCTTCGAGCCGGGCGGCGTCAAGGACGGCGAGCCGCCCGTCGCCGGAGGCCTCGGGGAGCGGGGCGGTGGGGTGCCCGGCGACGGCGAACGCCCGGTCGACGGCGTCCTGCGGTCCGGTGACCCCGGCCACGTGCACCACGCACGGGCAGGGCTTGGGCGGTTCGACGACGGGAAGCTTCGCGCTGAAGCCGCCCCGGGCGTCGACGGTGGCGGCCCGGCCCTCGGCGTTGGCGCAGGAGTTGGTGCCGCCGACGACGCCCCTGCCGGGGGCGCCCTGACCGCAGATCAGCAGCATGAGCAGCGAGCCCGGCCGCCAGCCGCTGCCGCTCACGGTGATCTCGCCGCCCTTGCCGCCCTCCGCCGCCGACAGCTCCACGGCCGGGCCGGGGGCCGCGGTCACGGGCGCGCCGGGCAGCAGCGCGAGGGCCAGGGCCGCGAGGAGGGCGGCGGCCGTACGGATCGTTCTCATGGTGTCGCTCCCGCCGGGGCTCGTGGGATACGGGTCGGGGCGCGCCGCCGCAGTGCCCGTACGGCCCCGGCGGTGGCCGCCAGGAGCAGTGCGGCGGCCCCGGCGAGCGCCGGGCCCGAGGCGAAGGCGGCCCCGGCGCGGGCGGTGGCGGGGCTCGCGCCGGGGGCGGTGGCGGTCAGCAGGACGGTGACGGAGTCGAGCGCGGGCGGGTCGGGCCAGGCTTCGGCGCGGGTGGTCCGCTCGCCGGGGCGGAGGGTCACGGGCAGCGGACGGTCAGGCCGGTCGAGGACGGTGCCGAGGAGCCCTTCGGCCCGTACGGCGAGCCGTGGGGCCAGGACCGTGCTGCCCCGGTTGACCAGGGTGTAGCGCAGGGTGCCGGTGCCGGTGTCGACGCGGACGTCCTCGACGCTGAGCGCGGCGAGGCGCGGGCCGGGGACCCGCAGCCGCAGGTCGACGCGGACCTCGCGGCCGTCGGCGACGGCCCGTACCGTGCCGCGGTGGTCACCGGGCGGGGTGTCGGCGGTGACGGTGACGGCGAAGGGCACGTCGGCGCGGGTCCTGGCGGGCACGGTCACGGACGGCGCGGCGAAGGCCACGGGGGCGCCGCGCCCGCTGAGGCGCACGGTGAGCGGCCGGGCGCCCGGGTTGGTGAGGGACAGGGTGTCCTGGAGGACGCTCCCGGCGGGGCCCTCCAGATAGACGTACGGGCGTCCGGCGGCGGGTGCCGCCGTCCAGGCCAGGTCCCCGGGGGGAGCCGCCGCGACCACGCCGCAGAGGGCGGTCGCGGCGGCCACGAGCCCCGGGCGCGGCGCCGCCCGCATCAGCGTGCCGTGCGCCGCGTGAGCCAGAGGACTCCGGCGGCGCCGGTCAGCAGGACGGTGCCGCCGAGGGTGCCGAGGGCCACGGCGGAGTCGAGGGGGCCGGTTCTCGGCAGTTCGGCGCCGGTTCCTCCGGAGGTTCCGGGGTCGTCGGCGGGCGGCGGGGCGTCGGAGCCGCCCGCCGCGCCGGTCACGTCGAGCACGAGCGAGGGCGCGGGGCTGTTCTCGGCGGTGCAGACGGCGGCGTCCATCCCGAGCGCGTGCACGGTGAGGGTCCCGGCGGTGAAGGTGACCTTGCCGTTCTTCTTCGGGGTGTAGGTACCGGTCAGGGTGCCGATGGCGATGGGGGTGTCGGGTGGGATGGCGGCGGTGTTGGGGGTGCCCTTGACCTTGACGGTGCCGGAGTCGGCGCCGCCGAGGACGAGTTCGGCGCGGGGGGTCATGACGCCCTTGGGGAGTTCGACGGGGCTGTCGGAGACGCCCTTCTCGAAGGACATGGTGATCGTGTACGAGCCGCCGTTCCTCACCGCCTTGATGTCCACGGGCGAGACGGCCTTCTTCGGACCGATCTTCGTCTCGCAGGCGTAGTCGACGTCGACGACGGCCGCGTGGGCGGCCGGGGCGGCGGTCAGCACGACCACGCCCGTCACCGTGGCGGCGGCCGTGAGCGCGGCGGCCGTTCTCCTTCGGTTCGGCACCTTGGACACCGGTAACACCCCTCACCGCAACGTAACTGACGGTCTTTCAGATTGGCCGTCAAGGTACGCCGGAGACTCCACGGAGGGAAGGCAGGGGAACGGGTGGAGTTGTGAAGGTCCTCGAAGCGTCCGGGGGGAGCCGGTCGGGAGGCCCCCGGCGGGGCGGGCGTCGGGGCTGGGCGGCGGGAGGGCGGGGGCGGACCCGGGGCCGGGGCCGGGGCCCGACAGGTGGGCGCCGGTGGGGGGCGCCCGGCGGGTGGGGCCGGAGCGGGGCCGGGCGGGCGCCGACGGAAGCGCGCCCGGCCGGTGGGACCGGAAGGCGGTGGGAAGGCACCCGGCGGGAGGGGGCCGGTGGGAACGGGCCCGGGGCCCGGTGGGAACGGGCCCGGGGCCCGGTGGGCGGGCCCCGGCGGCGAGGCCCGGCGGGTGGGCGGCCCGTGGTGTTCTCGCGCTCGACTTCTAGGCGGGCGAGGCCAGTTCGGCCCAGACCGTCTTGCCCGGGGCGCCGGGGGTGCGTTCGATGCCCCAGTCGAGGCAGAGGCGCTGCACGATGAACATCCCGTGCCCGCCGGGCCGCCCCGAGCGGTGCGGGGTGCGGGGCGCGGGCTGTCCGGCGCCCCGGTCGGTGACTTCGAGGCGCAGCACCTTGGGCAGCCGCAGGACACGGAGGCGCTCGGGGCCCTCGGCGTGCAGACAGGCGTTGGTGACGAGTTCGGAGACGACGAGCAGGACGTCCTCGGCGGCGGCCCTGCGGTCGGCGGTGGCGGCGGGCAGCCACCCCCACTCGTGGAGCGCGGTCCGCGTGAAGTCGCGGGCGAGCGGCACGGTGCCGCTGGTCTCGCCGAGGGCGAGGGTCCGGACGTCGGAAGCTTGGTCCATCAGCGCTTCACCTCACCGATCGACGGGACAAGGGGCAGGACGGGGGCCGTACGGGAGGACGACGCGGTGCCGGGCTCAGCCGCCGGGCAGCGCCGTGGCGAGCGTCTCGTGGAGGGTGAAGACCGCCTCCGCGCCTGTGATGCGGAACACCCGGGCCACCGTGGGGCGCATCGCCACCAGATGGACCCCGCCGCCCGCCGCCTCCGCCCGCAGCCGGGCGGCGAGCAGCACGTTGAGTCCGGTGGAGTCGCAGAACTCCAGGCCCGAGCAGTCGACGACCAGCCGGGACCGCCCCCCGTCGAGCGCCCCGTCGAGGGGGTCGCGCAGCAGGTCGGCGGTGTGGTGGTCGAGTTCGCCGGACGGGGCGAGGAGTTCGCTCGCGCCCACGGTGCGGACCTCGACCCGCAGCCGCGCGGGCGGTGCGCTGCCGATGTGCTCGCGGTCCATGGCCGTGCCTCTTCTCGCTCTCGCGGATGCCGACTGACGTGTCACGAACCCTACAAGCGAGACCCCCTTCCGCGCACACAAGGTCCACCACATATCAGGACAAAGCGAATTGTCGACACTTGCGGGCCCCCGTGTCGAACAGGTAGGGCTAGTAAGGAACATCCGACACGACCGGCCTCGGAGGCGCCGCAAACCGCAGCAGAGAACCCCGCGAAGGAGACCCATGTCACCCCGGCTCGACGCCCCGCGTACCCCCGACGCGCCGTCGGCAGCAGTCACCCTCGACCACCCGGCAGGCCCCCCTGCTCCTCCCGCCGGCCACCCCGCCGACCGGATCCTCGACGAGCTGGCGGAGCGCCCCCTCGACCGTGTCGGACCGGTCGACGCGCGGGCCCTGTCGAAGCAGCTCTTCGCCCGGCTCGCCGAGCTGGAGGAGGGCACCCACGACCACGCGTACGTCCGCAACACCCTCGTCGAACTCAACCTGGCCCTGGTGAGGTTCGCGGCCTCCCGGTTCGGCAGCCGCAGCGAGCCGATGGAGGACATCGTCCAGGTCGGCACCATCGGCCTCATCAAGGCGATCGACCGCTTCGAGCTCAGCCGCGGCGTGGAGTTCCCCACGTTCGCGATGCCGACCATCATCGGCGAGATCAAGCGCTTCTTCCGCGACACCTCCTGGTCCGTGCACGTGCCCCGCAGGCTCCAGGAGCTCCGCCTCGACCTCGCCAGGGCGGGCGACTCGCTCGCCCAGCGCCTCGACCGCTCCCCCACCGTGGCCGAACTCGCCGAGGAACTGGGGATCACGCCCGAGGAGGTCGTCGAGGGCATGAGCGCGAGCAACGCCTACACCGCGAGCTCGCTGGACGCCCAGCCCGCCGAGGAGGACGGCGGAGGCGGTGAGGCCACGCTCGCCGACCGGCTCGGCTACGAGGACCACGGCCTCACCGGCATCGAGTACATCGCCTCCCTGAAGCCGATGATCGCCTCGCTGCCCGCCCGCGAACGGCACATCCTCTCCCTCCGCTTCGTCTCCAACCTGACCCAGTCGGAGATCGGCACGGAGCTCGGCATCTCCCAGATGCACGTGTCCCGGCTGCTCGCCCGCACCCTCGCGAAGCTCCGCCGGGGGCTCACTCTGGAGGAATGACCTCCACCGCCTCCCCCGAGCCGCCAGACTGGCCGCGGAAAGGGCCCGTTCACGGTCTGCCGACCCGGACGGGCCCTTCCGCGCGACCGGAGGCCGTCGTCGACGCGCCCTCCGGGTCCGGGACACATCGAGCCCGGGGGCTCAGGGGGGAGACACATGCTTTCCGCGTACGCGGACCTGGAAGGACGTATGCGCGGGCGGCTCGGGGGCCGGGAGTGCCTCTACGTGCCGTCGTGCCGCTTCGGCCTCTACCTCGCGCTGCGCCACTGGTGCCCGCCCGGCGGCCGGGTGCTGATGTCACCGGTCAACGACGACGTCATCCTCTTCGTCGTCCTCGCCGCCGGGCTCCGCCCCGTCCAGGCGCCGCTGGACCCGCTCGACGGCTCCCTCGACGTCTCCGCCGTGCCCGACACCGTCTGGCGCGGACTGTCCGCCGTCCTCACCACCAATCTGTACGGCAACCCCGACCCGGCCCCCGAACTCCGCGCGCGCTGCGACCGGTTCGGCATCCCACTGATCGAGGACGCGGCCCACGCCATCGGCTCCACCGTCGGCGGACGCCCGGTCGGCGGCCACGGCGAGGCCTCCGTGTTCAGCCTCTCCAAGCACGCCGCCGCCAGGACCGGCGGCTTCCTCACCTTCGCCGACCCGGCCCACCGCGCCGAACTCACCGCCGCCCGGGACGCGTTGCTCCACCCGACCCGCGCCACCGCCGAACTCGCCCATCTGACGCGCCCGTACGCCGAGTCCGCGCTGCGCGCACTGCGCCTCACCGGAACCGCCCGCGCGGCCTTCCGGCTGCTCGGTCTGGACGAACGGGCGGGCATCCGGATGCCGTTGCGCCCCGACGAACTGAAACAGGCCCTGCCCGAGGCCCCCGCCCTCGCCCCCTTCCACTCCTGGGTCCGGGTCGACCTGCACGACTACCGGCTGCGGCCCGGCCCCGGCAGGCTCCGCCGCACCGCCCGCGCACTCGCCGCGCTCGACTCCGTGCTCGACGCCCATCGGGCGGGCACCGCACGGCTGTCGGCCAGCGAGTACGCGGACGGGCGGGCCGGTGCGCGGGCGCCGCAGCCGCTGTTCCGGGTCCCGCTGCTCGTCACGGACCGGGACGCGGCCGTCGCCGCCCTCGCCCGGCACCGGATCACCACCGGCTACCTCTACGATCCGCCGCTCGACACCTACGCGGGCGAGGTCTTCACCGACCCCTCGCCCGATCCGGCACCCGCCGCCTGGTTCGCCCGGCACGCCCTGCCGGTGGACCCGCGCCGCGCCGACCGGGCCCTCGCCGTCCTGCGCGCCTCCGGCATCACCCCGGCCCGGCCCCCGGCCCGCCCCGGCGGCGCCCGGTGACCGACACCGTACGACCGCCGGGCCCGGAGGGGACGGGCACCGGCCCGGCGCCCGCGCGCGGAGGAGCGGAGGACGGCCCGGCGCCCGTACGCCGAGGGGCCGAGGACGGTCCGGCGGACGACGGCCGGTCCACGGCCCCGGACCGGGACGGCCCCGGCACCGGTGCCGCCGCCGACGGCCCCGCGTCCGGCTCCGGCTCCGATTCCGACGAGCGCTCCGGCTCCGGCTCCGGCTCCGACGAGCGCTCCATGTTCCGCAACGCGTACGCCCTGATGCTCTCCACCGGCGTGTCCGCCGCCCTCGGCCTCGGCTTCTGGCTGGTCGCCGCCCGCCACTACTCGGAGGAGGCCGTCGGCCAGGGCTCCGCCGCCATCGCCGCCCAACGGCTCCTCGCCTCCCTCACCGCGACCACCATGATCGGCGCCGTCGTCCGGTACGTGCCCCGGGCCGGACGCGCCACCGGACCCCTCGTCCTGCGCCTCTACCTGGTCAGCAGCGTCGTCGTCACCGTGGCCTGCGTCGGCTTCCTGCTCACCCTCGACCTGTGGGGCCCCTCGTACGCCCCCCTCGGCACCCTCTCCGCCGGGATCTTCTTCACCGCCTCCTGCGTCGGCTGGGCGCTCCTCACCCTCCAGGACGGCGTCCTCACCGGGCTCAGACGGGCGGTCTGGGTCCCCGTCGGCAACGCCGTCTTCTCGCTCGGCAAGCTGGTCCTGCTCGTCGTCCTCGCCGCCGGGGTGCCGGTGCTCGGCGTCTTCGTCTCCTGGTCCGCCGCGATCGCGCTGTCCGTGCTGCCGCTGGGCTGGCTCCTCTTCCGGCGGCTCATCCCCCGGCAGGCGCGCGCCGACCGCGACCGCCGCCCGCCCCGGCTGCGCGAGATCGGCCGCTTCATGGCCGGGGACTCCGTCGGCGCGCTCTTCAGCCTCGCCATGATCAACCTGCTGCCGGTGATGGTCGCCGTCCGCTTCGACGCCGCCCACAACGCCTTCTTCTACACCGCGTACACCGTCGGCGGCACGATGGAGTTCATGGCCATCAACATGGCCTCCTCGCTCACCGCGCACGCCTCCCACAGCCCCGAGTCCCTCGCCGAGGGCGTCCGGGGCGCGCTGCGCCGGATGGCGCTGCTCCTCGTCCCCGTCGTCCTCGTCCTCGTCGTCCTCGCCCCGCTGGTCCTGGCCCCCTTCGGGCCCGACTACGCCGAGCAGGGCACGACCGTGCTCCGGCTGCTCGCCGCCGCCGCGCTGCCCCGTGTCGTGGTGGAGCTGTACATCGGCGTGCTGCGCGTGCAGGGCCGTACGGGCGTCCTCGCCCTGCTCCAGGGCACCATGTGCGTCCTGGTGCTCGGCGGCGCGACGCTCCTCCTCGGGACCGTCGGCATCGCGGGCGCCGGAATCGCCGTCCTCGTCTCCATGACGCTGATGGCGGCGGTGTCGGCGCCCGGTCTGCGGGCCGCGCTCAAGGGGTGGGCCGCCCCCGAGCCGCCCCGGGAGCCCGCCCGGACGAAGCCCCGCGCGGAGGACGGCTACGGCACCGACTGGGCCCGGGAGAGCGCCTATCTGCGGGGGGCGCACGACTCGGTGACGCCCGCGTTCGGGATTCCCGTGTACGTGGCGGGGCCGGACGGCGACGGCACGGCGGGCCGGACGGGGCCCCCGGACCCTCCGGCGGGGGCGGCCGTCCCGGACCGGGCGGCGCGGCTGCTGTGGCCGCTCCTCGCGGTGACGGCCGCGCTGTTCTGGCTCCCGCTCGTCCGGTCCGGCGCACCGGCCGTGACCCGTCTGTCGGGGACGGAACTGCTCGCCGCGCTGCCGCCGCCGACGCTCGGCGCGGGGCTGCTCCTCGTCGCGCTCCAGGGCGTGTCCGTCGCGCTGCGGCGCTTCCGGCCGGTCTTCGCCGGAGCGGTCCTGCTGGCGACCTTCCTCGCCCTGCACACCGCGCCCCCGCTGCTCGGGCTGCGCCCGGCGGACGCGGCGGGAGCGGGCGCCGCGCTGCTCGGCGGCGGGGCGGACCGGGCCGCCGCGCCGATCGCGCTCCAGGCGCTGTGCCTGCTGCTCGTGGTGGTGCTGCTGCGGGTGGCCGGTGCGGGCCCCCGGGTCACCGCCGGGGCGGTGTGGGTCCTGGTCTGGGCGGGCTGGGCGGGCCAGCAGGGCTTCGCCGCGGCCCCGCTCCCCCTCTTCCTCGGCCTGGCCGGGGGCACGATGGCGGTGTGCGCGTTCCGCGGGCTGACGTCGGGCCGGGGAACGCCGGGCCGGGGCTGACGTCGGGGCCGTACCGACACCGGGCCGGGCCCCCGCTCACGTACGGGACGGACCCGGGGCGCGTACGGGACGGGCCCGGTGTCACCGGTCGTCGCCGGAGCCCCGCGCGCGGAACCGGAAGGTCCCGGAACCCTCCGGTTCGGCCGCGCCCCGGGTGGCGGCGGGCAGCGGCAGCCCCGGCAGGAAGGCGACGACGGTGGTGAAGGCGGCGAGCGGCACCAGGAACGCGGGCACGGAGAAGCTCCCGGCCAGGAAGAGGAGGGTGGCCACGAGCGAGGCGAGGGAGAGGCTGATCGGCGCGGCCAGCGCGAACGACTCCAGCCGGGCGCCGGGCCGCAGCCCGCGCGGCTGCGGGTGGAGCAGGGCGGCGCCGGGCCCGAGACAGACGAAGAGCAGCACGGCGAGCCAGCGCGGCGGCGAGCCGTCCGGCAGCAGGGTCGCCGCCAGGGCCACCCACCCGGAGGCCGCGACGGCCGCCCTGATCCGGTTCGGGGACGCGTTCACGGTGCACCGCCTGAGGTGGAGGGGGACTTCGGGGTGGAGGAGGGCTTCGGCGTGGAAGAGGACTTCGGGCCGGAAGGGGGCTTCGGGGCGGAGGGTGGCTTCGGGGTGTACGCGAGGACGATGCCGTACGGCTCCTCCTCGACGGTCGTGAAGAGCGGGGACGCCTTCAGCCGGGTGCGCAGGACCGCGAAGCCGCCCGGGGGCAGCAGTCCCTCACCCGCCGTGTAGATGTCCTGGGTGCGGGTGAGGACGATGTGCGCGGTGGCACCGCGCGGGATGCGGTCGGCGAGGTAGCGGGCCGGGTCCGCGAGCATCTTCTCGTTCTCCGGCAGCTCCTGCTCGGCGAAGAACCAGTGCTCGACCTGGTCGTAGCGGTGCAGCGCCCGGGGGAAGGACCCGGAGGTGGCGAGGAGCAGACCGCCCTCGGGCAGCCGGTCGATGGCCCGGGTGACGAGCCGCGTCTCGGCGGGCGGGGTGTAGTACATCGCGTCCTTGCCGTAGTACGCGGGGAGGAACCCGGCCAGCAGGACGACGAGGACCACCGGCAGGGCCACCGCCGTCGCCCTGCGGCGGACGACCGCGCCCCGGCTGCGGCGGGCCCCGGCCGCGGCGGGCACGAGCGCCGCCGCGGCGAAGAAGGCGGCGCCCGGCAGCCCGAACAGATAGACCCTGAACAGCATTTCGCCGCCGTAGTCGTTGACCGCGAAGAGCGGGACGGGCGCGGCCGAGACGAGCAGCAGCGGCAGCGCGCCCCGGGTCAGCCTGCGGCGGGCGAGCACGGCGACGCCCGCGAGCAGGACGATGGCCAGGGCCATCGCGATCCCGGCCCGTCCCGCCAGTTCGGGCCCGGGTCCGGTGAGCTGACCCGCGTATCCGGCACGGGAGTTCTGGGTCAGCCTGCCGATCGATTCGCGCAGGGTGCCGAGGGTCTCCATGAACAGCGGCCGGCCCATGGTGAGGTCCCAGAGGAGCATCAGACCCGCCGCGACGGCCAGCAGTCCGTAGTTGCGGTAGCGGCGGGTGAGGGTGAGCGCGGCCAGGGACATGCAGAGCATCACCGGGGTGAGCTGGTGGACCGCGTTGACCGCCAGGATCAGCGGGGCGAGGATCGCCGCGCAGACCGCCCGCTGCCGGGTGGTGGTCGGCGGCGGCACGGTCGCCGCCGCCGGGTCGAGGTGCGCCCGGTCGCGCAGCCGCCCCGCCGAACCGGGCCGCACGAAGTGCCGCAGCACGACGGCGAGCACGGTCAGGTGCAGGATGTACGCGAGGCCCTGCGGCGCCAGATAGTCCTGGCCGACCCAGTTGGCGAGCTGGAAGATCCACACGGCGGTCCACACCAGCCGCCAGTCCTCGGTGAAGGTGCGGTAGATCAGCACGAGCACGGGCAGGGCTATCAGACCGAGGACGATCGGCGCCCAGTTGAGGTAGGCGGCGGTGCTGTCGACGCCGAAGGCGCGGACGAGGCCCGCGTTCAGGGTGAAGAAGCCCGGCCACTGGTCGTAGGCGGACATGTTCCCGGACAGGGCGGCGTGCGGGCGCAGTTCGCCCGCCCCGAGGAGGGTGTCGACGACGGCGTCGTGCTTGGACGCCCAGGGGTAGCGCGCGGAGTCGTACAGCACGGCCGGGACGGCCTTGAGGGCGACGAGCAGCGCGACGCAGTAGACGAGCGGCCAGCCCGGCGAGGTCCCGGCCCGCCGCAGCGTGACCAGGAATCCGGCGGTGAGCACGAGCAGGGACGCGTAGAAGGGGACGGGCAGCCGGTCCAGGAGCCCGTAGTCGGCCATGGAACGGAAGTCGGTCAGGGGCAGGGCCAGGCCCCAGAGCCCGAGGCCGAGCACCAGGAGGGCGGGCGGCAGCCAGGGGAGGTCGGGCGTTCCGGTGCGGGGCGGGCGCGCCCCGGCCGGGCGGGCGGGCGCCCGGTGGGGGTGCGGACCGGGATCCGGGGCGGCGGGTCGCGCGGGCACGCCGCCTCCGGTGACCGGTCCTGGCCCATGGTGCTGCACGGTTCCCTCTCCCCCCACCGCTCCCCCGGTGGAGCGGGAGACGGCGCCTCGGTCCTGTGTTTCGGTGCGGTGTTCCGGTGCGGTGTCCTGGTGCGGCGGGTCGGTGCGGTGCTCCGGCGTCGCGCTCCGGTGCGGCGGTCGGTCCTGTGGGTGATCCGACTCCCGCTCGAAGAAAGGGAGTCGACGTATCTCTGGATCCCGGCCCCGGCCCTCTCAGCCCGCGAACTCCCGGCCCTTCACCAGGGCGCGGGCCCTGCGGTACGCGCGCCAGCCGACGGTCGGCAGCGAGTCGGGGTACGGGGCGGCCCGCGCGCCCCGGCCCTCCATCCACCGCTCCACGTCGGCGACGGTGTGGCTCCTGCGGACGATGAGCCGGGCGATCCGGAAGGGTTCGTCGGCCGTGGAGCTGAGCGCGTGCCGGACGGCGACGGCGGACGCGTATCCGGCGGCCCGCGCGGCCCGTCGCACGGCGGGGCTGTTGTAGCCGTGCGGATAGGCGAGATGGCGCACCTCGTGCCCGACGACGTCCTCCAGGAGCGCCTTGGGGTCGCGGAGTTCGCGGCGGAGCGCGCCCGGCGGGAGGGTGTCGAGCTGCGGGTGGGTGGCGGTGTGGGCGCCGATCTCGATCCCGTACCGCTCCAGGCCCGGGACCTGCGCCAGGGTCATCATCGGCGCGGGCGGCAGCAGACAGGGCAGGCCCGGGGTGATGGCCCCGGTGGTCAGGTAGGCGGTGGCCGGGAGGCTCCGGGAGGCCAGTGCCTCGGCGGTCGGCCCGGCGAGGTCCGCGAAGCCGTCGTCGAAGGTGAGGACGACCGGCCGGGGCGGCAGCGGGGTCCCGGCGGTGAGGTGCCCGACGAGGGTCCCGACGGTGAGCGGGGTCCGCCCGCCGGTGGCGATCACGTCGAGCTGGCGCGCGAACTCCCTTGGTTCGACGGTGAATTCGGCGATCCAGTCGGGCGGATCGGCCATGACCGCGTGGTAGAGGAGGACGGGTACGCGGGCAGGGAGGGGTGCCCCTCTCATCGGTCTCCTCCCTTCGGGCGGGCCGTGCCGGTCGCGCGGGTCCGCAGATAGCCGACGGGCCCGTAGAGCATCCCGCGCCGCTCCAGCCGGGAGAGGCTGCGGGGCCAGGGGTGCCGGTGGGCGCCGTGCTCCCCGGGGACCGCGCCGCCGCCGGGGTCCGCGCCGCGCCGGGCGGTCATCGTCCGGGCGTGGGCGAGGCCGCGCGGCAGCCTGGCGAGCAGCGCGGGCAGCAGCCGGGGGGTGCGGACCAGGATCGCGGTGAGGTACGCGGTGAGGCCCGCGCCGTAGCCGTACGCCTGGTTCCGCAGATCCTGCCAGGTGTCGCGGTGGTGGTGCCAGACCAGTGCGTCGGCGGTGTACCGCAGGCGGTGCCCGGCGGCGAGGACGGCCACGAAGGCGTACAGGTCGTCGCCGCCCCTCGCCGCCGTCCCGGTGCCGGTCGCCGGGTCGAAGCCGCCCGCCCGGCGCAGTGCCTCGACGCGGAACGCCATGTTGGCGCCGGAGCCGAAACCGCCCGCCGTGAAGGGGAACAGCGGCTCGTCGGCGGGGGGCCGTGCCGGGTCGTACGTCCGGGGCGCGAAGCCCTTCGCGAAGCCGCCGTGCGCTTCGAGGAGGATCTGCGCGGGGGTGGCGAGCCGGGCGGGCAGGATCAGGCCGGTCACGCAGCCGAGACCGGGGTCGTCCGCGAACGGGCGGGTGAGCGCGGTCAGCCAGTGCGGGTCGGCGATCACGTCGTCGTCGGTGAAGGCGACGACGGGGCCTCCGGCGGCGGCGAGCCCGGTGTTGTGGGCGACGGCGAGCCCGGGGACGTCCTCGCGGAGGTACCGGACCCGGTCGGCGTACCGCAGGGTGACCAGGTCGTGGGTGGCGGTGGTGCGGGGCGCGTTGTCGACGACGATCAGCTCGAAGTCCGGGTGGTCCTGCGCGAGGAGCGAGTCGAGGGCGCGGGCGAGCCGCTCGGTCCGCTCCCGGGTGGCGACCACGACGGAGGCGCGGGGCGGAACGGCCCGGTCGTCGGTGGGGCGGGCGGCGGCGAGCCGTTCGGCGTCGGTGCGGGGGGTGCGGGCGTCCGCGAGCCGGGGCCGGGCGAGGGCGGCGAGGACCTCGGCGGGGTCCTCGCCCCCGGCGACCGTCCCGACGACGGTGGCGGCGGGACGGCCCCGGAGCCGTACGAGCGCGAGGACGTCCCCGGGCACGACGGGCGGCGGCCCGCCGGGCACGGCCCGGAACCCGAGCACGGCCCCGTCGGGCCCGTCGAGATCCAGCTCGACGACGGACATCGGCCGGGGCTCGGGACGACTCATCGACGGTGACTCCACGAACGGGAAGGGACGACGAAGACGACGCCCCCGGAGCCGCGCCTCGATCGCCGGAACGGGACCGGACGGGGACGCGGTACCGGTACCGGGAGCGGGACCGGGCGCGGGCGGGGGCTCGGGGACGGCAGCGGGACCGGGCGGGGGTCCGAGGGCCGGAGCGGGACCGGTCACGGACCCGGGCGCCGGAGCGGGACCGGTCACGGACCCGAGGACCGGACCGGAAGCGCGTACGGCCCCGGCGGCGGATGCCGGACCCCTCGCGGGCTCAGGGACCGGAACAGGGCCAGCCACCGACCCGGGCACCGGGACAGGGGCGCGCACGAGCCCGGCGGCGAGTGTCGGGCCGCGTACGAGCCCGGGAACCGGAGCAGGACCGGCCACCGACCCGGGCACCGGACCGGGACTGGTCACAGACCCGAGCGCCGGACCGGAAGCGCGTACGGCCCCGGCGACGGATGCCGGACCCCTCGCGGGCTCAGGGGCCGGAGCAGGATCCGCCACCGACCCGGGCGCCGGAGCGGGACCGGCCTCGGGTGCGGCGACGGGGACGGCCGTCGGCGCGTCGGCGGGGACGGCCGTCGGCGCGTCGGCGGGGACGGCCGTCGGCGCGTCGGCGGGGACGGCCGTCGGCGCGTCGGTGGGAGTGGCCATCGCACCCGTCACCGTGCCGGGTCCTTCGGTCGGCCCGGTACCTGGTCCGGCGGGGGGCTCGGGCGGGGCCACCGGCCCGTCAACGGGGGGTCCTCAGGCGGGCGAGGGTGTTGAGGGCGGTGCGGCCACGGGCGGCGAGGGCCGGGCGGGCGCGCACGAAGGCGTGGGCCCGCCGGAGCGGCTCCCGGCGCAGCCAGTGCAGCGCCGCCCGCGCGCCGGGCCGGACGACGGCCCCCTCGTACACGGTCAGCTCCCCCGTCTTCAGGGCGTCCTTGTACTCGGCGTCGCCGCGCCCCAGGTCGAGCAGCCCGATCCCGGCGGCGGCGGCGGCCTCCGCCATCCGCAGGTGCAGCACCAGACCGGGCGAGAACCTGGCGAACTCGGGGTCGTACGCGGGGAACCAGCAGGACAGCACGGTCGCCGACCGCAGCCCGAAGTGCGCGGCGACCGGCCGCTCCCCCGCGTACAGCACGGACAGGACACCGGAACAGCCGGGCGCCCTGAGCCCGTGCAGACCCCGGACCAGGGTCCTGATCCACTCCTCGGCGAACCGGTCGCGGCGGCCGGTCCTGCGGTACTGCGCGGACTTCCACTCCATGAGGGTGCGCAGGGCCGCCGGATCGCGCTCGTCGAAGACGAACCGGAGCTTCCCTTCCGCCTGCCGCCCGAGCCTGCGTTCCTTGGCGAGCGTGGTCCGCAGGAACTTGGGCGACCGGACGCGCAGCAGGGCCTCGTAGGCCGCGTACCCCGCGCCGACGTCGATCACGGGCGAGGTGAACGCCTCGGCCGCCGCGCCCTGGAAGACGGGCTGCCCGTCCTCCAGATTGTCGAACGCCCAGTCCACGAGCCCGCAGTGGCGCAACAGGGCCCGCGCGCCGGGCCGCAGACCGGGCCGCAGCACGGCACCCTGACTGTCGGAGACACCGAGCCCGATCGCCCGCCCCTGCCCCAACGGGCCCTTCTCGTAAGGGAAGAAGCCGACGGGTTCATCGCCCTCCCACCAGACGGCGACCCGTGACCGGGGCCGTACCCCGGCGACCGCCCGGGTGAACTCCGGTTCCATGAAGGGATTCCCGGGCGCTCCGGACGCGGCCCGCAGCGCGCGCCAGGCCGCGACCTCGCGCGCGCCCAGCTCGCCCGCCCCCACGATCCGTACGCGGACAGCGCTCACCCTGCCGACCCCCCGGTCCTCCCCCGCGTCCTGCCAGGACAGGACGGTACCCGTCCACCGCCCGCCGGGGCGGGCGATCTCCGCCTTTCCGTGACCGGACCGCGCGGGAACGGAGCGGGAACGGAGCGGGAACGCGGAGGCGGCAAGGCCGTCCGGCGGGTGCCACCCCTTCGGGCGGATTAGGGCGCGACGGTACTTAACCCGGCGGAAAACCGGGCATTCGTGCAGCTCGCGCCGGATCCCGCCCGGGTCCCCGGCATCCCCCACCCGGAGCACTGGAGCGCCACCCCGATGGAACCCGAGATGGAACCCGAGACGGAACCCGGCGTATGGTCCTGCCCCTTCGACTTCGCCGACGCCCTGGAGTTCGACCCCCAGCTCAAACAGATCCTCACGGATGATCCCGTGGCCCGGGTCCGGATGTCGTACGGGGCGGGCGAGGCGTGGCTCGTCACCCGTTACGAGGACGTCCGGACGGTCACCACCGACCGGCGCTTCAGCCGGAGCGCGGTCGTCGGCCGCGACTATCCCCGGATGACGCCGGAGCCGATCATCCAGGCCGAGGCCATCCACGTGATGGACCCGCCCGCCAACACCAGGCTGCGCAGCCTGGTCGCCAAGGGGTTCGCGCCGCGCCAGGTGGACCGGATGCGGATCCGCGTCCAGCACGTCGTGGACGACCTGCTGGACCGGGTGGAGAGTCAGGGCCCGCCCGCCGACCTGTTCGCGCGCGTGGCCTCGCCGCTGCCGCTGACGACGATCTGCGAGATCCTGGACATCCCCGACGCCGACCGGGCCCGGCTGCGCGGCAACGCCGCGACGATGGTGAGCGTCGGCGCGAACGGCCGGGAGGCGGCGGCCGGGGCCAAGGCCGAACTCCGCGCCTACTTCGACGCGTTGACCGCCCGGCGGCGCGTCGAGCCGGGCGACGACCTGATCAGCACGCTGTGCCAGGCCCGCGACGGCGACGAGATCCTCAGCGACGAGGAACTCTCCGTGATGGCCATGGTCCTGCTCATCACCGGCCAGGACACCACCTCGTACGAGCTGGGCAACATCTTCTACACCCTGCTCACCAGGCCGGAGGTGGCGGCGGCGCTGCGGGAACAGCCGGAGAGGATCCCGGAGATGCTGGAGGAGCTGCTGCGGTTCATCCCCTTCCGCAAGGGCGTGGGCATTCCGCGGGTCGCCCTGGAGGACGTGACGCTGAGCGGCGTCGACATCAAGGCCGGTGACGTGGTGCACGTCTCGTATCTGACGGCCAACCGCGACGCGCGCAAGTTCGACCGGCCCGACGAGCTGGACCTGGACCGCAAGGCGCCGCCGCACATGGCCTTCGGCTGGGGCTCCCACCACTGCCTGGGCTTCCCCCTCGCCGCCATGGAACTGGAGGTCGCCGTCGGCACCCTGCTGCGGCGCTTCCCGGACCTCGCGCTGGCGGTGCCGAAGGAGGACGTCCGCTGGAACACGACGTCGATCTGGCGCCATCCGCTGGAGCTGCCCGTGCGGTGGTGAATCCGGGAGAATCCCGCGCACGACCTCCGCCGCCCACCCCCGGGAGCCCGCGATGACCGTCCGGCGTGCCGTGCCCAACCTCCGTACCGCGTCCCCCGAGCGGACCGGCGGCTTCTACGGGCTGCTCGGTTTCGAGGAGGTCATGGACCACGGCTGGATCAGGACGCTGGCCTCGCCGTCCTCGCCCACGGCCCAGATCAGTCTGATGACCCGGGACCTGACGGCCCCGGTGGTGCCGGACCTGAGCGTGGAGGTGGCGGACGTGGACGCGGTGTACGAGACGGTCCGGGCGACCGGGGCGGAGATCGTGCACCCGCTGACGGACGAGGAGTGGGGCGTGCGCCGCTTCTTCGTACGGGACCCGGACGGCCGGGTCGTCAACGTCCTGTCCCACCGGCCCCGGCCCCCGGCAGGCCGGGCCTGATCCGGGCGGGCCCGCCGGGGCGGACCCGCCGTCGTCAGACGACCCGCTTCCCCGCCCGCCACACCTGGGTCACCAGGGGGACGCCCGGCCGGTAGGCCAGGTGGACGGGGGACGGGGCGTCCAGGACGGTGAGGTCGGCCCGCGCGCCGGGGGTGAGGCGGCCGATGTCGGTGCGGCGGAGGGCCGCCGCGCCGCCCGCCGTGGCCGACCAGACCGCCTCGTCGGGGGTCATGCCCATGTCCCGGACCGCGAGGGCGACGCAGAAGGGGACGGAGGACGTGAAGGAGGAGCCCGGGTTGCAGTCCGTGGAGAGGGCGACCGTCACGCCCGCGTCGAGGAGGCGGCGGGCGTCCGGCCACCGCGCCCGGGTGGAGAACTCCGCCCCCGGCAGGAGCGTGGCGACGGTGTCGCCCGAGGCCAGCGCGTCCACGTCGGCGTCGGTGAGGTGGGTGCAGTGGTCGGCGCTGGCCGCGTCCAGTTCCACCGCCAGTTGGACGCCGGGGCCGTAGCTGAGCTGGTTGGCGTGCACCCGGGGGTGGAGGCCCTTCGCCCGGCCCGCGGTGAGGATCGCGCGGGCCTGGTCGCCGTCGAAGGCCCCCTTCTCGCAGAAGACGTCGATCCAGCGGGCGTACGGGGCGCAGGCGTCGAGCATCTCGCCGGTCACCAGCTCGACGTAGGCGGCCGGGTCGTCGGCGTGGTCCGGGGAGACGATGTGCGCGCCCAGGTAGGTGACCTCGTCGGTGTGGGCGGCGGCGATGCGCAGGGAGCGGGCCTCGTCCTCGACGGTGAGGCCGTAGCCGGACTTGGTCTCGAAGGTGGTGGTGCCCTGGCGGAGGGCCTCGTCGAGGTAGCGGGTCAGGTTGCGTTCCAGGTCGGCGTCGGACGCGGCGCGGGTCGCGGCGACCGTCGTGCGGATGCCGCCCGCCGCGTACGCCTGGCCGGACATCCGGGCGTTGAACTCGGCGGTGCGGTCGCCCGCGAAGACGAGGTGGGAGTGGGAGTCGACGAAGCCGGGGAGCACGGCCCGGCCTCCGGCGTCGACCCCGTTGTCGGTGGCGGGTGCTTTGCTGGAAGCACCGACCCAGACGACCCGGTCGCCCTCGATGACGACGGCCGCGTCCTGGATCAGGCCCAGGGGGGATCCATCACCGAGGGAGGGATCGTTGGTGACGAGACTGGCGATGTTGACGATGGCGGTGGCGGTCGTCGCCACGGCGCTGTTCGCGCTGGTGGGGGCGGAGCTCGCCGCAGGGTTGTTCCTCGCCGCGGGGCCGGTGTTCATGGTGGGGGGTGCCTCCTTCAGCCGCGCAGGGCGGCGATCGAGTCCGCGAGGGCGGCGGCCACGTCGGGTACGGTCGCGTGCGCCCCGTCCCGGACGACATGACGGCCGCCGACGACCGTGTGCCGCACGTCCGCCGCTGACGCGGCGAATACCGCCGTCTCGGCTGCCAGACGCGGTACCGGTCCCGCTGTCCTGACCGAGTCGAGGGCGATCGTGGTGAGGTCGGCGGGGGCGCCGGGGGTCAGACCGGCCGTGTCGGGCCCGCCGAGGGCGGCGTGGCCGTCGACGGTGGCGGCGCGCAGCAGGGCGGCGGCGGTCCAGTGTCCTCGGGCCCGGGTGCGCAGGCGCTCGTTCAGCTCCATGGCCCGTGCCTCTTCGAGGAGGTCGACGACGGCGTGGCTGTCGCTGCCCAGGGAGAGCGGGGAGCCCGCGTTCTGGAGGGCGACGGCGGGGCCGATGCCGTCGGCGAGGTCGCGTTCGGTGGTGGGGCACATGCAGGTGCCGGTGCCCGAGGAGCCGATGAGGGCGATGTCTCCGGCGGTCAGGTGGGTGTTGTGGACGCCGGTGGTGCGGGCGCCGAGGACGCCGTGCTCGGCGAGCAGTTGGGTGGGGGTCATGCCGTGGGCGGCGAGGCAGGCGTCGTTCTCGGCGGTCTGTTCCGAGAGGTGGACGTGGAGGGGGGCCCGGCGTTCCCCGGCCCATCGGGCGACGGTGGCGAGCTGGCCGGCGGGGACGGCCCGTACGGAGTGGATCGCCGCCCCGACGCGTACGCCGTCGCGTTCCTTCAGGGCGCTCACCCGTTCGGCCCAGGCGTCGGCGGTGCCGTCGGTGAAGCGGAGCTGGTGGGGTTCGGGGGCGGCGCCGAAGCCGGAGGAGAGGTAGGCGGTGTCGAGGAGGGTGATGCGGATGCCCGCGTCGGCGGCGGCGGCGATCAGGGCCTCGCCCATGGCGTTGGGGTCGGCGTAGGGGGTGCCTCCGGGCGCGTGGTGGAGGTAGTGGAACTCTCCGACGGCGGTGATGCCCGCGAGGGCCATCTCGGCGTAGACCGCGCGGGCGAGGGCGAAGTAGCTGTCGGGGGTGAGGCGCTGGGCGACGGTGTACATGGTCTCGCGCCAGGTCCAGAAGGTGCCGCTGCCGACCTGCACGGTGCCGCGCAGGGCGCGGTGGAAGGCGTGCGAGTGGGTGTTGGCGAGGCCCGGAACCGTCAGCCCGCGCAGGATCTCGGCGCCCGGGGGCGGGGCGGCGACGCCCGTCCGGACCGTCTCGACGCGGCCCTCGGCGTTCACGTCCAGGGCGACGCCCGGCTCGACATGGGTGTCGAGCCAGGCGTGTTCCAGCCAGTAGGTCGTCAGCGGCACGCCAGCTCCTCCAGTACGTCGGCGAGTGCGAGGACTCCCGCCACGCAGTCGTCCTCGGCGGCGGACTCGGCCGGGGAGTGCGAGACGCCGGTCGGGTTCCGTACGAACAGCATGGCGGTCGGGACGGACGCGGAGAGGATGCCCGCGTCGTGTCCCGCGCCGGTGCCGAGGACGGGGACCTTCCCGGTGGTGCCGAGGACGCGGGACAGCTCGTCGCGCAGGGTGTGCGAGAAGTCCACGACGGGGGTGAAGGACTCGCGGACCACGGTGAGGTCGACGCCGTGCCGGGCGGCGTGGTCGCGGGCGGCGGTCTCGACGCCCGCGATGAGGGTGTCGAGGGAGTCCTGGTCGGCGGCGCGGGCGTCGAGCCAGCCCCGGACCAGGGAGGGGATGGCGTTGACGCCGTTGGGTTCGACGGCGACCTTCCCGAAGGTGGCGACGGCGCCCGCGAGTTCGGCCTCGCGGCGGGCGGCGAGGACGGTCTCCGCGTAGCCGAGCATCGGGTCGCGGCGGTCCACGAGCCGGGTGGTGCCCGCGTGGTTGGCCTCGCCCGCGAAGTCGTACCGCCAGCGGCCGTGCGGCCAGATGGAGGAGGCGATGCCGACGGGGTCGCCGGAGAGGTCCAGGGCCCGGCCCTGTTCCACGTGGAGTTCGACGAAGGCGCCGACCCGGGCGAGGCGTTCGGGGTCGGGGCCGATCGCCGAAGGATCGTGTCCGGCCGCTTCCATGGCCTGCGGGAGGCTGGTGCCGGAGGCGTCGCGGAGCTCGTACGCCTTCTCCTTCGTCAGCTGTCCGGCGGTGAGGCGGGAGCCGACGCAGGCGAGGCCGAAGCGGGCGCCCTCCTCGTCGCCGAAGTTGGTGATGGCGAGGGGGCGCCTGAAGCTGACGCCCCGGGCGCGGAGTTCGTCGAGGGCGGCGAAGGCGGAGACGACGCCGAGGGGGCCGTCGAAGGCGCCGCCGTCGGGGACGGAGTCGAGGTGGGAGCCGGTGACGACGGCGTCGCCCGCGGTGGGGTCGCCGAGCCAGGCCCACTGGTTGCCGTTGCGGTCGGTCTCGACGTCGAGGCGGCGGGCCTCGGCCTGCATCCGGAACCAGAGGCGGACGTCGGCGTCGGCGTCGGTCCAGGCGTAGCGCCGGTAGCCGCCGGTGGCGGCGTTGCGGCCGAGGGGCCGCAGCGACCGCCACATGGCGTGGAAGCTCTCGCTCACGCGGCGCCTTCCGTGGAACCGGAGCCGGAGCCGACGCCCGGGCCGACGCCGGGCCCGGCGCCCTCGCCGCCCCCGTCGCCCTCGCGCATCGGGACGCGGACGCCCTTCTCGTCGGCGACGGTCCCGGCGATGTCGTAGCCCGCGTCGACGTGCCGGATGACGCCCATGCCGGGGTCGTTGGTGAGGACGCGGCGGATCTTCTCCCCGGCGAGCGGGGTGCCGTCGGCGACGGTGACCTGACCGGCGTGGATGGAGCGGCCCATGCCGACGCCGCCGCCGTGGTGGAGGGAGACCCAGGAGGCGCCGGAGGCCACGTTGACCATGGCGTTGAGGAGGGGCCAGTCGGCGATGGCGTCGGAGCCGTCGAGCATGGCCTCGGTCTCGCGGTACGGGGAGGCGACCGAGCCGCAGTCGAGGTGGTCGCGGCCGATGGCGAGGGGCGCGGCGAGTTCGCCGGAGGCCACCATGTCGTTGAAGCGTTCGCCCGCGCGGTCGCGTTCGCCGTAGCCGAGCCAGCAGATGCGGGCGGGCAGGCCCTGGAAGTGGACGCGTTCCCCGGCCAGCTTGATCCAGCGGTGCAGGGACTCGTTCTCGGGGAAGAGCTCCAGGATCGCCTTGTCGGTCTTGTGGATGTCCGAGGCCTCGCCGGAGAGGGCGGCCCAGCGGAAGGGGCCCTTGCCCTCGCAGAAGAGGGGGCGGATGTAGGCGGGGACGAAGCCGGGGAAGGCGAACGCCCGGTCGTAGCCCGCGAGCTGTGCCTCGCCCCGGATGGAGTTGCCGTAGTCGAAGACCTCGGCCCCGGCGTCCATGAAGCCGACCATGGCCTCGACGTGCCGGGCCATGGACTCGCGGGCGCGGGTGGTGAACCCGGCCGGGTCCTTGGCGGCGGCGTCCGCCATGTCCTCGAAGGCGACGCCGACGGGAAGGTAGGCGAGGGGGTCGTGGGCGCTCGTCTGGTCGGTGACGATGTCGATCGGGGCGCCCTCGGCCAGCATCCGGGGCAGCAGCTCGGCGGCGTTGCCGAGGAGGCCGATGGAGAGCGGGCGGCGGGCGTCGCGGGCCTCGGTGGCGAGGGCGAGGGCGTGGGCGGGGCTGTCGGCCCGCACGTCCAGGTAGCGGTGCTCGATCCGGCGTTCGATGGCGCGGGGGTCGACGTCGATACAGATCGCGACGCCGTCGTTCATGGTGACGGCGAGGGGCTGGGCGCCGCCCATGCCGCCGAGTCCGGCGGTGAGGGTGATGGTCCCGGCGAGGGTGCCGCCGAACTTCTTCGCGGCGACGGCGGCGAAGGTCTCGTAGGTGCCCTGGAGGATGCCCTGGGTGCCGATGTAGATCCACGATCCGGCGGTCATCTGGCCGTACATGGTGAGGCCGAGCTGCTCCAGGCGCCGGAACTCCTCCCAGTTGGCCCAGTCGCCGACCAGGTTGGAGTTGGCGATCAGGACGCGGGGGGCCCACTCGTGGGTCTGCATGACGCCGACGGGGCGGCCGGACTGCACCAGCATCGTCTCGTCCTGCTTGAGGGTGCGCAGGGTGCGGACCATGGCGTCGAAGGAGCGCCAGTCGCGGGCCGCCTTGCCGGTGCCGCCGTAGACGACGAGCTTGTCGGGGTGCTCGGCGACCTCGGGGTCCAGGTTGTTCTGGAGCATCCGGAGGGCGGCCTCCTGCTGCCACCCCAGGGCGCTCAGTTCCGTACCGCGCGGGGCCCGTACGGGGCGGGGTCCTGACATGGCGGTGCCTCCTCGAATGTCGCTTGGTATTCACATCCTGTCGATATGAATAGTTGTAGTCAACAGGGCGGGGCCGCCCGCTCCCGCGCACCGGGGTGGTGGGATGGGCCCCATGGCCTCCTCCCGTCGCGACCTCGCCGTTCGAGCCTCCGTCGACCAAGGGCTCCTCTCCCCCGCCGAACCGGTCGCCGCCCTCCTCGACACCGAGGGCATCCGCGCCTCCGCCGCCGCCCTGACCAGCGCCTTCGCCGCCGTCACCGACGCCCCCGTGCTGCACGCCTTCGCCGTCAAGGCCTGCCCCCTCGTCCCCGTCCTGCGGCTGCTCCACGAGGCCGGACTCGGGGCCGAGGTCGCCAGCCCCGGCGAACTCGCCCTCGCCCGCGCCGCCGGGATCCCGCCCGGCCGCACCGTCCTCGACTCCCCCGCGAAGACCCCCGCCGAGCTGCGCGAGGCCCTCGCCCTCGGCATCGCCGTCAACGCCGACAACCTCCAGGAACTCGCGCGGCTCGACGCCCTGATCGCCTCCGCGCCCACCGCCTCACCCCTGGGGCTCCGGGTGAACCCGCAGGTCGGAGCCGGTTCCATCGGCGCGATGTCGACCGCGACCGCCACCTCCAAGTTCGGTGTGGCGCTCCGCGACGAAGGCGCCCGCGAGACCGTCGTCCGGGCCTTCCTCGACCGCCCCCGGCTGACCCGGCTGCACACCCACACCGGCTCCCAGGGCGTCCCGCTCGCCCTGATGGCCGAGGGCGTCGGGGAGGCGTACGCGCTCGCCGAGGAGATCAACCGGGCGGCCGGACGCCAGCAGATCGACACCCTCGACATCGGCGGCGGACTCCCGGTGAACTTCACCTCCGACGAGGAGACGCCGACGTACGCCGCGTACGCACGGCTGCTCGCCGACACCGTCCCCGGCCTCTTCGACGGCCGCTACCGGCTGGTCACCGAGTTCGGCCGCTCCCTGCTCGCCAAGCACGGCCTGGTCCTCGCCCGGGTGGAGTACACCAAGACCTCCGGGGGCCGGGCCGTCGCCGTCACCCACGCGGGCGTCCAGCTCGCCACCCGCACGGTCTACGCCCCCGAGTCCTGGCCGCTGCGCGTCCTCGCCTACGACGCCGGGGGCCGCCCGCGCACCGGGGAGGTCACCGTCCAGGACGTCGCGGGCCCCGCCTGCTTCGCCGGGGACCTGCTCGCCACCGGGCGCGCCCTGCCGCTGCTCCGCCCCGGCGACGTCGTGGCCGTCCCGGACACCGGCGCCTACTGCTTCGCCCACCACTACGCGTACAACAGCCTGCCCCGGCCCGCCGTCCACGGCTTCACCACGGACGAGGACGGCACGGTGGTGTTCACGGTCGTACGGGACGCCCAGACGCTCGCGGAGATCGTCGCCGAGTCCGGCGGCGGGCACGCGGACGCCCTGCTGCGGCGAACGGGGCGGCCCGTCCGGTAGCGCCCGCCGCGCGGCCCCGCTTCCATGGAAGCCATGACTGCAACCGGTTCGGACATCACCTCCGTCGTCGTCGAGCGCCGGGTCGCCGCCTCACCCGGGCGGGTCTGGGAGTCGATCACCGATCTGCGCGCGCTGCCCCGCGTCCTGTCGGGCGTCCAGCGGGTGGAGGTGCTCACCGAGGGCGGCTTCGGCGTGGGTACGCGCTGGCGCGAGACCCGCCGGATGCTGGGCCGGGAGGCCACCGAGGAGATGACCGTCACCGCCTGCGAGCCGCCCGACCGGTACGTCACCACCGCCGCCTCGCACGGGATGCGGTACGTCTCCGAGCTGAGCCTGGTCCCGGACGGGCCGGGCGGCACCACCCTGCGGATGGCCTTCTCCGCCCGGCCCGCCGACGGCCGCGCCCCCGGACTCCTGACCCGGCTGACCGCCCGCCTGGGCGCGAAGGCCGTGGCGAAGGCCCTCACGAAGGACCTGACGGAACTGGCACGAGCGGTGGAGAACCGAACCTGACGGGGCCGGACGGGTCCGGCGGGAACCCCGGAGCCGGTGCGCTCCGGACGGAGCCGGTGGGGAGGGGAGGGGCGGCCGACGACCGGAGCGTCCGGGGCCGGGGAAAGCCACGACCGGCGGGAAGCCGGTACCAGCGGGGAGCGGGGGCCGTCGGAGGCCCGCGCCGACGGGACGGGCGGAGCCCGTACGGCGGCCCGGGGCCGACAAGGCCGGGCCCCGCGGCCCGGTCACCGCCCGCCCGCCGCGGGCCCCCCGCACGTTCCGGGTCAATCTCCAACAGACACCGGCATGTTCCGATGGAAAATGCCGGAACGGCTTCCCCCCGGCGCTGCGTTCAGTAACGTCGCCGTCACTGCCGTACGTTCGCACGCCGCATCGGGAGGGGAATCCGTGTGCCCGGAATCGACGAGTGCCTGACGGAGGCCATGACCCTGCCCGGTGCCCGCGGCGCCTCCCTGGTCGACTGGACCAGCGGCCTCGCCCTCGGCACGGCGGGCGACTCACCGGTCGGGGACCACGAGACCACGGCCGCCGAGACCGCCGAACTCGCCCGTTCCGCAGCCGAGTTCGACACCTTCACCGCTCCCGGCGACACCCTGTCCGGCGAGCCGCAGGTCGAGGACCTGATCGTCACCACCCGCGCCGGATACCACGTGATCCGCTTCGTCGAGACCTCCTTCGACAGCAGCGTCTTCCTCCACCTGTGGCTCGACCGCGACACCGGCAACCTGGCCCTCGCCCGCATCCGGCTCCGGGACATGGCCGAGAGGCTGGTCCTCGGATGAGCGCCGTCGCCGCCCCCTCCCCGGTCTCCCCCATGCTGGTCCGGCTCGCCGCCGAGCGGGCCACCGGCGCCCTCCTGCGCGACCACGGCACCCTCTACCTCGTCGACGGGCACGTCGTGCACGCCGAGAGCCCCGTCTCCCCCGGCGTCGACGTCCTCCTCACCACCGGCGGGCGGCTGCCCCGCGAGAACTGGGACGAGGCCGTCGACCGGGCCGGGGCCCGCCGCGCGGTCGGCCGCTTCCTCGTCGAGAGCGGACGGCTCCACGACGGCGAACTGGAGATCTGCCACCTCGGCGCGGTCTTCGACGCCGCCTTCTTCGCCCTCTCCCCCGCAGCCGGACCGACCCGCTTCCGGTACGGGGTCGGGCACTGGTTCGGCACGGTGCGGCCGGTCTCCGCCGAGGCCGTCGGACGCGAGACGGTCCGCCGCCGCGAACTCCTCGACGCCGTCTGGCCGTACGGCTCCGTCGACACCGCCCCCGTCGTGCCCCGCCCCGCCGCCCCCGGCCAGACCGTGGGCGCCCGCCAGCGCGCCCTGCTCGCCGCCGCCGACGGACGGCTCACCCCGGCGGAACTGGCCCGGCTGCTCGGACGGCCCGCCTTCCACACCCTCCTCGACGTCCGCCGCCTCGCCGCCTCGGGACTCGTCGAGACCCCCCTCGACCCCGTACCGGCACCGCCCCCGGCCTCCTTACCGGGGCCGGTGTCGGTGACCGATCCCGACATCGCCCTGCTGCGCCGGCTCCGTGACGCCCTGGAGGCACACCCGTGATGAGGCGTGCCCTGCGCCTGCGCGCCGAAAGGAAACAGCTCATGACGGCAGAAGCCGAGGTGCTCGGCGAGCTCAGGAGGCTCCGGGCCCGGCTGCCCCAGCTGACCGGGGCGCTCGCGGCCAGCGCCGACGGGCTCGTGCTCGCCCACGACACCGTGGACGGCGCCGCCGAGAGCGTGGCCGCGCTGACGGCGGCGGCCCTCGGCGTCGGACAGCGGCTGACCGCCTCCACCGGCAAGGGCGGCTTCCGCGAGCTGCTCGTCCGGGGCGACAGCGGCTACGTGGCGACCTACGCGGCGGGCGCCTCGGCCGTCCTCACCCTCCTCGCGGAGCCCCGGATCAACGTGGGACGGCTCCATCTGGAGGCCCGCAGGTCCAGCGGCCGGATCGGCGAACTCGTCGACGGCGCCCTGGAACGCCGGGACCCGAACTGAAACGCAGCAAGCGAACCCGTACACCGAGAAGGAAGAAGTACGACACCATGGCGAACACCGAGACCTCGCTCAAGGAAGCCACCGCGATCGACGGCGCCATCGGCGCGGCCCTCGTCGACTACACGAGCGGCATGGCGCTCGGCACCATCGGCGGCGGCAAGGAACTCGACCTGAACATCGCCGCGGCGGGCAACACCGACGTGGTCCGCGCCAAGGTCCGGGCGATGGAGATGCTGGGCCTCGGCGAGGAGATCGAGGACATACTCATCACCCTCGGCCGCCAGTACCACCTGATCCGGCTGCTCCGGGGCCGCAACACGAACGGCCTGTTCCTGTACCTGGCCCTGGACAGGGAGCGCGCGAACCTGGCGATGGCCCGGCACCAGCTGAAGAAGATCGAGGCCGAGCTGGAGATCTGACCTCCGCCCGTACGCGCTACTCGACGAACAGGCCCCGCGCCGCCGCCTTGGCGTCGAACTCCTCCAGCCGCGCCTGGGCGTCGGGGAGTTCGTCGGCCATCGCCTCCAGGAGGACCCGGCCGAGCAGCATCGGCGCGCAGGCCGTGTCGAAGGCGAGCCCGGTGCCGACGGCCGCCGGGATCAGCAGGTCGCTGTGGGCGGCGACGGGCGCGAACGCCGATTCGGCGACGGTCACGACCGTGAGCCCGGCCGCCCGCGCGTATTCCAGGGCCTCGACGACCTCCCGGGGGTGCCGGGGCAGCGCGAAACAGAGCAGGGCCGTGGCCCCGGCCCGTACGGCCGCGTCGACGCGGTCCGTGAGCATCGAGCCGCCCTCGTCGAGGAGCCGTACGTCGGGGTGCACCTTGGCGGCGAAGTAGGCGAAGCCGCGCGCCTGCGAGGAGGCGGCCCGCAGTCCGAGGACGAGCAGCGGCCGGGAGCCCGCGAGCAGCCGCCCGGCCCGCTCCACGGGCGCGGGGTCGGCGAGGAGCCCGGCGAGGTGCCGGAGGTTCTCGACCTCGGCGAGGACGGCCTGCTGGTACTCGTTGAGGCCCTCGCCCCCGGCGCTGTCGGACCCGGGCGGGGCGACCTCGCGCAGATGGCGCCGGAGCGCCGGATAGCCGTCGAAGCCGAGGGCGACGGCGAAGCGGGTGACGGAGGGCTGGCTGACCCCGGCGAGCTCGGCGAGCTCGACGCTCGACAGGAACGGCACGTCGGCGGCGCGCCGCACCATGCAGTGCGCGATCCGCCGCTGCGTCGGCGTCAGCCGGTGCCCCTCGAAGAGCCCCTGAAGCCGACCGGCCGGGCTGTCGCTCATGCGGCCCCCTTCATTTATTCACCCTCAAATGACTCTGCATAAGGATATGCAGCAGCGGGAGGCGCGACCAGCCCGCGCGGAAAGCGGGGAGCCGGGGGGCGTGCCCGACCGGCGGAGGCGTACCCGACCGGGGGCGCCGGACCGGAGACGGCGGAGGCGCCGGACCGGAGACGGCGGAGGCGCCGGACCGGAGACGGCTCCGGGCCCCCCGCGTGACGCGAGGGGCCCGGAGCGCCTGGAAGTTTGCGCGGGGACCGCCTCACCCCCGGCTGGCCGGGGGGCGGGACGACGGCGGTCCCCGCGGGGACACGGGCCCGGGTCAGGGCCGGTCTCCGCGTCCGTGGCGTCGTCGGGAGGTCCGGGAGCCGCTCCGGAAGTCCGTGACGCCGACGCCCACCAATCTGCCCGACGCGTGTTAAGCGGGTGCTGCGCGAACGTGTCGGGCTCGTACCGGTTGGACGAACGGGACCGGGAGCCGGGGGCGGCCCGGCAGCCCCGTCGGCCGGTACGGGCAGCCGCCCGGCCCCGGGGACGGGACGGGCGGACGGGCTCCCCGTACCGGCCGACGCCACGGGCAGCCGCCCGCGTCCCGGCGGCGGCGGCTACTTCTTGCCGCCCCCGTTGGCCAGGAAGGCCAGCAGGTCCTGGCGGCTGACGACGCCGGTGGGCTTGCCCTCCACCAGGACGATCGCCGCGTCGGCGGCGTCGCCGAGGACGGACATCAGGTCGGCGACCGGCTCGCCGGAACCGACCTGCGGCAGCGGACGGCTCATGTGGTCCTCCAGCGGGTCCTCCAGGGCCGCCTTCTGGGTGAAGAGCGCGTCGAGCAGCTCGCGCTCGACGACCGAGCCGATGACCTCGGCGGCCATGACGTCCGGGTGACCGGCGCCCGGCTTCACGATGGGCATCTGGGAGACCCCGTACTCGCGCAGCACCTCGACCGCCTGGCCGACCGTCTCGTCCGGGTGCATGTGGACGAGCGAGGGCATGACGCCCTCCTTGTGGCGGAGCACGTCGGCGACGGTGGCGGAGGTGGTGTTCTCCAGGAAGCCGTAGTCGGCCATCCACTCGTCGTTGAAGATCTTCGACAGGTAGCCGCGGCCGGAGTCCGGCAGCAGCACCACGACGACGTCGTCGGGACCCAGCTCCTTGGCCACCTCCAGAGCGGCCACCACGGCCATGCCGCAGGAACCGCCGACGAGGAGGCCCTCCTCCTTGGCGAGGCGGCGGGTCATCCGGAAGGAGTCCTTGTCGGACACGGCCACGATCCGGTCCGTGACGTTCCGGTCGTAGGCGGTGGGCCAGAAGTCCTCGCCGACGCCCTCGACCAGGTACGGCCGCCCGGAGCCGCCGGAGTACACGGAACCCTCGGGGTCGGCGCCGACGACCTGGACGGCCCCGCCGCTGGCCTCCTTGAGGTAGTTGCCGGTGCCGGAGATGGTGCCGCCGGTGCCGACGCCCGCCACGAAGTGGGTGATCCGCCCGTCCGTCTGCGTCCACAGCTCGGGACCGGTGGTCTCGTAGTGGGAGCGCGGGTTGTTCGGGTTGGAGTACTGGTCGGGCTTCCACGCACCGGGCGTCTCACGGACGAGCCGGTCGGAGACGTTGTAGTACGAGTCCGGGTGCTCGGGGTCGACGGCCGTCGGGCAGACGACGACCTCGGCACCGTACGCGCGCAGCACGTTGATCTTGTCGAGGGACACCTTGTCGGGGCAGACGAAGATGCACTTGTAGCCCTTCTGCTGGGCCACGATCGCCAGGCCGACGCCGGTGTTGCCCGACGTGGGCTCGACGATGGTGCCGCCGGGGGCGAGCGCGCCGCTCCGCTCCGCCGCCTCGATCATCCGCAGGGCGATCCGGTCCTTGACCGAGCCGCCGGGATTGAAGTACTCGACCTTGGCCAGGACGGTCGCCTGAATGCCCGCTGTCACGTTGTTGAGCTTCACCAGCGGGGTGTTGCCGACGAGGCTGATCATCGAGTCGTGGAATTGCACCGTAATCTCCGGGGTCTCCGTAATGGTGTGGTCAGCGTATGCGTAGTCGGAGCGGGTTACGGGGCAGTTAGACCCTGAACGGCTTGAAGGAGGTGACGGCCCCATGTCGAGGGCGAGGGTGGCGCGGCGGATCGCGGCGGGTGCGGCGTACGGGGGCGGGGGCATCGGCCTGCTCGGAGTGGCGACGGTCGGGGTGCTCCTCGCCGAGGTGCAGATCGCGAAGCGGACCGTCGGCGTCGGCACGGCTCCGCTGCCGCCGGGGGCGGACGGGCTGTACGGCCGGGCGTTCGGCACGGACGACCCGCTGCGACTGGCCCTTCTGGGTGATTCCACGGCGGCGGGACAAGGGGTGCGGCGCACCGGCCAGACACCGGGCGCGCTGCTCGCCTCGGGGCTCGCGGCGGTGGCCGAGCGGCCGGTGGTGCTGCGGAACGTGGCGCTCTCCGGCGCCCGCTCGGACGACCTGGAACGGCAGGTGTCGCTGCTGCTCACCCAGCCCCTCGGGCCGCCGGACGTGTGCGTGGTGATAATCGGCGCGAACGACGTCACGCACCACATGCCGCCGACCCAGTCGGTGCGGATGCTCGCCTCGGCGGTGCGGCGGCTGCGGACGGCGGGCGCCGAGGTGGTGGTCGGGACCTGTCCGGACCTGGGGACGATCGAGCCGGTCTACCAGCCGCTGCGCTGGCTGGCCCGGCGGGCCTCCCGGCAACTGGCGGCGGCGCAGACGATCGTGGCGGTCGAGCAGGGCGGCCGGACGGTGTCGCTGGGCGACCTCCTCGGCCCCGAGTTCGCGGCGAACCCGCGCGAGATGTTCGGGGTGGACAGCTTCCATCCGTCGGCGGAGGGGTACGCGACGGCGGCGATGGCGGTCCTGCCGACGCTCTGCGCGGTGCTCGGCGTCTGGCCGGAGACCGACCGCATCGAGCCGTCCCGCCGGGAGAACGTGCTGCCGGTGGCGAAGGCGGCGGCCGAGGCGGCCCGGGAGGCGGGCACCGAGGTGACGGGCGCGCGGGGGCCGTGGGCGCTGCTCAAGCACCGGCGGAGGAGGCGCCTCCCGGTTCCGGCGGAGCACCCGGCGGCCACCGACGCCCCCCTTGCCTGAGCGCTCGCTTAGAAAAGAGGCCCGCATCACACGCCCGGCCCGGTGACCCGTGCGGTACGTACGGGTAACTTCCCTTTCTGTCCGCCCACTCCGCACCCTCATGGAGCCGTGATGCCCGAAGCCGTGATCGTCTCGACCGCCCGCTCGCCCATCGGCCGGGCCTTCAAGGGCTCCCTCAAGGACCTGCGGCCGGACGACCTCACCGCGACCGTCGTGGCGGCGGCGCTGGCGAAGGTCCCGGAGCTGGACCCGCGCGACATCGACGACCTGATGCTGGGCTGCGGTCTGCCGGGGGGCGAGCAGGGCTTCAACATGGGCCGGATCGTGGCCGTCCGGATGGGCCTGGACCACCTGCCGGGCTGCACGGTCACCCGGTACTGCTCCTCCTCGCTCCAGACCTCGCGGATGGCGCTGCACGCGATCAAGGCGGGCGAGGGCGACGTCTTCGTCTCGGCGGGCGTGGAGATGGTGTCCCGCTTCGCGAAGGGGAACTCGGACTCGCTGCCCGACACGCACAACCCGTTCTTCGCCGCCGCCGAGGCCAGGACCGCCGAGGTCGCCGCCTCGGAGGGCTCGACGTGGCACGACCCGCGTGAGGACGGCGTGGTGCCGGACGCGTACATCGCGATGGGCCAGACCGCGGAGAACCTGGCCCGCTGGAAGGGCATCGGCCGGCGGGAGATGGACGAGTTCGGCGTACGGTCGCAGAACCTCGCCGAGCAGGCGATCAAGAACGGCTTCTGGGCGCGGGAGATCACTCCCGTGACGCTGCCGGACGGCACGGTCGTCTCCGCCGACGACGGTCCGCGCGCGGGGGTCACCCTGGAGGGCGTGGCGGGCCTCAAGCCGGTGTTCCGTCCCGACGGCCTGGTCACCGCGGGCAACTGCTGCCCGCTCAACGACGGCGCCGCCGCGCTCGTGATCATGTCGGACACCAAGGCGCGTGAGCTGGGGCTGACCCCGCTGGCCCGGATCGTCTCCACCGGCGTCTCCGGTCTCTCCCCCGAGATCATGGGCCTGGGCCCGGTAGAGGCGTCGCGGCAGGCGCTGAAGCGCGCGGGCCTGACGATCGACGACATCGATCTGGCGGAGATCAACGAGGCGTTCGCCGCCCAGGTGATCCCCTCGTACCAGGAGCTGGGGCTGGATCTGGACAAGGTGAACGTCAACGGCGGCGCCATCGCCGTCGGCCACCCCTTCGGCATGACGGGCGCCCGGATCACCGGCACGCTCATCAACGGCCTCCAGTTCCACGACAAGCAGTTCGGCCTGGAGACGATGTGCGTCGGCGGCGGCCAGGGCATGGCGATGGTGATCGAGCGGCTGAGCTGAGCCGTAGCGGAGGGTGGGGGTCGCCTGAGGAACGAAGGCGGCACCCGCCCGCAGCGAAGGCGAAGCTCAGCGCGACCAGGGAAACGCGCGGCTGAGCTGAGCCGCAGCGAAGGCGTTTCTGACGGGCGCCGGTCCGGGTCGTGGCCCGGACCGGCGCCCGTCCGGTTATCCGGTCGGGCGCCCGTCCGGTTATCCGGTCAACATGCCGGTCAACCGCTCCGCGTCCCAGCCGTGACCGAATCTCCCCCAGGATGTGACCTATCTCCCGAGGAAGTTCGTTTCCGCAGGTCACAGCGGTTTCGGGACTAAACACCTGGCAGAAATACCTGTCCATTTCGTGACGTAATGCACTGACAGCGGGCCACGCCTCAGGACAAGCTGATGTAGGAAGTCGGGGGATCGACTCGGAATCGGGAGTACGTCAGTGAGCGCCATGCCTCTTGCCCTGCTGCTGACCACGGCCGCTGCCACGGCCGTGGGCGCCGCCGCCCTGCACGCCGTCCACGGTCTCCGAAAGCAGGTCACCGCCCTGCGGAGCGAGCTGGCGGCCGGGCACGGCGTCACCGTTCCCGCCGCCCGCACCAGCCCCGCCGCCGAGATACGGGCCGCGGTCGCGGAGGCGCTGGCCGAGGAGCGCGAGCGCGAACTCGCCGAGGCGCGGGCCTTCTGGGCCGCGCAGGAGGCCCGGGACGCGGCCGACGCCCCCTCCCTGCTGGGCGGTCTGGGCGGCGGCGCCGAGGAAACCGGCTTCTTCGTGCCGCGCCAGACGGACTTCGTGGGCCTGGAGGCGATGGCTCTGGAGGCCATGGAGGCGGAGGCCGCCGCGCTCGACGGCACCGACCCGCTGGACGCCTTCGACGAGTACCCGGAGGACTCGGCGGAGCTGGCCGCCGCCCGCCGACGGCACCCCTCGCACCCGGACTTCGTGCCGGTGCAGACGCCGGTCGTCACCGACCACGAGCGGACCGTCGCGCGCCTGGAGGAGCTGGCGGACACCCGTACCGCGCTGACCGATGTGCGTCCGGGCCCGCTCGGCACCCTCGACGTGTACGTCTTCGCCGACGGCACGACGCTCTGTATGACCCCGGGGCACCGGGAGACCGCGGAGCGCCTCGCGGAGGCCCTGCGCTCCGGTCTGACGCCGGTGCTGCTCGGCGGCTCGGGCGTCTCGGGCGCCTTCGCCCTGACCTTCTCGTACGGCGAGTCCGACGAGGAGAACGTCTACATCCTGGCGGACCGCGTCATCGCGTCCCTGTGATCCCCGGCCGGGCCCCCGCCCGGCCCCGGCCCTTCCGAGCCGTCCCCGCACTCCCCTGAGCCCCGCCGGGCCGCCCGTACGCTCCCGGGCCCGCCACCGGCCCCCTCCCGAGCCGCCCCGCGCTTCCCGGGCCCGCTCCGGGCCCCTGGGCGGCTCCTACAGCCCCGAGCGCTCCTGTGCCGCCCGCACCCGTTCCACGGCCTCCGCCAGTTCTCCCTCACGGGAGCCGGGGGCCGTTCGCATGATCTCGGCCAGATCGTTCCCGGCGACGGCCAGCTGGTCGGCCACGGCGAAGACCCCCGCGTCCCGCATGGTCCTGGGCTCCCGCTCCGGCTCCTCGGCGCGCTGGGCGCGCTCCGCCAGCTCCCTGGCCAGGGCCAGCCCCTCGGCCGCCGCACCGCGCTGGAGGCGGCTCTGCGGGGCGGCCCGCAGCCGGTCGGCGAAGCGCTCGACGGCAGCGGTCAGTTCACTCGTATCACGCACCCCGTGACCCTACGCGCCGCCCGGGACCGCCCGCCAGCGACGGCCCCCGGGGACGCGGAAGGGCCCGCCCGGCACGAAGCCGGACGGGCCCTTCCCCCGAGATCCGGGGAACGTCAGTCGTCGCCCTGCAGGATCGACACCAGACGCAGCATCTCCAGGTAGATCCACACCAGGGTCATGGTGAGACCGAAGGCGGCCAGCCAGGCCTCCTCGCGCGGCGCGCCGTAGGTCACGCCGTCCTCGACCTGCTTGAAGTCGAGGGCGAGGAAGCAGGCGCCCAGGATGACGCCGACGACGCCGAACAGGATGCCGAGGCCACCGCTGCGGAAGCCGAGGCCGTCACCGCCGCCGAAGACGGAGAACAGCAGGTTCGCCATCATGAGCAGGACGAAGCCCATCGTGGCGGCCATCACGAAGCCGTAGAAGCGCCGGTTGACGCGGATCCAGCCCGCCTTGTAGGCGATCAGGACACCGGCGAAGACCGCCATGGTGCCCAGGACCGCCTGGATGACGGCGGAGCCGCCGACGTACGTCGAGACGGCGGCCGAGATGACGCCGAGGAAGACGCCCTCGAAGGCCGCGTACGCCAGGATGACCGCCGGGGACGGCCTGCGCTTGAAGGACTGCACCAGCGACAGCACGAGCGCGATGACCGCGGCGCCGATGCCGATGCCGTAGGACTTGCCCAGGTTCGCCGGGTCGACCGGCAGCAGCGTCCAGGCCAGGACGGCGGTGAGGACGACCGTGCCGAGCGTCATGGCCGTACGGCTCACGACGTCGTCGATCGTCATCACGTCGGCACGGGTCTGCTGCGGGGCACCGAGCGTGTCCTGCGGGGCGTACGGGTTGGTCGCGTACGGGTTCGTCGCGGCCTCGGCGGACGGGCTGCCCGCCGCGTACGGGTTGGTTCCGACGGCGGGGCCCCCGGCCTGCGGCTGCGCGTTGAAACCGGCGTGGCCGGCGTCGCGGCTGAACCCCCGTCGCGAGAAGACCGGGTTGCTGCTCCTCATCTCACTCCTCCATGGCAGACCGCACGGCACGGCCTTGCGTCAAGAGTAATGCGTAGGCAAAAGAAACTCCCTAGTGCTCGGGGAGGATCTTTTCCCGTCGGGTTTCCGGTCCTCGTGCCCGCCGGAGCGCCCGGTTCCGGGACGCTCGGACCCCTCCGTCGGCCCGGCGGCCCGGCGGGGAGGCCCGGCGGACCGCCGGGCCGATCACCGGGCCTCCCCGCCGGGTCTCGCGCCGGGTCAGCGCAGGACGGACGAGAAGGAGTCCAGCTGGACCCAGCGGACGATGTTCGTCGTCGGCGGTTCGCCCGGCGCCGTCGCCGTGCCGAGGGCCGTGAGGACACCGGCGGCGCTCACCTCGACGCGGATCGCGTTGACGCCCTCGTGGTTGTTCCGCGCGGCTATGCCGCGGGTCACCCTGGACGGCCGGAGCGCCTGCGGCAGGACACCGAGCGGGGTGTCGCCGGTGAAGACGTGGAGCGCCGTGCCGCGCAGCTGGAGGAACTCCGTACCGGCGAGCCGGATGATCCGGGCCTGGAGCGGGGAGCCGGGCTCGGCGGTGACGTCCGTCACGATGTCCGTCCAGTCGACGACGGTCTGGCAGCCCGTGCGGGGATCGGCGGCGGCGGCCGGGGCGGCGGCGGCGAGCGGCACGCCGACGGCGGCGACGGGGGCGGCGAGCGCGGCGGTGAGCAGGGAACGGCGGCTGGTCGTGGCCATGGGGTGGTCCTCCGGATCAGGGAAGAGAAGGGAAGGGAGAGACGAAGGAAGGGGGAGCCGCTGGGCGGTGTGGTGCGGGTGCGGTGCGGAAGCCGGGGCCGTCAGCGCCAGACGGCGGAGACACCGGCCAGGTCGACCCAGGTGATCGCGTTGTCGGGGGTCGCGCCCAGCACCAGCAGTTCGCCGTGGATGTCGGCCTCCACCTGGCAGATCGCGCGCCCCTTGTGGTTGTTGCGGGGCGCGTTGTGCCGGATCCGCACGGTCGGGCGCAGCCGGTGCGGCAGGGTCGCGATCCGGAGGTCCTCGGTCAGCCCCGGGGAGACGGAGACGCTGCCCCGGAGCTGGAGGTAGGTGGTGCCGGCGAGGACGACGAGCCGCCCGCGCGGACGCTCCGCCCCGGGGCTGAGGCCCTTGCCGGTGTCGAGGGGGAGGTCCTCCCAGTCGGCCAGGACCTGCACCCCGTCGACGGGGGCGTCGGTGGGGTACCAGCAGATGGTGACGTCGCGTCGGCCGGTGGTGCCCGGGACCGTGTTGCTGAAGCCGAACAGCAGGCGGGGGCGGCCGGTCGCGGGGTCGGTCTCGGCGGCGAGGCCCTCCGGTTCGCGGCGCTTCAGACCGGGGGCGGCGGTGACGATCCGGGGCTTGGCGTCGAGCGGGAGCCCCGTCGTCCAGGAGAACCTCCTCAGCAGGGTGTGGCCGGGGAAGGTGCCCCGCTCCTCGGTGTACTTGGCCCACTGGTAGACGTACAGGACGCTGCCCAGGGTCTGGAAGCCCTGGAAGCTGAGGTTCTCGGCCAGGGGGACGGTGGTCGGCACGTTGTCGGCGACGACCGCCGTCTTCTGGGTCCTGTCCATGGTGACGGGGGTGCCGATCGGCGTCCAGGTGCCGGTGGCGGCCCCGGCGGCGTCGTAGCGGGTGAAGTACCGCGTCTTGCCCCGGATGTGCATGAGGGTGACCGTGGGGGGCGTGGTCGTCGGGTCGTACGAGGGGCCGGTGGCGGTGCTGCCGCCGGGCGGGGTGAACGTCGTGAGGTCGGGGTCCCCGGCGTCGCGCACCGTGAACTTCTCGTACGTGAAGCGCGTGACGGCGGTGCCGTACGCGACGGCGTCCTTCGGGTCGTCCGGCGTCGTGACGTGCAGCGGGCCGCACTCGGTCCACAGATAGGTGTCGGTGCCGACGGGCTCGGCGCCCAGGGACAGGCCGTGGCCGAACCCGACGAGCCGCATCCAGTCGATCAGGGCGCCGGTCCGCCGGTCGAAGCGGTTGAGGTACAGGTTCCCCGAGGTCCTCTCGGCGGTCTCCCCGGACTCCAGCTGCAGGACGAAGACGTAGCCGTTCTCGGTGTCGGTGGCGATGGCCTGCGGCGCCGGGTTCTGCGCGAGGCCGGCCGTCTGGATCAGCCGGCCGGCCGGGCCGGTCGGATCGATGCCGTTCTCGTCCGTCGTCATCGTTTTCCCCTCCCCCGTGGATCCCGTGCGGATCCACGTCCGGTGGATCATCACATGGGAGGAACCGCAGGTCACAGGGGTATGGATCGAGCGAAAGCGGCACGCCCGCGCGGCGGACCGGGGGCCGCCGCCGGGGTGGCGCCGAGGAGGACGCGACCGCGTCCTTCGGGGCGCGCGGCGACCCGCCGCCGGACCGGGCGACCGGTCGGGGAGGGCCCTCTCCGACCGGTCGGGGAGGAGGCTCTCCGACCGGTCGGAGAGGGGGTACGACGGGGGAGGGGAGGCGACGGAGAGGGGCGGAGCCGGGCCGCAGGCCGCTGTCGCCTGGGGCCCGTGGTGCCCGGAACCGGACTCGAACCGGTACGGCCCGAAGGCCAGCGAGGTTTAAGCTCGCCGTGTCTGCGTTCCACCATCCGGGCGTCGCGGCGTCGCGTAGCTCCGCGTTGGCACAGGAGCCTATCGGGACGCTTCCCTCATTCAGCGGAACATCCCCCCGATGTTGTCTTATTTTATTGACGTCTGAGGGTGCGTCAGTGCAGGTGGAAGGCCTTTTAGCCGAACCGCGACGGGGGTCGCGGGCGCAAAGCCACACCTCATGGAATGACGAAAAGTCGCCACACTTCTGTCACCTCGGCGGAAGTTCGCCATCACCCTTCGTGTCAGGGGCGCCGTCATACCTCAGGAGGAGAGCCGGAGGGGCCGGTCCGACTCCAGGCTGCCCCGGGAACGGGCACAGGGACGGACGATTCGAACGAGAACGTTCGACACGATGGAGGTGTTCCCCAGACAGCCCCGCAGTGACAGGAGTCCCCCGTGACCACCTCCCCCACCGTGTCCCGCGCCACCGCGGTGGCCGCCCGCGCCACGGACCTCTCGAAGGTCTACGGCCACGGCGAGACCCAGGTCGTCGCGCTCGACCACGTCACCGTGGACTTCCGGCAGGGCGAGTTCACCGCGATCATGGGCCCCTCGGGCTCCGGCAAGTCGACTCTCATGCACTGCGTCGCGGGTCTGGACTCCTTCTCCTCCGGCTCGGTCCGGCTCGGTGACACGGAGCTGTCCACCCTCAAGGACAAGCACCTCACCCAGCTCCGCCGGGACAAGATCGGCTTCATCTTCCAGGCGTTCAACCTGCTGCCGACCCTGACCGCCCTGGAGAACATCACGCTGCCGATGGACATCGCGGGCCGCAAGCCCGACAAGCGGTGGGTCCAGCAGGTCATCGACATGCTCGGCCTCTCCGGCCGCCTCAGCCACCGTCCGACCGAGCTGTCCGGCGGCCAGCAGCAGCGCGTGGCCGTGGCCCGCGCGCTCGCCTCCCAGCCCGAGATCATCTTCGGTGACGAGCCCACCGGAAACCTGGACTCCCGCTCCGGCGCCGAGGTCCTCGGCTTCCTCCGCAACTCGGTCCGCGAACTGGGCCAGACCGTCGTCATGGTCACCCACGACCCGGTGGCCGCCTCCTACGCCGACCGCGTGATCTTCCTCGCCGACGGCCGGATCGTCGACGAGATGCTGCACCCGACGGCGGACGGCGTGCTCGACCGCATGAAGGCCTTCGACGCCAAGGGCCGCACCAGCTGACACCCGGCGTCAGCCCGCCCCCGCCCGCCGCCCGACCCTTCCTCAGGACACACCCATGTTCCGTACCGCCCTGCGCAACGTGCTCGCGCACAAGGCGAGACTGCTGATGACCGTGCTCGCCGTGATGCTCGGCGTGGCCTTCGTCTCCGGCACCCTCGTCTTCACCGACACCCTCTCCCAGGCCTTCCGCAGCCAGTCGGCGAAGAGCTACGACGACGTCGCCGTCTCCGTCTCGATGTACCCGGACCCCGAAGAGGCCCGGAAGGCCCCCGGCCTCTCCCAGAAGAACGTCGACGACGTCGCGAAGCTCGCCGGGGTCGCCTCCGTCACCCCCCGCGTCGACGGCTTCGCCGGAGTGCCGGACAAGAACGGCAAGCTGATCGGCGTCGGCTGGTCCAACAAGGGCACCAACTTCGCCCCCGGCAAGGACGGCAAGGACCGGGCGTACGACTTCGTGAAGGGCGCCGGGCCGACCGGGGCCGGACAGATCGCCCTCGACCAGGAGACCGCGGCCAAGGGCGGCTACCAGGTCGGCGACACCGTCCGGGTCGCCACCAACGGCCCGGTGAAGGAGTACGCCCTCACCGGTGTCTTCACCACCGAGGACGGCGCCGTCAACGCGGGCGGCAGCCTGGTCCTCTTCGACACCGAGGTCGCCCAGAAGCTCTATCTGAAGCCCGGCTTCTACCGCGACATGACCGTCACCGCCGCCCCCGGCGCCGCCGAGGGCAAGCTCCTCTCCGAGGTCACCAAGGTCCTCCCGAAGTCCGCGGACGCCGAGACCGGCACCGCGCTCGCCGACACGCAGGCCAAGCAGATCGAGGACGGCCTCGGCGCGCTCAACAAGGTCCTCCTGGGCTTCGCGGGCATCGCGCTCTTCGTCGGGATCTTCCTGATCTCCAACACCTTCACCATGCTGGTCGCCCAGCGCACCAAGGAACTGGCCCTGATGCGCGCGGTCGGCGCCTCGCGCCGGCAGATCACCCGCTCGGTCCTCGCCGAGGCCGGACTGGTCGGCCTGCTCGCCTCCGCCGTCGGCTACGTCCTCGGCATCGGCCTGGCCGTCGGCCTGCGTTCCGCCATGGCCGCCTTCGAGATGAAGGTCCCCGGCGGCGACCTGGTCCTCACCGCCACCCCGGCCCTGAGCGCCTTCGGCGTCGGCGTCCTCATCACCGTCCTCGCCGCCTGGCTGCCCGGCCGCCGGGCCTCGCGCATCCCCCCGGTCGCCGCCATGAGCAGCGTCCACGCCTCCGCCAGCACCAAGTCCCTGGTCGTACGGAACTCCATCGGCGCGGCCGTCACCGCCCTCGGCGCGGTCCTCATCGTGCTCGGCGCGGGCCAGGGCGGGGACCAGGGCCAGATGCTCATCGCGGGCGGCGCCTTCCTCACCCTCATCGGGGTGATCATCCTGATCCCGTTCCTGTCCCGGCCCGTGATCGCCCTGATCCGCCCGGCCTTCGTGAAGCTCTTCGGGGTCTCCGGCAAGCTCGCCGGACTGAACGCGGTCCGCAACCCGCGCCGCACCGGCGCCACCGCCTCCGCGCTCGCCATCGGCCTGACCCTGGTCACCGGCCTCTCGGTGCTCGGCGCCACGGTCGGCTCGTCCCTCGACAAGACGACGACCGACCAGATCAAGGCCGACTACATGGTCAGCATGGCCAGCGGGGACACCCTCAGCAAGGACGTGCTGACCGCCCTGGAGAAGACCCCCGGCGTCACCGCGGTCTCCCCGCAGCAGTGGGGCAACATCGAGGTGAAGGGCGCGTACAGCTCGGTCTCCGGCGTCACCCCCGGCGCCATCGACAAGCTCCTCAAGCTGGAGGTCGTCCAGGGCTCGATGTCCTCCCTCGGCGGCGACACCGTCGCCATCGACACGAAGATGGCGGAGAACAGCCGTCTGAAGGTCGGCGACGTCGTCCCGGTCCAGTTCATGGACAAGCAGAAGGGCAAGGTGACCATCGGCGCGGTCTACGAGCCCAGCGCCTTCGTCTCCTCGATCGTCGCCGACCACCGGCTGGTCGAGAAGCACGAGGACGACGCGCAGACCCGCGAGATCTTCGTCTCGACGTCCGGTGGTGCCAGCGCCGCCCACGAGCGGGCCCTGTCGAAGGCCATGGGTGACAACCCGGCCATCACGGTGATGGACCACAAGGACATCCGCGACTCCTTCGGCGGCCCGATCAACATGATGCTGAACATCATGTACGGACTGCTCGGCATGGCCCTGATCATCGCCGTCCTCGGTGTCGTCAACACCCTCGCCATGTCCGTCTTCGAGCGGCAGCAGGAGATCGGGATGCTGCGGGCGATCGGTCTCGACCGGCGCCGCGTCAAGCGGATGGTCCGTCTGGAGGCCGTCGTCATCTCGGTCTTCGGCGCGATCGTCGGCATCGGCCTCGGCAGCTTCCTCGGCTGGGCCGTCGGCGAGACCCTCAGGAACAGCCTGCCCGGCTACGAGCTGGTCCTGCCCTGGGACCGGATCGGGATCTTCCTGGTCCTGGCCGCCCTGGTCGGCGTCCTCGCCTCGCTGTGGCCCGCCCGCAGCGCGGCCAAGCTGAACATGCTCGCCGCCATCAAGGCCGAGTAGCACCGCGCGCGCGAAGGGCCGGTCCCCCCTGGGAGGGGGGACCGGCCCTTCGCCGTTGTCAGGCCGTGCCCTCGTTCCAGACGCGCGGGCGCAGCGCCGTACCGCTGTGCCCCGACACCGGGGTCCGCACGGCGAGGAACTGGTTCACGCCGATCCGGTTGCGTTCGAAGGCGACGGCGGAGGCCGCCATGTAGAGCCGCCAGATCCGGGCCCGGCCCGGGGAGGTCAGCCGGACCGCCCGGTCCCAGTCCGCCTCCAGGTTGGCCACCCAGCGGCGCAGGGTGAGCGCGTAGTGCTCCCTGATCGCCTCGACGTCCCGCACCTCGAAGCCCGCGTCCTCCAGGGTCGTCAGGGTGCGGCCCATCGGGGCGAGTTCGCCGTCGGGGAAGACGTACGCGTCGATGAAGGGATCGACCTCGTAGGACTCCTCGTCGGGCTCGGGGCGCCGGGAGATCTGGTGGTTCAGGAGCCGCCCGCCGGGCTTGAGGAGCCCGTGGAGGATCCCGGCGTACTCCCGGTAGCGGACGGCGCCGACGTGCTCGGCCATGCCGATCGAGGAGATCGCGTCGTACGGGCCGTCGGTGACGTCCCGGTAGTCCTGGACGCGGATCTCCACGAGGTCGGCCAGTCCCTCGTCGGCGACCCGTTTGCGGGCGTACGCGGCCTGCTCGCGGGAGAGGGTGACGCCGACGACCCGGGCGCCGTACGCGCGGGCGGCGTGCAGGGCCATGGAGCCCCAGCCGCAGCCCACGTCGAGGAGCCGGTCGCCCTCCTTCAGGTTCAGCTTGCGGGCGATGAGGTCGAGCTTGTCCCGCTGGGCGTCCTCCAGGGACGCGTCCGGCCCGTCGGAGGCCCAGTAGGCGCACGAGTAGACCATCGACGGGCCGAGGACCAGCTCGTAGAAGTCGTTGCCCACGTCGTAGTGGTGACTGATCGCCTGCCGGTCGCGGCCCTTGGTGTGGCGGCTCCCGCCCCGGCCGCGCATCTCCTCGGCCGGTGGCCGCGGCGGGACCGCGGGACCGGCGAGGCGCAGCAGCCCCCGGACGGCGGCGCGGATCCGGGGGTCGCGCGCGGAGGCGAGCAGGCTCCGGGGGTCGTCGCCCCGCTCCCATAGCATCCCGGAGAGCCGGTCGAGGAGCGCGTACAGATCGCCCTCGACGTCGATCTCCCCGGCCACCCAGGCGCGGGCCAGGCCCAGTTCGCCGGGCTTCCAGATCATCCTCCGCAGGGCGCGGCGGTCGCGGACGATCAGAACGGGGCCCTCCACCGGTCCGGCCTCGCTGCCGTCCCAGGCCCGCAGGCGTACCGGGAAGGGTTCTCCTGACAGTTCTTCGGCAAAGGTCGTCAGCCGCGACGCGGCGTCGGCCATGATGCGCACCTCCGTGATCTCGGGCCCCAGAAACGTCCGTCGACAAGGGAACACCGTTCGGGGGCGCGCGCAGTCCCGGCACAACACAACGACTCGGCAAAACACGCGAAGGGCCGTCCGCACCACGGATGGCGGACGGCCCTTTGCGGGGGTGTGACGGTATTTCGGGGGGCGGGGGTCCGTAGCGGGTCCCCGGCCCCCGCGATCAGGAGGCCTTGGCCTTCTCCTGCGCCGGGGCGGCCGGAGCGGGAGCGGGCTTGGCGGCCTCGTAGAACTCCTCGCGCGGCGTCTCGATGGCGCCGAGCGAGACGACCTCGCGCTTGAGGAACATCGCGAGGGTCCAGTCGGCGAAGACGCGGATCTTGCGGTTCCAGGTCGGCATCGCCATGCCGTGGTAGCCACGGTGCATGTACCAGGCGAGACGGCCCTTGACCCGGATCTTCACCTTGCCCATGACGATCATCGCGACGCCCTTGTGCAGACCGAGTCCGGCCACGGCGCCCTTGTTGGCGTGGCTGTACTCCTTCTGCGGGAAGCCGCGCATCCCCGACACCACGTTGTCGCCGAGGACCTTGGCCTGGCGCAGGGCGTGCTGGGCGTTCGGCGGGCACCAGGCGTTGGGGTTGCCCGCGCGGCGGCCGACCATGTCCGGGACCTGGGCGTTGTCGCCCGCGGCCCAGGCGTAGTCGAGACCGTTGACCTGGAGCTTCTCGTTGCAGTCCACGTGGCCGCGGGGGCCGAGCGGCAGACCGAAGCGGGAGAGCGCCGGGTTCGGCTTCACGCCGGCGGTCCACACAATGGTGTTGGAGTCGACCTCCAGGCCGTTCTTCAGCACGACGTGACCGTCCACGCAGGAGTCCATGGAGGTCTCCAGGTAGATCTCGATCCCCCGGCTCTCCAGGTGCTCCTTGCCGTACTGGCCGAGCTTGGGGCCGACCTCGGGAAGGATCTTGTCGGCCGCGTCGACCAGGACGAAGCGCATGTCCTCGCGCGAGACGTTCTGGTAGTACTTCGAGGCGTCCCTGGCCAGGTCCTCGACCTCGCCGATGGTCTCCGCGCCGGCGAAGCCGCCGCCCACGAAGACGAAGGTCAGCGCCTTGCGGCGGACCTCCTCGTCGGTGGTCGAGTCGGCCTTGTCGAGCTGCTCCAGGACGTGGTTGCGCAGGCCGATGGCCTCCTCGATGCCCTTCATGCCGATGCCCTGCTCGGCGAGGCCCGGGATCGGGAAGGTGCGGGAGACCGCGCCCATCGCGATGATCAGGTAGTCGAACGGAAGCTCGTACGACTCGCCGACGAGCGGCGCGACCGTGGCGACCTTGCGGTCCTGGTCGATGGTGGTGACCCGGCCGGTGAGCACCTCGGCTCCGCGGACGACGCGTCGCAGCGGGACGACGACGTGACGCGGCGAGATGCTGCCGGCGGCGGCTTCGGGGAGGAAGGGCTGGTAGGTCATGTACGACCGCGGGTCGACGACCGTGACGGTCGCCTCCGCGTAGCGCATCTTCTTGAGGATGCGCCGAGCTGCGTACAGGCCTACGTACCCGCCGCCTACTACGAGGATCCTGGGACGCTCCGTGGTGCTCATGGCATCGAGTATCCACCCCCTCGGAGGGGGGTCCTCGTGCGCCCCTTCACAAGGTCTTCGGGTCCTTCTGCTACACTCCGCCGCCCACGTGATCCATGTCATGGTGCTGCAAAGGAACCGGGGTGCCCGGGCGAACGTTGTTCACCCCTTGTGAACTGGCCAGGAGGGCCCCCGTGGGGGCCCTCGACGCCCCCTCGTTCACACGATGGAAACGTCGAGCGAATCGGCCTCCGCGCCTGTGAAAGGGCCCTATGGCACCCCCCGGAGGGCCGGAAGACCCCCCTCAGGTGCCGCCAGGGCCCTTTTCCTTGTGAAGAAGTTCACGAACTTTCCCGACGCCGTGTCGTCGGACGGGACGATAGATGCCCGCTATGCCACGGATAGGGCGATCCCATCGAGGATGTCGTGCTCGCTGACGACGACCTCGTGCGCCCCGACCCGCTCCACGATCTCCCTCAGCACCAGCGCACCGGCGACGATCACGTCCACCCGGCCCGGGTGGATCACCGGGATCGCGGCCCGCTCGGCGTGGGTGGAGGTCAGCAGCCGCTCGGTCACCTCGGCCACCTGGGCGGCGGAGATCCGGGAGTGGTGGACCTTCGCGGAGTCGTACGCGGGGAGCCCCAGGGCGATGGCGGCGACCGTGGTGACGGAGCCCGCGAGACCGACGAGGGTCCCGGCGTCGGCGATCGGGACGGCCTCGGCGGCCAGGTCGAGGGCGGCGCGGACGTCGGCGCGGATCGCCTCGGCCTCCTCGGCGGTCGGGGGGTCGTGCCGGACGTGCCGCTCGGTGAGCCGGACGCAGCCGATGTCCACGGAACGGGCGGCCTCGACGTGCCGGTCGCCGGTGACGAACTCGGTGGAGCCGCCGCCGATGTCCACCACCAGGTAGGTCCGGTCGGCGGGCAGCTCGCCGGTGGCCCCGGCGAAGGAGAACGCGGCCTCCTGCTCGCCGGTGATGACCTCGGGCTCGACGCCCAGGATCTCCACGACCCCGGCCACGAAGTCCGCGCGGTTCTCGGCGTCGCGGGAGGCGGAGGTGGCGACGAACCGGAGCCGCTCGGCGCCGAGCTCGCGGATGACGGCCGCGTACTCCCGGCAGGCGGCGAAGGTCCGCTCCAGCGCCTCGGGGGCGAGCCGTCCCGTGCGGTCGACGTCCTGGCCGAGCCGGACGATCGTCATCCGCCGGTCCAGCTCGGTCAGCTCGCCCGTCGTGGGGTCCACGTCGGCGACGAGCAGCCGGATGGAGTTCGTACCGCAGTCGATTCCGGCGACCCGGGTCACTTGCTCTCCTCGTCCTCTGCGTCCACGGGCCCGGAGGCGGGGTGGCCGCCGTCGGAGGCCTCGGCGGTCGGGCCGTCCTTCTCCGCCGGGGCGCACGGGGTGACGCAGGGGCCCTTGGCCCACCACTCGGGGAGCAGGGCGAGCGCCTCGTCGCCGAAGGGGTTCACACCGGGGCCCGCGACGAGCGAGTGGCCGACGAGGACGTGCAGGCACTTGACCCGGTCGGGCATCCCGCCCGCGCTGGGGAAGCCTTCCAGGACCTCGATGGCGTCGCGGCGGGCGAGGTAGTCCTCGTGCGCGGCGCGGTAGGCGGCGGCCAGCTCCGGGTCGGTGGCGAGCCGGGCCTGCATCTCCTTCATGACCCCGTTGGCCTCCAGGGTGCCGATGGCCGAGGCCGCCCGGGGGCAGGTCAGGTAGTACGTGGTGGGGAAGGGGGTGCCGTCGGGGAGCCGGGGCGCGGTCTCGACGACGTCCGGCCGGCCGCAGGGGCAGCGGTGGGCGATGGCGCGCAGCCCGCGGGGCGGTCGGCCGAGCTGGAGTTCGAAGGCCGCGATGTCCTCGTCGGTGGGCTCGGTGCGTGCGGTCTGCGGAGGGGGCGTTTCCATGTCTGCCTTGTTCGTGTGTCGCGTGCGGAAGGGGAGGGGTCAGGGGCGGTCGGCGTGGTCGACGCCGTCCCAGAGGTTGTCGTACCAGGGGCGGTCGGCCGCGCCCTGCTCGGCGCGGGGCCGTCGCTCCGCGTCGGGGTCGTCCACGGTGAAGCCGGTCTCGCCGGGCATCAGGTAGTGCAGGTGTTCGCGGGCGAGGCGGCGGACGTAGGCCGGGTCCTGGAGGCGGGCCTTCTCGTCCCTGAGTTCCTCGACGCGCCGGGCCGCCTCGGCGGCCTTGCGCTGCTGCTCGGCGATCTCGCCCTGCTGGGACACGTAGCTCCGCATGGGATAGGCGAGCGCCACCACGAGGGAGCAGACGACGAGGGCGAGGAAGGCCGCGCGGCCGGTGAGCCGGGAGCGGCGGGCCTGGCGGCGGGTCTGGGAGCGGTAGACACGGGCGGCGGTCTGCTCGCCGAGCAGCCTGATCCGGGTCGCGGTGGAGAACCGGTCCCGGTTCTTCGCGGCCATGTCGTGTCGCCTCCCCTGTTCACGCGTACGTCCCCGCACACGGTACGGGACCGAGTGCGGGGACGGACGGAACTACCGGGTGCGACTCCGTCAGCCCTTGAAGCGCGGGAAGGCGCTGCGACCGGCGTAGACGGCGGCGTCGTCGAGGATCTCCTCGATGCGCAGGAGCTGGTTGTACTTGGCGACGCGCTCGGAGCGGGCCGGGGCGCCGGTCTTGATCTGGCCGCAGTTGGTGGCGACGGCGAGGTCGGCGATGGTGACGTCCTCGGTCTCGCCGGAGCGGTGCGACATCATGCACTTGAAGCCGCTGCGCTGGGCCAGCTCGACGGCGTCCAGGGTCTCGGTGAGCGAGCCGATCTGGTTCACCTTGACGAGCAGGGCGTTCGCGGAGCCCTCCTCGATGCCACGGGCCAGGCGCTCCGGGTTGGTGACGAAGAGGTCGTCGCCGACGATCTGGACCTTGGTGCCCAGCTTGTCGGTGAGGACCTTCCAGCCGGCCCAGTCGTCCTCGAAGAGCGGGTCCTCGATGGAGACCAGCGGGTAGGCCGCGACCAGCTCCTCGTAGTACTCGGTCAGCTCGGCGGCGGAGAGGGACTTGCCCTCGAACTCGTACTTGCCGTCCTTGTAGAACTCGGAGGCGGCGACATCGAGGGCGAGCGCGATGTCCTTGCCCGGGGCGTAACCGGCTTCCTTGATCGCTTCGAGGATCAGGTCCAGCGCGGCACGGTTGGAGTCGAGGTTCGGCGCGAAGCCGCCCTCGTCGCCGAGGCCGGTGGAGAGGCCCTTGCGCTTCAGGACGCCCTTGAGCGTGTGGTAGACCTCGGTGCCCCAGCGGAGGGCCTCGGAGAAGGACTCCGCGCCGATCGGGGCGATCATGAACTCCTGGATGTCGACGTTGGAGTCGGCGTGCGACCCACCGTTGAGGATGTTCATCATCGGAACGGGCAGCAGGTGCGCGTTCGGGCCGCCGAGGTAGCGGAAGAGCGGGAGGTCGCTGGCCTCGGAGGCGGCGTGCGCGACGGCGAGGGAGACGCCGAGGATGGCGTTGGCGCCGAGCGACGACTTGTCCGGGGTGGCGTCCAGGTCGAACATGGCCTGGTCGATCAGGCGCTGCTCGGTGGCGTCGTAGCCGACGAGCTCCGGGCCGATCTGCTCGATCACGGCGAGGACGGCCTTCTCGACGCCCTTGCCCTGGTAGCGGTTGGGGTCACCGTCGCGAAGCTCGAGGGCCTCGAACGCACCGGTGGAGGCGCCGGACGGAACAGCAGCACGGCCGGTGCTGCCGTCGTCGAGGCCGACCTCGACCTCGACCGTGGGGTTGCCTCGGGAGTCCAGGATTTCCCGGGCTACGACGACGTCGATGGACGGCACGAGCATCTCCTTATGGGATGTGACGCTGGATGTGACGCAAGGTCGGCGCAGGGTCGGCTTGGCCTTGCGTCAAGAGCCTAACCGGCTCGGCGGCTCCGGCCAGCCGGGCGCCCGCCCCCTGGGACGAAAAAGGGCCCAAGGACATGCATTCAGGGGCGAAAGACCCCAGATCTACTGGACGGTAACCGAGAAGTCGCCCCGAAACCGCCGGGGCGGCCCTCCCGGGGCGCGGACGAGGGGGGTCCGTCCGTGACGGGGGATCCGGAAGGGGGGAGAGGAGTCCGTACGGGGCGGGGCTCCGTACGGACAGGGCGCGGGGCGTCCGTACGGACAGGGCGCGCGGCTCCGGACGGCGGAAACCCCGGACCGGTGCGCACGGGGGGGGGAGGCGCGCCGGTCCGGGGTGGTCACCGCGGGAGGGTCGTCGGTGCCGTACGGGCCGCCGGACCCGTGCGGACCGCCGGGCTCACTTGAGGTGGAGCTGCTGGCCCGGGTAGATCAGGTCGGCGTTGTCGACGACGTCCTTGTTCAGCTCGAAGAGCTTGGCCCAGCCGCCCGCGACGCCGTGCGCCTGGGCGATCCGGCTGAGGGTGTCGCCGGTCACGACCTTGTACTCGCCGTCGCCCTTCTCGACCTTCTTGCCGGTCGGGGTGGTGACGGTCGCCTTCGGCGCGGTCTGCTGCTGCGCGGCCTTCTTCGGGGCCTGGCGCTGCTCGCTGCGGGTCGTCGGCTGCTCGGCCGAGCGCTGCTGCTTCGGCTGCTGGGTGACGGTCTTGGGGGCGCTCTCGGCGGCGCCGCCGTCGTAGGAGGCACGGGAGAGGCCCACGCCGCAGCTCGGCCACGCGCCCTTGCCCTGGCCCGCGAGGACCTTCTCGGCGATGGCGATCTGCTGGGACTTCGACGCCAGGTTGGCGGTCGGGGCGTAGGCGGTGCCGCCGTACGCGGCCCAGGTGGAGGCCGCGAACTGGAGGCCGCCGGTGTAGCCGTTGCCCGTGTTGATGGACCAGTTGCCGCCGGACTCGCACTGGGCGACGCGGTCCCACTCGGCGGCGGTGGCGGCCGAGGCGGTGCCCGCGGTCATCAGCGGGGCGGCGACGGCGACACCGGTGACGCCGACGAGCGTGGCGACCTGGGTGACCTTGGAGGGACGGCGGTGTTTGCCCTTACCGGAAAACAGCATGGAGATTCTCCTCACCGACGCCTGCGAGGTGAGCTGTCGGGTTCGGGCCAATGAGTTGCCCGGCCGCGTGTCCAGCACGCGGCTCCACCCCGAGCCGATCGTCGGCCGTCTGTCTCAACGGCCGGGGTCGGCACTTACCTTGGGTCCCCCGCTCCTGCCTTCGGCGCTTGCGCGACGACTGTTCCCGACGGCCGACGGCAGGATTCGGCGTTTCGGTCGACGGGGCCCGCGGTGGCGAGCGGTGATGACCGTAGACACAGACCCACCGGAAGTTCAAAGAGGCGAATGACGGACATTCCGCCCCTCCTTGCCTTCCGGCGGGGAGTGTTTGCGCAGGTGAGAGGCGACGGGAGCAAAGTTTGCGGGTGTGACGCGCCAGTTGGGGCGAAGAGACTCATGTCTCAGTTGCCCAGAACCGGACATATGACCCCGAATCACTCCGCCCGCGCGACCGGACTCTCCGTCAGTTCAAGGCTCTGACCAGGGAGGATGAGGTCCGGGTCGGTACCGACCGTCTTCCGGTTGGCGTCATAGAGCGCGGTCCAGCCTCCGGGCAGCTCGTTCTGCTGCGCGATGCCGGACAGACTGTCGCCCGCCTTCACCGTGTACGCGCCCGAAGTGCCCTGACTGTCCGTTCCGCCGGAATTCGTGGAGGCGTCGGCCACGGGCTTCGCCGCGGTCTCCTCGGAGAGGCTGTCACCGGGCGCCGCGTGGCGACCGGTCTCGACGGATCCGCCCGGACCCACGGTTCCCTCCGGAGCCGCGTCGCCCCGGTGCTTGCCCTTGCCGGACCCCGTGGCCGGGGTGCCGGTCGTCGGCTCGCCGGACGTGCCCGGCGCGGCGGACCCGTCGGGCGCGGTGGTGGCGGGGGCGGGGGCGTCCGGGGAGGCGGGCGCCGTCGGACCGGTCGGCCCGCCCGTCACCGGCGCACCCGTCGAGGGCGCGGCGGGGCTCGTGGACGTCGCCGGGGCGGTGGGCGCCCCGGTGCTCCGTCCGGCCGCGCCCCGGGCCGCCTCCGCCGCGCTGGAGGACTGCGGGCCCGTCGTGCGGTTCGACTCGGCGACGGGGCCGCCGGAGGGCTTCGGGAGGTCCGCCGGGCCCGGGTTCACCTTCGGCCGGGCGCCGTCGTTGACGAGTCCCGCGATCGGCGCGCAGCTGGCCCACGCGGTGGAGCCCTTGGCGAGGGCCTTCTCGGCCACCGCTATCTGCTGGGCGCGGCTGGCCAGGTCGGGGCTGGGCGCGTAGGCGAGACCGCCGTACCGCTCCCAGCTGTCCTGGGTGAACTGGAGGCCGCCGTAGCGCCCGTTGCCGAGGTTGGCGCTCCACTGGCCGCCGGACTCGCACTCGGCGACCCGGTCCCAGGTGGCGGCGTCGGCGGCGGACGCCGAGCCGGTGGCGAGCAGGGGAAGCGCCATGGCGGACCCGGTCACCCCCGCGGCGACGACGAGGGCGGGGGCCTGACGGGGGCGGCGGTGTCGTCCGTTCCCGGAACGCATAGGAGCGCCTTTCGCGTGACAACTGGGGTGGTCGAACTGAGTGGTCGAACTGAGTTGTCGGGGAACGTAGCCCTATTCGAACGCTCATCACAAGTCGATGCACCCGCGATCACGTGAAGATCACATTTCTGATGCTCCGTCAGTCCTATGGAGGGGGGCGACCGGAGAGAACTCCACCGGAAGGGTGCGCAGCCCCCGCATGATGAGCCCGCCGCGCCACCGCAGTTCGGCCGGGTCGGCGGCGAGCCGCAGGTCCGGGAGGCGGGTCAGCAGGGTCGCCAGGGCCGTCTGTCCTTCGAGCCGGGCGAGCGGCGCGCCCAGGCAGTAGTGGATGCCGTGCCCGTACCCGAGGTGCTGGTTGTCGCGCCGGGCGAGGTCGAGGACGTCCGGTCCGTCGAACCGCTCGGGGTCCCGGTCGGCGGCGGCGAGAACCACGAGCACCGGGTCGCCCGCCGGGATCTCCTGCCCGCCGATCGTCAGCGGCCGGGTGGCGTACCGCCAGGTGGCCATCTCCACCGGCCCGTCGTACCGCAGCAGCTCCTCGATCCCGGTCTCCAGGAGCCCGGTCTCCCCGGAGGTGACCGACTCCTGGAGCCGGGCGCGCTGCTCCGGATGCCGGAGAAGCGCGTAAAGCCCGTTTCCTACCAGATTGACGGTGGTCTCGAAACCGGCGAAGAGCAGGATGAAGGCCATCGCGGCGGCCTCGTTCTCGGTGAGGTGCTCGCCGTGGTCGGAGGCCCGGATGAGACCCGAGATGAGGTCGTCCCCGGGCTCCTCGCGCTTGCGGTGGATCAGCTCCGCGAGATAGCCGCGCATCTTCTTCACCGACCGCGCGACCCCGCCGCGCGGCCCGCCGCCGTGCCGGATCATCATCCCGGCCCAGTCCCGGAAGTCGTCCTGGTCCTCCTCGGGCACCCCGAGCAGGTCACAGATGGCGTAGATGGGCAGCGGGAAGGCGAACTCGTGGATGAGGTCCGCGCTGCCCCGCTCCACGAAGGAGTCGATGAGCCGGTCGGTCAGCTCCTGCACGCGTGGGGCGAACTCCGCGACCCGGCGGGGGGTGAACGCCTTGGAGACGAGCCTGCGCAGCCGGGTGTGGTCCGGCGGGTCGATGTTGAGCAGATGGGTCATCAGCTCGGCCTTGCGCTCGCCCGGGATGCCCGTCTTCCCCTTCGCGTGCGGGGACTCGGCGTGGTGCGCCGGGTTCTTGGAGAGCCGCTGGTCCGCGAGGGCCTGCCGGGCGTCGGCGTACCGGGTCACCAGCCAGGCCTCGACCCCGCTCGGGAGGGTCGTGCGGTGCACCGGCGCGTGCGTCCTGAGCCAGGCGTACGCGGGGTAGGGATCGCTGGCGAACTCCCAGGTGAAGAGCTCGGGCGCGGGCCCGGAGACCGGGCACGAGGAGGCGCCGGGAACTTCTCCGGGGGCGGGGCGAGAGGCAGGTGCTGGACCGGGGGTGGTGCTCACCCCCCGACCGTACAGGCAGGTTCCGCCGGGTCCGGGTGTGGAGATTCCGTGAGGACGGGCCGGACGGGTGCCCTACATTCCTGACGGTGGACCCTCAGATGCTCAGGAGCACGTTCGCGGTCGTCGAGAGACGGGCCGAGCACGCCGTCACCTACTTCTACGCGCATCTCTTCCGGCAGGAGCCGTCCCTGCGCGAGCTGTTCCCCGGGGACATGCGGCCCCAGCGCGACCGGCTCTTCGCCGCGCTCACCCATCTGGTGGACCGTCTGGAGGACCCGGACCTCCCCGCGTACCTGGGGCGCCTGGGCCGCGACCACCGCAGGTTCCTCGCCACCCCCGCCCTCTACGCCTCGGTCGGCACCAGTCTGCTCGCCGCGTTCGCGCACGTGGCGGGGGCCGCCTGGACCACGGAGGCCGAGAAGGCCTGGACGGAGGCGTACGCGCACCTGGCCGAGCTGATGCTGGCGGGCGCCGACGAGGCCGTGGCGGCGGGCGAGCCCGCCTGGTGGGACGCGGACGTCGTCCGGCACGAGCGGCACGGCCCCGACCTGGCCGTCCTCACCCTGCGGCCCCGGCGGCCCCTGCCCTTCCTGCCCGGCCAGTACGTCAGCGTCGCCTCGCCCCGCGTGCCCCGCGTCTGGCGCACCTACTCCCTCGCCGACGCGCCCCGCCCGGACGGCACCGTGGAACTGCACGTGAGCCGGGTCCCCGGCGGGGTGATGAGCACGGCGCTCGTGCACGGCACGGCGCCCGGCGGGGTGCTGCGGCTCGGGGCGCCGGACGGCGCCCTCGTCGCCCGGACGGAACCGGGCGGACAGCGCGCCTACATCTGCGCGGGCACCGGCTGGGCGCCGGTGAAGGCCCTCCTGTCGGAGGCGGTCGAACGCGAACCGGCCCTGAAGGGAAGGCTGTTCGTCGTGGCGCGGGCGAAGGAGCTCCTGTACGGGCGCCGGGACGTGGAGCGGCTGGCCGCCCGGCTCGACGGGCTGAGCGTCACCTACATCACCTCCGCGCCCGGCCACCCCAAGGACCAGGCGACCGAGCGGCTCGTGCAGTCGCTCCGGTCCTGTGTCCACTGGTCCGCGCACGACGTGTACCTCGCGGGGCCGCCCGGCTTCGTCACGGAGGTCGTCGAGGTCCTCGTGGAGCTGGGCACCGCTCCCGACCGCATCCACCACGACGCCCTGCCGCCGGTGAGCCCCTTCGCCGTCCGCCCCCGCACCGCCGCCGAACGCCTCCTCGGCCCACCGGCCCCCCTCTGGCACAACCCGGCCGCCCGCGCCCCGCGCACCGGCGCCGCGTCGTGGGGCAGGCGGGAAGGTGACGACAGGCCCTAGGTCTGCGGTCCCCGGTCCACCGGCCGCCCCGGGCGGGACCCGCGGCCGATGTCCGCCGGGGCGGGCGGCCCCTAGCGTGGCGGACATGCGCTTAGGAATCCTCGGAACAGGAAACGTCGCCCGGGCACTGGCCCGCGGCTGGAGCGCCGCGGGGCACGAGGTGCTCCTCGGCTCGCGGTACCCCTCGGAGCGGACCGCCCTCGGGCTGCCCGTGGCGGGGCTGCGGGAGACCGCCGCCCACGCGGAGGTGCTCGTCAACGCCACTCCCGGCACCGTCTCGGTGGAGCTGCTGCGCTCCATCGGCGCGGCGGCGCTGGAGGGCGTCCCGCTGATCGACGTCGGGGTCGGCCTCTCCGACGACTACACGGAGCTGTCGCACCCCAACAGCAGTCTGGGCGAGCAGATCCAGCGGGCCTTCCCGCTGACGCCCGTCGTGAAGACGCTGTGCACCATGGACGCGACCGTGATGACCGATCCGGGGGGTCTGGCGGGCCCCAGCACCGTCTTCCTCTCGGGCGACCAGGAGGAGGCCAAGCGGACCGCCGGACGGCTGCTCGCCGACCTCGGCTGGGCGCCCGGCTCCCAGCTGGACATCGGCGGGATCACCACCGCGCGCGGCCAGGAGCACTTCGCCCTGCTGTTCATGGGCATCGCGGGCGGTCTGGGCTCCCACGCCTTCAACGTCCGGGTGGTCGCCCGCCCCGCCTGAACCCGCCCGTGCGGGCCGGGCCGGTGCGGGCCGGTCACGGCCGCGCGGGCTCAGGCGCCCGGCGGCAGGCCCTCCGCCGCGCGGATCGCGTCCCGGTACGTCCGGGCCGCCGCCCGCAGCGCGGCCTCGGGGTCCACGCCCGCCGCCTCGGCCCGTACGGCCAGGCCGAGCAGTTCGTATCCGATGCCGTCCCCGGCGGGCGGGGGTACGTCGAGGCCCGCCGTCCTGGCCCGGCCGCCGAGCTTCGCGGCGAGCGCGAGGCCCGGCTGGGCGACCGGCACCCCGTCGGTGACGGACTCCCGCCGCTTCTCGACCGCCTTGGTCCGCAGCCAGTGCTCCCGCACCTCCTCGGGCGTCTCGGCGGTCTCGTCGCCGAAGACGTGCGGGTGGCGCAGGATCAGCTTCTCCACGAGGGTCCCGGCGACGTCGTCCACGGAGAACGGCTCCTCCGGGTCCTCCTCGGCGATCCGGGCGTGGAAGACGACCTGGAGGAGGACGTCCCCCAGTTCCTCGCGCAGCTCGCGCCGGTCGCCGTCCTCGATCGCCTCGACGAGCTCGTACGCCTCCTCGACGGCGTACTTGGCGAGCCCCCGGTGGGTCTGGCGCGAGGACCACGGGCAGGACCGGCGGATGCGGTCCATGATCTGTACGAGGTCGAGCAGCCGGGCGCCGGGCAGGTCGTAGGAGCCGGGCAGCAGTTCCAGGTCGGGCATCGCCACCCGGCCCGAGCCCGCGAGCCGGGCGAGGCCGTCGGTGAGGGCCCGGTCGCCCTCGCCGGAGGGCAGCACGAGGACCGTACGGCCCCCGGCGCAGGCGGCGACGAGCTCCTCGGCGGTGGGCCGCAGCGGCTCGACGGCGATCCCCGCCTCCCGCAGGTACGGCAGCTGGGGGTGGTCCTCGTCGGGGCAGAGCACCCGGTCGGCGGCCCCCAGCGCCCGCCAGGCGGGCCAGGACAGCAGTCCGGGTGCCACGCGGTGGCTGGCGGTGAGGAGGACGACGCGGCCGGGGCTCTCAGATGTCACCCCTCGAACCTACCGCTGTTCCGGAAGGGCCTCAGGCACCGGCCGGGGCGGCGGCGGGGTCCCTGGTGATCTGCCGGAGCCAGGGGCTGCCGTCGTACGCGGTGTCCAGGCGGACCTGGGTGTCGTCCCAGCGGCCGTAGCGGGGGTTCACGTCGATGGCGAGCGCCTTGGAGGCGGCGGAGAAGACGTCCGTCAGCTTCTGCTGGCCCTCGGGGCTGTCGGTGACGCCCAGCTTGGCGGCGATCTTGTTCATCAGGACGTTGCGCCGGACGACGGCCTCGATCTGGTCGGGGGCCACGCCCTGCTCCTGGAGGAGGGCCGTCGCCAGCCGGTCCTCGCCGCCGCTCTGGCGGACGAAGGCGGTGCGGGTCTCCTGGAGCTCGGCGCGGGTCGCGTCGACGCCGTTGTCCCGGGCGACCCGGTCGACGACCCGGTCGAAGATCATCACGTTGAGCTTGCGGCGGGGCAGGTCGCCGGTGGCCTGGACGAGCTGCGCGGCCTGCGGGGAGCCCTGCTGGGCCGCCCGCACGTCGTCCACCTGGGCCTGGAGGCTGGAGACGTCGATCCGTTCGCCGCCGACGACGGCCGCCGCTCCTGGGTGGGCGTCGCTCCCGCAGGCGGTGAGCAGCGGGGCCGCGGCGAGCAGTGCGGCGGAGACGGTGAGCGCGGTGCGGCGGTGCAAAGGAGCCTCCCGGGCGGTCGTGCGTCAGTGGAACGACCTTGCGGTGATCGATGGTAGGCAGTCGCCGGGGCCGAAACCACTACTTCGGTGCGACTGTTTCCCACAACGACTCACCGGTATGCGGGGTGTCGGCCCGTATCGGCTCCGTCTCGTACCCCTCGTGGGTCTCCTGCACCAGGTAGTGGGGCCGCCGCTTGACCTCGTAGTAGATGCGGCCGACGTACTCGCCGATCAGTCCGGCCATCACCATCTGCACCCCGGCGAGGGCGGTGACGGTGACGAGGAGGGTGACGTAGCCGGGCGTGTCCACGCCGTTGACCAGGGCGTCCCCGACGATCCAGGCGGCGTACCCGAGGGCCACCAGGACGAGCAGCAGACCGAGGTGGACGGCGGCCCGCAGCGGCTTGTTGTTGAAGGAGAGCAGCCCGTCCAGGCCGTAGTTGAGGAGCTTGCCGAAGGTCCACTTGGAGCGGCCCTGCTCCCGGACGGCGTTCTCGTACGAGAAGGTCGTCGTCCGGAAACCGACCCAGGAGAACAGGCCCTTGGAGAAGCGGTTGTACTCGCCGAGGCCGAGGACCGCGTCGACGGTGCGGCGGGACAGCAGCCGGAAGTCGCCGACGCCGTCGACCAGCTCGACGTCGACGAGCCGGTTGATCGCCCGGTAGTAGAGGCGGGCGGTCAGGGTGCGGGTGACCCGGTCGCCCTCGCGGGTGCGGCGGGCGACGACCTGGTCGTAGCCCTCGGCGTGCAGCGCGACCATCCGGTGCACCAGCTCCGGCGGGTGCTGGAGGTCGGCGTCCATGAGGACGACGGCGTCCCCCGCGGCCTGCCGGAGGCCGGCCAGCATCGCCGCCTCCTTGCCGAAGTTGCGGCTGAAGGAGACGTACCGGACATGGCGGGGGTCGCGCGCGGCGAGCTCCTGGAGGAGCGGGAGCGTCCGGTCGCGGCTTCCGTCGTCCACGTAGACGATCTCGAACTCGCCTGCCAGGCGGTCGAGTTCGCGGGTCACATGGTCGTGGAAGCGGGCGAGGACGTCCTGCTCGTTGAAGCACGGGACGACGATCGAGAGCAGCACGCGGACCACGACAACGGAGCGCGGTGACCCGGCCGGTCCGGCGGGGTGGCGCGCAGAAGACCATTGCGTGAACGGGGCCGCCGGGGCCCGTTCCGGCCCGCCGGGCGCTGGCATATTCGACACCGCCATGCCGAAGACCACGCGCCCGTACCGCCGTTCCGTCCCGCGTCCCGCGCCCGTCGCCGCCGCCCCGCCCGTCGCCGCCGCCCCGCCCGGCAGTCCCGTCCCGCCCGGCCGTCCCGTCCGGTCCGGGCTCCGGTCCTGCGCGCTCACCGCCCTGCTCTCCGTGGCGGCCGTCTGCGGCGGGGACGCCGTCGCCCGGGTCTTCCCCTTCGGGCCGCGCCACCGGGCCGTCAACGACCTCGCCAACCAGTTCGTGCCCTTCCACGCGCACCTGTGGGACCTGCTGCGCGGGCGGGCCGACGGGGGGCTGTTCCTGGACTGGCGGGCGGGCTGGGGCACCTCCTTCCTGCCCGACTACGGCACCTATCTCTCCAGCCCCTTCGCCCCGCTGGTCGCGCTGTTCCCGCGCGCGGACATCGAGTACGCGGTGTACGCGGTCACCGTCCTGAAGACGGCCGTCGCCGCCGTCGCCATGACGTTCCTGCTGCGCCGTCTCGGCACCGCGCCCCGCTGGTGGTGGGCGCCCGTCCTGGGCGCCGCGTACGCGCTGTGCGGCTGGTCGCTCGCCGAGGGCACCTACAACCCGATGTGGCTCGACGGGCTCATCGCCTTCCCGCTGCTCTGCCTGGTCGGCGAGTGGGCCCGGGAGGCCCGGCGCCCGCTGCTCGGCCCGCTGGTGGTGGCGGTCTGCTGGACGGCGAACTTCTACACCGCGTACATGGCGACCCTCGGCGCGGCCCTCGTCCTCCTCGTCCGGCTCGCGGCGGGCGGCTCCCTCCGCCCCCGCGTGCTGCTGCGGGCGGCCGTCACGACCTGCGCCGGGATCGCGCTCGCCGCGCCCGTCCTGGTCCCCGTCTTCCTCGGCTCCCGGCACGCCCACCCGGGTCTGGTGCGGGAGTTCGCCCCGGCGCCCGTCACCGACGTCCTGGCCCGGCTGCTGCCCGTCACCTACGGTTTCGCCACCCCGGCGCTCTTCGTCGGCACGGTGGTGCCGCTGCTGGTGGCGGCGCCGCTGTTCCGCCGGGACGTGCCCGCCCGGGAGCGGTGGCTGTGGCCGGGGCTCTGCGCGGCGGTCGCCGCCTCCCTTCAGTGGGGCCCCACGCATCTGGTGTGGCACGCCTTCGCCACCCCGAACGGCAGCCCGTACCGTCAGACCTTCGTCCTCTCCGGTGTCCTCGTCGTCGCCGCCTGGACCGGTCTCACCCACGGCCCGCCGGACCGGCGGGCGCTGCTCGGCGGGACGGGGACCGTCCTGGCCCTGACGGCGGGGGCGCTGCCCAGTCCGCTCCTCACCTCCTGGGCGCTGTCGCTGACCGGTGCCGGTCTGGTGGCGGTGGCGGGCGCGCTGCTGCTGCCCCGGCGGGGGCGGTACGGGGTGCTCGCCGCGCTCCTGGTGGCCGGGACCGTCGTCGGGCAGGCGGCGGCGACGACCGCGTACGCCGACCGGGAGCGGCTCGTCCGGCTCGACGACTACCCGCCGCTGGGGCCCGAGCAGGACCGGCGGGCGGCGGCGCTCGCGGCGGCCGACGGCTGGCCCGCGTACCGCACGGACCCGGGGCTGCCCCGGGTCGCGGGCAACGATCCGCTGCTGCTCGGCGGGCAGGGCGCCGCCTACTACAGCAGCCACACCCCGGCGGTCCTCACGGCGACGCTGGGCGCGCTGGGCGGCGGCTGGACGTCCCGGGGCCGCAACCTGCAGAGCCTGGACGGTCCGGTGACGGACGCGCTGTTCGGGGTGGGCGCGCGGTGGCGGGACGGGCGGGTGGTCCGCGCGGACGCGCTGCCGCTGGTGACGGTCCGGCCGGAGGGACCGCCGCCCCGCTACGGCCGGTCGCCCTTCCGCAACCAGGAACTCCTGCTCGGCTCGCGGGTGTACGGGTCCCCGGTGGCCGGGGCCTGCCCGGTCGGCACCGAGGTCTTCCTGTGGGCGCCCGACGCGACGGGACCGGCCCGGCTCGGCGGCCGTGAGGTCCGGCTGCTCGGCGGGCAGCCGAAGCGGCGGGCCGCCCTGGTGTCCCTGGGCGTCCAGCGGCGGGCGGGCGAGCGGCCGGTGGTTCCCGCCCCCGGCGGCACCCTCGGCTGTCTGGACCGGGACCGGCTGCGGGCGGCCGTGACGGCGCTGCGCGCCCGCGCGGCGACCGGGGTCGCCGTCACCTCGACGGGCATCACGGCGACGCTGCCGCCCGGCACGAGGGGCACGGTGGTGGTGGCGGTGCCGAGGATCGCGGGCTGGCGCTGCGAGGGCGCGCGGGCGGAGTCGTACGGCGGGCTGCTCGCGGTCCGGGCCGCCCCCGGAACCACCGCCCTGAGCTGCTCCTTCCGCCCGCCGGGCCTCCGCGCGGGCCTGGCGGCGGGCGCGGCGGGGGCGCTGGCGCTGGGCGCGGGGGCGTGGTGGCGGTGGCGCGGGCGGACGAGGGGGGCCGGGGCTCCGGGGCGGGGTGCCGGGGCCTCGGCGCGGGTCTGAGCCCGGCGGCACCGGGCCCGCGCGGCCGGGCCCGTACGGGCGATGACGGTCGGGCCGGGGCATCGGGAGCGGGGGCGGTCCCGGGCGCCCCCGGGGTCAGGGGGTGCCGGGGGACAGCGCGTCGAGGGATTCGGGGACCGTCTGGCCGCCGTCGACGGTGAGGGTCTGTCCGGTGATGAAGGCGGCTTCGTCCGAGGCGAGGAAGCGCACGGCGTGGGCGATGTCCTCCGGCTCTCCCAGCCGTCCGACCGGGATCGAGGCGGTCATCCGGCTCAGGTACTCCTCGCCCAGCGCGTCCAGGCCCTCGGTGCGGACGTTGCCCGGCAGGACCGCGTTCACGGTGATCCGCAGCGGCGCCAGTTCCAGGGCCGCGCCGCGCAGGAAGCCGAGCTGTCCCGCCTTGCTGGCGCCGTAGTGCGACCAGCCGCTGTAGCCGGTGGTGGGGCCGGTGATCGAGGAGGTGAGGACGACCCGGCCGTGCCCGGCGCGTTCCATCGCGGGCAGACAGGCCCGTACGGCCAGGATCGAGCCGCGCAGGTTGACGCCCAGGACCTCGTCGATGTCGGCGGCGGTCATCTCGCGCAGCGGCTTCTCGGGGAAGATCCCGGCGTTCGCGCACAGCACGTCCAGGTGTCCGTGGCGGCGCTCCGCCTCCGCGGCCATCTCCTCCACCGCGTCGGGGTCGCGCAGGTCCGCCCCCAGACCGGTGACCCTTCCGCCGGTGGCGTCCGCGATCTCCGCCGCCGCCCCGGCCGCCGCGCGGGCGTCCCGGCCCGTGAGCGCGACCGCCGCGCCGCTGCGGGCGAACAGCTCCGCGATGCCTCGTCCGATGCCTCGGGTGCCGCCGGTCACGAGGACCGACCGGTTCTCCCACCGGGTGAACGTCATGGGGTGTCGTCGTCCCTTCCGCCGGGCCTCCTCCGGCCCGCGCCGCCGGAGGGTCATCGTAGGGCGGGCGCCGCGCTCCGGGAGGGACTTCCGGCCACGGCCCCGTACGGGTCCCGTCCCGTCAGCGGGCGGCCCCGGGCAGGTGGAGCTCCCAGCGGACCTCGCCGTCCTGCTCCTCGCCGGTCGGGGCGAGTCCGGCGGCGCGGGCGACGGCGGCGGAGGCCGTGTGCTCGGGGTGGATGTGGGCGAGGACCGTCCCGACGCCCCGGTCGGCCAGCAGCCCCACCAGGCCCGTCGCGGCCTCGACCGCGAATCCCCGGCCCTGCCAGGGCGTCCCGATCACCCAGGAGATCTCGGCGGTCCGGCCGTCGTCGGTGACGGTGGCCTGGACCGTGCCGGCCGCCCGGCCGTCGGAGCGCAGGCGGACCGTCCAGTTCGCCCACACCGTCGCGGGGTCGGGCGAACCGGCGGCCAGCCGCTCGTACCGGGCCAGGAGTCCGGCCCGGGAGAGCGGGGCGCCGCCGATGAAGAGGTGCAGTGCGGGGTCGGCGAGGACCTCGGACATCTCGTCCGCGTCGGCGACGGCGAGAGGCGTCAGGTCGAGCCGCCGGGTCCGCACGGCGGTGTCCCTCACGGCGGTGTCCCGTGCGGGGTTCTTCTCCGGTGTCGGCGGCACCGCGTACTGCTCAGGCTCTGAGGTCCCAGACCCCCTGACCAACGTTGGTGGTCCTCATTGTCGCGCATCCCTCCCCCCGTGCTCCGTCCGGCGGTTCGCCTGCGGTTCCAGCCTAGGAACGGGACGCTCCGCCCGGTGTGCGCGGAGCGCGGGCCTCCTTGATCCTCAGCGCACGGAATTCGGTGGGGCTGACCCCGTACGCCTCGCGGAAGGCGCGGCTGAAGACGGCGGGGCCGCTGAACCCCCGGCGCGCGGCGATGGCCTGCACCGGGTGGGCGAGCAGTTCGGGACTCGCGAGGTCGTCCCGGCACCGCTCCAGACGGCGGCGCCGGATGCGCGCCTGGACGGTCTCCCCCTCGCCCTTGAACAACTGGTGGAGGCTGCGCACCGAGAGGTTGTGGTGGGCGGCCACGACGGCGGGGGTCAGCTCCGGGTCGCCGAGGTTGTACTCGATGAAGAGATGGACGCGGCGGAGCAGCGCCCGGGAGCGCACCTCGGCCGGAAGCCGGTCCTCGGCGTCCGCGTGCCCCGCGAGGCAGGCCGCCGCCAGGTCGATCGCGGTGGCGCCGAGCCGGGCCAGTTCCTCCGGGGCGCACCCGCCGCCGTGGGTGACGAGCGAGCGCAGGAAGTCGACGAGGACGGCGCCCACCCCGCTCCGGCCGGACATCCGGTGGGCGAGCATCCCGTCCAGCCGCCCGGCGCGCAGCGGCAGCGCGTCGCGCGGCAGTTGGAGGATGACGAGCTGCCCCGGGTCGCCCTCGGAGACGTACCGGGCGTCGGAGGGCCGGGAGGTGTCCCAGAAGACGAGGTCCCCGGCCTCCGCCGCGCAGTCGTTGCCGTTCTGGTCGAGGGTCATGGCGCCCCGGGTGACCAGTCCGAGCTGGTACTGCTCGGGGTCGCCGCGCCGGATCAGGGCGGGTGTCCTGCGGGACCGCAGCGGGGAGTAGGCGACCTTGGAGAGCTGGACGCCCCCGAGGTCGAGCAGGGCCACGTCGGCCGTGAACTCCTCGGGGCGTTCGCTGGTCAGGGCGGTGGGCATGACCTCGCGGGAGATCATGTCCGCGAACCACTCGAACCGCTCCCGGTCGGGCAGTTCCCCCGACGACACCACTGACCACATCGCGCGCTCCCCCGGACTCGGTCATGCTCCTGGTGGCCAGAATGCATCGACGCGTTCCCGTTCGTCGCGGGGGTTGACCGGCGTGTGGCGCGATCCGCCCGCCCGGGGGCCACTCACCCGGCCACGGCCGCCCGGCCGGTCCGCCGCTCCCCGGCGGGCCCGGGCCCCTCGGTGTGGCGGAAATCCGCCGCGCCGACCGCCGGGAGCGCGGGTGGAGCTGCGGGTGGGCCGGGCGCCGGGCGGGGACGGTGCCGTACGCGGCGAGGGGCGCGCCCGCCCCGGACTCCCCGGCGCCGGTCTCCCCGGGCGCCGCCGCCCGAGCCGGGTCCTCCGCCTCCGGCCGCGCCCCGGATCAGGCGCCGCGATCTCCCAACTGCCCTCCTCCGGCGAGGTGATCGAGCCCGTTCCGGATCGGGTGCCGCCGTCGGCCGGTGACCGGTGTCCGCGCGGGCCGTTCCCCCCGGACCCCGGTGTGGCCCGCGCGGGCGCGGGCGATGGTAGACCGGTTTCCCCGCCTCGCCGGGACAGCCGCGGCACGGCGGCGGAAGGGCCGTGGGGGCGCGGCCCCGCCCCGCCGCCCCGTGGGCCGACTCGCGCGCGGGCCCGACCGCTCTCCGTCGCCCTCCGGCCGGGCCGGGAGCCGGGCCGGGAGCCGGGTCGTCGCGCCCGTGCCGTCGCCGTTCCGCCGTGCCCGGCGCTCCCGCGCCCGGGGCCGCGACCGGGCACGAGTCCGTCACCTCGACGAGGACCGCCCGGGTCACCAGCGGGACCCCGGCGGCGGAGAACGACGGAGAGCGGCCGGGACGCGCTCCGTTCCGGTGCCGCGTCCGGGGCGGCCCTCCGACGGGAGCGTCCGGATGACGACGGCCCCACCTCCGGCGCGGCGGCTCCTCCCGGCGGGGGCTCGGCGCTGCGGAGCGGGGTGTCCTCGCACGACGGGGGCCTGGTGCTCTGGAGCGGGGCGGCCTCTCTCGGCGGGGGCTGACGCTCCGGAACGGGGTCCCGGCGCTCCGGAGCGCGATGTCCTCGCACGACGGGGTCCCGGTGCTCCGGAGCGGGGCGGCCTCTCCCGGCGGGGGCCCGGCGCTGCGGGCGCGATGTCCCCCCACAGCGGGTCCCGACGCTCCGGAGCACGGCGTCCCCCCACAGCGGGTCCCGACGCTCCGGAGCGGGACAGCCTCTCCCGGCGGGGGCCCGGCGCTGCGGGCGCGATGTCCCCCCACAGCGGGTCCTGACGCTCCGGAACGGGGTCCCCGCACTCCGGAACACGGCGTCCCCCGCAGCGGGGTCCCCGCCGGGCCCGATCCTTCCGGGCCCGATCCTTCCGGGTCCGCCCCGCCCGGCCCCTTCGCCCACCGGCCACGACCGAGGGGGCCCGCCGAACGCTCTTCGAAAGTTTTCCGGTGACGGCCGCAACCCCGGGGGGTGCCGCACGTCTGGTGGGGTGAAGGCGCCCTTCACCGCTCCACCAGACCGTGTCTCCGATCCACTTCTCGGGAGAACCCCATGACCAGCCACTCCACGCGGATCCGCCGCCCCCGTCACCGTGTCCTGGGTGTCGTCGCCGGTGCCGCCCTGCTCCTCGGCGGCGGCTTCGCCGCGCAGGCGTTCGCCGACTCCGGCGTGAAGCCCGCCCCGGCTCCGGCCCCGGCCACCGCGTCGGACAGCGCCGCGCCCGCCGTTTCGAAGCCCGCGTCCGCCGAGCCCGCCGCCGCCCCGAGCGTCGTCACCCCGGGCAAGTCCGTCCCGGGCAAGGTCGCCCCGGCGCCCGCCCCGGCCGTGGAGCCGACCCGCGCCCCCGTCGCCGTCAAGCCGACCCCGGCGCCCGTCCCGGCCGACGGCGGTACGGTCGTCACTCCCGCACCGGCCGGGGTCGCGCCGCAGGTCGTCAAGCCCGGCACCGGCGTCGGCAAGTAGCGGCGAGCGGTGGTTCCCGGGGGAGCGGGCCGGGCCCGGCCCGCTCCCCCTTCCGCACCGGACCGATCGAGGACCCCGCCGTTGTCGTACGCCGTACCCGCACCCTTCCCCGCCCCGCGACCCTGGTGGTCCCGGCTGCTCACCCGCGCGTCCCGGACCGCTGACGCGCCCGCGCCCGGCCGGGGGTTCGCCCGCCGTCTGCGCGCGGTCGGCCCCCCGCCGGGCCGGACGCGTCCGTACGACACCGGGCCGCCTCCCGCGTACGGTCCCGGGACCGCGTACGGCCAGGAGCCGCCGCCCTCGCTCACCGAGCTGTACCAGGCGCGGCGGCTCGACATGGTGCGGCTCGCGCTGTTCCTCGTGGACGACCTGCACACGGCGGAGGACGTCGTCCAGGACGCGTTCACGGCCCTGTGCCGCAGCCACGGCACCGCCCTGGGCGGGCTCAGGGACCCGGGGGCGTACCTGCACACCGCCGTGGTCAACGCCGCCCGCTCCGTACTGCGCAGGCGCCGCACCGCGCGCGCGTACACCCCGCCGCACCCGGGCGCCGGGGCACCCGTCGACGAGGGGCTGCTGCTCGCCGAGGAGCACCGGCGGGTGCTCGACGCCCTCGCCCTGCTGACCCGCCGCCAGCGCGAGGTCCTCGTGCTGCGCTACTGGTCGGAGCTGACCGAGGAGCAGATCGCGCGGACGCTCGGGCTTTCGCGCGGCACGGTCAAGTCCACCGCGAGCCGGGCGCTCGACGCCCTGGAGAAGAGACTGACGATGCCGGAGACGGACCGATGAGACCCGGGAGCCCGTCCGCCGAGGAGCGGCGTTCCGCCACCGAGGAGCGGCTGCGGGCCGCGTTCACCGCACGCGCGGCCCTCGTCACCCATCGCGAGCTGCGCCGCGACGAGCCCCCCCGGGGCCGGGCCTGGGGGACGCACCGGGTGCGCGGGCTGGCCGTCGCCGGGTTCGGGGCGGCGGTCGCGGTGGCCGCCGCGTATCTGCTCGTCCTGTCCCCCGGCCCGGCCGGGCCTCCGGTGCCCGAGCCGCCCGCCCGGCCGCCCGGCACGGTGGAACGCCCGGTGTCACAGACCCCGCGACCGGCGCCGGTCGCGCCCTCCGTACAGCCGGGCGAGACCTCGCCGGGTCCGGTACGGACGTTCTGAGCCGACGCCCAGAGTTGACGGGGCGGGGCGGGGCGGCCGGGTCCCGGTCGACTACCTGGACGGGCACCCGGACGACCGGCACCGCCGGGTCCGGATGGCCCGCCCGGAGAAGGAGCGCGTCGACTCCGTACCCGACGAGCGCGTCGTACGGGGCGCCCGGGTCGAGCGCCGCCGCATCGAGGGGGACGACGGTGTCACCCCGGGGGGGGCGAGGTGGTCCCGCAGGACGCGGGTGCCCGTCTCCCCTCGGACGTCCGGCCGGGTCACGACGGCGGCGATCCGGTTCCGGCCGGTGGCGACGGCAGTGGCGGCGGTGGCGCGGGCATGGGCATAGGCATAGGCGTGGGCATCGGGAGATTCCCCCCGGGACAGGTGCGGGTGCGAATGCGAATGCGGGTCGTCCCGCCCCTCGCGTCCGCCGCCGGGCCACCCGTCACCAGTCCGCCGCCGCCCCTGGCGTCACGCGGCGGGGACCGCTTCGAGGCAGAGGACGAACTTGTCCGAATCCAACTGCTGGGCGAGCGCGGAGAGCTGACCGCCGCACTTGTTCACGTCGAAGGTGTCGTCGATGACCTTGACGACCTTGAACAGGTCGGCCTTCCCGGAGCCGCAGTCCGTGGTGTCGACCTTCGGGTCGTCGTCCGGTCCGGTGACGGTGACGCACTCGCCGGCCTTGGCGTGGACCGGGGCGTCGCCGGTCAGATGGGGCAGACCGAGCTTGACGGCGAGGGCCACGGCGATGGCGACCACGACTCCGCCGACCTTCTTCAGGAGCGCGGCGCTCTTCTTCGCGGGGGCGGGCTGCTCGGGAGTGAAGGGCGCGGGCGGCGTCGTCATGAGGGATTCCTTGGAGACGTGGGCATGATCAGACGCGAACGCTACATCCACCAAAAAAGACAAAAGGGATCACGAAGATCCACTTCTCGATCATTTGCCGAGTCGTGACCCTGCCGGACCGTCAGGGACGCGGGCCCAGTTGCCGCTGGTGCTCCAGGGTCCGGCGCAGCTCCACCGGGAGCGGGTGGTAGGGGCCGTAGGCCCGTTCGGTGTCGAACAGCAGGCGCTGAAGCGCGTCCTGGCCCGCCGGGTACCGGCCCGTCGCCACCAGGAGCAGCCCGATCCGCTGCCGGACGTCGAAGGAGCGCGCGGTGTCCCCCTCGCGCTCGAAGTGCGGCAGCACCGCGCGGAACTCCGCGAGCGCCCCGGCCGTCTCCCCCAACTGCTCCAGACAGAGCGCCGCGTCGTAGCGGAACCGTACGGCCTGCGGGTCGGCCGGGCCCGCTTCCGCCTCCCGGTCGGCCGTGAGGCGGCGCAGCTCCGGCAGCGCCCGCCGGTACTGGCCGTCGTCGAGGAGCGTCGAGGCGTACTGCTTGCGCAGGATGCGGACGACCGGCGAACCCTCGCCGTGCTGGGCGGCGGCGACCGGCAGGATCCCGCCGAGGACGTCCACCGCCTGGGTCAGCGAACCCTCGCCGAGCAGCCGCTTGACCTCGTCGACGGCGGCGGCCACGTCGAGCGGCGCGGGCGCCTGCCGGTACGTCCCCGGGGCGGCGCCCGGACCCGTACGGGGATCGGGGGACGGGGTGGCGGCCGGTGGGACGGCCGGGTCCGCGCGCGGGTCGGCGGGCGGGGCCACGGGCCACGCCAGGGGCGCGGGAACGGCCGGGAAGGGAGCGGCGGACCCGGTGTCGTAAAGCGGGACCGGAGGACCCGGGGCCGGACTCGGGGCCGATGCCGGGACAGGTACAGGGGCCGGGACAGGTGCAGGGGCAGATGCCGGGAAGCCCGGCGCGAGTCCCGTCCGTGGCGGGGCCGTCAGGTGCGGTGGGGCCGTCGGCGGACCGTCCGTCGGGGCCGTCGGGCGGTCCGGCCACGGCGCGTGCGGGCGGAGGAACGGCCGGGTCGGGTCCATCGGGCCCACCGGCGCCCCGCGCGCCGGGAGCAGCGGCAGCAGGTGCTCGTACACCTCGTGGGCGCCGGAGGGGCGCTCCCCGGGGTCCTTGGCGAGCAGTCGCAGGACGAGGGACTCCAGGGCCTCGGGCACCTCGGGCCGCAGCCCCCTGAGCGGCGCGGGCGGCTCGTACAGGTGCCGGTGGAGGACCCCGAGCGCGGTGGACCCGGCGAACGGCACGTTCCCGCTGAGGAGTTCGTGGAGGAGCACGCCGAGCGCGTACAGGTCGGTGGAGGGGCCCACCGCGCCGCCCATGGCCTGCTCGGGCGCCATGTAGGCGGGGCTGCCGATGGGGGAGCCGGTCTGCGTGAGGCGGGTGGTGTCGGCGTCGAGGACGGAGGCGACACCGAGGTCGAGGACGACGAGCGAGCCGTCCGGACGGACCATCACGTTCCGCGGCTTGAGGTCCCGGTGCACGATCGGCACCGCGTGCACCGCGGCGAGCACCGCGCACAGCTGCGCGGCGACGCAGACGGCCCACTCCCACGGGTAGGGGTCGTGCTCGGCGAGGTGGTCCGCGAGGTCGGCGCCCGCCACGTACTGCATGACGAGGTACAGGTCGTCGCCCTCGCTGCCCGCGTCGTGCACGGTGACCAGACCGGGGTGGTCGACCTGCGCGGTCACCCGGCACTCCCGTACGAAACGGCGGCGCAGTTCGTCGGCGGCGGTCGCCGGGCCGCTCAGGGTGGCGGGCCGGAGCAGCTTCACCGCGACCCGGCGGTCGAGCCGTCCGTCGTACGCGGTCCAGACCTGCCCCATGCCGCCCTGTCCGATGACGGTGGCGAGCTCGTACCGCCCGCCGACGACCCGCCCGTTCACGCCCGGCCGTCGCCGGGGCCGTCGCGGCGGGCGTCGTCGCGGCGGTCGTCCCGGCGGAGGAGGTCGCTCAGTTCGTCCAGCTCGGCGCGGACCTGCTGGATCCGGGGCGGAGGGACGGCGTGCGCGGGGGGCGGCTCGGCGGTGTACGGGTTCAGGGGCGCGGGCCCGCCGCTGGGCACGGTGGCGGCGGTGGCGGGGTCGTACCCGAGCGGCGGCCGGTGCGGGAGCGCGGTCCGCGCCCGGTCGAAGTGGCGGATCTCCGCCACCAGGTAGTACGTGAGGGAGCCCGCCGCCAGGAGGACCATCGTGCCGACGCCGAGGAAGGCCTCCACTCCGCCGACCTCCTTCTCGTCGGCGGTGGCCACCATGTACGCGAAGAGCGCGGCCGATCCGAGCAGCGCGATCCCGAACAGCGCCCAGTCCGCCGTCCTGCGGGTCACGACCGCGAGCCGCAGCAGCGGCGCCCAGCCGAGGAAACCGCAGCTGAGCAGGGCCAGCGCGCAGAACAGCACGCGCAGCGGGACGAGCCCTCGGGGGGCGGGCTTCCGGGGGGACGGCGCCGACGGGGGCGGCGGGCCCTGCGGGGCCTGGGGAGGGCCGTACATCTCCTGCTGCTCCTGCTCGGACGGATCTGGGGTGCGGAGACGAGCGTATACACCGGGACGGACAACGGTTCGACGTTGTGCCGAACCGTTGTACGGGGCCCCGTAGGGGTGTCCCGTACGAGACCCCCGTACGGGACACCGCCATGCCGGACCGCCGTCCGCTCCGGCCGGTCCCCCGGGGTCAGGGCTCCACGGTGCCGTCCGCGAGGCCGTCGTACAGGCCCTGGACGAGCTGGTCGCCGAGCCGGGAGGCCTCCCGCAGGGCGTCCTCGAACGCGGCGAGGGCGCGGAACCGCTCGCCGAAGCGGCGCTGTTGCGCCAGGGGCAGGCGGGGCAGTTGGAGGCGGCGGACGTCGAGCCGGGTCGCCGTGGAGGCGTAGCTGCTGGCCCGGCGGTTGTTGCCGGTGGCCCGGAGGAAGCCCGCGAGGAACCAGGGGTCGAGCGCCGAGGGGTCGGGGCGCAGCAGTTGGAGGTTGCGGCCGAGGGCGGCGCCCGCCGTGGCGGCGTCCACGACCCGGACGGCCGCGCCGCCGCCGAGGACCGGGACGACCACGTCACCGGCGGCCAGCAGGACGGGCTCCTCGGGCGGGCCGTCGGGCAGGATGCCGGTCGGCGGCTGTCCGGCCAGGACGTCGTGGTCGGTGAGGACGGCGACGGAAGCACCGGCGGGGGCGGTGCCCGTGCCGCCCGCGTGGAGCGTCAGGGCGCCCGCGCGGGCGAGTTCGCCGACGGTGGTGGCGGGGCGGCCGGGTCCGGCGGGGCCCGCGGGTCCGGTGACCGGCGGCGGGGTGAGTTCCCGGGTGCGGAGCAGGGTCTCCGTGAGGCGTTCGCGGACCCCGGCCAGCTGGGTCGCGCCCTCGGCGGCGACGGGGGGCGGCAGGTGCCGGGCGGGGGCCAGGTCCACGTCGTCGTCGAGCAGTTCGATCACGGGGACGGAGCGGCTGGCCCCGGGCTCCTCCGGCACGGTCCCGTCCCGGTCGAACGGCGTCCAGGCCGCCAGCACCGCGGCGCGGACCGAGGGCCAGTCGAGCCGGTCGCGGCCCTGGCCGTCCCTGCCCTGGCCGGTGTGTTCGGAGGCGGTGTCGACGAGGAGGAGTTCGGCGGGCGGGCGGGCGCCCGGGACGGGCCTGCGCAGCACCCACAGGTGCAGCGGGACGCCGTACGGGGGCGCGGCACCGGCCGGCAGGGCGACGACGGCCCGCAGGGCGCCCCGGCGGAGCAGGTCGGCGCGGACGCGGCGGCCCGAGCGGCGGGACGCGGCGGCGGGCGGCATCAGGAGGACGGCAGTGCCGCCGGGGCGGAGCCGGGCCAGGGAGTGCTGGACCCAGGCGAGTTCGGACTCGGTGCGGGCCGGGAAGCCGTACTCCCAGCGCGGGTCGTAGGCGAGTTCGTCGTGGCCCCAGTTGCGTTCGTTGAACGGCGGGTGGCAGAGGACCGCGTCGGCGGCCAGGGCGGGGAAGCCGTCGGCGCGCAGGCTGTCCCCGGACCGGACGCGGATGTCGGCTTCGGCCCCGGCGGAGAGCGCGAGGCGCAGGGCGGTCAGCGCGGCGAGTTCGGGGTCGGCGTCCTGCCCGCAGACGGCGCCGGGCCGTCCGACCGCGCTGAGCAGGCTCCCGGTGCCGCAGGCGGGGTCGAGGACGGTGAGGGGGGGTCCGGCGGGGGGTCCGGCCGGGCCGTCCTCCGCGCTCGTGGTGCCGGTGGCGCCTGTACTCGTGGTGCCTGTGGTGCTCGTGGGGGTGCCGGGCGCGGTGGCGGTCCCGGCGGTGGGGGTGTCCCGGCCGGTGCGGGGAGCGGCGCCCGCGAGGGCCGCCATGAGGGCGGCGGGTCCCGGCGGAGTGAGCGTGTACTGGCGCGGGTTGGCGTCGAGGTGGCGGCCGAGCAGGAACTCGAAGGTCTCGCGGACGCCGGTCTCCGCCGCCAGTTCGGCGACCCCCCGCAGCAGGGGGAGGGAAGGGGCGAGCGCGGGCGCGGTGGGGGTGTGGACGGGGCGCTCGGGGCCGAGGCGCTCGGTGAGCGTCTCCTCCAGGGCGACCGGCAGCACCTCCACCAGCCGGGCGTCGGGAAGCTCGGCGAGCGAGGGCCAGGCCGCCGACCGGTTCCGTACGAGCAGGAGCCCGCAGCCCGCGTGGACGAGGGCGGTGACCGCGCCCTCCGGGTGGCCCGCGATCTGCTGCCAGACGCGCTCGCGGAGCGGGACCTCGGCCAGTTTTCCCTGGTCGCGGAGCCAGCGTTCGATCTCGGCGAGGGCGAAGGAGGGGCTGGTCTCCGTGCCGCCCACGGGCTTGGGGAAGTCGGGGTGGCGGCGCCGCCAGTTGCTGACGGCGGCCCGCCCGACCCCGGCGAGCCGGGCGATCCCGGCGGCAGTGACCTCTGTCGCTCCCGGCTCTGCTGCGCTCTCCGGCACCTGGTCCATCTCCCTGGCTCGTCCGCTGGCGTGTCCTTGTGTGACTCCGATCTTACCGACGAACACATTCCGCACCACTTCACAGCGTGAGCCGATCCGTTTTTCGTGAACCGTGTTGACTCGGTTCACAGGCTCTGCTGTGATTGACCCATCGCGCCAGACATCTTCTCCGTCCGGGAGGACACACTCATGTCGTACGACACTCAGGTCCCGCCCGCCGCACCGCACGCGGCGATGCGCAACGGGCTCGGCACCGCCGCGCTGATCCTCGGCATCATCGGCACGCTCGCCGGGCTGATCCCGCTGCTCTTCTGGCTCGCGGGCATCCTGGGCGTGATCGCCCTGATCCTGGGTCTGGTCGGCAAGGGCCGGGTGAAGCGGGGCGAGGCGAACAACAAGGGAGTGACGCTGACCGGCGCGGTCCTGGGCCTCGCGGCGCTGGTCCTCTCGGTCGTGGGCCTGGTCATCACGGTCACGGCCGTCAGCGACGCGGTCGACGAGATCGACAAGGCCGTCAAGGACGCGGCCCCGAAGGACCCGTCGGCCGAGGCGCCCGCGGGCAAGGGCGACTCCACGGCCAAGCCCGACAAGGGCAAGGCCCTCGCGGACGGTGACACCTCGGTCTACGACGACGACGTGAAGGTCACGGTCTCGGACCCGAAGGCGTACGCGCCCGGCGAGTTCGCGGTCGGCCACACCAAGGGCAACAAGGCCTTCCAGGTCACCGTCGTCATCGAGAACGCGGGCAAGGACAAGTTCGACACCGCTCTCGTCCAGGTCAGCGCGCGGGCCGGGAAGAACAGCGTGACGGCCGAGCAGATCTACGACGACAAGACCGGCACGGGCTTCGAGGGCACCGTCCTGCCCGGCAAGAAGGCCACGGTGACGTTCGCCTTCGACACCCCGAAGGACGCGAAGAACCTGACCGTCGAGGTCAACCCGGGCTGGGACTACAACGCCTCGCAGTGGGACCTGAAGCTCGGCTGACCGGCCCCCCGCACACCGGACGGCGACCCGGCGCCCCCGCACCCGGAGGGCGGGCCGACCCCCCGGCCCGCCGCCGCCCCGAGACCGCCCCACCCTGCACACCCGGCGCACCCGGCACACCGCCGCGCATCCCCCGCACCCCCCGCACCCCCTCGCTCCCCTCCCCCGCGCCTTCCCTCACGGAGACACCGGCACCATGCAGCCCCAGCCCCACGCCCGCACCCGCACCCGCACCCGCACCCGCACCCGTCATACGGCCGTCGTCGCGCTGCTGTGCGGTGCCCTCGCCCTCGGTTCGGCCGCCTGCGGCCCCTCCGGTGGCGACGCGAAGACGAAGGGCCCCTTCGGGGACCTGACCGGCTCGCAGATACTCGACAAGGCGATGGCCGCGACGAAGTCGGCGAAGTCCCTCACCGTCGCCGTGGACATCACGTCCGGGGGCGAGCCGCTGAAGGCCCGTCTCTCCCTCGACACCGCGAAGAAGTGCGTGGGGACGCTGAGCGTCGGCGTCGCGGGCACGGCCGAGATCGTGAAGGCCGACGACCGGGACGTGTACCTGCGTCTCGACGAGGCCATGCTGCGGGACGAGTTGAAGGACGAGAGCCCGGAGATGCGGGACGCGGCCCTGGAGCAGCTCAGGGGCCGCTGGACGAAGTCGCCGGTGAGCGACCCGGACACCCGGGACATGGTGGCGCTCTGCGACCTGAAGGCCCTGGTCTCGGACTTCGAGGAGGGCGCGGCCGGGACGGTGCGGGGCGAGGAGACCACCGTCGGCGGGCAGAGGGCCCTGAAGCTGACGGAGTCCGGGGGCGGCGAGACGAACACGGCGTACGTGGCCACGGAGGGGACGCCGTACCTCCTGAAGGTGGTCACGACGGGCGGCACCGAACCGGGGACGATCACCTTCTCCCGGTACGACGAACCGGTCGTCGCGAAGACGCCCGGGGCGAAGGACGTCGTCGACCTCGGCTGACCGCCCGGGACGGACACCCACACCGCCGGGACGGCCCCCGCCGGGGCCGGGCCGTACGAGCGCGGGACAGCGGGACAGCGGGACAGCGCGAACAAAAGAAAAAGGGAGAGCCGGGGCCACCACAGGGGAGTGGCCCCGGCTCTCCTTCCGGCTCTCCGGATACCGCCGTCAGGTCAGGTCGTGGCGGACCCATATGTTCGGTTCGACGTAGACGGCGTAGCCACGGGTGGCCTCGCAGTGGACGGGGACGAGGGCGCCCTCCACCTCGACCGGGCCGTCGGTGTCGAAGGGCAGGCCCGTCCAGGACCGCCACTGCTCCACGGAGCCCGCGACCGTCATGGACGCCGGGGCGACCGCCGCGATCGTCCCGCCCGCGCGGACGTGGACGCGGAGCCACGGGTCGTGCGGCAGGCCGTCGCCCTCACGGGTGCGGAAGGCGTACTCGTGGATCGGGGAACCGGCTTCCAGGTGCTTGCCGTTGGGGCGGACGGGCGCGACGAGTTCGGCGAAGCCGCGCCGGGCCGCGTTGGCCCGCATGGCCGCCAGCATCCGGTGCGAGAGTCCCTGGCCGAGGGAACCGGTGTCGACCGTGATCTCGATGGCGCTGACCGTGTCGGCCTCCCGGCCGTGCTTCAGGTCGGAGAACGCCCAGAGCAGGATCTCGTCCCAGCCCCGGGAGGGCAGTTCGCGGCGGCCGTCCGCGTCCAGCCGGAAGGGGACGCTGAAGCCGCGTGCGACGACCTTGCCCCCGGCGTCGGTGGCGACGAGGACGTACTCCGGGAGTTCGCGCACGATCCGGCCGATGTTCGCCCAGCCCACCGGGTCGTACATCATGAACTCGGGCCAGAGGTCGAGCATGTCCCACATCGGCCCCTCCAGTTCGGGGCGTTCCGCGAGGGTCGAGATCTTCAGTTCCATGAGGGCAGGCTAGGAAACGTCTTCCACCTGCACAAACGTTTTTTCGGCGCCCTCGTGGCCGCTCGCCCGATCCCGACCTGACCCCGACCCTGATCCTGATCCCGAGGGACCGATGCCGAGGGGCCGATGCCCCGGTCCTCCCGCGCAAACGTTTCTCCCGAAGTCGTCGGGGGCTACGGGAGCCGCTGCTGCGGGCAGGTGCCGAGGACCCGCTTCATCGCGTCCCGCTCCCCCGCCGTCACCCACACCCCGTACTTCTTCTTCACCGCGACCTGCCGGGCCACATAGGTGCAGCGGTAGGCGGTGTTCGGCGGCAGCCAGGTCGCCGCGTCCCCGTCGGACTTGCGGCGGTTGGTGACCGAGTCGACGGCGAGCAGGTTGAGCGGGTCGTTGGCGAAGCGGCGCCGGGTGTCGGCGTCCCACTTCCGCGCGCCCTTCTGCCAGGCGTCGGAGAGCGCCACGACATGATCGATGTCGACCTTGCTGCGGCCCCTGACGTAGGGGACGGTGGTGCCGGTGTACGGGTCGTCCGTGAGGGTGCCGGAGGCGACCTTGCAGCGGCCGTCGGTGAACCGGACGCCGGTCAGGTCCCGTTTGAGGATGTCGTCCCGGGTCCCGCAGCCGTTGCCGTCCACGTCGGCCCAGGCGCGGCCGAACTCCTCCCGCGCGTAACCCGTCTTCGGGGCGCGGCCCTTGACGGTGAGCGCGTCCACGGCGGCGAGGGCGGTGCCGCGCGCGGCGGGCTTCCCGCCCGGATCCCCGCCGGACCCCGGGGAGCCGGTCCCGGGCGAACAGGCGGTCAGGACGAGCGCGGCGGCGGCGAGCACCGAGGCGGTGAAGGTCTGTCGATACGTCAGCACCCCGGAATACTAGGGCGGTCGGCGGCGGGAGCTTCGTACCGTTGGTCCCGAATCGGACGGGCCCAAGGCCCCGGACCCGGCGGCGCGGCGGACCCGTGGCGCGGTGACTCGACGACTCGACGACTCCGGTGCTCGGCGGAACCGGGGCCTGAGGGAACCGGGTCCCAGCGGACCCGTCGCCCGGCGGCTCCGGCACTCCGCGACTCGGCGACTCCGCACCCCGTGACCCCATGACTCGGTGACTCCGTGACTCCGTGACTCCGCCGGGGGTCAGACCTTGCCGATGCCCAGGGTGTTCTCAGCGGGCAGCAGTCCGGAGCCGATCGCGGCGAGCCAGGGGCCGCCGAGGAGTTCGGCGAGCCGGGCGGTGGCCTCGGGGCCGAGGGCGTCCCAGGGGGTGGCCGCCAGTTCGTCCGTACGGCGCTCGATCCCGGCGCGCAGGGCGCGGCCCTCCTCCGTGGCGGCTCCGTCGGGGGCCAGGAGCCCACGGTCCGTCAGACGGGCGCGGGCGGAGGCCCATGCGGCGCCGGTCCAGCCCCGGCTCGCGAACACGGGCGCGGGGGCGGCGCCGACGGCCGCGAACGAGACGAGCGACTCGACCGGGTCGAGTCCGGCGGCGAGCAGCGCGGCGACGTGCCCGTCCCCCCGGTGCTCGCGGAGCACGGTCGCCGCCTGCCAGAGATCGAGGTGCGGGACGCCGGTCCAGGGCAGCTCGGCGTTGGCGGCGGCGAGCGGGCGCCCGGCGACCCCGGCGACCGCGCTGATCCCGCCGGTCCCGCTGAGCGCACTGTCCCCACTGCCCCCACCGACCCCGCTGTCCTCACCAGCCCCACTGGTCGCGCCGACCCCGGCATCAACACCGCCATCGGCGGACCAGGTGGCCCCGCCCCCTCCCCCGATCGCCTCCGCCGCGCGGCGGGCCAAGGACGCCGCCTCGGTGAGGTCCGGGCCGGTCAGGGCGTCCGCCCCGAGGACGGAGCGGTAGGTGCGGTCCACCGCGCGGAGCCGGGCGGCGAGGACCTCCACGGGGGACGCGGTCTCCCAGACGGCGGGGACGTACCGGGCGACCGTCCCGGGGCTGAAGCTGTGGAAGGCGGAGGCGACCCGGACCGGGCCCGCGGGGCCCAGGGGCGCGGCCCGCCAGGCGAAGTAGGAGGGCCAGCGCTCGGTGGTGTCGTAGCCGAGCGCGGCGGCTTCCCCGAAGGCCTCGGGGGCGTAGTACAGCAGCGCGTGCAGGGGTTCGAGCAGGTGCCACATCTGACGTACACGTCCGGTGTCCACGACGTCTCCCTCATCTCGGGCCCGAGGTCTCGGGCCCGAAGCCTCTCGGCTCCGGCCTCTCCGACCCACATCTTGACACTGACTAGATTGCGCCGGGTCCGGTAACTTGTCAATGACTAGATCAGGGCTAGGCTGCTGCCATGACGAGACGGAACACCTACCACCACGGCGATCTGCGACAGGCGGTCCTCGCCGCCGCCCTCGGCGTCATCGCCGCCGAGGGCCCCGGGGCGCTGAGCCTCCGGGACCTCGCCCGGCGCGCGGGCGTCTCGCACGCCGCGCCCGCGCACCACTTCGGAGACCGCACCGGACTGCTCACGGCCGTCGCCGCGCAGGGGTACGGGCTCCTCGCCGACGCCCTCGCCGGTGTCGGCGGGCTGCGCGAACGCGGTGTGCGGTACGTGCGCTTCGCGACGGAGCACCCGGCGCACTTCCAGGTCATGTTCCAGCCGGAACTGCTGCGCGCGGACGACCCTGACCTCGTCGCCGCGAAGGACCGCGCCTCCGCCGAACTCCGTACCGGCGTCACCGGTCTGCCGGACGTCCCCGACCCCCGTACCGCCGGGATCGCCGCCTGGTCCCTCGCGCACGGCTTCGCGACCCTGCTCCTCAGCCGCAACCTGGACGGCCCGCTGACGGACCGGGACCCGGAGGAACTGTTCCGGGCGCTGACGGCCCTGACGTTCGGAACCGGGGCGCCGGGGGGCACGGGAACGCCGGAGGCGGACGACGGACCGGACGACTCCCCGACCCGCTGACCACACTCACCCCGCGATACCCCACGACACCCCCGGCCGTCCGAGCCACCCCCCGGCCGAAAAGATCCCACCCGGCTGAAAAAGATACTTCGGCACTCGATATATGCTCGCCGTATGACACGACAGAGCCCGTCCCTGACGGAAGCGCAGTACTTCATCCTCGCGGCGCTCCTGGACGGGCCGCTGCACGGCTACGGGATCGTCAAGGCCGCCGAGCGGGCCACCGACGGGCGGCTGAGGATCGCCGTCGGCACCCTCTACGGCGCGCTGGAACGGCTGGAGAGGGCCGGTTACGTGACCCCCGGCGACGAGGAGATCGTCGACGGCCGGGCCCGGCGCTACTACCGGCTCACCGAGGACGGCGGCGGGGCGCTCGACCGGGAGGCGCTGCGGATGCGGCAGGCGGCGGCCCTCGTCCTCGGCCGCGCGCGGGAGGCCGGGGCGGCCCCCGCGTGAACCGCCTGCTGCTCATGGCCTACCCCGAGCCCTACCGCTCCCGGCAGGGAAGGGAGCTGCTGGACTGCCTCGCCGAGGCGTATCCCGGCCGCTCCTGGCCCCCGCCCCGGGAGCTCGCCGCCGTCGCCCGCGCCGGGGCGCGGGCCCGCGCCCGCGCCGTCGTGGACGACCGGACCCGCCCGTGGTGGCTGGACGGCATCCAGCTGGCCGCCCTCGTCCTGGCCGCGCTCGCCCTCGTGCCGTACCTCCAGGACGTCTGGCACTGGGCGCTGCGGATCGATCCCGGGCAGCACGCCATCGCCTTCGACCACGCGGGCTGGTACCCGTGGGCGGAGGGCCCCGGCACCCGGACCCGGCTGCTGCCGTACGGGCTGCTCCCGCTGGTCTGCCTGGTCGCCCTGCTGCGCGGCCGGGCGTGGCTCGCGCTGCCCGCCGCCGCCACGATGGTCTACGCCGGGGCGGCCTTCCCCCACGGCACGCTCTTCGGCGACGAGGGCAAGAAGGGGCTCGGCTACTACGGCCTCGGCTCCCCCCTCACCGCCCAGGACCTGGTGCTCTCCGGGCTGCTGTGCGGAGCCTGCGCCGTCCTCGCGGTCCGCCGTCCCGGACGGCTGCGGCGCCACTCGTACGGCTGGCTGGTGCCCCTCGGGCTCGCCCTGTTCACCGCCGGGTCCCTGCACGTCACCGCGGTCAGCCCGTCGTTCCAGCGCGGTCTGTTCGTCCTGGAGATCGCCGGGCTCGTCGTCGCGTGGGTGGCGACGGCCGCGACCGGTGACCGCCGGTGGCTGATCCCGGTGGCGGCGTTCGCGTTCGTCCGTACGCAGGCGATCGTCCTCCAGCCCGACGGCTTCATGCGCTCGCTGCCGGACCTGGTCGTCCTCCTGCTGCTCGTCGCCCCGCTCCCGGCGCTCGCCGTCGCCGCCCGACACCGGCGGGACCGGGCGCTCCTCGACTAGGACCTGTCGCCGAACTCCCGCCCGCCCCACGACCGCCCGCCCCACGACCGCCCGCCCCACGACCGCCCGCCGCCAGAAGCAGGGCACCTCCAGGCCCGCGCCCGGCCGCCCGTACGCCCACGACCGACAGAGAAGGCCATGACCCAGCACATCTCCCCGCCTCCGACTCCGACTCCGTCCGCGTCCCCGTCCCCGTCCGCGCGTACGGACGCCGGGTACGGACCCGGGCCCGGTCCGGACCCGGCGGCCCGGTCCTGGCTGCCGCCCGCGCTCTGCCTCCTGGCCTTCGTGGCGCTCTATCTGGTCGCGGTCTGCACGCCCTTCGGGCAGCGGGCGGAGAACCACCTGTTCAGCGGGGAGCAGGGCGCCATCCCCGCGTGGGTCTACGGCGTGGCCGGGGGGGAGTACGGATCGTGGGCGCTGCCGCCCATGGAGCAGACCGCCCTGCCCACCCTGTTCGTGGGCACCGCGCTCATCGCGGCCGTCGCCGTGCTGCGAAGGCGCTGGTGGCAGGGGTTGGCGGCGGTCACGACCGTCGTGGTCACGATCGGGGCCAAGGAACTGGTCTCGATGTTCCTGCCCCGCCCCGATCTGGTGGGCGCGGAGGAATCGCTGATCGAGTCGAGCTTCCCCAGCGGGCACGCGGCCGTGCCCGTGGCGCTGGTCCTCGGCGCCCTCCTCGTCGTGCCGCCCCGGGTCCGCCCGTACCTCGCCACGGCCGGGATGCTGTGGTCGGTCTTCGCGGCCTCCGGTGTCCTGGCGACCTACCACCACCGGTCGAGCGACTCCCTGGGCTCCACGCTGCTCGCCTGCGCCTGCTACCTGGTCGCGGCCCGGCTGCTGCCGGAGCGGGACGCCCCGGCCTCCCCGTGGCGCCCCCGCGCCCTGGCCCCGGTCGCCCTGGCCGGGGCGGCGGCCGTCGCGCTCCTCTCCGGCGCCCGGGACGACTCGCTCCTGGAGTCGCTGGTGTTCGCGGCGGCGGGCTTCCTGTGCGCGGTCCTGTTCTGGCTGACCACGGCCCGGGGCACGGCGGCCGTCACCGGCGGCCCCTCGGCGGCCGTCACGGGCCGCACGGCACCCTGACACCCGTACACGAGGACCGGGCGCCCCGTACACGAAGGCCGGGTCCGGCCCCCGTACGACGAAGGCCGGACCCAGTCCCCGTACGACGAAGGCCGGACCCAGTCCCCGTACGGGAAGGCCGGGTGACCCCCGTACGGGAGGACGGGCGGCACCCCGGGCCGGGCGCCGCCCATCATCGCGCCGGGCCGGGCCGGTCGCGCCGGGGCGTCAGCCGCCGAGGATCGTGGTGAGGAACTCCCCGGTCCAGGCGAGCAGTTCGCGGCCCACCACCGGCTTCCCGCCGATCTTCCCGCCGGTCGGGCGCGGCACCAGGATCTGGTGGACGGCAGGCTTGATGACCACGCGCGGGTGGAGCCGCTTCAGGCGCAGTTCCTGCGACTCGCGCAGCTCCACCGGGGCGAACCGGATGTTGGAACCCTGGAGGACGATCTCGCCGACGCCGCAGGCACGGGCCAGCATCCGCAGGCCCGCGACCAGGAGGAGGTTCTCGACCGGCTCGGGCAGCTTGCCGTAGCGGTCGGTCAGCTCCTCCCGTACGGCCCTGATGTCCTCCTCCGAGTTGGCGGCGGCGATCGACCGGTAGGCCTGGAGGCGCAGCCGCTCCCCCGGCGCGTAGTCGTGCGGCACATGGGCGTCGACCGGAAGTTCGATCTTCACTTCCAGGGGTGCCTCCTCCTCGGTGACGCCCTCCATCTGCGCCCGGTAGTCCGCGACCGCCTCGCCGACCATCCGCACGTACAGGTCGAAGCCGACGCCCGCGATGTGGCCGGACTGCTCGCCGCCGAGCAGATTGCCCGCGCCCCGGATCTCCAGGTCCTTCATGGCCACGTACATGCCCGCGCCCATCTCGGTGTGCTGGGCGATCGTCGCCAGCCGCTCGTGCGCGGTCTCCGTGAGGGGCTTCTCCGGCGGGTAGAGGAAGTACGCGTAGCCCCGCTCGCGGCCACGGCCGACGCGCCCCCGCAGCTGGTGCAGCTGCGACAACCCGAAGTTGTCGCCGCGCTCGACGATCAGGGTGTTGGCGTTGGAGATGTCGATGCCGGACTCGACGATCGTGGTGGACACGAGGACGTCGAACTTGTTCTCCCAGAAGTCGACGACGACCTGTTCGAGGGCCTGCTCCGACATCTGGCCGTGGGCCGTGGCGATCCGCGCCTCGGGCACGATCTCCCGCAGCCGGGCCGCCGCCCGGTCGATGGAGTCGACCCGGTTGTGGATGTAGAAGACCTGGCCCTCGCGGAGCAGTTCGCGGCGGATGGCGGCGCCGATCTGCTTCTCCTCGTACGGTCCGACGAAGGTGAGGACGGGGTGCCGCTCCTCCGGCGGGGTGGTGATCGTGGACATCTCGCGGATGCCGGTGACGGCCATTTCGAGCGTACGGGGGATGGGGGTGGCCGACATGGTGAGGACGTCGACGTTGGCGCGGAGCTTCTTCAGCTGCTCCTTGTGCTCGACGCCGAAGCGCTGCTCCTCGTCGACGACGACCAGGCCCAGGTCCTTGAACTTCGTCTCGGACGAGAACAGCCGGTGGGTGCCGATGACGATGTCGACGGAGCCCTCCCGCAGCCCCTCCAGGGTCGCCTTCGACTCGGTGTCCGTCTGGAACCGGGACAGCGCCCGCACCTTCACCGGGAACTGGGAGTACCGCTCGCTGAACGTGCCGAAGTGCTGCTGCACGAGCAGGGTGGTGGGGACGAGGACGGCGACCTGCTTGCCGTCCTGCACCGCCTTGAACGCGGCCCGCACCGCGATCTCCGTCTTGCCGTAGCCGACGTCGCCGCAGATCAGCCGGTCCATGGGGACCGTCTTCTCCATGTCCTCCTTCACCTCGGCGATGGTGGACAGCTGGTCGGGGGTCTCGGCGTACGGGAAGGCGTCCTCCAGCTCCCGCTGCCAGGGGGTGTCGGGGCCGAAGGCGTGGCCGGGGGCCGCCATCCGCGCCGAGTACAGCTTGATCAGGTCGGCCGCGATCTCCTTGACGGCCTTCTTCGCGCGCTGCTTGGTCTTCGTCCAGTCGGCGCCGCCGAGCCGGTGCAGCGTCGGCGCCTCGCCGCCGACGTACTTGGTGACCTGCTCCAGCTGGTCGGTGGGGATGTACAGCCGGTCGCCGGGCTGCCCGCGCTTGGCGGGGGCGTACTCGACGAGGAGGTACTCGCGGGTGGCGTCCTGCACGGTCCGCTGGACCATCTCCACGTACCGGCCGACACCGTGCTGCTCGTGCACGATGTAGTCGCCGGGCTCCAGGGTCAGCGGGTCGATGGTCTTGCGGCGCTTGGCGGGCATCCGCTGCCCGTCCTTGCCCGCCGCCTTCTGGCCGGACAGGTCGGTCTCGGTGAGGACCGCGAGGCGCAGCGCCGGGTCCACGAAGCCGTGGTCGATGGAGCCCCGGACGACGTGGACGACGGCCGGGGAGATCTCCGCCAGGTCGGTGTCGAGCCGGGCGGCGATGCCCTCGCCGCCGAGGACCTCGACCGTACGGGTGGCGGGGCCGTGGGCCTCGGTGACGTAGACCGTGCGCCAGCCGTCGGACAGCCAGCCCTTGGTGTCGGCGAGCGCGCGGGCGGTGTCGCCCCGGTAGGACTCGGGGGCCCGCATCCCGAGGGTGAGGGTGTCGCCGGTGGCGGTCTCGTCCGCCGCGAACGGCGACACCGACCACCAGGCGATGCCCAGCTCGCGGGCCCGGTCGCGGACGTCCGCGATCCCCCACAGGGAGGCCGCGTCGACGTCGATCGGGGCCTCGCCGCCGCCCGCCGTCGCCGCCCAGGACGCCTGGAGGAACTCCTGGCTGGTGGCGACCAGGTCGGCGGCCCGGGTCCTGACCCGCTCGGGGTCGCAGACCACCGCCATGGAGCCCTGCGGCAGCACGTCGAGGAGGAGTTCCATGTCGTCGACGAGGACCGGCGCCAGGGACTCCATGCCCTCGACGGCGATGCCCTCCGCGATCTTCCCGAGGAGTTCGCCCAGCTCGGGGTGGTCCTCGGCGAGGGCCGCCGCCCGCTCCCGTACGGAGTCGGTGAGGAGCAGCTCCCGGCAGGGCGGCGCCCACAGGCCGTGCTCGGCGACCTCCAGGGACCGCTGGTCGGCCACCTTGAAGTAGCGGATCTCCTCGACGTCGTCGCCCCAGAACTCGACCCGGAGCGGATGCTCCTCGGTGGGCGGGAAGACGTCCAGGATGCCGCCGCGCACGGCGAACTCGCCGCGCTTCTCGACCAGCTCCACGCGCGCGTACGCGGCGGCGGCGAGGCCCTCGACGATCTCGTTCAGATCGGCCGTCCCGCCGGACCTGAGCGCGACGGGCTCCAGGTCGCCGAGGCCCTTGACCTGCGGCTGGAGCACGGACCTGATCGGTGCGACGACCACGCTGACCGGTCCGGCCGCCGGGTCGTCGGAGCGCGGGTGGGCGAGGCGGCGCAGCACCGCGAGGCGACGGCCGACGGTGTCGGAGCGGGGCGAGAGCCGCTCGTGCGGCAGGGTCTCCCAGGAGGGGAACTCGGCGACGGTGTCGGGGTCGAGGAGCGAGCGCAGGGCGGCGGCGAGGTCCTCGGCCTCCCGGCCGGTCGCGGTCACCGCGAGCACCGGGCGCCCCGAGTCCCGGGCGAGCGCGGCGACGGCGAAGGGCCGGGCGGCGGCCGGTCCGACCAGGTCCACGTGCGGGCGGTTGCCGTCGGCTGCGGCCTTCACCGCCTCCGCGAGGGCCGGGTCCTTGACGACTACGTCGAGCAGGCCGTGCAGGCTCATGAAGCTTTCCATCCCGGAGGGTGACGGGGGCGGGCAACGCGAACAGCCCGACACGTGGTCACGGGCCGGGGTGCTCCCGGGCGCGTACGGCCCGGTGCGCCCAGCCTACGACGTGGCACGGACAGCCGCCGGGGTGAACCGGGGTCCGGGGCCTCCGGCCGGGTGACGGAAGGGGCCCGGGGGCCCGGCTCCGGTCCGGTCAGGGCCCCCGCCACTGCTCCGGTCCGGTCAGGGCCCCCGCCCCCACGGCGAAGCCCGTACGGGGACACCCGTACGGGAACGGCGGGACAGGAACGGTGGGACGGGAACGGTGGGCCGGGGGCACCCGTACGGGAACGCCCTGACGCGGACGCCGCGGTGCCGCGCGGCCGTACGGCCCCGGGCGGACCTGGCAGGGTCCTTCCCGGGGCCGTACGGGGTCCTGGGGCGCGGCGGGGCGGTCGGCGCCCGTCGCTTCCGCCCACCGCCGCGGCGCGCGGCGAGCCCCCCGTGACCCGCCGCGCGCCGTGCGCTACTCGCTGGCGATGGCGTTCAGGACGTTCATCCGGCCCGCCCGGAAGGCGGGGACGAGGGCCGCGAAGAGGCCGACGAAGGCCGAGCCGACGAAGACGGTGAGGATCGTCGCCCAGGGGATGTCGAGGACGCCGAGCCCGTCGAGGGCGAGGAGCTTCTGGGCGGAGGTGCCCCAGCCCATGCCCAGGCCGAGGCCGAGGAGCGCGCCGAAGAGGGCGATGACCACCGACTCCAGGCGGATCATGCGGCGGAGCTGGCGGCGGGAGAGGCCGATCGCCCGCATGAGGCCGATCTCGCGGGTCCGCTCGACGACCGAGAGGGCCAGGGTGTTCACGACCCCGAGGACGGCGACGACGATCGCGAGGGCGAGGAGCCCGTACACGATGTTGAGGAGCTGTCCGACCTGGTCCTGGAGGGCCTTCTTGTAGTCGGCCTGGTTGTTGACCTGGTACTGCGGGTAGGGCGCGAGGGCGTCCTTGAGCGCCTGGTACGCCTGGGTCTCCTGGCCGTCCTTCGCGCTGGCGAGGAGCAGCAGGCTCTGCGGCATCCGCTCGGCGGGCAGGTGCTCGGCGAGGGTGGTGACGCTGGTGTACATCGCCCCGTTGTCGACGTTGCCGATGTCGGCGGTGATCGCCGCGACCTTCAGCCGTGCCTTGTCGCCGCCCTTGAAGGCGACGGTCAGGACGTCGCCGACCTTGACGCCGTGCTCGGTGGCGTAGTCGCTGCCGACGGACATGGCGCCCTTGCCGTAGGCGTCGGCGAGCTTGCCGGCCGTGGTCTCGCGGCGCAGGTCGTCCATGTACGTGGGGTCGGTGGCGGCCAGGTCGGCGGTGGTGGTCCGGCCGCGCGGGTCGGTGACGGTGGCGTCCACCCACTTGTACGAGGTGAGGTGGTCGAGACCGGGGGTCTTCGCCAGGGCCGCCTGGGCCTGCGGCACGATCGGCTGTCCCGTACCGGACTGGACGATGAAGTCGGCGCCCACGGACCGGTCGAGTTCGTCGGTGGCCGAGGCGACCATCGAGGAGCCGACGACGGAGAGGCAGGCGACGAGCGCCAGGCCGATCATGAGGGCCGCGGCGGTGGCGCCGGTGCGGCGCGGGTTGCGGAGCGCGTTGCGTTCGGCGAGGCGGCCGACGGGGCCGAAGACCCGCAGGACGACGACGCCGAGGGCGCGGACGACGAAGCCCGCGAGGAGCGGTCCGATCACGACGAGGCCGAGCAGGGAGAGGACGACGCCGAGGGCGAGCCAGAGGGAGCCGGGCTTGGCCTCCTCGGCGCGGGCGGCGGCGACGAGTCCGGCGGCCCCGGCGGCGGTGAGGGCGAGGCCCACGGCGCCGCGGACCCGGCCCGCCCGGCCGTCGGCGGGGGTGCCCGCGTCCCGGAGGGCGGCCATCGGGGAGACCTTCCCGGCGCGGCGGGCCGGGACGTAGGCGGCGAGGACGGTGACGACGACACCGAGGACGAGGCCGATGGCGGGGGTCGTCCACTTCACGGTGAGGTCGCGGGTGGAGAGTTCCATGCCGATGGACGACATGACCTTCATCAGGCCGACGGCGAGGCCGACGCCCGCGACGGCTCCGGCGGCGGAGCCGAAGAGGCCGAGGAGCAGCGCCTCGACGAGGACGGACCGGTTGACCTGCTTGCGGCTGGAGCCGATGGCCCGCATGAGGCCGATCTCGCGGGTGCGCTGGGCGACCAGCATGGAGAAGGTGTTGACGATGAGGAAGATGCCGACGAGGAAGGCGATACCGGCGAAGCCGAGCATCGCGTACTTCATGACGTCGAGGAAGGAGCCGAGTTCCGTCCGGCCCTCGTCGGCGGTCTCGGCGGCGGTCTGGAGCTTGTAGGCGCCGCCGAGGGAGGCGGCGATGTCGCGCTTGAGGGTGTCGTCGCTGACGCCGGGCTTCGCGTCGGCGGTGATCTGGGTGAACAGGCCGGTCTTGCCGAGGAGTTCGCGCTGGGCGGTGGCGGTCTCGAAGTAGACGACGGTGGCGCCCGGGTTGGTGACCTTGAAGTCGACGAGGCCGGAGATCTTGGCGGTGAAGTCGCCGGTGACGGAGATCGTGCGCAGGGTGTCGCCGAGCTTCAGGCCGTTCTTCTCGGCGGTGGCGCCGTCCACGACGACGTCGGTGGGGCCGCGCGGTTCGTGGCCGGAGGCGAACTCCACCGAACGCAGTTCGCTGTCGCTCCAGTTGGCGGCGATGGTCGGGGCGCCGCTGGTGGGACCGATGTTCTTGTCGCGGGAGTCGACGACGGTGACGCCGGTGGAGACGACGGTGCCCCGGGCGTCCTGGACGCCCTCGGTCTTCCGGACCCGCTCGACGAGGGAGGCGGGGAGCGCCTCGGGCCGGCCGGTCTGCGGGGTGCCGCCCGCGTCGGAGCCCTTGGGGCCGATGGTGACGTCGGAGGCGGTGACCGCGAAGAGCTTGTCGAAGGTGGTGTTCATGGTGTCGGTGAACACGAGGGTGCCGCAGACGAAGGCGACGGAGAGCAGGACGGCGACGGCGGAGAGCGCCATGCGTCCCTTGTGCGCGAAGAAGTTGCGCAGGGAGGTCTTCAGGACGCTCATGAGGTCCGCCCGCGCGCGTCGAAGTCCTTCATCCGGTCGAGGACGGCTTCGGCGGTGGGGCGCTCCATCTCGTCGACTATCCGGCCGTCGGCGAGGTAGAGGACGCGGTCGGAGTAGGAGGCGGCGACCGGGTCGTGGGTGACCATGACGATCGTCTGGCCGAGTTCGTCGACGGAGGTGCGGAGGAAGCCGAGGACCTCGGCACCGGCGCGGGAGTCCAGGTTTCCGGTGGGCTCGTCGCCGAAGATGATCTCGGGCCGGGCGGCGAGCGCGCGGGCCACGGCCACGCGCTGCTGCTGGCCGCCGGACAGCTCGTTGGGGCGGTGCTTGAGGCGCTCCGACAGTCCGACGGTGTCGACGACCCGGCGGAGCCAGTCGGCGTCCGGCTTCCGTCCGGCGATGTCCATCGGCAGGGTGATGTTCTCGATGGCGCTGAGGGTCGGCAGCAGGTTGAACGCCTGGAAGATGAAGCCGATCCGGTCCCGGCGGAGCTGGGTGAGCTTCTTGTCCTTGAGCCGGGTGATCTCGGTGTCGGCGAGGTGGATCTCGCCGCTGGTGACGGTGTCGAGTCCGGCGAGGCAGTGCATCAGGGTCGACTTGCCGGAGCCCGACGGTCCCATGATGGCGGTGAACCGGCCACGGGCGATGTCGACGTCGACGTGGTCGAGCGCGAGGACCCGGGTCTCGCCCGAGCCGTACGCCTTGACGACCTGGCGTGCCCGTGCGGCAACGGCCGAACTCCGTCCGGTACCCCCGGACTTGGGGATGGTCACAGCCGTTGTCACGGTTCTCTCCTCGGAGCAGTGGGTGGTTGTAGGTCCAAGTTAAGGAGCCTGTAGGCGAGTTCTCCTCCTCCGCCGGTACGAACGACCCCTGGCCCGTATGGGGGAGAGGCCCCTAGGGGTTCCTCCACCCGTGGTCCGAGTGGGACCCTGGCCCCGCCCATTTAGATGTATGGGGAAAAGAGGGCGCGGTGGGGGAACCGTACGTACGGAAGGCCGTGGCGGCGGGCCCGGCGGCGCCACCGGCGCCCGGCCGTGGCCTGGTCCTCGCGCTGATGCTGGGCATGGGTCTGGCCGCCGTGGACGGCACGATCGTGGCCACCGCCGTGCCCCAGATCGTCGGCGACCTCGGCGGGCTCTCCGTCTTCTCCTGGCTGTTCTCCGGCTATCTGCTCGCCGTGACCGTCACCCTGCCGGTGTACGGCAAGCTCAGCGACACCTTCGGCCGCAAGCCGGTGCTGGTCGCCGGGGTCGTCCTCTTCCTCGTCGGCTCCCTGCTGTGCGCCGCCGCCTGGGACATGGCGTCCCTGATCGCCTTCCGGGTCGTCCAGGGGCTCGGCGGGGGAGCCCTCCAGGGCACGGTCCAGACGATCGCCGCCGATCTGTACCCGCTGAAGGAACGGCCCAGGATCCAGGCGAAGCTGTCGTCCGTGTGGGCCGCGTCCTCGGTCGCGGGCCCGGCGGTGGGCGGCCTCCTCGCGGGATACGCGGACTGGCGCTGGATCTTCCTCGTCAACCTGCCGATCGGCCTGCTGGCGCTGTGGCTGATCGTCCGCCATCTGGTGGAACCGGGTGACCCTCCGGCGAGGCGGGCCCGCGCACACGGCCGGGGGCGGGGCGGCCGGATGCGGGGGGCCGCGCCGGGCGCGCGTGTACGGGTGCCGGGCGCGCGCGTACGGATCGACTGGCCCGGTGCGCTCGGGATCTTCGCCACGGGGGCGCTGCTGCTGACGGCGCTGGTCCAGGGCGGTGTCGCCTGGCCGTGGCTGTCGGGGCCGTCCCTCGGGCTGTTCGCGGGGGCGGCGGTCCTCGCCGCCGTCACCGTCGTGATCGAGCGGCGCGCGGCCGAGCCGGTCATCCCGGGCTGGGTCTGGCGCCGCCGGACGATCGCCGCGGTGAACCTCGCGCTGGGCGCGCTGGGCCTGCTGATCGTCGCGCCGACGGTGTTCCTGCCGACGTACGCGCAGTCGGTGCTGGGCCTGGGGCCGATAGCGGCCGGGTTCGTGCTGTCGGTGATGACGGTGAGCTGGCCGATCAGCGCCGCGTTCGCCGACCGGGTGTACAACAGGATCGGTTTCCGGCTGACGGCGGTCGTCGGCATCTCCCTGGCGCTGCTCCTGCTGCTGGCGTTCCCGTTCCTGCCGTTCCCCGGGGAACCCTGGCAGCCCGCCCTGCTGATGCTGCTGCTGGGCGCGGCCATCGGCCTGTTCCAGCTGCCGCTGATCGTCGGGGTCCAGTCGACCGTCCCCTACGGGGAGCGGGGCACGACGACGGCGTCGGTGCTGTTCTGCCGCCAGGTCGGCCAGAGCGTGGGCGCGGCGCTGTTCGGGGCGCTGGCGAACGGCGTGCTCACCTCCCGCCTCGGGGCGGGCGGCGACCTGGACACCCTGGCCCGCGCGCTGGACGACCCGGAGTCGCTGCCCCCGGAGACGACGGAGAACCTGCGCCGAGCGGTGGACGCGGCGGTGGACCACGTCTACCTGGGCGCGGCCTGCGCGGCGGCCCTGGCCCTCCTGGTCCTCCTCACCCTGACCCCCCGCCGCTTCCCGGTACTGGGGGAGACGACGGGGGACGGGGGGTGACCCGATGCCGCTCATGCCTCACCGCCTTCGGCCGGAAGGCGGCCGGGCGTTGGTAGGTTCGGATTCATGACACTGCGTTCGGTGGATCTGCGCGATGAACTCGCGGAAGCGGTGCTGGAGCGTGTGGAGCGGTCACTGGGGGTGCGCCTGGACCGGGAGACGCTCGTGCGCAAGCGCCGTTCCCTGGGGGCCCGCACGGACCGCGACACATGGGTGCGCATCGAGCGGCGCGGGCTCGACAGGGTCGGGGTCCAAGGCGGGGACGGCATCGCGTCCGCGGAGGCCCTGCGCGGGATCGCGAAACCGGCGTGGTTCTCGGGCACCGCGTGGCGGGACGAGTCGGAGCCGGTGGTGTGGCGGGCGGATGAGACCGAGCTGCTGCCGGACGGTCCCGTGGGCAGCGCGGTGCTGAGGAAGGACCCGGGCCTTCCCCCGGAGTGGTGGGACGCGCTGAACGCCTCTCTGGACGCCCTCGCCACGCAGCGCACCAACCGGATCGCCACACCGGACACCGAGACCCTCACCCCGGAGCTCGTCACCGGCACGATCCACGGGGTCTTCCCCGGAGTCGACACGGCTGTCACCGAATGGCGCCCGGCCCATGCGGATCTCAACTGGGCGAACATGACGGCACCGGTGTTCCGCGTCTTCGACTGGGAGGACTGGGGCATGGCCCCGCGCGGTCTGGACGCGGCGCAGCTGTGGGGCGCTTCCCTCGGCGTCCCGGCGCTGGCCGATCGCGTCCGCAGAGAGCGGCGTGAGGACCTGGAGAGCCGGGAGGGCGGACTGATGACACTGTTCGTCGCCGCGAAGATCCTCAGCTCCGGCGCCGCACCTGGCGACCCCCGGACGGAGGCCGCCCGGGCGACGGCGGACCACGTGGTGAAGGACCTTCAGACGGGCTGACGCCTGGCCCTGAGAAGCCTTCGGTACTCCCGGATCACCTGGTCGTCGACGTCGTACGCCATGGCATCGATCAGTTCCCGGAGGTGGCCGACATCGTTGGTACCGACCGCCACCGCGTCGACCGCAGGCAGCCGGTAGGCGGAGCGGAACGCTGCCTGGACCTTCGTGGGCGACCGGGAGGGCTTCAGGAACAGTCTCGGATCGAACCTCCCCCACACGGACTCCGCGACACTTCCTCCGAAGGGACTCATCCCCCAGACCTGAGAAGGTCGCCAACTCTCCACCAGGACCTCGGTCGCCTCCAGCACATCGATGCTCACCAGCAGTCCTGACCGGATCATGAGGATGTCGGGACGGGGCACGCCGAGGCCCACGAGTGGGCGTGGATCCCAGCTCGACACACCCCATCCACCACACAGGCCCGCCCGCGCGGCTTCAGCCAGGACCGTGCAGGCCTGGGCCAGCGTCTCGGCGGCGGGGCACCCCTGCTCAGGATTGTGGAGGAGCACTGCGTCCGGCTCCCGCCCCAGGTCCTTCGCTACCCGCTCGGCTCCGGCGCGGAGCCTGTCGGAGTCGAGGGAGTGGCCCTCCGGGAAGTACCCGACCTTGGTGGAGACCGAGAACTTCGGCAGCAGATCGCCGGCGCCTCTCTTCAGTACCTCGTGTGAGCGATGGCTGAGGTAGTTCGAGGCGGTGTCGAGACGCGTTATGCCGAGGTCGAAGGCTGCTTCGAGTACGTCACGGGCGTGACCAGACCGGTATAACCCGAGGATGACATTTCTGTCAGTGGTTCGCACAGTCCCTCCCTGATGAGCAGGTCTGCCAGGGTGACGGTGTCCTCGTCAGCACCGGCGAGGTGCACCGGATGCCCCGACAGAAGTACGCGAAGGCCCGGTTCCGCCCGCCCCTGGAGGGTCAGCCTTCTGCCGCCCCCGCGGACGCGGACCGTGTCGCCACAGCGAACGACACAGGGGGCGAACTCGGTGACGGCCACGACCCCCTCCGGTCTGCCGAACGCGGCCACTTGGGGTAGATGGCGTGCGGGCGGAGTGCCGGACCGCAGTTCCTCCAGGTACCGATCGGGGCTGTAGGCGGCCGCCAATGCCCCGATTCTGTCGGCCAGCGCATCGTGTCCGGTTCGCTCGACGCCTTCCAGATCAAGGCGGAAGTCCTCATCCGCGCGGGAGACGTCGGACAGGAAGTTGACCCATGTCACTCCGGTCCGTCTGGTGAACCCGAACGTCACGTGGAGCGAGTGGCCGTCGTCACCGGAACCGAGACGGGTCGCAGTGTGCCAGAACCCGCGCGGGATGTGCATGACGTCTCCAGCCCGCATGGTGCCTTTCCACATCACCTCCTTCGAGGGGGCACGGTTGCGTTCCGCGTCGCGGTACATGGGCACCGGACGGGACGCGCCCCGCACCTCCCAGGATTTCTCGCCGGAGAGCTGTACGGCGATGACTTCGTGGTCGTCCCAGTGCAGGGGGAACCCATCGGTTTCCCCGACCGCAAGGTAGGCATTGGCGGAGGTGAGCTCACCGGACCACCAGCCCAAAGCCCGACAGGCGACTTCCAGTGTCGGGTCGAAGAAGTCCACGTGGTCCAGGACCACGGTGCCACCGTCGTTGAGGATCCGTCCGAGGGCTGCCATGTCGGCCTGGCTCACGGCTTGCCTGCGTCGGTTGACGTTGGTGGACAGGAACATGGACGGGTGGATCTCGTCACCCTTGGCGTAACAGCGCAACTGCGGATTGGCCAGGTGGCGCCGCTTGATCAGATCCAGGAGCCTCGCCGGGGTCAACAGGCGTACGGGCAGGTCCGGGTCCGCGAGACGGCCGTGAGCGAACGCGTGCCCTGCGGAACTCGGCCCCTCCCAGCCGAGGGCCCTCTCAATGTGTGTGACGAGCCGGTGCTCCATAACCCTTACGCCTTGGGGAGGTTCAGGTCGCGGTTGTCTCCGTCGTCGCCCGCGCTGTTCTGCGAACTGGTGATGTCGGACCGCTCGGACTCGCTTCGGTCATGCGCGGTTGCCAACTCTTCCACGGCGATCAGGAGCGCGGGGCTGGTCCCCGCCTGGGTGGCTTTCTGTTCTGTCATCTTGATGCCCTCCCTCTTCTGCTCCCCTGCCCGGGTCCGGGCATGAGGTCCGGGCGGTTCCGCCCTGCGGCACGGCAGCGGGACGGGGGCAGACGTGGCACAGCGAACGCTGTCATGCGTCGGTCCAGGTCCACTGCTCGGAGTCGCCGTTCCCCTCGGAGCCGTCAACACCCTAGGAAGAGGCCGGAGTCAGCCTCAACAGAATTGCGTTCTCTTGCACGGACTCACTTGAGAACGTCCATCGCCTCGATGATGCGGGCCTTGGCCGCGTCGCCGTAGACAGCCATCTTCGTCAGCTCGGCGAAAGCACGCGTGTAGTCGGCGATTTCGCGCGGCTGGGTCACATTGATCTCAGCAGTCAGGGTCTCCACCACGACGCGCCGGTCGTCGTAGAGGTAGAACGCCTCAGGGGGCCACAGGGTGCGTGAGGCCGTGGAAGGGATAATGCCGAGCGAAACCGAAGCGAGCGGCAGGACGGCGAGGAGGTGCCGGAGCTGGTCCACCATCGTCTCCGAGTCTCCGATGCGGGAACGCAGGACCCACTCCTCCATGACGACCGCGAAACGGTGACCGCCTTCGTGGAGAAGGCGCCCACGGGCGACACGGGAGGCAACGGCCTCGGCCACGTCATCAGGGGTGCCCAGGAACCGTGTGACGGCGTGGAACACCGCAGTGGCGTACGGGGCGGTCTGGAAGAAGCCGGGTACGACGTTCGAGACGTAGGCCCGACAGAGTGCCGACCGCTCGTGCAGCGTGTAGAAGTCCTCTTGCACCTTGCGGAGGCCGTTGCGCTGGAGTCTGCGCCACTCGATGTACATGGATTCGACCGCACGGGCGCTGGCGACGAGGTCAGCGGTCTGGTCCTCGGCCCCGCAGGCGACGCACCAGGCACGGATGTCAGCATCCGACGGCTGCGTCTTCGCATTGATGATGCGGGACGTCTTCGCGGCGTTCCATTCACACCGGGCAGCCAGCTCGTGCCCCTTGAGACCAGCGTCCAGCATCATCTCCCGCAAGCGGGTGGCCAGGGCCTCGCGCGCGGCCTGGGCACTGGAGGACGGCAAGGGAGGCACGAACCGAAGGCCCTTGCGTCTCAGACGGTGTACTGCTCGTGCGGAACGGCGCGCTCCCACACCGACTCGAACGCGGTCGCGCAGAGTCCCACGACAGCGGGGTCCTCGGTGAAGTCGGTGTGGGTCCACCGGCTGTCACCGCCGAAGACGTTGAACTGGACCAAGCGGTCGTCGAACAGCCAGAAGTCGTTTCCGGGCAGGGCGATGTCCGAGGCCCGGCGCCTCGGCAGCCAACGGACCAGTTCTCCCGCTCCCACCACCACTGCGGTACCGGCGTGCTCGAACCGGATGTAGTCGGTCACCGGCTCGGACACGATCCGTGCGCGACGCATGACGACACCGCGACTGACAGCCTCAGCCACGAGGTCGACCCAGAGCGACCAATAGGGGGAGCACGGGTCGGTGTTGGCGATGCCCGTTCGCCTCCACTCCTCGAAGTCGTCGGCCTCACCGGCGACGGCGTACGAGTCCCGCGTCTCAAGGTGCACAGCAGATCTCCGGGCCTGCTTCAGCAGCTCACCGAAACTCTCGACGCTCTGCGACATCGCACGCCTCCCTGATCGCCTTCACCATTCTGGCCGGAATCCGCACCACCGTCTCGTGGTCCGGGATCGGTCCGAACGCGAGGCAGTCCGCCTGCGTGTCGCTGTCGATCTTCCAGCCCTGGAGCACCAGATCCGAGGTCTCCTCGTCCACGAACACCGTCGGTGAGCCGTTCACGCCGGACTTCTCGTCCTTGGCGACAAACCGTAATGCCATGATCCACTCCTGTGTCGAATGGGTCGCGCTGTCTCGCTCGCACGACACGCTTCCGAACCCGCGCATGGCCGTCAAGACCGCCCGGCGTCTGTCACACCCGGGCACGCGTGGGCTCTGCCGGTCCAACACGGACAGACAGAGCCCTTGCGCGTACAGGACGCGGTTGTCCTACCGGGCCGTGGCGAGCCGGAGGAACCCGCCCCAGGCACCAGGGGACACGTGGAGCCCCGGCCGGGCGATGTCCTTGGAGTCCCGCACGTGCACGGCTCCGACGCCGGGGGCGATCTCGACGCACTGACCGCCGTCGCCACCGCTGTAGCTGCTCTTGAACCAGGCGAGCGATTCCGTGCCGTTCACAGCTCTCGCTCCCACCGTGGTCGCCCTACTTCCCGACGAGCCCGAGGAACCCGTCCCAGGCGACACGGGAGACCTGAAGACCCTGCCGGGTCACGTCCTTGGAGTCCCGCACGTGCACGGTTCCGAGGCTGGGGGCGATCTCGACGCAGTCGCCGCCGTCACCGCCGCTGTAGCTGCTCTTGAACCAGGCGAGAGGTTCCGTGGTGTTCATAGCTCTCCCAACAACTTCTCGATGAACTCCAGCGACTCTCGCGGAGGGAGAGCCTGTGACCGGATGATTCCATAGCGCGCAGCAGCGAGAACGGCCTGCTTGGGATCGGTCTCCAGAGCGCTGGTGCCCTGTGTCTCCACGTAGACAAACCTCTTGCCGTCCTCACGGGTCAGGACGGTGAACGGCCCTTCCAGACCAGCGTGGTCCCTGTTGGCAAGCGGCATGATTTGAATCTCGACGTTCCTCCGCTGGCCGATGAGGAGCAGTTGCTCCAGCTGTCCGCGCAGCACGTCCTTGCCACCGAACTCCCTTCGCAGCACTGACTCGCACATGACGAAGCTGAGCAGGGGCGTAGGGCGTCGGTCGAAGATCTCCTGCCGGGCCAGTCGTGCGCTCACTCGCTGCTCGATCGTCTCCGCATCGAGCGGCGGGCGTCGATTGCTGAGCACCGCTCGCATGTACTCCTCGGTCTGCAGCAGCCCCTTGACCACCAGGGTGTCGTACGCCAGCAGCTCGGCGGCCTTCTTCTCCAGCTCCGCCATCCCCTGGAAGAAGACCGGGTACTGCGCCTTGTCCAGCTGGTCCTTCCACACCTTGAGCAGCCCACCCGCGTCCAGTTCGTCGTCCGAGCGGTCGATCGCTCGCGGCGGTGGGATTCTGCGGCCCTGCTCGAAGGAGGCGATCGTGGAGGCCGAGTAGCCCAGGCGTCGGCCCAGTTCCTCCCGCTCCATGCCCGCCCGCGTGCGCAGGGTCTTGAGGCTCTGCCCGAAGGCCGCCACCACGCCCTGACCGGACTTGTCCGCCGACCGTCCGGCATCCACCGGGCCGGGTTCCGGTGCCGCGTCCGTCTGCTCTTCCGCCATCGCGCCCCGCCTCTCGTACCTGCACCGACACGTGCCGTACAAGGCCGTCACGTCGGTGCGTCACCACTGGTCACGCTACGCCACCAAGAGGAGCTTGGTAGGCATGACGGACAACCTCAACCGCCCCACCGAGACCACCCAACTCGGCCACCCCACCGATCGCTTGGACGCGCACGACTTCTCTCTTCGCTTCACCTCCACGCCCCGGGGCGCCCGGCTCGCGCGGCGGCTGGCGGGGGTGCGGCTGGACGGGTGGGGGGTGCCGTACGGGAGCGAGCCGCACGAGGCCGCCGTCCTGGTGGTCGCCGAGCTGGCGGCGAACGCGGTGCGGCACGGGCACGTACCGGGCCGGGACTTCCATCTGCTGCTGCGCGTCACGGCGGGTCCCCGCCCGGTCGTACGGATCGAGGTGAGCGACACCCGGGCGGAACGGATCCCGCCCCGCCCGGAGACTCCTCCGGCCCCCGCTCCCGGCCTGGCGGAGGGAGGCCGGGGACTGCTCCTGGTCGACGCCCTGGCCGACCGGTGGGGCTGGTACCCGAGGGGCCGGGCCCCGGGCAAGACGGTGTGGGCGGAGTGCGCCCTCGCTCCGGGGGACGGGGAACCGACTCCCGCCATGGGCACGACGAACGCCGTGCCCATGGCACTTTCGGCATCGACAGGAAGCTGAGGCACCACAGATGACACAGACACCCGCACCCTGGGGCACACAACGCATGGGGCCGTACGCGGCCACCACGACCGTCCCTCGGCACACGCCCCTGATCGACCCCGAGACCCAGATCGCCGTGATCGTGGACGAGCACGGCCGGACGATCGAACTGGGTGACCACGGCACCAGCACGAGCGGCCTGACGCCGACCTCGACCACCCCCGGTGACGGGTCCGGTCCGGGTGGTGCGACCGACGCGGACAGTACCGAGTCGTACGACCAGGACCAGGGTTCCGGCTGATGCGGGGCGACGGTCCGGTGCTGGTGCTGACCAACCCGTCGGACGTGACGGCGGACGTGGTGCTGCGGCTGCTCGCCGACCGGCGGGTGCCCGTCGTCCGCTTCGACCCCGGCACCGACCTGCACACGGGCGCCTCGCTGACCGCCGCATACGGCCGGGGTGGTCGGCGGGGCACGCTTCGCACGGCGAGCCGGGCGGTCGACATCGGCCGGGTCCGGTCCGTCTGGGTCCGCAGGCCCTCACCCCATCAGGGCCCTCGGGAACTGTGCGGTCAGGACCGACGGTTCGCCGCGGAACAAGCCCTGTGGGGCTCGGGGGGCGTCCTCGGGTCACTACCGGACGCGCACTACGTCAATCACCCCTGGAACAATCGGGCCGCCGAGTTCAAGCCCGCTCAGCTCTCGACCGCGCAGAGCTGCGGATTCCTGGTCCCCAGCACGGTGATCACCAACGAACCCGAAGAGGCACGGGCGTTCACCGCCCGCCAACGGGGCGGAGTCGTCTACAAGCCCCTGTGGAACACGCCCTACCGCGTGGACGGCCGGCCGCACTGCGTGTGGGTCCGGGAGGTGCGGGCGGAGGAGATCACCGATGCCGTGTCCGTCTGCCCGCACCTGTTCCAGGCCAAGGTGGACAAGGCGTTCGACGTGCGGGTGACCGCCGTGGGCGGCCGACTCTTCGGGGTCAGGATCGACAGTCCCGATCTCGACTGGCGTCACCGTCAGGACCTGATGACGTGCGCCCCGGTCGAGGTACCGGACCCGGTCACTCGCGCGGTAGCCGCGTACCTCACTGAATTCCGCCTCGTCTACGGCGCGTTCGACTTCGCCGTCACGACCGGAGGCACCTGGTACTTCCTGGAGTGCAACCCGAACGGCCAGTGGGCGTGGCAGCCGACGGAGACCACCTCGGCCATCGCCCGCGCCGTCGCCGACCAATTGGAGAAAGGCCCCGGCACATGAGCACATCGGCACGGCTCCGCGAGGACCTGGCGGAGAGACTCACCGAGGACGGCACCCTCACGGAGCCCGGATGGCGTGCCGCCGTCCGGTCGGTGCCGCGCGAGTTGTTCACCGGTTCGTACTTCAGACAGGTGCCGGAGACCGTGCCGACCGCCTACCGGCCGGTCCGGGAGGGCGAGCCCGGATGGCTGGAGGGGGTCTACCGCGACGAGACGCTGGTCACCCAGCTCGACGGCCGGATCAGACCCGACGACGTACCCGGGGGAACCGTGACCGGCTCCCCCTCGTCCTCGTCCACCCTGCCGTCACTGGTCCTGCGCATGTGGCAGCGACTCGGCGCCGAGGCCGGGCACCGGGTGCTGGAGATCGGCACCGGAACGGGGTATTCGACCGCCCTCGGCGCCCACCGTCTCGGGGAAGCCCTCCTCACCAGCGTCGAGTACGACCCCGTGGTCGGCGGGAGCGCCGCCGTGGCGCTCCGGGCGGCCGGGTTCGCACCTCGGTTGATCATCGGTGACGGGCTGCGCGGCGACCCGGCCGGAGGCCCGTACGACCGGCTGATCGCCACGTGTTCGGTCCGGTACGTCCCACTGCCGTGGCTGCACCAGGTGCGACCGGGCGGGCGGATCCTGGTCACCCTGTCCGGCTGGAGCTACGCCAACGCCCTCGCCCTGCTGCACGTCACCGGTCCGGGGGAGGCCACGGGCCGGTTCCTGCCCGGCTGGACCAGCTTCATGATCGCCCGGCCGCACGACCGCCCGCCCCGGCCGGTGCTGGCCCTGCTGCCCGGAGACGAGCGTCCGAGCAGGATCGACCCCGCGAAGCTCGACGACTGGACCGGCGGTTGGGTCGCGCAGCTCGCGGCACCCTCGGCCGAGCGCATGGGAGCCGGAGCCGAGCAGATCCTCTGGGACGTGTCCACCGGTTCACAGGCCCGGACGGCCCCCGCTCCCGAGGGCGGATGGACCGTCGTCCAACGCGGTCCCGTACGTCTGTGGGACCGGGTCGAGCGGGCCGTTCAGCGCTGGCAGGCCGCCGACGAGCCCCCGCAGGAGGGCTTCGGCATCACGGTCTCGCCCGCCGGTCAGCGGGTGTGGCTGGGCACTGAGGACGGCCCGGGGTGGTTCCTGCCGATCTGAGCCGACACCCGGTGGGACCTGGCTCAGCGGCGGCCCCCGGCCAGGAGGTCCGGGGGCCGCCGCTCGTCGGTGGCCCCGCCGACCGGTGGGGCCGGTGCCCGAGGGCCGGGCGCCGGGGAGGGCGGTCCGGGCGGGGTGCGGCCCCGGCCGGACCGTCCCGCTAGAACACCGGGCCGTACCCCGCCGACGGGAGGACGTTCGTCTTCGTGCCCGGCTTGAAGGGGGCCTTCCAACTGCCCGTACCGGCGTAGAAGGTGGCGGCGCCCGCCTTCGTGGCGATCAGGTCGGCGCGGCCGTCGCCGTTGGCGTCGCCGACTCCGACGAGGCCGGTGAAACCGCCCCAGCCCGCGCCGATCCGGGTCGGGGCCGCGAACGTGCCGTCGCCCTTGCCGAGGTACAGCCAGAGCACCCCCGCCTTGTCCCGGGCCAGCAGGTCACCCGCCGGACCGCCCGCGAGGTTCCCCGTGGCGGAGAGCTCGTTGTAGATCCCCCAGCCCGCGCCGATCCGCTTGCGCGGGGCGAACGGCGCGGTGGCACGGCCCGTTCCCGGGTACAGCCAGAGGATCCCCGACTTGTCGGTGGCCAGGAGGTCGGACCGTCCGTCGCCGGTGACGTCGCCGCCCGCCGCGATCTGCTCGTAGACCTGCCAGCCCCCGCCGATCCGCGTCGGGGCGGAGAAGGGCCGGGACCGGTCGCCCGTGCCCTGGTAGAGCCAGAGGACCCCGGACTTGTCCCGGGCGACTGCGTCGGCGGCTGCCGTGCCCGCGATGTTCCCGGTGGCCTCCAGTCGGTCGTAGACCTGCCAGCCGCCGCCGACCCGGGTGGAACCGGCGGCCACGGGGGAGCCGCCCGGCGCGGTGGTCCGGGTGCCCAGGCGCCACAGGGCGCCGTCGGCGCTCCGCGCGAGGAGGTCCGCCGTGCCGTTGTCGTCGTAGTCGTGCGCGGCGGCGGGCCGGGTCACCGTGAACCGGCCGGTGGACACGTGCGCGGGTCCGATGCCGTCGTCCGGGCCGACCGTGAGCCGCCACTCGTACGCGCCGGAGCGGGCCGGGCCCCAGGACGCGCCCTGCACGTCCTGGCCGTCCCAGCGCCAGCCGATCCGGCCCGGCTTCCCTGCGGCACCGTCGCCCACGGGCACGTCCCGGACGAGCGACTGCCCGCTCCCGAGGTGCTTCAGCTCGATCCGCGCGGCGACGTCCCCGCGCGACACGTCCCAGCCGAAGTCCACCCCGCCCGCGAGCCGTTCACCCGTGAGCGTCGTCGGGACGGTCGAGCCGGTGACGGTGACGACGGTCGTCTGTCCGGTGGACGCGACCAGTTCGACCGTGGGACGGCCGCCGCCCGGCCGGGGGGAGATCCGGTAGAGGCCCTCGCCCCGCTCAGGGGTTCCGCCGCGTACCAGGAGGCTGCCCCCGGGGCCGATGACGGCGGACGAGAACGCGGTGAGGGCGACGGACTTCTCGCCGGTCTCGATGGACTGGAGGGTGAAGGGCCGCCTGGTGGGGGTGGGGCGGCCGGGCGGGTACGCCTCGTCGATGTGGGCGGTCTCGCCGGTCGCCACCCAGCCGTCGACCAGGTACAGGGGGTCGTCGAGGTTCCCGTCCGGGAACCATCGCTCCACGCCGCCCTTGCCGCGCTCGAAGGCGACGATCCCCTTCCCTGCGGACCTCAGCTCCCGCCAGGCGACATGGGTGGACGAGACCGTGCCGTCCTGGGCGTACTCACCGTCGAGCTGGAGGTAGGCGGGTCCGAAGCCCGTGGTGAGGTCGACGACGATCCGGGCGGGGATCCGGGACGGACCGAGCCAGCATTGGTAGAGCACGGAATCGGCGCCGGTCCAGCTGTCCCCGCCCGAGTAGCAGTCGTGGCTGTCTCCCCAGAAGACCCGTTCGAGCTTCGGCACACCGGCTTCGATCGTCGCGGTGTACTGCTCCCACACCTTCTCCCCCGGCCGGGTCAGCAGGAGGGTGCGGCCGGCCATGCCCGTCAGGTGGTAGCCGCCGAGGGCGTCGAGGTCGATCTCCACCGGGGCCGAGCCGGACGCCGACAGGTCGTGGACCGTCAGCTTCCGGCTCGTGTAGTCGGTGTCCTTGTCGCCGGTGACGACGAGGTCCGTGCCTCCGCCGAGGGCGTAACGGCCGGGCAGGACGACCGACGAGCCGTCCTCGTACCGGGTCCAGCGGATCTCCGGCGCGCTGCCCCGGGTCTTCGTCAGGAAGCCGCTGGGGCCCGCCCCGACGACGTCCGCGTCCAGCGGGAAGGACAGCACGGTCCCTCTCGGGTCCTGCCGGTCCTGGACCGTGGCCCCCGGGACGGCGGCCGTGGCCGGGAGCGTGGTGAGCGTGCCGCCCGTGGCGGCGAGGGCGACGGTGACCGCGACGGCCGCGAGACGGCGCCCGTTCGTACGTACGAAAGTCAAGTTGGTGTTTCCTCCCCTGGAGAACGGGAGATTACCGGACGATCTGATACCGGTTGCCATCGGTTTCCCCCACCTGGCCACCGCCGGTCCCGGCCCCGCCACCATTGGACCGCCCTCGGCCGCCGCCCGGAGGACACCCCGGCCGCTATCCGGCCGCCCGCTTCCGGGGCGACACGCAGAAGGGGTGACCGGCCGGGTCCAGGAGGACCCGCCACAGGTCGGGGCGGGGCTGCGGTTCCGGCAGGGTCGCGCCCCACTCCACGAGCCGGGCCACCGCCTCTTCGAGGTCGTCGACGTCGAAGTCCAGGTGCAGTTGCTGGGGCACGCCGGGGGCGGGCCAGGTCGGCGGCCGGTGGTCGTCCACCCGCTGAAAGCCGAGGAGCAGCCCGCCCCCGTCCCCGCCGCCGACCGCCGCGAAGTCGGCGTCCGAGCGCGGGTGCAGCGGCAGCCCGGTCGCCCGGTGGTAGAAGTCGGCGAGGACCAGCGGGTCGGCGCAGTCGAGGTTGACGGCCGTCGGTGTCATCAGCATGGCGGGAGCCTAGGACCTGCCGTCAAACTCCCGCCTGCCCCACGGCGCCCGGCACGCGCTCTCGCCGCACCGGGCGAAAGCCCTGAGGCGTGCGAGGGGAGCCCGTGCCCCACGGCGGGCAGGCCCCGGCCCTCGTCCCGGAAGTCCTCCCGATCGGGCAGGCCCCGTACCGGACCGCCCACGGGCACGGGTCGGGCCGCCCCTCGTCCAGGTGGACCGTCCAGGTGTCCCCCACCGCGCGCCGCAGGGCGACCGGACCGCGTGACCCGCCGCCCCGCCCGACCCGGCTCAGTCCAGGCAGAACTCGTTCCCCTCCACGTCCTGCATCACGAGGCACGACTCGTTGAAGCCGTCCGCGCGGAGCAGGTACAGGCGCGTCGCCCCGAGGGCTTCCAGCCGGGCGCACTCCGCCTCCAGGGCGGCCACGCGCTCCTCGCCCACCAGGCCGGTGCCGACCCGGATGTCGAGGTGCAAGCGGTTCTTGACGGTCTTGCCCTCGGGGACGCGCTGGAAGTACATGCGGGGGCCCACCCCCGTGGGATCCGCGCAGACGAACCCGGCGCCCTGCCGCTCCGGCGGCAGCGAGCGGGTGTACGCGTCCCAGTCCGCGAACCCCCCGGGCGGCGGCGGCACGACGTACCCGAGCACCTCGCACCAGAAGCGGGCGACGCGCTCGGGCTCGGCGCAGTCGAACGTGATCTGAAACTGCCTGATCGATGACATCGGCGCACCCTAACAGCGGGCCCCGTCGGTCATCCTCCCCTTTTTCCGGGGGTGTTGGGCGGGCTCCTACCGCTCGTCGTCCCCCGGCGCCACCCGTCCGGTCAGGGCCGCGAGCGAGTGCCGGATGTGCTCCATGTGCGCGTGGATCTCCTCGCGCGACTCGTCGTGCTCCCGCAGCACCCGCTCGGTCTCCCGCTCGACCCGCTCCGCGCGCAGCCTGGCCTCCGCGAGCACCTCGCCCGCCCGCGCCTCCGCGTCCTCCTGCCCGTGCCGGGCCTGCTCCTCGGTCCGCGCCAGCGCCCGGCGGACCTCCCCGAGCCGTGCCTCGGCCGCCGTGAACAGCTCCTCGTGCCGTGCGTCGAGCGCCGCCGTACGGGCCCCCTCCGCGCGGTCGGCCTCGTCCCGTCCGGCCGTCTGCTCCGCCTCCTGCTCGGCGAGGAGCCGCGCCGCGCGCCGCTCGGTCTCCTCGAAGGCCTCCCGCGCCCCGGTCAGCCGCTCCTCCGCCTCGCGGCGGGCCTCCGTCGTGAGCTCCTCGGCCCGGCCCCCGGCCGCCTCCAGGGTCGCGCGGGCCGCCCCCTCGGCAGCCGTACGGAGCCCCTGCGCGTAGACCCGCGCCGCCTCCGCCGCGTCCAAGGCCGCCGTCTCCACGGCCTCCGCGAGGGCCTGCGACGCGGCCTCGGCCTCCCGTACGAGCCGTTCGTCCTCCTGCTCGGCGAGTCGCAGGATGCTCCGGGCCCGGTCGCCCAGGGACTCGTACCGCTGCGGCGGGAGCGCCTCGGCGTGCGCGCGCAGCCGGGCGGCCTCGGCGGCCATCTCCTCGGCGAGGGCGGTGAGCCGCGCGACCCGCTCCCGGGCGCCGTCCCGCTCCCCGGAGAGCGCGGCGAGGTGGCGGTCGACCTGCTCGGGCCGGTACCCGCGTCCCCGTCCTACGGCGAAACTCATCCTTGGCGCCCCTTCCCTGTGACCGAACGTCCAGGATGCTTGATAAGAACGGACAAAAGGCGCCCAACGTGCATACACGTCGAGCGCCTTTCATCACATTCTGTCTTACCGGATCATCGCAGAACGGCTGTTCTCCGCAAGTTCCCGAAGTTCCCGCGAGACGCCTACAGCAGGCCGTCCCACATCTGCTCCAGGAGCACCGACCACCAGTTCTCCGGCGACGACAGCGCCGCCGGATCCAGCATCGCCAGCTGTGCCTGGAAGTCGACCGTCCAGCGGCCCGCCTGCTCCGGATTGAGCCCGAACCGCAGCCGCCACATCCGGCCGAGCAGCGCCATCGAGCGGGTGAACTCCGGCAGCCCGGTGTTCACGAACTGCGGCGGCACCGACTGCCCGCCGGGCCCCGCCTCCACCGGCACCGCCACGATGTGCGCGGTCCCGTACTGGACGCAGAGCGCCCGGCCGAAGTCCGAACCGAGCACCAGGTACGAACTCGCGTCCGGCGCGGCCCGGACCTGCCGCTGCGCCGCCAGCTCCGCCAGCGTCGGCACCACCGGCATCGCGGGCTGCGCCCAGAAGAACGGCCCGAAGTCGGCGGGCAGCCCCGCCCACACCAGCGTCCGCGCCACCAGCTCCGGCACGCCCTGCCGGGACACCGCGTGCTGGTCGAACCGCAGGACGCCCGGACCGAAGGCCCCGGCCAGCTCCTGCGCGACCGCCTCCGGCGGGACCGGCGGCGCGGGATGCACCGGCGGCAGCGGCGCCCGCACCGGAGCGGGCCGCGCCGGACCGTCCGCGACCTGGTGCAGCTCGCCCTGGTGGGTGAGGAGCTGCCGCATCCCCTGCTGACGGCCCGCGTGATCGCGTCCGTACGGGGCGATGCTGGTGATCCGCGCCTGCGGCCAGGTCTCCCGGATCATCCGCGCGCAGTAGCCGCCCGGCAGTTCGCAGGACGCCAGCTCGGTGTGCAGTTCCAGGACCTGCTGCGGCGGCACGTTCATCGCCCGCAGCTCGTGCAGGATCTGCCACTCGGGGTGCGGGGTGCCCGGCGCCGAACGCCGGATGATCCGCGCCTCCGAACCGTCCGGCGCGCGGTACCGCAGCACCGCCTGGTAGCCGGGGCCGACCGTCGGCGTCCCCGGCGGGGTCTGCGGATAGCCGTACGCGGGCGGCGGCATGTGCCCCCCGTGCACCGGCGGCGGCGGACCGGGAGGACCCGGCGCGGCCGGAGCGGCGGGACCGGGGTGCGCCAGCATCGTCGCGGCGTGCGCGACACCGCCCTGGCCGCCACCGGGCACGCCCGGCGGCGGGGGCGGGGGCGGCGGAGCACCCGGACCGCCCTGGTTCGGGTGCGCCAGCATCGTCGCCGCGTGGTGCACCGGCTGCGGCGGCGCCACCGGACCGGGCGGCGCCGGAGCGGGCGGCGGACCGGGCGGACCGGGCGGGGACGGCTGTACGGGCGAGGGCGAGGGCGCGTCGGGCCCGAGCTGCGGCACCAGCCGCGTCGGCACGTAGGCGGGGGCGGGGGCGGGGCCCGGAGCGGCGGGCGCGCCCGGTGCTCCCGGCGGCGGGGTCGGGGTCGCGGGACCGCGCCCGCCGTCCGGTGCCGCCACGGCGGGCGGGGACGGCGGGGACGGCGGGGACGGGGGCGGCGGAGTCGCGGGTCCGGTGCGCGGAGGGACGGGCGGGGCCGTCGGAGCCGTACCGGACGGCGCGGGGGCGGCCAGGTCCAGGCGCGGGGCGACGGCGGTCGGCGGCAGCGCGCTGCCGCCCTTCATCAGGGCGGTCGGCGCGTCCGCGCCCACCGAGGGCGGCGGGGCGTCCTCGTCGTCCGTCCCCGACAGCGGCGGCGCGAAGACCGTCGCGGGCAGCGGCACCGCGCCCCCGGCGCCGCCGGAGCTCGCGTTGGCGTCCGCCCACGGGCTGTCCACGGACCCGGCCGGAGCGGCGGGCGGACCCGCCGGAACCCGGTCCGCGTCCGTCGGCTCTCCCCCGGAAACGGAAGAAGAGGAAGAAGAGGAAGAGGGGGAAGAGGAGGAAGAGGGGGAGGGCGAGGAAGGGGAAGAGGAGGAGGGCGAAGGGGACGGGACCGCCGGAGGCATCGGTACCGCCGGGGGCGTCGCCGCCGACGGCATCGACGGGGCCGAGGACTCCACCGACGCCGAAGGCCCCGACTCGCCCGCGCCCACCGGCTCCGACGCGTCGTCCACCGAAGCCGACGCGCTCGCGTTCTCCTGCGACACGTTCGGCTGCTTCGGCAGCCCGATCTTGTCCGCCGCGTCCTGGAGCCACTCCGGCGGAGTCAGCAGGAACGACGTCTGGTTCAGGTCGATCCGGGCCGCCGGTACCGCCGCCTGCGCGGGCACGTCCGCGGCGGCGCCGTACTCCTCCTCGTACCGGCGGATCACCTCGCCCACCGGGAGGCCGGGCCACAGCGTGGCCTCCCCGCTGTCCCGGGCGATGACCAGCCGCTGGCGCCCGCCGTCGGAGACCGGACCGCCCTCACGGTCCTCCGCCCACACCACGAACCCCAGCTCGAACTCCCGTACCCGCACCTCACGGTGCTGGTACCCGGGCAGATCGCCGTTGATCCACTCCTCGGCGCGCTCCTGCGCCTGCGCGAACGTCACCACAGCCCACTCACTCCCCCACCGGGACCGCACGCGCGAAGCCGCCGTCCACCATCAGGTTGGCCACCGTCTCCAGCTCCGGCGGATTGCCCGCGAGCCGCTGGAGGAACGCGTCGAAGTCCGCACCGCACGGCAGCAGCAGCCGCTCCACCCGCTCGGCGACCGACCAGCCCGCCGCCGTCGCACCGGAGTCCCGGGCGTCGTCGTACGCGCAGAACCACACCGAACCGACGGCCGCACCGCGCACCTTGAGCGCGATCAGACCGCCCTGGACGAACGCGACGCCCAGATAGTCCTTGGTCAGATGGTCCCGCAGGCACTTGTTGACGTAGACGAGGTCATTGATCCCCGCCTCCTCCCGCACCGTGAAGAACGGCTGGTCCACCAGGAGCCCCAGCTCCGCGTCGAGCGCCGCGCCCACCGGGGCGCAGCCGCCCGCCGCCCGCAGGAACGAGCGGTACGCCCCCGGGAGCCGGTAGCCGAGGTCCTCCTCGACGCCCTGGACCTGCTCCTCCGACACCGACACCAGGCCCCTGGGCAGCCCGAAGTGCGCCGGACGGGTCTCCTGGAGCGGGCGGGTGCCCCGCTTGCCGTGGTCGACCGCCGCCGTCGCCACCCCGCCGTGGTGCCGCAGCAGGGCCTTCACCTCGACCGGGACCAGTTCCATCCGACGGCCGCCCGGCACGTGGTGCCAGGTCCAGCCGTGCGGGGTCGCCACCGCCGGGATCGTGTCCCACAGTTCATGGCCGGTCGACGCCATCGCCGCGTTCGCCGACACGTAGTCCGTGAGCCGCAGCTCGTCGACGCCGAAGCCCTCCGGCGGGTCGGCGATCTCCGCCGCCGCGCGCGCGTACGACGAGAAGTCCGGGTAGCCGGACGCGTCCACCCGCACCCCCCGGGGATGGCGGGAGGCCCGCACCGGATCGGGGAAGTGCACGACCTGCCCGGCGTAGGCCGCGTTCGGTGGCGCGGTGTCCTGCCCGAGCCGACCTGTCGTCATGGCGGTTGCCCCCTGCGATGGCGTCGCCGGCCGCTGCTCCCGGCAGCCGCCGACTCTCCTGCACTGATGCCGCACAGCCTATGCGCTGCCACAAGAGCCCGAACCGGGCCGATCCGACGGTGACCAGCTGTCACGAAGCCATGACAGCCGCACCCTGATTCCGACACACCGAAAGCGGGTTCCGACGCCCCAGCTTCCCCATATGGCTCCCTATTTGGCAGGCTGTCCACGCAACTCGGGGGATTGCAGGAGGGGATACCAGCACCATGCACACCGCACCGACGCCCACACAGGGTGACCCACGTCTCAACTGGAGCAGCGACGCCGACACCGGCCGGGCGCCCGCCCTGAGGCACCGCCGCGACGGCATCCTGCCCACCGTGGGCGCCGCCCTGTCGGTGCGCGGCGAGACCCTCACGTGCACCGCGGGGCGCGGCGACCGGCCGCCCGTCCTGCACGCCCTCGTCCAGGACTTCCTGGACACCCTCACCAGCGGCCAGCGGGAACGCTTCACCGGACGCTGCCCCGAGGCGATCCTGCTCTCCCGGCACCTCACCGCCGCCGAGAGCGGGCGGTCCAAGCGCGCCCAGCGCAAACCGCTCACCCACGGCGAGGCCCGCCGCTCCCTCAAGCAGGCCAAGATCACCACCCGGCGCATCCGGGAGGACGGCGACCCGCTGCACGGCAGTTACGCGGCCCCCTGCCGTTCCTGTACGGCGATGCTCGCCCACTTCGGCGTGCGCGCCGTCGATCCCACCACGCCCGCAGAGAACGGCTGACCGCACGCCCATGCCCGACCACCTCAGCACCACCCGCTTCCCGGTCAACGTCGACGCCGCCCTCCGCGAGGCCGGCTGGCAGCCCGGCCGCTGGGACATCAGGCTCGCCGAGGAATGGGCCGACGCCCTGCGCGCCCACGTCTCCCCCGCGGGGCACCGGCACAGCGTCTTCCCCGCCGCCGTCGAGGCATGGGCCGAGTTCGGCGGGCTGAGCATCGCCGCGCCCGGCCACGGGCGTCAGATAGCGCCCGCCGCCGTCCGTTTCGACCCGCTCGCCGGGCTCCACCTCTCCCGCACCCTCGCGGACCTCGGCCGCGCCCTGGACACGGAGGTCGCGCCGCTCGGGGAGGAGGGCGACCACCAGGCGGTGCTCGCGATGGACGCCGAGGGGCGGGTGTACAGCCTCGACCACGCGGGCGACTGGTACCTCGGCAAGGACATCGACGCGGCCCTGTCCACCCTGGTCACGGGCGCCCGCCCGGTCCGCCTGACGGCGGGCTGAGGGGACGTCGGCCCCGGGTCCCGGAGGTCAGCCCCGGGCCCCGGGCCCAGACAGCGCCCCCGGGGCACGGGGGTCCGGGGCCCGTATCAGCCCCCGGCCCCGGTCCGGGGCCCGGCATCAGCCCCCGGCCGCCCTCGGCGCCGTCGGGAGGACCGCCGAGACCCGGAAGCCGCCCGCGTCCGTCTCGCCCGAGACGAAGACGCCGCCGAGCCGCAGGACCCGCTCGCGCATCCCGACCAGGCCGTTGCCGCCGCTCGGCAGCCGTACGTCGGGGGTGGTCACGTCCGAGGGGCACGGGCCGTTCTCGACCTGCATGGCGACCTCGGCCTCCCGGTGCGCGAGCCGCACCACGACCTTCGCGCCCACCGCGTGCTTGTGGACGTTGGTCAGCGCCTCCTGCACGACCCGGTACGCCGTCCGCTCCACCTCCGGCGGATACGCGCCCGCCGCACCGGACACCAGCAGCTCCACGACCGTCCCGGCCAGCCGCGACTGCTCGCACAGCGCCTCCAGCGCGTCCAGCCTCGGCCCGGCCCCGGCCCCGGCCCCGGCGGCGGCCTCGGCGGCGGCGGCGGCGGCCCGGCCGACGGCGGCCAGCGGCACGGCCGCCGGGGCGACCCGGCCCGGAACGGGGGCCACGACGGCGCCCGAGCCCTCCCGCAGCACCCCCAGCATCTCCCGCAGCTCCGTCAGCGCCTGCCGTCCCATGTCACCGACCAGGGCCGCGTTCCGCACGGCCTTCTGCGGGTCCTTCAACGCCACCGCCTGCAACGCCGCCGCGTGCACCACCATCAGCGACACCCGGTGCGCCACCACGTCGTGCATCTCGCGGGCGATCCGCGTCCGCTCCTCCTGCCGCGCCCACTGCGCCCGCTGCTCGGCGCGGTCCGCGAGCAGCGACAGCTCCTGCTCCAGGCTGTCGGCCCGCTCCCGGAGACTCTCCATGAGCCTGCGCCGGGCCCCTATGTAGAGGCCGAAGAGCAGCGGGGGCGCGTTGAGCCCGAGCGTCATGAAGAGCGAGACGACCGGCACGTACCAGCCGCTGGGGTCGATGTCCGGCGAGCCGCCGTCGACCTGGGCGACGTCCTGCCGCATCCGCAGCACGGTGACGACGAAGACGGCGAGCGTCGACATCCCGGCGAGCACGGCGGTGATGCGGCGCGGCACCTCGGAGGCGGCGAGCGAGTAGAGCCCGACGATCCCCATGAGGAAGCCCATCTCGGCGGGCGCCACGGCCATGGAGACGAGGACGACCGCGATCGGCCAGCGGCGCCGTACCAGCAGCACGGAACCGACGGCCAGGCCGAACAGCACCCCCACCGGCACCGGCAGCGAGGCCTTGTCGGCGAACGCGGCCCCCTCGACCGCGCACTCCAGCGCCGACAGCAGGGCGAGCCCGACATCGAGCACGGCTCCCCGCCGTCTCCCCCACCACCACCGACTCCCCGCGCGGACGCCCGTGGCGTCCCGGTCTGCCCCCGTTGTGCTCATGCCCATCACCCTACGGGCGCACCCCGCCCGGTGGCGTGCGCCGCAGGTCCCCGCCCCGCGCACCGTCGCACTGAGGGGTCCGGGTACGGCATAGTGGGGGCCGTCGGCCCAACGGTCCATCAATTTGTCCGTTTTGGCTGGCTATGCCATCCCCTGTGGTGTAATTGGCAACACGGGTCACTTTGGATGATTTATTCCAGGTTCGAGTCCTGGCAGGGGAGCGGCGCGGTCCGGGTCCCGGCCTCGTCAGGCCGGGACCCGGACTCATGTCCGGCCCCTTGCCCCCCGGTATCCTTCGTGCGTCCACCACCCAAAGCCGAAGGGCATACCCGTGAGCGCCAACCGCCCGGCAGCCGTCGTCGTCCTCGCAGCGGGTGAGGGCACCCGCATGAAGTCGAAGACCCCCAAGGTCCTGCACGAGATCGCCGGACGGTCCCTCGTCGGACATGTCGTCTCCGCCGCCCGGGAGCTGGGGCCCGAGCACCTCGTCGTGGTCGTCGGGCACGCCCGCGAGCAGGTCAGGGGCCACCTGGAGGAGCACTACGCCGGTACCCGTACCGCCGTGCAGGAGGAGCAGAAGGGCACCGGGCACGCCGTCCGCATCGCCCTGGAGGAGCTCGGGGAGACGCCCGGCGGGACCGTGGTCGTCGTCTGCGGCGACACCCCGCTGCTCTCCGGCGACACCCTGCGGGAGCTGGCCGCCACGCACGCCGCCGACGGCAACGCCGTCACCGTGCTGAGCGCCGAGGTGCCGGACTCCACCGGTTACGGCCGGATCGTGCGCGACCCGGCGACCGGCGCCGTGACGGAGATCGTCGAGCACAAGGACGCCACCGAGGAGCAGCGCGCGCTGAAGGAGATCAACTCCGGCGTGTTCGCGTTCGACGGACAGCTCCTCGCGGACGCGCTCGGCAAGGTGCGGACCGACAACAGCCAGGGCGAGGAGTACCTCACCGACGTGCTGTCGATCCTGCGCGGGGAGGGCCACCGGGTCGGCGCCTCGGTGGCGGCGGACCACCGCGAGATCCTGGGCATCAACAACCGCGTGCAGCTCGCCGAGGCGCGCGTCCTGCTGAACGGGCGGCTGATCGAGCGGGCGATGCTCGCGGGCGTGACGGTCGTGGAGCCCACCTCCGTCCAGGTGGACGTGACCGTGACCTTCGAGCCGGACGCGGTGATCCTGCCGGGCACGCAGCTGATCGGCGCCACGCACATCGCCGAGGACGCGGTGGTCGGCCCGAACACGCGCCTGACGGACACCAGGGTCGGCAGGGGCGCCCGGGTGGACAACGCGGTGGCGGTCTCCGCCGTCGTCGGCGACGGCGCCTCCGTCGGCCCGTTCGCCTACCTCCGTCCGGGCACGAACCTGGGCCCGAAGTCCAAGGCGGGCACGTACGTCGAGATGAAGAACGCGACGGTGGGCGAGGGCACGAAGGTCCCCCACCTCTCGTACGTGGGCGACGCCACGATCGGCGACTACTCGAACATCGGCGCGGCGAGCGTCTTCGTGAACTACGACGGCGAGACCAAGCACCACACCACGATCGGCTCCCACTGCCGTACCGGTTCGGACAACATGTTTGTGGCTCCCATCACGATCGGGGACGGCGCGTACACCGCCGCCGGGTCCGTGATCACGAAGGACGTGCCGGCCGGTTCACTGGCCGTCGCTCGGGGCCAGCAGCGGAATATCGAGGGCTGGGTGGCCCGCAAGCGGCCCGGGAGCGCCGCCGCGCAGGCAGCCCAGGCGGCTTCGGAGGGGTCCGCCGGCGAAAGCTGACCGGAAACAGGTACGTCGAACACGGCGTACCGTGATACGTGCACACAAATTCGGCTGGCTCGTACACGCGCACGACAGCTCGTGGATCGCGACCAGAGAACACGTCTGAGGAGACAGTGCTGTGACCGGGATCAAGACGACCGGCGAGAAGAAGCTGATGCTCTTCTCCGGCCGCGCCCACCCCGAGCTGGCCGAGGAGGTCGCGCACCAGCTGGGCGTCGGCCTCGTTCCGACCAAGGCGTTCGACTTCGCCAACGGTGAGATCTACGTCCGCTTCCAGGAGTCGGCCCGCGGCGCGGACTGCTTCCTGATCCAGAGCCACACGGCTCCGATCAACAAGTGGATCATGGAACAGCTGATCATGATCGACGCTCTGAAGCGGGCCTCCGCCCGGAGCATCACCGTGATCATCCCGTCGTACGGCTACGCCCGCCAGGACAAGAAGCACCGCGGTCGCGAGCCGATCTCGGCGCGTCTGGTCGCGGACCTGCTGAAGACGGCAGGCGCCGACCGCATCCTGACGGTGGACCTGCACACGGACCAGATCCAGGGCTTCTTCGACGGCCCGGTGGACCACCTGTCCGCGCTGCCGGTCCTCGCGGACTACGTGGCCGCCAAGGTCGACCGCTCCAAGCTGACGATCGTCTCCCCGGACGCGGGCCGCGTGCGGGTCGCCGACCGCTGGTGCGACCGTCTGGACGCCCCCCTCGCGATCGTGCACAAGCGCCGCGACAAGGACGTCGCCAACCAGGTCACCGTGCACGAGGTCGTCGGTGACGTGAAGGGCCGCGTCTGCGTCCTGGTGGACGACATGGTCGACACCGGCGGCACGATCTGCGCCGCCGCCGACGCGCTCTTCGCGCACGGCGCGGAGGACGTCATCGTGACGGCCACCCACGGCATCCTGTCCGGCCCGGCGGCCGACCGCCTGAAGAACTCCAAGGTCAGCGAGTTCGTGTTCACGGACACCCTGCCGGTGCCCGGCGCGCTGGAACTGGACAAGATCACGGTCCTCTCGATCGCGCCGACGATCGCGCGCGCGGTGCGCGAGGTGTTCGAGGACGGTTCGGTGACGAGCCTCTTCGAGGAGCACTGAGCCTCCGCCCCACAGCGGACCAGGGAGCCGTTCCCCCGACCGGGGGAGCGGCTCCCGGCCGTTTCCGGGCCGCCCCCGCCGCCGGGTTTCGGTGATCGAATTGGGTGGTAGGGGCGGGGACCGGTAGACTGCTGCAGTTGCTCGGCGAGGGAGGCCGGACCCGTAGGGGTCCCGGCGGTCCGTTATCGACGCGCTCTTCGTAGCAGGCCATCGCCAGTCGTGGCCGGGTGACCACCTTTTTCGTCACCTTTCCACGAGGAGCGCATCATGTCCGAAGTCAAGATCGCCGCCGCCGTCCGCAGCGAGTTCGGCAAGGGCGCCGCCCGCGCGATCCGCCGTGCCAGCCAGGTCCCCGCCGTCGTCTACGGCCACGGCACGGAGCCGGTCCACATCACCCTCCCGTCCCACGAGCTGGCCCTCGCGCTCCGCACGCCGAACGTCCTGCTCTCCCTGGACCTCGACGGCACCAACGAGCTGGCGATCCCGAAGGCCATCCAGCGCGACGCCATCAAGGGCTTCCTCGTCCACGTCGACCTGCTCCTCGTGAAGCGCGGCGAGAAGGTCACCGTCGAGATCCCGGTCCAGACCGAGGGCGAGCTGGCCCCCGGCGGCAACCTGCTGGAGAACGTGCTCTCCACCCTCTCCCTCGAGGCCGAGGCCACCCACCTCCCCGAGTCCGTCACGGTCTCCGTCGAGGGCCTGGAGGCCGGTGCCTCCGTCCTCGCCAAGGACATCACCCTCCCGAAGGGCTCTTCCCTGGTGACCGACGCCGACGCCGTCGTCATCCAGGTCGTGGCCACGCAGGCCGAGGAGCCGGCCGCCGAGGCCGCGGGCGACGAGGCCTGAGCCACGGGCTCCCTCTGAACGCCACGGGGTGGCGGGCCGCACGGCCCGCCACCCCGTTTCGCTGTCCTCCCCCCTCCTGCTCTCCCTGCTCTCCCCTCCCCCTTCCCTTCCCCTTCCCTTCCCCTCCGCTCCCTTCCCGCTTCCGGTACACACCCGAGGAGACCTGACGCACATGACGGACGACGCGAACGCCCCCTGGCTGATCGTCGGCCTCGGCAACCCGGGGCCCGAGTACGCGGCCAACCGGCACAACGTGGGCTTCATGGTGGTGGACCTGCTCGCGGAGCGGATGCGCGGCTCGTTCAAGCGGGCGCAGAAGGCCCAGGCGCAGGTGCTGGAGGGCCGGATGGGCCCGCCAGGACCCGCGAGCCGCCGGGTCGTGCTCGCCAAGCCGATGTCGTACATGAACCTGTCGGGCGGTCCGGTGACCTCGCTGCGGGACTTCTACAAGGTGCCGACGGCGAACATCGTGGCGGTCCACGACGAGCTGGACATCGACTACGGGGTGCTGCGGCTGAAGATCGGCGGCGGCGACAACGGGCACAACGGCCTGAAGTCGATGACCAAGGCGATGGGCCCCGACTACCACCGGGTGCGCTGCGGGATCGGCCGCCCGCCGGGCCGGATGCAGGTGGCGGACTTCGTCCTGAAGGACTTCTCCTCGACGGAGCGCAAGGAACTGGACTGGTTCGTGGACCGGGCGGCGGACGCGGTGGAGTGCCTGATCGCGGAGGGCCTGGAGCGGGCCCAGTCCGCGTACAACTCCTAGGACGGGCGCGGACGGAACACCGCGTACAGGCGCGTACGGAGCACCACGTACAGGCGTGTACGGAGCGGCGCCCGGCCGGTACGCCGGAGAGGTCCGGTCCGTCCCGGTCCGCCCGTCTTCCGGGCCCTGGACCCATGTCCGTACGACTGTACGATCGCGGGTCATGACGCACGTCCGCAACGCCGCCATGGTCCTCGTCGCCCTCCTGCTGCTCGTCGCGGGCGTCTGGACCTCCTGGAACTCGGCCCAGCACGTCCTGCTCCCCAAGGGGCGGGAACACGGCACCCTGACCGTGACCGGCTGCACGGAGGAGAGGTGCGACGGCCGTTTCGCGCCGGAGGACCCCGGCTCGGCCCGCAGGACGCTGACGATCACGCGCTCGGTCGCGGCGGAGCCCGGACAGACCCTCCCCGTGGTGGTGAAGCCGGGCACCGACGAGGGCGTACGGAGCGGCTGGGGCGGCGGGCTGCACGCGTGGCTGCCGTTCGGCGGGGCGCTGCTGCTCGCGGCGCCGCTGGTCGGCGGCGGACTGCGGCTGTCCAGGACGGCGTGGACGATGGCGGGCACCGGCGGGACGCTGCTGGTGGCCGCGTTCTTCGCGCTCTGAGACACCGGGACCGCCGAACCGGCCGCGACCTCGCCCGACCCGCCACCACCGGTCCCCGCCCGGACACGGCCGTGCCCCCGTGGAGTCCTTCCACGGGGGCACGGTCGTGTGGCGCCGGTACGGGACCGGCCCGGTGTCAGCCGGTGTTGCGCAGGCCCGCGGCCACGCCGTTGACGGTGAGGAGCAGGGCCCGCGCGAGCAGCGGGTCCGGGTCCTCGCCGCGCTCGGCGGCGGCGCGCTGGCGGGCGAGCAGGGCGACCTGGAGGTAGGAGATCGGGTCCAGGTAGGCGTCCCGGATGGCGAAGGTCTGCTGGAGCACCGGGTTGGAGTCGAGGAGCGTCTCGCCTCCGGTGACCTTGAGGACCTCGGCGACGGTCAGCGCGTGCTCCGCCTCGATGTCGTCGAAGACGTGCTTGAGCTCGTCCGGCACCAGGGTGTCGACGTAGTGCCGGGCGATCCGCAGATCCGTCTTGGCCAGCGTCATCTCGACGTTGGAGAGGAAGTTGCGGAAGAAGTGCCAGTGCTCGTACATCTCGCCGAGGACCGGGTCGAGACCGGCCTCCCGCAGCGCCTTCAGACCGGAGCCGACACCGAACCAGCCGGGGACGATCTGGCGGGACTGGGTCCAGCCGAAGACCCACGGGATGGCGCGGAGTCCGTCGAGGGAGACACCGGAGCCGGGGCGGCGGGAGGGCCGTGAGCCCAGGTGCAGGTCGGCGAGCTGGTCGACGGGGGTGGAGGCGAGGAAGTACGCGGGCAGGCCGGGGTCCTCGACGAGCTTGCGGTACGCGGTGTGGGCCGCGTCCGAGACGGTGTCCATGGCCGCGTCCCAGCGGGCGAGGGCCTCGTCGGACTGGCGCGGCGAGGTGTGCAGGGCGGACGCCTGGAGGGTCGCGGCGACGGTCAGTTCGAGGTTCTCGCGGGCGAGCGACGGGATCAGGTACTTGTCGGAGATGACCTCGCCCTGCTCGGTCACCTTGATCTCGCCCTCCAGGGTGCCCCAGGGCTGGGCGAGGATCGCGTCGTGCGAGGGGCCGCCGCCACGGCCGACGGTGCCGCCCCGGCCGTGGAAGAGGCGGAGCCGTACGCCGTAGCGGTGGGCGACGTCGCGCAGCCGCCGCTGGGCGCGGTGGATCTCCCACTGAGAGGTGGTGATGCCGCCGAACTTGGAGGAGTCCGAGTAGCCGAGCATGACCTCCTGGACGTCGCCGCGCAGCGAGACGAGGCGCCGGTAGGAGGGGTCGGCGAGCATCTCGTCGAGGATGACGTCGGCGGCCTTCAGCTCGTCGGTGGTCTCCAGGAGCGGCACGATGCCGATCTCGGCCCAGCCCGCGTGCAGATCGACCAGACCGGCCTCACGGGCGAGGACGGCGGCGGCGAAGACGTCGTCGGCGCCCTGGCACATCGAGATGATGTACGACTCGATGACCTCGGGGCCGAAGCGCTCGAAGGCCTCCTTGACGGTGTGGAAGACGCCGAGGGTCTTCGCTCCGGCCGCGTCCAGCGGGGCGGGCGTGGGCGCCAGCGGGCGGCGCGAGCGCAGCTCCTTGGCGAGCAGCTTCCGCCGGTAGTCGCGGGGCATGTCGGCGTACCGCCAAGACTCCTCGCCGAGGCGGTCGAAGAGCTGCCCGAGGGCGTGGTGGTGGGCGTCGGCGTGCTCGCGGACGTCCATGGTGGCGAGCTGGAGGCCGAAGGCGGAGAGGGTGCGGATGGTGCGGTCCATCCGCCCGTCGGCGAAGAGCCCGCCCCGGTGCTCGCGCAGCGAGGTCTGGATCAGGGTCAGGTCGTGCAGCAGCTCGGTGGTGCCGAGGTAGTCGCGGCCGGGCTGGTGCGGGGTGCCGGCGGCGAGGCGCTCGCGGGTGTTGACGAGCTTCTGCCGGACGCAGGTCGCCTTGAGCCGGTAGGGCTCCTCCGCGTTGAGCCGCTTGTAGCGGGGGCTGATCTCCGGGAGGAGTTCCAGGTCGCGCCGGAGGGAGTCCAGGAGTTCCTGGGTGGCTCCGGTGTAGCGGACGGAGTTGGAGAGCAGACCGCGCAGGAAGTCGACGAGTTCGAGGGCGTCGGTGATGCCGTGCTCGTGCTGGAGGATCAGGACGTCCCAGGTCACCTGGGGGGTGACGTTGGGGTTGCCGTCGCGGTCGCCGCCGATCCAGGTGCCGAAGGTGAGCGGGCGGGTGCCCGCGGGCAGCTCGAAGCCGACGCGGTCGAGCTCGGCGGCGAGGTCCTCCAGGACGTCGCCGACGGCCCCCGCGTGCAGCTCGTCGAGGTAGTAGATGGCGTTGCGGGCCTCGTCGGCGGGCTCGGGGCGGACCACCCGGAGCTCGTCGGTCTGCCAGATGAGGTCGATGTTCTCCGCGAGCCGCAGGTCGACCCGGCGCCGGTCGGCCTCGATGACCGGGGTCTCCAGGAGGGCGGCGACCCGGCGCAGCTTGTTGAGGACCGAGCGGCGGGCGGCCTCGGTGGGGTGCGCGGTGAAGACGGGGCGCACATTGAGGTTCTTGATCGTCTCGCGGACGTGCTCGGGGTCGCCGTCCTTGAGCATGTCGGCGGTGCGCGCGAGGAGACCGCCCTCGACGGCCCGCCGCTCGCGCATCTCGCGGCCCCGGTGGACCTGCTCGGTGACGTTCGCGAGGTGGAAGTAGGTGGAGAAGGCCCGTACGAGCTTGGCGGCTGTCTCCAGCTCGACACCGCGCAGCAGCTCGGCGGCGGCCTCACCGTCCTCCCGGGTCAGACCACGGACCCGCTCGACGAGGTCGAGGAGGTCGTGGCCCTCCTGGCGGACGAGGGTCTCGCCCAGCAGGTCGCCCAGTCGGCGGATGTCGGCGCGCAGCTCGGTGCTGGCGGTGGGGGTCTGGTCGGCACTGCTCACAGGTGCGGCTCCTTGCAGTGTTTGAGCACGTCTGGAGGGGTTCTGGAGGCTTGCGGACCGCGCTGTCCGACGCACCCAGGATAGGTGCCCGTCCCGGCGGCGGGGGCGCTGCCCCTGTTGCGCCCCCTTGCCGCGCGCCACGGCACTGCCATACTTACGACGCCGTAGGTTACGGAGGCGTAGCCACGGCCGTGTTCTGTCAGATTTTCTTCGTGTTTCCGCGTGTTTCCCGCTGCCCTCCGGCAGTCACCCACCCTCACTCCCACCCCCAAGGGACATCCATGACCATCAGCCCCGAGGTGACCTCGGTGCCCGAGGCGCCGGACGACGCCCCGGTCCAGCCCTCCGCGACGCTCGGCGGGGACAGCAAGCGTTCGATCGAGCAGATCTCGCTGCTCCTCTTCATCACGGTGCCGTTCCTGGCGCTGCTCGCGGCGGTGCCGCTGGCCTGGGGCTGGGGGGTGAGCTGGCTGGACCTGGGGCTGATGGTGGTCATGTACTACATCGGCTGCCACGGGATCACGATCGGTTTCCACCGGTACTTCACGCACGGCTCCTTCAAGGCGAAGCGTCCGCTGCGGATCGCGCTGGCGGTCATGGGGTCGATGGCGGTAGAGGGGCCGCTGGTGCGCTGGGTGGCGGACCACCGCAAGCACCACAAGTTCTCGGACGCGGAGGGCGACCCGCACTCGCCGTGGCGGTTCGGGGAGACGGTTCCGGCGCTGATGAAGGGCCTGTGGTGGGCGCACATCGGCTGGATGTTCGACGAGGAGCAGACGCCCCAGCACAAGTACGCCCCCGATCTGATCAAGGACCCGGCGATCCGGGCGATCTCGCGGCAGTTCGTCCTGTGGACGGTGGTGTCGCTGGCGATCCCGCCGCTGGTGGGCGGGCTGGTCACGATGTCGTGGTGGGGCGCCTTCACGGCGTTCTTCTGGGGCTCGCTGGTACGGGTGGCGCTGCTGCACCACGTGACGTGGTCGATCAACTCGATCTGCCACGCGGTGGGCAAGCGTCCGTTCAAGTCGCGGGACCGTTCGGGCAACGTGTGGTGGCTGGCGGTGCTGTCCTGCGGCGAGTCCTGGCACAACCTGCACCACGCGGAGCCGACGTCCGCGCGGCACGGGGTGCTGCGCGGGCAGCTCGACTCCAGCGCCCGGCTGATCCGCTGGTTCGAGCTGGCGGGCTGGGCCTCCGACGTGCGGTGGCCCGCGAAGTCGCGCATCGAAGCCCGGCGCCAGAACCCGTCCGCAGACGCGGCATGATGGAAGACGTGGCGATCGACGGCAGGACCAGCGGCAGCGAGCAGAAGCCCCGGCGGGGGCGCCGGGTGCGGATGACGGGCGCGGAGCGCCGGGAGCAGCTGCTGGACATCGGCCGGACGCTGTTCGCCGAGAAGGGCTTCGAGGGCACGTCGGTCGAGGAGATCGCGGCGAAGGCCGGGGTCTCCAAGCCGGTGGTGTACGAGCACTTCGGCGGCAAGGAGGGGCTGTACGCGGTCGTGGTCGACCGGGAGATGCGCCAGCTCCTGGACGGGGTGACGGGCGCGCTGACGGCGGGGCACCCCCGGGAGCTGCTCGAACAGGCGGCGTTCGCGCTGCTCGACTACATCGAGAACTACACGGACGGCTTCCGCATCCTGGTGCGGGACTCGCCGGTGGCGCAGTCGACGGGCACCTTCGCGTCGCTGATCAGTGACATCGCCACGCAGGTGGAGGACATCCTCGGCCTGGAGTTCAAGGCCCGGGGCTTCGACCCGAAGCTGGCGCCGCTGTACGCGCAGGCCCTGGTGGGCAGTGTGGCGCTGACGGGGCAGTGGTGGCTGGACGTCCGGAAGCCGAAGAAGGCGGAGGTCGCGGCCCATCTGGTGAACCTGGCGTGGCACGGCCTGGACGGCCTGGAGGCGAAGCCCCGGCTGATGGGCCACCGCAAGAGCTGAGAACGGCGGCCGGTTGCCTCCGGGGCCGGACGGTGACCGCCCGCCCGCCGGGGGTACCGGCGGGCGGAATCACTTGCCTTTCCTCACGGGTGCGGGACCGGGATCCGGCCTCGGAGGCGTCCCGGAACACTTCGCTCCCGCGAGGGCCGGGTCAGCTGATGGACCGGATGGTGTGCCAGCCACCGCTGCCGACCTGGATGGACGGGCCGTCGATCGGACGGGGGCGGGCGAACGGGGGATCGTCGGGCTCCAGGCCTCCCTGGTAGAACTTCAGGGTGCCGTCACCGGCGGTGGCCCACATGTCGGCGACCCCGTTGAGGTCGGCGTCGGCGGCACCGGCGATCAGGGGCCGGTGGGACAGGGTGTAGCCGCGTCCGTACTCGTCCCCCCGGTGGAAGAAGTACTGCTCCGCGGACCTCCCGTAGTGAAGGGTCAGGGCGCCGGTCTCGGCCCCGCGGTACAGCAGGTCGGGGACGCCGTCGTTGTTGACGTCGCCGGGGGCGGCGAGGGTCCCGTCCAAGGGCCATCCGTAGCCGAGGGAGACAGCCGAGGAGACAGCCGGCTTGGCGGCGCTGGTGCCGGTGTAGAACGAGAGTCCCTCGTGGGTGTTGGCGAGGAGGTCGGGGTGTCCGTCGCGGTTGACGTCACCGGGAGCAAGGATGCGTGTACCGGCGCTCAGGGTGGCGAGCTTGATCCGAGCGCCGAGGGTGCCGTCACCACGGTTGGGGTAGACCCAGAGGTCGCCGGCGACGACGGCGACGATGTCCTCCTTGAGGTCACCGGTCCAGTCGCCTCGGTGCGCCATCGAGGCGCCGCCCCAGCCGCCGGTGCCGATCTGGATGCGTGTACCGAGTCCACCGGTGCCCGTGCCGGGGTACAGCCACAGCTTGCCCGCGTCGTCGATCGCGACGAGGTCGGGCTTCCCGTCACCGGTCATGTCGCCGGGAACTGCGGGAAGCGCGCTCCTGTCGAGCTGGATCCGCGGAGTGGTGGCACCGGTGTAGGTGATGGCCCTGCCGTTGCTCTTGAGCAGTGCTTCGAGCTGGTCGACGCCCAGGTTGGGGTAGGTCTGCCTGAGCACGGCCAGGGCCCCGGTGACGTGGGGGGCGGCCATGGAGGTGCCGTTCTTCGTGCCGTAGCCGCCGCCGGGTATCGAGGAGACGATGCCCGTGCCGGGCGCGAGGAGGTCGAGCAGCGGTCCCCGGTTGGTGAAGGAGGAGAGCTGATCGTCGTCGGTGGTCGACCCGACCGTGATCGCGGACGGTATGCAGCCGGGAGCGTTGACGGCGTCGGTGTGTCCGTTGTTGCCCGCGGCGACGACCGTGGCGACGCCCGCGGCGCGCAGGGCGTCCACGACCGGCTTGCGGAGGTCCTGGTCGCAGGCCGTGGTCCAGCGTCCACCACCCAGGCTCATGTTGGCCGCGACGATATCGGTCCCGGCCTTCTTCAGTGCGAGGACCTTCTCCAGGCCCTTGACCTGGGAGCTGGTGAAGCTGGCCACGCACGGGCTCAAGCCGGCCCCGCACAGGTCCTCGGAGTCGAACTTGGAGAACACCTGGATGGCAATGACGCTCGCACCGGGCGCGACGCCGCGCCTGGGCGCCCCGCTGAGGCCCGCTCCGTTGCCCGCGGCGATGCCGGCGACATGGGTTCCGTGGGAACAGTCGAGGTTCGGGACGGCGCACGGGCCGGTGTCCGTGTCGGCGCTTCCGGGGCCCTCCTGCGCGGCGGAACCGTCAGGGCACAGGCTGGTGGACCCGGCGACCGGGTCGTTGTCGGAGAAGCACGCTTCGGCCTTGACGCGACCCGAGAGGAACGGGTGGTTGACGGCGACTCCGGTGTCGAGGACGGCGACGGTGGTACCGGCGCCCGTCTTTCCGGCGGCGAAGGTCTTGTCTCCGCCGATCTTGACGGTGGATTCGTCCAGCGTGGGCTTGACCGGGACGTCCTCGGTGACGCTGACGACTCCCGGCTGGGCGTTCAGCTTCTCGAGACCCGCCCTGTCCACCCTGAGGGTGGTCATCGGCAGTGTGCTGTACGACACGAGGGTCTGGCCCGCGTCGGCGACGGAGGCCAGGTCGGTCCGCTGAGCGGTGACGACGTTGACGCGGACGGTGGCACCGTTCCGCGTCTCGTCGAGCAGCGAGGGGGCGACCGGGCCGCCGTCCTCTGCGGCGGAAACGGTGGTGGCGAGCGGGCTGGCGTTCACCGGGGTCGCGGTGAACGCGATGGCCACCACTGCCGTGGTGGCCATGACCACGCCGCCCAAGGGGCTCTTCAACGTGATGCTCCAGAAAAATGTGACAGGTGCGAGCGCGCACCGAGGCGAAAAGACGTGGCTGGCGACGGGCCCGGGGTGCGGGAAAGGGAGGCGACGTGACGCGCGGGCCGGGCCGGAAGGTGGGGCCGGGTGCGGAGTTGCCGCACCCGGCCCCATCGGCCCGGGCCTACCGGGCCCGGCTGGGCGCTGTGCGCGATGTGCTGCCGAGCGCCGCTGGCGCCCTTACCTGGTGGCGTCGGCGCCGTTCTTCGGGTTGCCGCCCCACCGGCTGCTCACGCCCTTGTAGTACGACCACGCGTAGCTGTTGCACAGTCCGCGCTTGTTGATGGCGTAGGCCTTGCAGCTGTAGGTCTTCATCGTCGTGTAGAAGGCGTTGTCGACATTCGACTTCTTGTTGCGGTCGAGGTAGTACGCGTAGCCCTTGTACGTGTTGCCGATGAGGCCGTAGCCGTAGTCGTGCATGTCGCACGCGGTCCGGAGGTTGAACCCGGCAGGCCGGCTGATGTTGGGGCCCGGGGTGCTGCAGCCGTCGTAGTCGACGCCCACGACCCAGTGGCCCGTCGGCGTCCGCTTCCAGCTCGGCTGCTTCCAGCCGTAGTGCGCGGCCCAGGCGGCGCAGCCCCTCTTGAGGTACCACAGCCAGTCCGTCGCCGCGGAGCAGGAGCGCGGATACGCCTGCGGGTCGGTGATCTCACCGCTGACGAAGTCGGTGGCCGGCGGGCCGCTGGAGTCGGGGGTGTTGATTCCGGAGGCGCCTTCGAGCGGCGCGTCCGAGGTCGGACGCTCGGGACCCACCGGGAGGACGTTCGGAGAGGCCGATCCGGCCGGGAACGTCAGGTCCCACTCGCCGTTGGACGGCGAAGTGACCGCGGAGACCCGACCGGTGGTGTCGTACTCGTACCCGGACACCACGTCGACGCCCTCGACCGGGTTGGCCACGGAGCGGAGCAGACCGGAGGCATCGTACGAGTACCGGGCGAGCGTCTGGACCGTGGCGGCGTCGGTCAGGGTGATCTCCCTGGCCCGGCCCGCGTACTCACCGGTCTTCGCGCTGGTGGCCGTCGTGGCGGTGGAGTACTTGACCGTCAGGAGGCGGGACGCCGTCTGCCCGATCTCGGTGTCCTTGACGGTGGAGATCCGGCCCGAGGCGTCATAGGTGACGGTGGTGAGCGCGTTGTCGGAGGTGTTGCCCAGACCGGTGACACGCCAGTTGTCGGCCCCGGAACCGACCTGCTTCCAGGTGTAGGAAGGCGTCAGCTCGTTGTAGTTGACCGGGGCGCCGGCGTCGCTGTCTGCGGACAGGTCCGCGTCCGGCACCGACGCGGTCATGGTGTTCACCTCGACACCGGTGGACACCATCGTGCCCGTCGCCGCGTTGAACCTCGTGGTCTCGGTGAAGGTGTCGCCCTCGGGCGTCGCGTACTTCCGGAGTCCGCCGCCGTCCGGGTAGTCGATGCTGCTCTTCAGGGTGTACGTCACCGCGGACCTCGTGGTGAGGCTGGTGATGACGGCGCTGCTCCCCTTCAGCTCCAGCTTGCGGTTGAGCTGGCCCCCCACGAACTCGGCTTCCCAGCCCGGCCCGAAGACCCCCATGTCCTGGCGGGACACGGGCGCGGACTCCGGCTTCGAGAGTCCGTCCGGCTGGACGGAGACGGTGTGGCTGCGGCTCATCAGGCCGACGGGCACATCGGTCTCGTAGATCTCGAACGACCGGTCCGCGGTGGAGTAGACACCGGGACCGACCTGCTGGAGCGTGCCCTCCGCCAGCGGCGGATCGACGGCCGCGACGCCCGCGGCGGGCGTGGTCGCCCCGGGAGCCGACCACGCCGCCTCCTGCGGAAGCAGCAGAGCCAGGGATGCCACGGTCAATACAGGAAGCGCGTTCTTTCTACGCACGAGTTCCCCCCTCGTGAAGAAAATATGAAGATCCAAACGGATCGGGGTGGACGCTAGATCGAGACGAACCCGCTTGCAAGTCTTTTAAGCGGCCTGAGCGTGAGCTCCCGATCGCGCCTCGCACGCCTGTGACCTCGCACTTCCGTCACATGAGTACGAGTACTCATGTGACGGGCATGACCCTCGGGGAAGCTGACCGCATGACACATGCCCTCACACCCGGCGGCCCGTTCGCTCGGCCCGGACGTACCCTCACGGTCGCCGTCCTCGCCGCTCTGGCCCTTGCCGGCTGTGGCGGGCAGGACGGGCCGGGCCCGCGCTCCGAGCACGAGGCGCGTGTCACATCGTCGTCGGCCGACCAGGCTGCGTTCGCGGCGATGCTCGACACGGTCGCCCGGCCGTGTCCTCCGCCCGGCACGGCCCCCGGCGCCCCGAAGCCCGCCGGTCCGCAGCAGCAGCGCCTCGCCCCGGGCGGGACTCCCCCCACCGACCCGGTCGAACCCGGCGCCCCCACCGGGCCCGAAACGGTGCTGAACGCCCGCGACTGGTGCGCAGGTGTCCAGCACGAACAGCGCGTCGTCGAGACACTCCAGGCGGTCGCGAAGCCTACCCCCGCAAACGTCCGCAAGGCCCTGAACAGCCTCGGATACATCGACGAACACATCCACGGCCTCATCCAGGACGGCGCGACCACGCGCTTCCACCTCGACCTGCGTGAGAGCGGCGGCCGGCTCTGCGAGGCGGGCACGGCAGCGGGTGAGGCGACGGAGATGACCCCATGCGTGGCCCCCGCCACCGGAGCGTTCACGGCGGAGAGGGCCGAGGGCCGGCCTTCCTGAAGCCCTGGCCGACGGGGCACCGCAAGAGCGGATGTGACGGAACGTGAAAACGGGTGGCGGCCCTGTCCGAGGGCCCGGGTACACTCCGCAGCACATCGGGGGGTGTCCGCCCCGCGTGTGCGCCGACCGGCGTGCGCGGACGTCGCGGACCCGCTCCCCGGTCCTTCGTTCTCGACATCCCCAGGGGGGGATCTCTTGCGTTCTGCCTTCGCAGGTTTCTCCGGTTCTTCCGGCTCTTCCCGCGCCGCGCGCCGCGTCACCACGTGCACCGCGCTGGTGCTCTCCGCGGGCATGATCTTCTCGACGCCCGCCGTGGCCGACTCCGCGCCCCGCCCGGTCCCCGAGGCCCCGAGCCACACCCGTAAGGCCCCGTCGCAGCTGGACCTGTCGGCGCTGGCCGGGACCTCCGGCCACGCCCGTACCGCCCAGGCGTCCGCCGTCGTCAAGCCTCGCTTCGACGTGGACGGCGACGGCAGGTCCGATCTGATCAACCGCGAATGGGACGGCGCCGTCTACACGGTGCTGACCTCCGAAGCCCAGGGTGACGCCTGGAAGGGCCTGGGCGGTTCGGAGGTCCTCACCCACGACATCATCCCCATCGGCAACCAGAACGGCAGCGCGGGCCCCGAGGTCCTGACGCTCACCAAGTACGGGCGCCTGGAGCTGTTCTCCGACGCGAACGCGACCTCCGGCACCTTCCGCTGGGGCGGCAACGGCTGGAACATCTACAACAAGGTGTTCTCCCCGGGTGACGTGAACGGCGACGGCAAGGCCGACCTCATGGCCCGCCGTCACAACGGCGACCTCTACCTGTACCTGGCGACCGGTTCGCGCACCGCCCCGTTCGGCGCGCCGCGGAAGGTCGGCTACGGCTGGGGCCTCTACGACCAGATCGTGGGCGTCGGCGACAACGACGGCGACGGCAAGGGCGATGTCGTGGCCCGGGACACGAACGGGGGGCTGTTCTTCTACGGCAGCACGGGCAACACGTCCGCCCCGCTCAAGAACCGCAAGTCGATCGGCACCGGCTGGAACATCTACAACCAGATCGTCGCCGCCGACGACGCGAACGGCGACGGCCGGGCCGACCTGCTCGCACGGGACCGCAAGGGCGACCTGTGGGCGTACCCGGGCTTGGGCGACGGGCGGGTCGCCGGGCGTCAGCGGATCCCGTCGGACGGCCCGTGGATCAGCGTCGACCAGTTCGGCGGGGGCGGCGGCGTCCCCTCGTCGGGCAAGAACGCCTTCGTGGCCCGGGACGCCCGGGGGACGCTGTTCTGGTACGCCGGGCTGAACAACGGCCAGGTCAAGGCCCGCCAGCAGTGGGGCACCGACGGCGGCTGGGCCGGGGCGAACATCACGTACGTCTCGTCCACGGACCGGGACACCTTCGGGGACCTCCTGGAGACCTACCAGGGACGCCTGTACAAGGGCGACGTGGACCTCGGCGGCGGCTGGCAGATCTACAACCTGCTGATCGGACCGGGGGACCTGAACGGCGACGGCAAGGGCGACCTGCTGGCCCGGGACCGCTCCGGCGTGCTCTGGCTCTACCCGGGCAACGGCGAGGGGACGAGCCTCGGGGCCCGCGTCCGCATCGGCTCCGGCTGGAACGCGTACAACCGGGTCCTCGGCGCCGGTGACTACTCGGGCGACGGCCGTACGGACCTGCTGGCCCGGGACGGCTCGGGTGTCCTCTGGATGTACCGGGGCACGGGCTCGGCCACCACGCCGTTCTCCGGCCGGGTGCGGATCGGCGCGGGCTGGGGCACGTACAAGCAGCTCGTGGCGCCGGGTGACCTCGACGGCGACGGCAAGGGCGACCTGCTGGCGGTGGCGTCCAACGGTGAGCTGTTCCGGTACCTGTCCACGGGCAAGGACAACGGCACCCACACGCTCTCCCCGCGCGTGAAGATCGGTACGGGCTACCAGATCTACCCGAACCTGTACTGAGGTACCGCGACGCCCCGCACCGGAACTCCGGTGCGGGGCGTCCGCGTGTCGGGCGGCGGGACGGGTCCGCCGGGGTCAGTGGGGTCAGTGGGGTCTGCGGGCCACGGCGAAGATCCGGCGGAACGGGAAGACCGTGCCGTGCGGCCCCGGCGGGTAGGCCTCGCGGAGCAGCTCGCGGTACTGCCCGAGGAAGGCGTCGGCGGCCTCCGGGTCGTCGGCGAGCGTGGTGAGCACGGGCCGCAGGGCGGTGCCCTTGACCCAGTCGAGGACGGGGTCCTCGCCCTGGAGCAGCTGGCAGTACGTGGTCTCCCAGACGTCCGTCTCGCAGCCCAGACCGGTGAGCCGGGTGAGGTAGTCGGCGGTGTCGAGGACATGGACGTAGCGGCGCCCCTGGTCGCCGAGGCGGGCGCGCCACTCGGGGGTCTCGCACAGTTCGCCGAGCAGCGCGTGGCTGGGCGAGGTGAAGTTGCCGGGGACCTGGAAGGCGAGGACGCCGCCGGGGCGGAGCCCGTCGATCCAGCCCGCGAAGGACTCGGAGTGGCCGGGAACCCACTGGAGGGCTGCGTTGGAGACGATCAGGTCATGGGGCTCGTCGGGGGTCCAGTGGGCCGCGTCGGCGGGCCGGAAGTCGATCCAGCCGCCGCCCCCGGTGCTGCCCGACCAGTCCTTGTCGGCCCGTTCCAGCATCTCGGGCGACAGGTCGTATCCGGTGATGTGGGCGTCGGGCCACCGGTCGGCGAGGAGGACCGTCACATTGCCGGGGCCGCAGCCCAGGTCGGCGATGCGGGCCGCCCGGTCCTGGGACGGCAGACGGGGTATTCGGGCGAGCAGGTCGAGGAAGGGCCGGGTGCGGTGGCCTGAGTGTCGGAGGTACTGCTGCGGGTCCCAGGTGGGTGTGGTCGGTACGACGGATTCCGCGGAATACATGTTCGAAGCCCCCTTGCTGGCACGAGTTGCCGAAGCGGAACGGAGTTCCGGGCGGGTCCCTTCCCCGCCACCCGGGGAAATATATCTTGAAACCAAGATACTCGATATAGAGATACTTGAACTCAAGAGACTTTATGTCAACAGACCCTCTACACTGATCGTCATGGAGGACGAGGTCGACCGACTGGTCGCTGCATGGCGCCGCGAGCGCCCCGACCTCGACGTGGAACCGCTCGAGGTGCTCAGCCGCGTCTCACGGCTCGCCCGGCACCTCGACCGCGCCCGTCGGCTCGCCTTCTCCGAGCACCAGCTGGAGCCCTGGGAGTTCGACGTCCTCACCTCCCTGCGCCGGGCCGGAGCGCCGTACCAGCTCTCCCCCGGCCAGCTCCTCACCCAGACCCTGGTCACCTCCGGCACCATGACCAACCGCATCGACCGGCTCACCAAGAAGGGCCTCGTCGAGCGGCTGCCCGACCCCAGCGACCGGCGCGGCGTCCTCGTCCGGCTCACCCCCGAGGGACGCGACCGGGCCGACGAGGCCCTCGCCGGACTCCTCGCCCAGGAGCGCGCCATCCTCGCCCAGCTCTCCCGCGCCCAGCGCGGCGAACTGGCCGCGCTGCTACGCCGGCTGACCGCCCCGTTCGACAACCTCCCCGGCTAGCTCCGGCAGCGGCGCGGGACCCACCCCGGCCCGCCGGGCCAGCGCCACCGCCGCCAGCGTCGAGTGCACGCCCAGCTTCCCCAGCACGTTCTGCATATGGGTACGGACCGTGTGCGGGGACAGGAAGAGCCGCTCGGCGACCGCCTTGCGGCCCAGCCCCGCGACCATGCAGCACAGCACCTCCCGCTCGCGCGGGGTCAGCGCCTCCACCAGGCGCTCGCCGTCCGTCCGGTGCTTGCGGACCTCCGTCAGCTCCCGCAGGACCCCGGTGAGCAGCGCGGGCGGCAGATGCGTCTCGTCCCGCAGCACCCCCCGCACCACCGCCAGGAGCCGCTGGAGCGAGCAGTCCTTCGCCACCCAGCCGGAGGCCCCCGCCTGGAGCGCGAGCGCCGCCCGGTGCGGGTCGTCCTTCTCCGCGAGGACGACCGTACGGACCGCGGGCTGCACCCCGCGCACCCCCGCCACCAGCGAGATCCCGTCGACGGCGCCCTCCGGGTCGTCCGGCACCGCGCGGGCCACCGAGCCCGGCGGGCCCGCGCCCAGCTCGGCGTCCACCAGCAGCACGTCGAACCTGCGCCCCTCCGCCGCGCCGCGCTCCAGACAGCGCATGGCGGCCGGGCTGCTTCCCGCGGCGGCGACGTCCACATCGGGCTCCGCCGCCAGCGCGGCGGCGAGCGACTCGGCGAAGACGCGGTGGTCGTCCACCACCAGGACACGGATGCGTGCCACGGACACCCCCAAGTGTCGAGGAACGGGACCGACGCGGGCACGGCGCCGGAGGCGGGTCCGCCGATGCGCGTCCGCCGCCGTGCGTTGACTGCTACCCCCGCTTCCGGCGCCGTACCCGAACGGGTCTCGACCCCTAGACGGCACCGGCCCCCACCGGCGCCGTCCCTCAGGTTAGGGGCGGGGCGGCACGGCGGGGGCCGATTCGCGGAACTGTCCGAACTCGTGCGGACCCGTGCGGATCTCAGAGCCGGCGCGCCCCCGCCGAGGGCACGGCCGGGAAGATCCCGGGGGCCGCGTACCCGGCCCCGGCGAAGGCGCCGGTGACGGCGGCGGCGACCGCGTCCGCCCGGTCGGCGTCCACCAGGACGAGGGCCGAGCCGCCGAAGCCGCCGCCGGTCATCCGGGCGCCGAGCGCCCCGGCGGCGACCGCCGTGCCGACGACGAGGTCGAGCTCGGGGCAGGAGACCCGCAGATCGTCCCGGAGGGAGGCGTGGCCCTCGGTGAGGACCGGGCCGACCGCCCGGACGTCCCCGGCGCCGAGCAGCGCGATCGTCCGCTCCACCCGCGCGTTGTCGGTGACGACGTGCCGTACGTACCGCTGGACCGTCCCGTCGGTCAGCCGCGCGAGGGCCTCGGGCAGATGCGCGGCACTCACGTCACGCAGGGCGCGGGCGCCGAGCGCCCGCGCACCGGCCTCACAACCGGCGCGCCGCTCCGCGTACGCGCCGTCCCCGAGCGTGTGCTTCACCCGGGTGTCCACGACCAGCAGCCGCAGCCCCTCGCGGGCCGGGTCGAAGGGGATCTGGCGGTACGACAGGTCCCGGGTGTCCAGATGGAGCGCGTGGCCCTCCACCGCGCAGGCGGCGGCCATCTGGTCCATCACCCCGCAGGGCACGCCGACGAAGGCGTTCTCGGCGCGCTGGGCCAGCCGGGCCAGCGCGGGCCGGGACAGTCCGAGCCCGAACAGCTCGTCCAGGGCGAGCGCGACGGCGACCTCCAGGGCCGCCGAGGACGACAGGCCCGCCCCGGTCGGCACGGTCGAGGTGAGGTGCACGTCGGCGCCCGTCACCGGGTGCCCGGCCTCCCGCAGCGCCCAGACGACCCCCGCCGGGTAGGCCGCCCAGCCGCCGCCGGACAGCGGTGCGAGGGAGTCGACGGACAGCTGGACGATCCCGCCGTCGACGTCGGCGGAGTGCAGCCGCAGCACCCCGTCGTCCCGGCGGGAGACGGCGGCGACGGTGGTGTGCGGCAGGGCGAGCGGCAGCACGAAGCCGTCGTTGAAGTCGGTGTACTCACCGATCAGGTTGACCCGCCCGGGGGCGGCCCAGACGCCGTCGGGCGCGGCCCCGTAGAGCGCCTCGAACGCGGCGGCGGCGGTCACGCCCGCTCCTCTTCCCTGGCGCGGGCGAAGGCCCAGGCGTCGGCGACGATCCCGGCCAGATCGGGGCGGGACGGCGTCCAGCCGAGCCGCTCGCGGGCCGTGCCGGTGGCGGCGACGAGGACGGCGGGGTCCCCGGGGCGGCGCGGCGCGGTGGTCTCGGGGACCGGGTGCCCGGTGACCTTCCGGACGGTCTCGACGACCTCGCGGACGGAGAAGCCGTTGCCGTTGCCGAGGTTGCAGACCAGGTGCTCGCCCGCCGTCATGGCGTCGAGCGCGCGGAGGTGGGCCTCCGCGAGGTCGGCGACATGGATGTAGTCGCGGACGCAGGTGCCGTCCGGGGTGGGGTGGTCGTCGCCGTGCACCGCGATCGCCTCGCGGCGGCCGAGGGCGACCTGGAGGACCAGCGGGATCAGGTGCGACTCGGGCTCGTGGCGCTCGCCGAGTCCGCCGTACGCCCCCGCCACGTTGAAGTAGCGCAGCGAGACGGCGGCCAGACCGTGGGCGGCGCACTCGCCGCCGATCATGTGGTCCACGGCCAGCTTGGACGCCCCGTAGGGGTTGGTGGGGGCGGTCGGCGCGGTCTCGGGGACCGGCACCACGGCCGGTTCGCCGTAGGTCGCGGCGGTCGAGGAGAACACCAGTCGGCGCACCCCCGCGGTCCGCATGGCGGCCAGCAGGGCCATGGCGCCGCCGACGTTGTTCTCCCAGTACTTCTCGGGCCTCGCCACGGACTCGCCGACCTGGGAGGAGGCGGCGAAGTGCAGGACGGCGTCGTAGGAGCCGTCGAGCAGGCGCGCCACGTCCTGGACGCGGCCCTCGACGAACTCGGCGCCCGCCGGGACGCCCTCGCGGAAGCCGGTGGAGAGGTCGTCCAGGACGGTGACCCGGTGGCCCCGCTCCAGGAGGTGGGCGGCGACGATCCCGCCCACGTATCCAGCCCCGCCCGTCACCAGGTACTTCTTCGTCTCGCTGCTCATCTGTCGGTCGCCACTTCCCTGAGTCGTCGGGCCGCTTCCTCCGGCCGTACGTCGTTCATGAACGCGCCCATGCCGGATTCGGTGCCCGCGAGGAACTTGAGCTTCCCCGGGGCCCGCCGGACGGTGAACAGCTCCAGGTGCAGCCCGAAGTCCTCCCGCCGGGCGTCCGTGAACGGCGCCTGGTGCCAGGCGGCGATGTAGGGCGTCGGCGGCTCCCCCGGGCCGAAGATCCGGTCGAAGCGCCTCAAGAGTTCCAGGTAGACCTGTGCGCACTCTGTGCGGGCGGGCCCGTCGAGCGCGAGGAGGTCGGGGACCCGGCGGCGGGGGTACAGGTGCACCTCGTACGGCCAGTGGGCGGCGTACGGCACGAAGGCGGTCCAGTGCTCGGTCTCCAGGACGATCCGCTCGGCGTCGGCGCGTTCGCGGGCGAGGACGTCGTCGAAGAGGTTCCGGCCGGTCTCCGCCCGGTGTTCGTCGATCCGGCGGCGGATCGCGGCCGTCCGGGGGGTCACGTAGGGGAAGCCGTAGATCTGGCCGTGCGCGTGGGGCAGGGTGACGCCGATCTCCCGGCCCCGGTTCTCGAAGCAGTAGACCTGCTCGACGCCGGGGAGGGCGGCGAGCGCGGCGGTGCGGTCGGTCCAGGCGTCGAGGACGAGGGCGGCGCGCTCCTCGGTGAGGTCGGCGAAGGAGAGCGTGTGGTCGTCGGTGAAGCAGACGACCTCGCAGCGCCCGGCGCCGCCGGAGAGCGAGGGGAAGCGGTTCTCGAAGACCACCACCTCGTAGTCCTCGTCCGGGATCTCGCTCTCGTGCCCCGCGCGGGCGGGGCAGAGCGGGCAGGCGTCGGCCGGGGGGTGGTGGGTGCGGGACTGCCGGTGCGAGGCGACGGCGACCGGGTCACCGGTGAGGACGTCGACGCGGATCTCGGAGCGGGAGACGACGGGACTGAGGGGGCGCGGGTCGACGGCGGTGCGGACGGTGTCGTCGCCCGCGTCGTAGTAGATGAGTTCGCGCCCGTCGGCGAGCGTGGTGACGGTCTTCTTCACGGGTGCCCTCCCGGGCAGATCAAACAGAACCACACACAAGGAACCACATTCAAACATCATCGTCAACGGTGCCCGCCGGGCGGCGGGGGATCATGACCAGCGACCGGGCGGGGCAGGTCGGTCGGACCCGTCGGACCGGGCGGGCGCGTCGGACCGGACGGGCGCGTCGGACCGGACGGAGGGCCCGGACCCCGCCGGACCGGGCGGGTGGGTCCCGCCGGACCCGAAGCGGACCTGGGCGGACCCGGGGCGGATCGAGCCGGGGCTGGGCGGGGCGGGATACGAGGTCCCGGGCCTGGTCTGCGGTATCCGAACGCCCCGGGGAGTACGACGGACCGGACTGGCCCGGCCGCCTCCAGGGCAGGCCCGGGAGCACGAGGAACCGGCCGGGCCGCGCCGGAGCAGACCCCAAAAGAGCAGCACGGCCGGGCCTGGGGCAGCCAGGAAACACGATGACCCGGCAGCACGACGGCCCGGCCCAGCCCGGCCACCCCCGGAACAGGCCCCGCAGCCCGAGACCCCGGACCGACCGGGCCGGGACCGGCCGGGCACACAACGACCCCCGGGAACACGACGGCCCGGCCCAGACCAGCCCCCCGAAGCAGACCCCCAGCCCGAGGCCCCTGACCGACCAGGCCCGGACCAGACCCGCACCCGCCCAGGAGCCCGAGGGCCCGGCCCCCGGTCACGGGTCACGGGTCACGGGTCACGGGTCACGGGTCACGGGTCACCGGTCCCCCTACGACGGCACCGGATCAGGTTCGTCCGCGGGGGCCCGGCAGTGCGCGGTCGAGGAGGCCCGTGCGGGCCGCCAGGGCCGCCGCTTCGAGGCGCGAGCCCACTCCCAGTTTCATCAGGACCCGCTGCACATGCGTCCGTGCCGTGCTCGGCGCGATCCCCATGCCCGCCGCGATCACCCGGGTGTCCTCCCCCTCCGCGACCCGGACCAGGACCTCCACCTCACGCCGCGTCAGCAGCCGCAGCAGCCGCTGCCCCTCGTCGTCCGGCTGCACCGAGGGGTGCAGCAGCTCCGCGAAGGCGGACCTGAGCAGTTGCGGCGCCACCGCCGACTCCCCCGCCCGCGCCTTCATCAGGGCCCGCTCGACGCCCTCGATGCGCTCGTCGTGCCGTACGTACCCCGACGCCCCGGCCGCGAACGCCGCCGCGATCCCGCGCGGCGACGGCACGGGACCGAGCACCACCACCGCCACCTGCGGGCGCTCCCGCTTGATCCGGACGACCGGGTCGAAGACCCCCGGCGCGGCCGGTTCGGCCGTACCCAGGAGGCAGACCTCCGGCGCACGGCTCACCACCAGCTCCGCCGCGCCCGCCACCGGCGCCGCCGCCGCGAGCACCCGGTGCCCGCGCAGCTTCAGCGCCGAGGCCAGCGCCTCCGCGAGCAGGCGGTGGTCGTCCACCACCACGAGGCGTACGCCCATCCGGTCTTCCCCCAGTCCCTCCGCGCCAGCCGTCCCCCGGCAACGCCTGACCCGGCAAGGTACACGCTCCCCCGCCGCCCCTCGCCCCAACCCCGGGCACGCACCCCCTCCAGGCGCCGAATTCCCCCCGTCCCGGTGACGGACCGGGCGCCCCGGGGACGCGCGCGGGCCCCTCCGATGGTCCGGAGGGGCCCGCGTCGGTGGGTCTCGGCGTCAGGGCGTGACGGCGAAGGAGACCACCAGGTACTTCTTCTCGGTGGCGCCCTCCCTGGGCTTGCTCACCAGGTCGTCCGCGAGGAACAGGCGCCCGTTCGCGTACAGCATCTCCGAGCCGCTGAGGCTGACGCTGTTCTCCATCTCCCGGACCGGCCGCTCGCCCGGGTTCTCCAGGAGCAGGGTCTCCTTCATCGTGCCCGCGTCGATCGACACGATCCGGCCGCCCTTGTCGTAGGGCGGTTCCTTGTACGCGATGAGGGCGCCGCCGTCCATGCGCAGCGGGACGTAGGTGTACTTGTCGCCCGCGTCCGCCTTCTCCGGCAGGGTCCGGCCGGTGCTCAGATCGAAGGCGATGATCTCGTTGGTCTCGTCGCCGTACTCGCCGCTGGAGCCCTCGTGCTCCTCGGTCGGCACGTACAGCCGCCCGTCGCCCACCAGGATGCGCTGGCATGACTCGACCTTGGTCGAGCGGCAGCGGCCCGCGTACTGGTCGGCCGGGGCAGTGATCTTCGTCTTCAGCTTGCCGGTCTTCTCGTCGATCGAGAAGAAGTCCGAGATGCCGCTGCCGTCACCGGCGGTGTCGCCGACGTCCGCCGCGACCACCAGCGGCTTGGTGGAGACCACCGAGGAGTACTTCACGCCGGTCGGCATCTTGTACTGGGAGAGGGGGGCGCCCGTCATCGGGTCGAGGTTCTGGATCGTCACGTACTGGCTGTCGTACGCGCCGCACCGGCGGACCGCGACCAGGCCCTCGCCGCCGCCGTACCCCAGGTCGCTGCAGTTGTCGTTGTTGGGCTGCGGCTTCCAGCGCGGGTTGCCGTTGGCGATGTCGAAGGCGGCTCCGCCGTCGATGCCTCCGGCCGCGACCGTCCGCCCGCTGAGCGTGACCTCGCCGAAGCGGAGCTTCGCGTCCCCGGCGGTGCCGCCGGTGACCGAGGTCGACCAGAGCAGCCTGCCGGTGTCCAGGTCGACCACGCCGACCTCGGTGCACGCCTCGTAGTAGCGCGGCGCGGTCCGCTTCTTCGCCTCGAAGAGGATCGCCGTCGTGTTCTGTGCGGTCCGGTGCCGGGACGCGCCGCAGACCTGACCGGTCAGCGGGAGCGTCCACCGGACCGAGCCCTTGGCCGGGTCGTAGCCGACGAGCGAGTTGAACCCGGTCTTCACGTACGTCTTGTCGGTGAGCCAGGAACCGGACATGTCGGTGACGTCCGGGACCTTGGGGACCTCGACCGAGAAGGCCAGCTTCGAGCGGGTGTTCGCGGGCGGCTTCTCCTTGCCCTCGCCGCCGGGACCGTTGCCGCCGCCCTTCCCGCCGTCGGTGCCCCGCGAGGTTCCGGCCGAGTCCTCGGCCCGCTGGCCCTTGCCGCCGCCACCGTCGGAGTTGGCGTACCAGATGCCCCCGCCGACGATGAGGACGACGGCGACGGCCGCCGCGACGACGATCTGGAGCTGCGCCGAGAGCTTCCGCCGACCGCCGCCCGGCGCCGGGGCGGGGGGCTGGCCGTACGCCTGCTGGGGCTGGGTCGGATAGCCGTACGACGGCTGCGGCGGCTGCCCGTACGGGGGCTGGGCCGGCGGCTGGCCGTACGCGGGCTGGGCCGGCTGCCCGTAGGGGGGCGGCTGCTGGCCGTACGGGGCCTGGGGCGGCTGCCCGTACGCGGGCTGGCCGTACGGGCCCTGGCCCTGGCCCGGCTGCGGTTGCGCCGGGTAGCCGTGACCGGTGTCCGGCTGACGCGGGTATCCGTAGCCGGGTTCGGGCTGCTGGGGCGGGTAGCCGTACGGCTGGTCCGGGCCCGGCGCGTGCTGCGGATAGCCGTAGCCGGGCTCCTGCGGCGGGGGCGTCGGGGCGCCGAAGCCACCCTGCGGGTCCGGCGGCTGGTCCGGGGGCTGGTTCGGCGGCGGGGGTGGCTGCGTCATCGGTCCTCGTACCTCACTTGCTGAACGCCATCATCGTCTTGACCAGCTTCTCTTCCGTGTCGTTCGAGGCGGAGACCCGTCCGCTGGCCACGACGAAGGTGCCGTCGCCGTAGGCGTAGCCCGGACTGTAGAAGGTGGTCTCGATCTCGGAGGCCGACTCCGGGTGCTTGAGCAGCATCTTCGGCGCGCCGCCGGTCGGGGCGAGGGTGGCGACCCCGCCGCCCCGCTGGAACCCGGCCTTCACGTACAGCAGGACCTCGGAGCCCTCCATGCCCAGCGGGATGACCGCCTGCTCGCTGGGGGACTTGGCGCGCCACTTGGACTTGCCGGTGTCCAGGTCGAAGGCGACGACCTCGTTCCCGGTGCGGTAGCCGCTCTCGGTGGCCATGTAGAAGGTGTTCGCGTCGGCCGCGACTCCGGTGCAGCCGTCCAGGTTGCGGCCGAAGACGACGAAGCCGCCGCCGCACGAGGGGGCGAACTTGTCCTTGCCGCCCTGGATCTGCGAGCGCAGCGAGCCGTCGGGGGCGAGCGCGAAGACCGTCCACTTCTTCTGCTCGCGCTGGGTGGCGGAGACCACCAGCGGGTCGACCGAGTAGATCTTGTCGACCTCCCAGTCGGGCTGGAGCCTGAAGGTGAACTTCGGCTTGCCGGTGGCCGGGTCGACCGGGCCGACCGCCTGGATCTTCTTGCCGCCGCTGCCGGAGGAGCAGTCCATGGCGGAGACCAGCCTGCTGCCGCCCGCGTAGGCGAAGGGCTTGCAGCCGGTCGTGGGGGCGGTGAACAGCTGCCGTCCGTCGGCGAGCGAGAAGCCGTAGGCGCTGCTGGTGCCCGCGACGGTCAGCGTGCCGCCGCTGATGGCCAGGGTGTTGTCGGAGAACGCGAAGAGGCCCTTGGGCTTCGGCACGTCCTTCTTCCAGCCCGCCTTGCCGGTCTTCAGGTCGATCTGCTGGAGGGCGGTGCACTTGGCGCCGTCCTTGGCGCTCTCCGCGTGGGCGAAGACCATCAGTCCGTCCGCCGACGGCTTCGCGGGGGCGGCGCACAGCTTGAACGGCAGGTCGACGTGCCACTTCACGGAGCCGTCGGCCAGGCTGTAGCCGTCGACGCCCTTGTACATGGCCTTGACGACGGTGTCGCCCACGATCCACGGGCCGAACACGTCGGAGCCGTTGCGGGGCAGGTCCACGTCGTTCTTGAGCAGCCAGGCGACCTTGGCCTCGCCGTCCTTGCGGCCCGCGTTGAGGTCCTCCTCGCCGTTGGACCCGTCGCCCGAGCCGTCGCCCTTGTCCACGGACTCCGAGGGCTTCGGCGCGGCGGAGGACGAGGTGGAGGCGGGCGGTGCGGCGACCGGTTCCTTGTCGTCACCGCTGCCGACGACGGCCCAGGTGGCGACGGCGGCCACCAGGACGGCTCCGGCGGCCACGGCGGCGACGACACCGGTCCGGCCCTTCAGGGGCCCGCCGCCACCGGTGGGCGGCGGGGTCGGGGCGCCCGGGTACATCGGCTGGGTGGGCTGCCCCCCGTAGGGGTTCTGCTGCTGCCCGTAGGGGTTCTGGGGCTGCCCGTAGGGGCCCGGCTGCTGCCCGTACGGGCCGGGCGGGCCCTGCTGCGGGTAGCCGTACGGGGGCTGCTGGCCGTAGGGACCCGGCTGCCCCTGCTGCGGATGGCCGTATCCCGGCTGCTGCCCGTAGGGGCCGGGCGCGGTCGGCGGGGTCCCCGGCGGACCGGCGGGCGGCGGCGGAGTCCCCGGCGCCCCCGGCGGGACGGGCGGCACGCCCGGCTGCGGGGCCTGCCCGTACCCCGGGGCCTGTCCCCGGCCCTGGTCCGGGTCCTGGGGGGCTCCGAAGCCCGGCGGCTGATTGCTGGGCGGCTGGGTCATCTACGGTTCCCCCTAGGCGTGAGCGACGTGTCTTTCTACCACTCACGCGATGGCGCAAAAGCGACCGGTCCGCCCCTTGTACCCAAGGGAGGACCGGCCTGTGATGCCCTCGTTATGCGTCCTCGGCCAGTTCGAGCCAGCGCATCTCCAGCTCGTCGCGCTCGCCCACGAGTTCGCGGAGTTCCGCGTCGAGCTTCGCCACCAGCGCGAAGTCGGTGGCGTTCTCCGCGATCCTGGCGTGCAGCTTCTTCTCCTTGTCGGAGACCTTGCCGAGCTGCCGCTCGACCTTCTGCAGCTCCTTCTTCGCGGCGCGGGTGTCGGCGGCGGAGACCCCCGGCTTCGGCTGCGCGGGCGCGGCGGCGGACGCCGGGGCGGCGTTCTCCGTCATCGTCCGGCGCCGCTCCAGGTACTCGTCGATGCCGCGCGGCAGCATCCGCAGGGCCCGGTCGCCGAGCAGCGCGAACGTCCGGTCGGTGGTGCGCTCCAGGAAGAACCGGTCGTGGGAGATGACGACCATGGAGCCCGGCCAGCCGTCGAGGAGGTCCTCCAGCTGGGTCAGGGTCTCGATGTCGAGGTCGTTGGTGGGCTCGTCGAGGAAGAGGACGTTCGGCTCGTCCATGAGGAGCCTCAGCAGCTGGAGGCGGCGGCGCTCACCGCCGGACAGGTCGCCGACCGGCGTCCACTGCTTCTCCTTGCCGAAGCCGAACTGCTCGCACAGCTGCCCGGCCGTCATCTCACGGCCCTTGCCGAGGTCGACGCGGTCGCGGATCTGCTGGACGGCCTCCAGGACCCGCAGGCTGCCGGGGAGTTCGGTGACGTCCTGGGAGAGGTACGCGAGCCGGACGGTCTTGCCGACCGTGACGGTGCCCGCCGGGGGCTGGATCTCGCCCTGGCTGACGGCGGCGTCGGTGAGCACCCGCAGGAGGGAGGTCTTGCCCGCGCCGTTGACGCCGACGAGCCCGATGCGGTCACCGGGGCCGAGCTGCCAGGTGAGGTGCTGGAGGAGGGTCTTGGGACCGGCGGTGACGGTCACGTCCTCCATGTCGAAGACGGTCTTGCCGAGCCGGGCGTTGGCGAACTTCATCAGCTCGGAGGTGTCGCGCGGCGGCGGCACGTCGGCGATCAGCTCGTTGGCCGCCTCGATGCGGTAGCGCGGCTTGGAGGTGCGGGCGGGGGCGCCGCGCCGCAGCCAGGCCAGCTCCTTGCGCATCAGGTTCTGCCGCTTGGACTCCTCCGTGGCGGCGATCCGCTCCCGCTCGGCCCGCGCGAAGACGTAGTCGCTGTAGCCGCCCTCGTACTCGTGCACCGCGCCGCGCTGCACGTCCCACATGCGGGTGCAGACCTGGTCGAGGAACCAGCGGTCGTGGGTGACGCAGACGAGCGCGGACCGGCGCTCCTGGAGGTGCTTGGCCAGCCAGGCGATGCCCTCGACGTCGAGGTGGTTGGTGGGCTCGTCCAGGACGAGGAGGTCCTGGTCGTCGATGAGGAGCTTGGCGAGGGCGATGCGGCGGCGCTCGCCGCCGGACAGCGGGCCGATGACGGTGTCCAGGCCGTTCTCGAAGCCGGGCAGTCCGAGCCCGCCGAACAGACCGGTGAGCACGTCGCGGATCTTGGCGCTGCCCGCCCACTCGTGGTCGGCCATCACCCCGATGACCTCGTGCCGGATGGTGGCCTCGGGGTCGAGCGAGTCGTGCTGGGTGAGGACGCCCAGGCGCAGCCCGCCGCTGTGGGTGACCCGGCCGGTGTCGGCCTCCTCCAGCCTGGCGAGCATCCGGATGAGGGTGGTCTTGCCGTCGCCGTTGCGGCCGACGACCCCGATCCGTTCCCCTTCGGAGACACCGAGCGAGACCCCGTCGAGGAGGGCACGGGTGCCGTAGACCTTGCTGACGGCCTCGACATTGACCAGGTTGACGGCCACGTTGACTCCTGTACGGGATGATCGATCGACATCCCAGGGTACGTCCCCGCGCGGCCCCCGCCGGGCGCCCGCCGTCAGGCCCCCGGACCCCGGGTCCGGCGGGAGCGGGCGCCCCGGCCCGCCCGCTCCACCAGCAGCCGGCCCGCCAGGACCAGGGCGAGGGCCGCCGGGGCGGTCACCGGCACCGCGATCAGGGTGGCCGAGTGGCCGTCCAGGAGGCCCCCGAAGCCGGTCACGGAGAGCCCCAGGACGCCCAGCAGGGCCAGGACGGTCCCGAGGGCGGCGGCCGGTCCGCCCCCGGTGGCCGACGGGCCCGGCGCCGCCGGGGCCTCGAAGCGGCGGAAGACGGCCACGAGCCCGGCGGTCAGCAGGCCCGCCGCCGCGAACCGGAGCGGCACCTGCGCCCACCAGGCGCCGGTGGCGGGGGCGGGCAGCGCCCGGCCGGAGCCGAACAGCGCCGCGTACACGCCGAGCATCGCCGTCAGGTGCCAGAGGAACGCGGTCATCGCGATCCCGTTGGCGGCGACCACTCCGCGCCACACCCCGGCGCGGGCCACCAGCCGGGTGCCGGGGCCCTTGAGCAGTTCGACCGCGCCGACCAGCCAGAGGCCGTGGCAGAGCAGGGCGAAGGTCGGCGGGGCCATGTTGGAGACCTCCTCGCCGGGCATCCCCACCATGGACAGCGGGTACGGGCCGAGGGCGACCAGACCGGCGGCACCGGCCAGCCCGGCGGCGGCGAGCACGGCGGGGCGGCGGATCATGCCGTCGGCGCGCAGGAAGCCCAGTTGGTGGACCGCCAGCCAGACGAGGGCGAAGTTCAGGAACTCGACGTACGGCAGGTGCGCGGCGAACCGCAGGACGTCGACGGCGAGCGCGCCGCCCGCGAGCGCCGCGAACGCGCCCCAGCCCCAGCGCTCGTGCAGCCGCAGCAGCGGCGGGGTGAGGGCGACCATCGCCAGATAGACCCCGATGAACCACAGGGGCTGGGTGACCAGCCGCAGCGCGACCCCGGTCGGCCCGCCGTCCGCGCCAGTCAGCTGGAGCAGCAGCGCGGCGGCGCCCCACACCCCGGCGAAGACCGTCGTGGGCCGCAGCAGCCGCTGGAGCCTGGCCCGCAGGAAGTCCGCGTACCCGGGCCGCGAGCGGTGGGCGAGGGCGTGCGAGAAGCCGCCGACGAAGAAGAACACCGGCATCACCTGGAACACCCAGGTCACCGCCTGGAGCTCGGGCACGACGGCGAGGAGGTTCCCGACCTGTCCTTCGGCGGTGACCGCCGCCATCAGCCAGTGCCCGAGCACGACGACGCCGAGCGAGGCGACCCGGAGCAGGTCGACGTACCGGTCGCGGCTCGCGGGGGTGGCGGCGGCGAGGTCACGCGCGCGGAGTCGGCTCTTTCCCATGCCGGTACGGTCCCGCGCGCGCCCGGCAGGCCGACAGGGCGCGGATACTCAGCCGGTCGCTGAGTACCGCTGCTCGCGCCACTGGCGCCAGTGGCGCAGGGCGAGCACGGCGTAGTGGACGCAGGCGACGGCGAGGACGACGAGGAACAGCACGTAGCCGACGCCGTCGGCGTAGGGCTCCGTGACGAAGCCGATGCCGATGACGAGGCCGCAGAGCACCAGCACCGCCTCGACGGCGGCCCTCCGCAGCGGCCGGTTCCGCTCCGTCATGTCCCTGCCTCCCCCGTGCCTCTCCGGTGCGCCCCTCGTGGACGCACGGTGCCATGGTGACACAGCGGCGCGGAGCACTACCGGGAAGAACCGGCTGGTGGGACGCCACCCGGGGGGACCCGTCCGGGAGGCCCGGCGGGTCAGCCCGGGCCCGGCGGGTCAGCCAGGGTCCGGCGGGTCAGTCCGTGAGGACGGTCGCGCCCGGCGCCGGGGACGTCGCCGTCCGGGCCGTGCGGCAGGTGCCCGAGGCGATCAGGGCGGCGGCGACCGCGGCGGCGGCCTCCGCGTCCTTCACCAGGAACGCCGTCGTCGGGCCCGAGCCGGAGACCAGGGCCGCGAGGGCGCCCGCCGCCGTGCCCGCCGCCAGGGTCTCCGCGAGGGACGGGCGCAGCGAGAGCGCCGCCGTCTGGAGGTCGTTGGCGAGGTGCTCCGCGAGGGCCGTGGTGTCACCGGTGCGCAGGGCGTCCAGGAGCACCGCCGGGGCGGCCGGGACGGGCACCTCGACGCCCTCGGTGAGCCGGTCGAACTCGCCGTACACCGCCGGGGTCGACAGACCGCCGTCGGCGAGGGCGAACACCCAGTGGAAGGTGCCGCCGACCGGCAGCTCCCCCAGCCGCTCGCCGCGACCGGTGCCGAGCGCGGCCCCGCCGACCAGGCTGAAGGGGACGTCGCTGCCGAGTTCGGCGCAGATCTCCAGGAGCGTCTCGCGCGGGGTGTCCAGGCCCCACAGCGCGTCGCAGGCGAGCAGGGCGCCCGCGCCGTCCGCGCTGCCGCCCGCCATGCCGCCCGCGACCGGGATGTCCTTGGCGATGTGCAGGTGCACGTCGGGGGAGATGCCGTGCCGGGCCGCGAGGAGTTCGGCGGCGCGGGCGGCGAGGTTGCTGCGGTCCAGCGGCACCTTGTCGGCGTCCGGGCCCGAGCAGGTGACCGTGAGTTCCGCGGCGGGGGTGGCGGTGACCTCGTCGTGGAGGGAGACCGCGAGGAAGACGTTGGCCAGGTCGTGGAAGCCGTCGGGGCGGGCCGCGCCGACCGCGAGCCGCACGTTGACCTTGGCGGGGACGCGGACGGTGACGCCCGCCGGGGAGCCGTCCTGCCCGGTCGCCCGGCCGCCGTCGCCCCGGGCCGTCCCCGGCTCCGTAGCACCGCTCATGCCTTGGCCTCCGCGATCCGGGCGAACTCCTCCACGGTGAGCGCCTCGCCGCGGGCCTGCGGCGAGATGCCGGCCTTCACCAGGGCCTCCTCGGCGGCGGCGGGCGAGCCCGCCCAGCCGGAGAGGGCGGCGCGGAGGGTCTTGCGGCGCTGGGCGAAGGCCGCGTCGACGACCGCGAAGACCTCCCGGCGGCTGGCGGTGGTGGCCACCGGCTCGGTGCGGCGGACCAGGGAGACCAGCCCGGAGTCGACGTTCGGCGCGGGCCAGAAGACGTTGCGGCCGATGGAACCGGCGCGCTTGACCTGCGCGTACCAGTTGGCCTTGACCGAGGGCACGCCGTACACCTTGTTCCCGGGGCGGGCGGCGAGCCGGTCGGCGACCTCCGCCTGCACCATGACGAGGGTCCGCTCGATGGTCGGGAACCGCTCCAGCATGTGCAGCAGGACCGGCACGGCCACGTTGTACGGCAGGTTCGCGACGAGCGCGGTGGGCGCGGGGCCCGGCAGCTCCTGAACCTGCATCGCGTCGGAGTGGACGAGCGCGAAGCGGTCGGCGCGCGCGGGCATCCGGGCGGCGATCGTGGCGGGCAGCGCGGCGGCGAGGACGTCGTCGATCTCGACGGCCGTCACCCGGTCCGCGGCCTCCAGGAGGGCCAGGGTGAGGGAGCCGAGACCCGGCCCGACCTCCACGACCACGTCGTCGGGCCGTACCCCGGCCGTGCGGACGATCCGCCGGACGGTGTTGGCGTCGATGACGAAGTTCTGGCCCTTCTGCTTCGTGGGGCGCACGCCGAGGACGGCGGCCAGCTCACGGATGTCGGCGGGGCCGAGGAGGGCGTCGGGGCTTTCGGGGCCGGTCGTGGTGCTCACCGGTACAGCCTACGGCTCACCGGTACAGCCTCCGGCCGCAATGGGGCCAGGGACCCGCCCCGCGCCGCACGTACAGCTTCTTCGCCCGGTACGTCTGCTCGGCGGCGGGCGCGTCCTGCGCGGTGCCGGTGCCGCCGAGCGAGCGCCAGGTGCCGGGGTCGAACTGGTAGAGCCCGCCGTACGTCCCCGAGGGGTCGACCGCGTCCGGGCGTCCGCCGGACTCGCAGGCGGCGAGGGCTTCCCAGTCGAGTCCGTCGGCGCCCGCGACGGAGGTGGGCAGCGGCCGGGTGCCGACCCGGACCAGGCTGCCGACGGGTTCGCGGACGATCTCCTCGCCGGTCCTGCGGGGCTTCTGCCGGACGCCGTCGACGGTCCGCAGGCTGTACGTGACCCGGCGGACCCCGGTGACGCCCTGCCGTTCGACGACCTCGGTCCCGGCGAACAGCTCCGGGTCGCGGGTCCGCTCGACGGCGTACGGCACGGTCTCCTCGCGGACCTGCTGGGAGCCGGTGATCCGCAGCACGTTCACGGTCTGGCCGTCGCGCGGGAAGGAGCCGGGGGCGACCGAGGTGGCGTCCTGCCCGGAGAGGGTGATCCCCGCCTCGGCGAGCGCCTCGCCGACGGTGGCGGCGTTCGTCCGGACGGTCCGCTCCCGTCCGTCGGCGAGGAAGGTGACGCTCCGCTCGGTCCGCACGTCGAGCGCGAGTCCCCGCCGGGAGATCGCGGCGCCCCGGGAGACCGAGAGGTGGGCGCCCTCCGCGCGGACCCCGAGCTGGCGCAGCGCGCCCTCGACGGTGCGGGCGGTGGTCCACACCTGGCGGCGCTGTCCGTCGAGGGTGAGGGAGACCGGTCTGCCGTAGCGGACGACGATCTCGTCGCCGCCCTCCAGGGTCTGGCCGGGGGCGGGCGCGACGATGTCGTGGTCGCCGACGGTGAGGCCCTCCTCCGCGAGGAGTTCCCCGACGTCGTCGGCGAAGGTGTGGAAGGCGCGCGGGGCGCCGTCCACGGAGAGCAGGACGGCCTTGTCGTCGGCGACGAAGGCGCTGGTGCCCCCGGCGAGGACGGCGACGACGAGGGCCTGCGGGACGAGTCGGCGCAGGCTTCCCCCGGCGGACCCGGCGGCCTTCCGGCGGCGGGCGACCCGCCGTGCGCCGGTCCGGGGGGCGGGGACGGCGAGCGGTGCCGTGGAGGTCGGCTGTTCGTGGACCGGCGGGGGCGCGGCAGCCCGCCGTCCGGCGCGGTGACTGCCCTGGGAAGTGCTCACGAGGCCGGGACCCTAGGGCCCCGGACCGACACCTTCCGTCACGACGCGGACACTTCCCGTAATCGTTATGGATCGGTAGTGATCCGTGGCCGTGGACCGGGGGCGGTCCGTAGGCGTGGATCAGCGGTGACCCGTGACTGTGGACCGGGGGTGACCCGTGGCCGTGGACCGGCTGTGATCAGTGGCCATGGAGCGGTGGCGGTCCGTGGTCTTAGACCGGCTGTGACCAGCGGTGATCAGCGGCGGTCCACGGTCATGGGCCGGTGGTGGTGGTCAGTAGTCGAAGGCGCGGGCCGTGTTCGCGGCGACGGCTCCGGCCATCTCCTCCTCGCCGATCCCCCGCACCTCCGCCATCGCCCGGAGCGTCACGGGGATCAGGTACGGGGCGTTCGGGCGGCCCCGGTAGGGCGCCGGGGTGAGGAAGGGCGCGTCGGTCTCGACCAGGACGAGCTCCAGCGGGGCCACCGCGAGCGCGTCCCGCAGGTGCTGGGCGTTCTTGAAGGTGACGTTGCCCGCGAAGGACATGTAGTAGCCCTTGGCCGCGCAGATCTCGGCCATGGCCGCGTCACCGGAGTAGCAGTGGAAGACGGTCCGCTCGGGCGCGCCCTCCTCGTCCAGGACCCGCAGCACATCGGCGTGGGCGTCCCGGTCGTGGATGACGAGCGCCTTCCCGTGCCGCTTGGCGATCTCGATGTGGGCCCGGAAGGAACGCTCCTGCGCGGCGACGCCCCCGGGGCCCGTACGGAAGAAGTCGAGGCCGGTCTCGCCGACCCCCCGTACGTACGGGAGGGCGGCGAGCCGGTCGATCTCGGTGAGCGCCTCGTCGAGGGCCGCCTCGCCGCCGCCCTCCCTGACGCCCTGCCTCGACAGGCCCTCGGGGTCCCCCAGGACGATCCTCGGCGCCTCGTTCGGGTGCAGGGCGACCGCCGCGTGCACCCGCTCGTGGGCGGCGGCGGTCTCCGCCGCCCACCGGGAGCCCTTCACGTCGCACCCCACCTGCACCACCGTGGTCACGCCGACGGCGGCGGCCTTGACGAGGGCCTCCTCGACGGTGCCGGACTGCAGGTCCAGATGGGTGTGCGAGTCCGCGACCTCCACCAGGAGGGGTTCGGGAAGCGGCGGCGGGGCGTCCTTGGCACTCATGCCCCCGATCGTACGAGGCTCGGGCGCGGCCCCGCGCGGGGTTACTGGTGGCGGCGGAACGGGTGCAGGAGGTCCGAGAGGTGCCAGTGGTGCGGCACCGGGGGGTCGCCCTCGGTCAGTTCCTGTCCGATGGGCCCGGCGGGCCCCACCGGCCGGGTCTCCTTGGACCCGCGCCGGTGCTTCTCCGTCGCGGCGATCAGGTCGAGCACCGACGACACCTGTCCGGCACGCATGATGCGGACGACATGGCCCCCGCAGTTCATGCAGGTGGGGCTGGACAGCGGGGACGGGACCCGCTCCCCCTCCGCCTTGTAGACGACGAACGCGTGGCCGGACGCGTCCACGTGGTGCTCTATGTCGTACGCCTGCTCCCAGCCGTATCCGCATCGCATACAGGCGAAGGCGTACGCCTCGTGAGCGACGGATATGCCGGTACCAGTGATCTCACTCATGCCAGCTCCTCTCCACTGATCAGTGGACGCCTTTTCCGGCCGGAGCGCATCAGCGTGAAGCGAACCATGGAAGGCTTTTGGCCCTTCCCTTGCCAAGTGCCCCGCGGAGTGAGCCGGTGCGGCTTTCCCCTTTGCTTTTCAGGTTAGTCCTTTACCTTTTCCGGGGGCCGGAGCAGCCGCGTTCTTTGCCGCCACCACGGCATCGAAGACCTCGCGCTTGGGCAGCCCCGCCTCGGCCGCGACCGCCGCGATGGCCTCCTTGCGCCGCTCGCCCGCGTCCTCGCGGACCTGCACCCTGCGCACCAGTTCCTCCGCGTCGAGCTCCGCGGGGCCGGTCTCCGGGGCGCCCTCCACGACGACGGTGATCTCTCCCCGTACGCCCTCCGCGGCCCAGGCGGCGAGTTCGGCCAGCGGGCCCCGCTTGACCTCCTCGTAGGTCTTGGTCAGCTCGCGGCAGACGGCGGCCCGCCGGTCGGCGCCGAAGACCTCGGCCATCGCGGCGAGCGTGTCGTCGAGCCGGTGCGGGGCCTCGAAGTAGACGAGGGTCCGCCGCTCGTCGGCGACCTCCCGCAGCCGTCCGAGCCGCTCGCCCGCCTTCCTCGGCAGGAAGCCCTCGAAGCAGAAGCGGTCCACGGGCAGGCCCGAGAGGGCCAGCGCGGTGAGCACCGCGGACGGCCCGGGGACGGCCGTCACCTTGATGTCCTGCTCGACGGCGGCGGCCACCAGGCGGTAGCCGGGGTCGGACACGGACGGCATCCCCGCGTCGGTCACGAGCAGCACCCGGGCGCCGCCGACCAGCGCCTCGACCAGCTCCGGCGTCCGGGCGGACTCGTTCCCCTCGAAGTAGGAGACGACCCGGCCCGAGGTGTGGATGCCCAGGGCGCGCGTCAGTCCGCGCAGCCTCCGGGTGTCCTCGGCGGCCACGATGTCCGCGTTCTCCAGTTCGGTGGCGAGTCGGGGCGGAGCGTCCGCGATGTCACCGATGGGGGTCCCTGCGAGTACCAGCGTTCCTGTCACACGGACCATCCTCCCAGCCCGGACGGGCGACGCGCACAGGCGCGTTCCCTACGATGGCGCGGTGACCAGTACCGCACCCGAGGCCCTGGAGGGCCGGCACTCCGTGGCAGAGCCCTCTTCATGGCAGCGGCGGCTGCGGCGTTTCGGCTACGAGCCGCCCGCCGGACGCGCCGCACCCATCGGGCTGCGGGAGCGGCTCGTCCCCCCGTACACCCGCCCCTCCCCGAACCTCACGGCGCTGCTCGGGCTCTCGCCCGAGCGGGCCGAGCGTCTCTGGCGGTGGGCCGCCTGGGGCGGTCCGCTGCTGGTCACGGCCGTCGCCGGGGTGCTGAGGTTCTGGAACCTCGGCAAGCCGCACGCGGTGATATTCGACGAGACGTACTACGCCAAGGACTCCTGGGCCCTGATCAACCAGGGGTACGAGGGGGCGTGGCCGAAGGACATCGACAAGACGATCCTCAGTGATCCGGGCGCGGTGCTGATCCCCACCGACCCGGGCTATGTCGTCCACCCGCCGATGGGCAAGTGGATGATCGGCCTCGGCGAGAAGATGTTCGGCTTCGAGCCGTTCGGCTGGCGCTTCATGGTGGCGCTGCTCGGCACCCTGTCGGTGCTGCTGCTGTGCCGGATCGGCCGCCGGATGTTCCGTTCGACGTTCCTGGGCTGTCTGGCGGGGCTGCTGCTCGCCGTCGACGGGCTGCACTTCGTGATGAGCCGCACCGCGCTCCTCGACCAGGTGCTGATGTTCTTCGTGCTCGCCTCCTTCGGCTGTCTGGTCCTGGACCGCGACTGGGCCAGGCGACGGCTTGCGGGGGCGCTGCCCGAGGACGAGGAGGGGGTGCTGCGGCCCGACGCGGAGATCGCGGAGACCCTGCGCCTGGGGTGGCGCCCGTGGCGGATCGCCGCCGGGGTGATGCTGGGCCTGGCCGCCGCCACCAAGTGGAACGGGCTGTACGTCATGGTGGCGTTCGGCCTGATGACGGTGTTGTGGGACGTCGGCGGGCGCCGGACGGCCGGGGCGGTCCGCCCGTACCTCGCGGTGCTCAGGAAGGACGTCGTCCCGGCGTTCGTGTCGGTGGTGCCGGTGGCGCTCGCCACCTATCTGGTGACCTGGACCGGCTGGCTGGTCAGCGACAAGGGCTATTTCCGGCACTGGGCGGCCGACCAGGACAAGCTGTACGGCGGCGGTACCTGGGGCTGGCTGCCGGAGTGGCTGCGCAGCCTGTGGCACTACGAGTCCGAGGTGTACACCTTCCACGTGGGGCTCACCTCGCCCCACACGTACCAGTCGAACCCCTGGTCCTGGATCGTCCTGGGCCGCCCCGTCTCGTACTTCTACGAGTCCCCCGCGCCCGGCACCAACGGCTGCCCGGCGGACGCCCGGGAGAAGTGCGCGCAGGAGGTCCTGGCCCTCGGCACCCCGCTCCTGTGGTGGGCCGCCTGCTTCGCGATCCTGTACGTGCTGTGGCGCTGGGCCTTCCGCCGGGACTGGCGCGCGGGGGCCGTCGCCTGCGGGATCGCGGCGGGCTGGGTCCCGTGGTTCCTCTACCAGGAACGCACCATCTTCCTTTTCTACGCGGTGGTGTTCGTACCTTTCCTGTGCCTGGCGGTGGCGATGATGCTGGGCGCGATCATCGGCCCCGCGGGTTCATCGGAAAGACGCCGCACATTCGGTGCGGTGGCCGCCGGATGTCTTGTGCTCCTCATCCTCTGGAATTTCATTTATTTCTGGCCGATCTACACCGGAACGCCGATTCCGCTGGACCAATGGCGTCATCGGATGTGGCTCGACACCTGGGTGTGACGGACGCCCCGGCGGATGCCCCGACGGACGTGCCGGACGTCGTGAAGGACGCCGTACCGGGCGTCGTTCCGGGCGTCGTTCCGGGCGTCGTGAGAACGTCCCGGCGGACGTGACGGAAGCCGCCCGGCGCTGCTCGACTTTTCCTCCCCTTGACTGATTGACTCATGGGCCGAACGGGGAGGGGAGGCGCAGCCATGCGCAGCGGAGTCAAGGTGGCGGTCGTCGGGGGCGTCTTCGTCGTCGTCGCGGGCGGGGTCGGATACGGGGGCTGGAACCTCTGGAGCGGGGTCACGGGCGGGGACAGGACGGTCGGCGTCCGGGCCGGTGACACGGCGGGGACCGGGCCCGTCAGCGCCGAGGAGACCACCGCCACCGCCCGGGAGTTCCTGACCGCGTGGGCGGCGGGCGAGTCCGAGCGGGCCGCGCAGCTGACCGACGACCCGGTCACGGCGGGCCCGGCGCTCCTCTCGTACGAGGAGGGCGCCAAGGTCGCCCGGTCGGTGATCACCCCGGGGACCCCGACGGGGACGAAGGTGCCGTTCACCGTACGGGCCACGGTCACCTACGACGGCGTCAGCAAGGACCTGTCGTACGCCTCCGAGCTGACCGTGGTGCGCGGCAGGACCACCGGACGGCCGCTGGTGAAGTGGGCGCCGACCGTGCTCCACCCCCGGTTCACCGCCGGTGCCGCCCTGCGCACGGGCACCGCGAAGACCGCCTCCGTGAAGGCCGTCGACCGTGCGGGCGTCGAGCTGACCGCGGCGAAGTACCCCTCGCTCGGGCCCGTCCTGGACGCGCTGCGCCAGCGGTACGGCTCGAAGGTGGACGGCACCAACGGGGTCGAGACCTGGATCGACTCGGGCAGCGAGACCGTCCCCGACACCACCCTCCTCGTCCTGAGGAAGGGGAAGCCGGGCGTCCTGAGGACCACCATCGACGCGGGCACGCAGGCGGCGGCGGAGAAGGCGGTCAAGGGGTACGCGCAGGCGGCGGTGGCCGCGGTCGAACCGTCGACCGGCGCGATACGGGCGGTCGCCAACAACCCCTCCGGTGGCTTCAACACGGCCTTCGAGGGGGCGCAGGCCCCCGGCTCCACGATGAAGATCGTCACGGCGGCGATGATGCTGCAGCACGGTCTGGCGACGCCCGGCGGCACGGTGGAGTGTCCGGCGACCGCGACGTGGGACGGCTACACCTTCGAGAACCTCGACCGCTTCGAGATCGACGGCGGGACCCTCACCGACGCCTTCCGCCGCTCCTGCAACACCACCTTCATCAAGGCGATCGTCCCCCTCAACAAGAAGGGGATCGCGGGCACCGCGCTCGGCGACACCGCCCGCGATTCCTTCGGCATAGGGCTCGACTGGCAGGTGGGCGTACGGACCTCGGACGGCAGCGTCCCCGCGTCGGAGTCGACCGAGACGGCCGCCTCGTACATCGGCCAGGGCAAGATCACGATGAGTGCCCTGAACGTCGCCTCGCTCTCCGCGACCGTGAAGAACGGCGGCTTCCGCCAGCCGTACCTGGTGGCGCGGGAGGTCGACGACCGGCCGTTCGCCACCGCCGACCGGCTCTCCCCCGAGGTCTCCTCGGGGCTCCGCCGAATGATGAACGCGGCGGCGACGAACGGCACGGCGGCGGAGGCGATGGCCGGGGTCCCCTCCCCCAAGGGCGCGAAGACCGGTTCGGCGGAGGTCGGCGACCAGGCCACCTCGAACAGCTGGTTCACCGGCTACTCGGGGGACCTCGCGGCGGCGGCGGTCGTCCAGTCGGGCGGCCACGGCGGCGACTCGGCGGGCAAGGTGGTCGCGAGGGTGCTGAAGGCGGGGTGAGCCGCCGGACGCGATGACCCCGCGTGTGGGGAGCGGGTGACGGGGCGGGTGACGGAGCGGGTGACGGGAGCGGGTGACGGGAGCGGTCCCGCCCCCCGCCGCCCCGCCTCAGCGGAGGTCCCGACGGTGGTCGTCGTCGGTCACCACCGGGGCGGCGGGCACGATCACGCGGCGGCGGCGCAGGACGCTGGCGTAGACGACCGTTCCGATGAAGCCGACGACCATCAGGATCAGCCCCACCAGATCGAGGTTCACCCCGTCGAGCTCCCAGTCGGTGGCGAAGGTGAGGATGGCTCCGACGGCGATCAGGATGATGCAGGCTCCGAGGCCCATGGTGTTCCCTCCCTGGTGTCGGTTCGGACCCCACCCGGGTACCCCGGTCCCGGGCGTTCACCCCCGGCGCGGCCGGAACGCCTCCCAACGAACCCTCGGGGCTGGCCCCTTGGGGCGGGGCCGAGGGGCGGAAGTCGGTCGCGTGTCCCGTACACCGACCGCTACGGTGCGGGCCATGAGCGCTGAGAGCACCGGGCCCCCCGAGAGCCCCGGGCACGCCCCCGAGTCCCCCGCCCACCCCCGGTTCGCCGCCGCCCTGCGGGAGCTGGGCCTCGACGTCGAGGTCCGCCGCTTCCCGGACGCGACCAGGACCGCGCGGCAGGCCGCCGACGCGATCGGCTGCCGGGTCGAGGAGATCGCCAAGTCGCTGGTCTTCGCGGCCGACGGGGTGCCCGTCCTCGTCCTGATGGACGGCGCCTCGCGGGTGGACGTGGAGCGGGTGCGCCAGGAGTTGGGCGCGCGGGAGGTGACCCGCGCCGACGCGAAGGCGGTCCGGGAGACCACGGGGTACGCGATCGGGGGCGTCCCGCCGTTCGGCCACCTCGTACGGACCAGGGTGCTCGCCGACCGGGGGCTGCTCGACCACGACCTGGTGTGGGCGGCGGCGGGTACCCCGCACACGGTCTTCGCCCTGGACCCGGAGTCCCTGGTCGCCCACGCGGGCGCCGTGCTGGTGGACGTGCGCGAGACCCCGGCGTGACCCCGCTCGTCACCCTCGCGGTCCTCACCGCGGCGATCACCCACGCGAGCTGGAACGCGATCGCCCACCACATCAAGGACCAACTGCTCTCGTTCACCCTGATATCCGGGGGCGGCGCGCTGATCGGCCTGGTCCTGGCCCTGTTCGTGCCGCTGCCCGAGGCGGGGGCGTGGCCGTACCTGGCGGTGTCCGCGCTGCTGCACATCGGCTACATGGCGCTGCTGATGCGGTCGTTCAGCCTGGGCGACTTCGGGCAGATGTACCCGATCGCGCGGGGGACGGCGCCGCTGGTGGTGACCGCGCTCGCGGCCCTCTTCCTCCACGAGGTCCCGGACGGACGGCAGTTGCTCGGCGTCGCGGTGGCGTGCGCGGGCCTGACGGGCCTGGCGCTGTGGGGCGTCCGGGGCGGGGACGGCGGCCCGCGGTGGCCCGCGCTGCTCGCGGCGGGCGCGACGGGCCTGTCGATCGCGCTGTACACGGTCGTGGACGGCGTCGGCGTCCGCGCCTCGGGCACCCCGCTCGGCTACATCGCGTGGCTGATGATCCTGGAGGGCCTGGCGATCCCGGCGTACGCCCTGTGGACCCGCCGGGCGGCCCTGCTCCCCCAGCTCCGCCCGTACGCGGCCCGTGGCCTCCTGGGCGCGGCCCTCTCGGTCGCCGCGTACGGCCTGGTCCTGTGGGCCCAGACGAAGGCCCCCCTGGCCCCCGTAGCGGCCCTCCGCGAATCCTCGATCATCGTCGGCGCGGCCCTGGGCACCCTCCTCTTCAAGGAGCGCTTCGGCGCGGCGCGCCTGGCGGCGGCGACGGTGATGGCGGTGGGGATAGGGCTGATGCTGACGGCGGGGTGACGGGCCCGGGCGCCACCCCCTACGGAACCCGGCTGCCACCGGCCCGGTCACGCGTCGCGCCAGCGTCGCGTGCCGTCCACCGGCAACTCGGCCCAGACCGACTTGCCGGGACCGTTCCTCTCGCTGGTGCCCCACGCCGCAGACAGGGCTTCGATCAGGGGCAGCCCCCTCCCCCCTTCCGCGCTGTCTGCCTGAAGGGCCGTCAAGGGCTTCTTCTCCGAAGCGTCGTGCACTTCGACACGCAGAACTCCACCAGCGCGCAGGAAGCGGGTTTCGATCTCGCGACCGCGCACCCCGGCATGACGCACCGCATTCGTCAGGAGCTCCGTCAGCACCAGGCAAGCCGTGTCCTCGACCTGGCTCCATCCCCATTGCTCGAGCACGCATCTCAGTTCCCGCCTCGCCAGAGGCACGCTCCTGGGGCTTCGTGGCCAGCGCAGTACGACCTCGCCTCCCTCACGCATCCCGGAAGGCAGGGCATTCGCAACTTGGTCACACGATTCGGCCGGGGTTCCGGTGGAGGAGGCAACAACCTCACGGCCGGAGTGGAGAGGAGGGAAGGCAGGATCGTTCACGTTGGCGCTCCTCGAAGGCTGGCGTTGGCCATGCCACTGCGTCCAGACACAGAGGCACATCCATTCACCCACTGTCCTAGGACTACGACACGAGAACCACACCTTGACGCACAGTCCCAGGACTGTCAACAGTCCTGGGACTGTGTTTGACTGGAGCGGCGAAAGGAGCTGCTGTGACACCCAAGTGGCGGGAACTGGCGGACAGGCTGGCTGAGCGCATCAGGAGTGGTGACTACGCCGTCGGCCAACGCCTCCCACACATTCGGGACCTCGTGGATGCGGGCGAGGGGTCGAAGTCCACCGTTCACGCGGCGTACAAGGCCCTGGAAGCAGAGGGGCTCGTCACCTCATCACGCGGACACGGCACTGTCGTACGACCACAGCAACCCCTGAGGCGGCTCGGCATCTCGCGGTACGACAAAGCCAAGTGGCGCGACGGCGACGAGGTTGCGTTCATTGCCGACCGGGTCGCCACCGGCCGGGCGTACAAACGAGGGGAGCAGACTCAGACGGTCAGCCGGGTGACGGCCTCCGACATCGTCGCCGCAGCCCTCAGCGTTCCCCGAGGGTCCGAGGTCTATGAAAGGGCCCGCCTGGTCAAGGAGGGCGGCCAGCCAACGCATACCCTGACCAGCTACTACCGCCCCGAACATGTGGAAGGGACCCGGCTCGTCGATCCCACTCCGGGACCAGCTGGACGAGGCGGCGGCTTCCGGGTGCTCTACGAAGCCGGGTACGAGATCCACCATATGCGCGAGGAGCTGAGGGCTCGCGCGGCCTCGGCCGAGGAGGCCACCAAGCTGCGGCTCGCGCCCGGAGAGTGGGTGGTGGAGTTGCATCGGACCGCACTCGCGGCAGACGGTACCGTCGTGGAATTCGCCATCGGCATCCACGCGGCCACCCGATTCGCGTGGACCTACGAATTCAAAGTTCCCGACAGCTCTCCGAAGGAGACCCGGTGATCATCCCCTGCGAGCTGGAGGACGACGCCCAACTCCTCTGGGAGTTCCAGCGGATGGGGCACGCGCCCCGGCCGTGTTCCGTGGTGCTCGGGCTCGGGAGTCATGATCTCGGGGTCGCCGACGTCGCCGTGTCGCTGTACCGGGGCGGGTTCGCGCCGCTGATCGTCTTCAGTGGGGCCACCAGTGCCACCACCCGGGAGCGGATGCCCCGGGGCGAGGCCGTGCACTACCGGGAGCGGGCCCTTGCGCTCGGGGTGCCCGGGGACGCCGTGCTCGTCGAGACGCGGGCGCGGAACACCGGGGAGAACATCCGGTTCAGCCGTGAACTCCTCGCCGCACGCGGGCCGGACGTCGCCTCCGTGCTGCTCGTCAGCAAGCCCTACGAGGAGCGGCGGGCCTACGCGACCGCCCTGCGCGGCTGGCCCGGGGTCGACGTCGTCTGCGCCTCCTCCCCGCTGGCGCTCGACGCGTACGCCGAGGAGATCGGGGACGTACGCCTCGTGCTCGACATGCTCGTCGGAGCCGTACAGCGGCTGCTCGTCTACCCCGCCCTGGGGTTCACCGCCGAGCAGGACGTCCCCCCGGCCGTCGCCGACGCCTACCGGCGGCTCCGGGACCGGGGGTTCACCGGGCGGCTCGTGCCCGAGCCGGGGTGAGCGGGGGCCCTCAGCCCTCCCCCACCACCTCGCCGAAGTGCGTGTTCACCGCGAGCAGACCGCCGTCGACGCGCAGGACCGTGCCCGTGATCCACGACGCGTCCCGGGAGGCGAGGAACGCGACCGCCGCCGCGATGTCCTCCGGGCGGCCCACCCGGCCCAGCGGGTAGACGCGGGACGCCAGCGCCGCCAGGATCTCCTCCCGGCCCGCCCAGCCCGCCGTCGCGATCGTCCCCGGGTTGATCTGGTTCACCCGGACCCCGCGCCGCGCCGCGTCCCCCGCCAGCGTGCGGGTCAGCGACGTCAGGCCCGCCTTCGCCGCGCTGTAGGCGTGCCCGCCGAAGTCCGCCTCCGCGTTGACCGAGCCGATCGTCACGATCGCGCCCCGCCCGCCCGCCGCCGCCAGATGCGGCAGCGCCGCCCGCGAGCAGCGGACCGCCCCCATGAACGTGATGTCCTGCTGCGCGCTCCACACCGCGTCGGGCTCCTCCTCGAAGAGGTCCCGGTCCGGAGTCACCGCGCCCAGCGCGTTGTTGACGAGGACGTCCAGACCGCCGAACGCGCGGACCGCGTGCGCCACCGCCGCGTCCACCGACGCCTGGTCGGCGACGTCGCAGCGCAGCGCCTCCGCGCCGTCGATGCCCGCCGCCGTCCGTTCCGCCTCCTCCTCGTCGACGTCCGTGACGAGGACCCGCGCGCCCTCCGCCGCGAGCCGCCGTGCCGTGGCCGCGCCGATGCCCCGGGCCGCGCCCGTGACCATGACCGCATATCCGGCGAAACGTTCCCTCGGGTCCGGGACTCCCGCCCCGCCCTTCCCGTGCGTGTGATCCATACGGTCGATCACAGCAGCCGGTGCCGCCGTGCGCCACCCCCCGAAGACCTGAACTCGCCCCGGTCCGGCGCCCGTCCGTTCAGACGGTGGCGTCCACCGCCGCCCGGACCGCCCGGACCAGCGCCTGGGCGCGCGGGTCCGCCGTGACCGTCCTGCGCATCCCGTTGGTGACGTACCCGAAGGCCACCCCGGCGTCCGGGTCGGCGAAGCCGAGCGAACCGCCCCGCCCCGGATGCCCGAAGGACGACGGGCCGAGCAGCGGCGACGCCGGGCCGTGCAGCATGTGGCCGAGCCCGAAGCGGGTGCCGACCAGCAGGACCCGGTCCGGGCCCGCCGACTCCTCCGTGCCCGCCAGCGCGAGGCTCTCCGGGGTGAGGAGGCGCGGGGCGCCGTCCACCGGCCCGAGGAGGGAGGCGTAGAAACCGGACAGGGCGCGGGCCGTCGCCACCCCGGCCGAACCGGGCAGTTCGGCGGCGAGATACGCCGGGTCGTTCTCGTCGGGCCGGGGATCGATGGCGCCGAAGGCGCGCCGGGTGAGGGATCCGGGGTCCTGGTACGCCTCCGTGACGGAGCGCTTGGGGCGCAGCCGCAGGGCGCCGCTTCCGGGCGGCTCGACCTCCTCGACGGGCCCGATCCGGCCGACCCGGTGCGCCTCGGCGGCGGGCAGGCCGATCCACAGGTCGAGGCCGAGGGGGCCGGTGATCTCCTCGGCGGTCCAGCGGCCGATGGTGCGCCCGGTGACCCGGTGGACGAGGCCGGAGAGCAGCCAGCCCAAGGTGTGGGCGTGGTAGCCGTGGGCGGTGCCCGGCTCCCAGACCGGTGCCTGGGCGGCGACGGCGGCGGTCGCGGTCGCCAGGTCCGTCGCCTCGGCGAGGGTGAGCGGCCGGTCGAGGACGGGGACGCCCGCCCGGTGCGCCAGGAGCTGCCGTACGGTCACCCGGTCCTTGCCCGCGGCCTTGAACTCCGGCCAGTACGCGGCGACGGGGGCGTCCAGATCGAGGAGTCCGCGCTGGTGCAGCAGGAGGGGGACGACGGCGGCGACGCCCTTGGCGGCGGAGCGGACGACCTGGGCGGTGCCGGCCGTCCACGGGGCGGGGTCCCTGCCACTGTCCCCGGCGACCCCGCTGCCCCCTCCGTCCCCTGCGACCCCGCTGTCCCCAGCGCCCCCGGCGTCTCGGGTGTCCCCGGCGGCCCGGCCGTCTTCGGCGGCCCCTCTGTCTTCGGCGCCCCTGGCGGCTCGGGCACCCCCGACGTCCCTGGTGCCCGCCCACAGGTCGACGACCGCGCGCCCGTCGTGGTGGACGGCGACGGCCGCGCCCCGCTCGCCGCGCTGCTCGAAGTTGCGCAGGAACGCGTCCCTGACGGGCTCCCAGCCCGCTGCCACCGTGCCCTGGACGTCCACGTCCCCGCTCCTCACCGACCGCTCACCGGATATCGACCCTCCATGGTGCAACGCGGCGGGCCGGGGACGGATTCCGGGGCTGGTTCCAGGGGCGGATTCCGGGGGGCGCGTCAGGCGACGGACTGCGGGACGAAGCCGAACGGCAGTTCGAGGCGGTGGCGGGCCATCAGTTCCTCGTCGGCGAGGAGGACGCCGGTCGGCCCGTCCACGGCGATGACGCCCTCGCTGAGGACGACCGCGCGCGGGCAGAGTTCCAGGGCGTACGGCAGGTCGTGGGTGACCATGAGGACGGTGACGTCGAGGGCGCGGAGGATGTCGGCGAGCTCGCGGCGGGAGGCCGGGTCCAGGTTGGAGGAGGGCTCGTCGAGGACGAGGATCTCCGGTTCGGTGGCGAGGACGGTGGCGACGGCGACCCGGCGCCGCTGCCCGAAGGAGAGGTGGTGCGGGGGCCGGTCGGCGTACGCGGTCATCCCGACCCGGTCGAGGGCCTTCCGCACGACCTCGTCGAGGGCGGCGCCGCGCAGCCCCGCGGCGGCCGGGCCGAAGGCCACGTCCTCGCGGACGGTCGGCATGAACAGCTGGTCGTCGGGGTCCTGGAAGACGATGCCGACCTTCCGCCGGATCTCGGCCATGTGGCCCCTGCCGACGGGCAGTCCGGCGACGGTGACCGATCCGGCGCCGCCGGTGAGGATGCCGTTGAGGTGCAGCACCAGGGTGGTCTTGCCCGCGCCGTTGGGGCCGAGGAGGGCGACGCGTTCGCCGCGCGCCACGGTCAGGTCGACGCCGAACAGGGCCTGGTGGCCGTCGGGGTAGGCGTACGCGAGGCCGCGCACGTCCAGCGAGGGGGCGGCGGTCATGTGATGCCTCCCAGGAGGCGGACGAGAAGGGCGGTGACGGGGAGCGCGGCGGCGTACGCCCATTGGGCGCGGGTCGCGGTGACCTCGTCGAGGACGGGCATCGTGCCGGTGTAGCCCCGGCTGACCATGGCGAGGTGGACCCGCTCGCCGCGCTCGTAGGAGCGGATGAAGAGCGCGCCCGCCGACTTGGCGAGGACGCCCCAGTGGCGGACGCCCCGCGCCTCGAAGCCGCGCGAGCGGCGGGCCACGGACATCCGGCGCATCTCGTCGGTGATGACGTCCCCGTAGCGGATCATGAACGAGGCGATCTGGACGAGGAGCGGCGGCAGCCTCAGCCGCTGGAGGCCGAGGAGCAGGGCGCGCAGTTCGGTGGTGGAGGCCAGGAGGACGGAGGCGGCGACGCCGAGGGTGCCCTTGGCGAGGACGTTCCAGGCGCCCCAGAGGCCGGGGACGCTCAGGGGCACCCCGAGGACCCGGATCTGTTCGCCGGGCACCACGAACGGCATGAGCAGCGCGAACGCGACGAACGGCACCTCGATGACCAGCCGCCGCAGCAGGAACCCGGCCGGGACGCGGGCCTTCGCCGCGACGACGGCGAGGAGCAGGGCGTAGAGGGCGAAGGCCCAGACGGCTTCGCGGGGCGTCGAGACGACGACCAGGACGAAGCCGAGGACGGCGACGAGCTTGGTGTGCGGGGGCAGCTCGTGGACCGGCGAGACCGCGTGCCGGTAGAGCTTGTGCGCGTGCCCCGCCCCCATGTCAGACGGCTTCCGTACGGGTCTCGTCGGCGTGCGTACGGGGCTCCCCGTGGCCCCGGCGGCGGCGCACGGTCCAGAAGGCGCCGGTGCCGACGGCGAGGGTGGCGCCGACGCCGATCACCCCGGCGAGGCCGCCGGAGAGCCGGGGGGCCTCGACGCCCTTGACGCCGTAGTCGGCGAGCGGGGAGTCCGCGGCGGCGTGCTCCTCGGCCTTGGCGTCGATGCCCTTGTCGGCGGCGACCTTCTCCAGGCCGTCGGGGCTGGCGGAGGCGTAGAAGGAGACGAAGCCCGCGAGGACGAGGGCGGTGACGACCCCGGCGGCCCACAGCTTCCTCGGGGAGCGGGCGGGGGCGGCGGGGGCCGGGTCGGGCGCGGGCGCGTCGACCAGTTCGCCGCCGACGCGGAGCCTGAGCGGGGCGGTGAGGCCCCGGGCGCCGTGGACAAGGTCGGGGCGGACGGCGATGACGGCGCCGACGGTGAGGGTGGTGATGACGGCCTCGCCGATGCCGATGAGGACGTGCACGCCGACCATGGCCGTGAGGACCTTGGGGACGGGGACGTCGGTGGTGCCGCCGATCGCGTAGATCGCGGTGAAGGCGGCCGCCGCGGCCGGTACGGAGACCAGGGCGGCGACGAAGGAGGCCACGGTCACGGAGGCGCGGGTGCGGGGCAGCAGGAGGACGAGGCCCCGGAAGAGCGCGTAGGCGACGACGACGGTGACGACGCCCATGACGGTGATGTTCACGCCGAGGGCGGTGAGGCCGCCGTCGGCGAAGAGGACGCCCTGCATGAGCAGGACGACGGCGATGCACAGGACGCCGGTCCAGGGGCCGACGAGGATCGCGGCGAGCGCGCCGCCGAGCAGATGTCCGCTGGTCCCGGCGGCGACCGGGAAGTTCAGCATCTGCACGGCGAAGACGAAGGCCGCGACGAGCCCGGCGAGCGGGGCGGTCCGCTGGTCCAGCTCGCGCCGGGCCCCGCGCAGGCTCACGGCGACGGCGGTCGCGGCGACGACACCGGCGGCGGCCGACACGGGAGCGTTGATGAATCCGTCAGGTACATGCACAGTCCGCATGATGAGCGCTGCTGCGAAGGGCTTGCAAGAGCGCACAGGTCACAGAACGGCGGCGCATGGCCGCGCGGGACCGGGGAAGGAGTGGGACATTGGTCGACAAGAGGACAAACCCGAGGAGCCTTCGATGGCCGCCGCAGACGACCGCCCGGTCGAGGACCGCCCGGTCGAGGACCCCCTGACCGAGGGCCTCCGGGCCGGGCACCACCGGGCCGAGGACGATCCATGGACCGCGCGCGCCGTGCCCGAGGGGCTCGGGGCGGGGGGCCACCCCGACGGCGGGACGGCGGCGTCGGCCGCGTCGGCGTCGGCGGGCCGGGACGGTGCGGTGGACGACCGGACCAAAGGCCGGATCATCACCGACGCCCCGCTGTCCCGCCCCGTGCCCGTCTCCCTCCGGTACGACCCCGGCTTCTCCCCCGCGACCGTCCGGCTCGGCTTCCCGGGCTCCGTCGAGTGGTCCTTCCCGCGCGCCCTCCTGGAGACGGGGCTGCGGGCCCCGACCCGGCGCGGCGACATCGGGGTCTGGCCGTGCGGGCGGGTCCAGACGGTGGTGGAGCTGCACACGGAGGACGGGGTGACGGTCGTCCAGTTCGACAGCCAGGCCCTGCGGCGCTTCCTCCGGCACACGTACGCCGCCGGCACCCCGATGACGAGGCGCTGACGGCGTACGGAGCCGGGGCGGGCCCGTGAGGGCCCCCGGTCAGACCTTCACCAGGTCCCGTTCCCTGGGCCCGTCGGCCGGGTCCGGCTTCGCGAGGGACTCGCCCTCCACGTCGACGTTGGGCAGGAGGCGGTCCAGCCACTTCGGCAGCCACCAGGCCTTGTGGCCCAGGAGCGCCAGCACGGCGGGGACGATCGCCATCCGGACCACGAAGGCATCGAAGAGGACCGCGACGGCCAGGCCGAAACCGATCATCTTGATCATCTGGTCGGTCATGCCGATGAAGCCCGCGAAGACCGCGATCATGATCACCGCGGCGGCGGTGACCACCCGGGCGCTGTGCCGGAAGCCGGTCACGATCGCCTCGCCGGGCCGCTCCCCGTGGACGTACGCCTCCCGCATCCGGGTGACGAGGAAGACCTCGTAGTCCATCGCGAGACCGAAGACCACGCCGACCATGAAGATCGGCATCATCGACATGATCGGGCCGGTCTGCTCGACCCCGAAGAGACCGCCGAGCCAGCCCCACTGGAAGACCGCGACGACCGCGCCGAGGGCCGCGACCACCGAGAGCAGGAAGCCGAGGGCCGCCTTCAGGGGGACGAGGAGCGAGCGGAAGACCAGGGTCAGCAGGACGAAGGCCAGACCGACGACGAGGGCCAGGTACGGCACCAGGGCGTCGTTCATCTTCTCCGAGAAGTCGATGTTCATCGCGGTGGCGCCGGTGACGAGGACGTCGTCGCCGGTGGCGTCCCGGATGTCGTGGACGAGGGTCTCGGTGGCGGCGGAGGACGGCCGGTCCTTCGGCACCACGGTGATCATGGCGGCGTCGCCCGCCTTGTTGGGCGTGGCGGGGGTGACCGCGGCCCAGCCTTCGAGGCCCTTGATGGTGGCGACGGTCCGGTCGGCGGTCGCCTTGTCGCCGTCCACGACGACGAGCAGCGGGCCGTTGAAGCCGGGGCCGAAGCCGTCGGACAGGGCGTCGTAGGCGCGGCGCTCGGTGGCGGAGACCGGCTTGACGCCGTCGTCCGGGAGGCCCATCTCCAGGGAGGCGGCGGGCAGCGCGATCGCGCCGAGGCCGAGGACGCCGACGAGCAGCACCAGGATCGGGCGGCGGAGGACGAAGCGGGCCCAGCGGGTGCCGCCGTTGGGCTTGTCCGCGGGCTTCGCGGCGCCCCCGGCATCGCCCTCGCCGGGCTTCCCGCGCTCCTTGGACTTCCCGCGCTCCTTGCGGCCGACGATCTTGTCCCCGGCGAAGCCGAGCAGCGCGGGGATCAGGGTCAGCGCGATGAGGACGGCGATGACCACGGTCCCGGCGGCGGCGAAGCCCATCTTCGTCAGCATCGGGATGTTGACGACGGCCAGGCCGACGAGGGCGATGACGACGGTGAGTCCGGCGAAGACGACGGCGGAGCCCGCCGTGCCGACCGCGCGGCCCGCGGCCTCCTCCTTCTCCCGGCCCTCGGACAGCTCCGCGCGGTAGCGGGAGACGATGAAGAGGGCGTAGTCGATGCCGACCGCGAGGCCGATCATCATGGCGAGGGTGGAGGTGGTGGAGCCGAGGTCGAGGACGCTGGCGAGCGCGGTGATCGTGGCGACGCCGATGCCGACGCCGATGATCGCGGTGAGCAGCGGCAGTCCGGCGGCGACGAGGGAGCCGAAGGTCATCACGAGGACGATGCCCGCGACGACCACGCCGACTATCTCGCCCGCGCCGGTCGCGGGCATGGTCTGGAGGGCGTCGCCGCCGGCCTCGACGGTCAGGCCCTTGCCCTGGGCGTCCTGTCCCGCCTTGGTCAGTGCCTCGCGAGTGCCGTCGGTCAGCTCCATCCCGTTGACCTTGTAGGAGACGGAGACGTAGGCGGTGGAGCCGTCCTGGGAGACGGCCTGCGCGGTGTAGGGGTCGGTGACCGAGACGATCTGGTCCGAGCCCGACTTCAGCTGGGCGACGGTGTCCTCGACGACGGCCTTGTGCGCCGCGTCGGTCATCTTCTGGCCCTCGGGCGCCCGGAAGACGACGCGGGCGGTGGCCCCGTCGGCTCCGGCGCCGGGGAAGCGCTCCTCCAGCAGGTCGAAGGCGCGCTGGGCCTCGGTGCCGGGTATGGAGAAGGAGCTGGAGGTCGCGGTGGGGGCGGTGGCGGCTCCGATGCCGGCGACGGCCAGGAGCGCCACCCAGAGCAGGGCGACGAGCCGTCGGCGCCGGAAGGCGGAACGGCCGAGCTTGTAGAGGAACGTGGCCACGGGGGCGTACTCCCGGTGTGGGGTGGAAGACAGGGCATGGGGAGCCGGCCCGACGGCGTGAGCGGTACGCGTCAGGATGTGCTGGTGCTCCGGCGCGCGGCCGGGGCGGAAGGGGGGATCAGACGCCGAGTGAGGGGAGCACGACGGCGTCGACGTACGCTCTGAGGAAGGCGGCGTCGACCGACCGGTCCTCGATGAGCGGCCGAGCGACGAAAGCGCCGATCAGCATGTGGGGGACGAGCTTGAGCGCCGGGTTGTCGGCGGCGACCTCGCCCCTGCGGACCGCGCGGGCCATGACTTCGTCGAGGCAGTTCATCTCGGGTTCGACGAGCAGTTCGCGAAGGGCCCGGTGCAGTTCGGGGTTGGTGTGGACGGCATGGGCCAGACCCCGCATCAGCGCGGAGTCCTTCTCCATCTGGCAGTCGTCGGTCCGTTCGAGGAGGGCCCGGAAGTCGCCGCGCAGCGTGCCGGTGTCGATCTGCGAGAGGTCGGCCGGCTTGTTGTGGCGCAGGGCCCTGGCGACCAGCTCGGGCTTGCTCCCCCACTGGCGGTAGAGGGTGGCCTTGCTGGAGTGGGTGCGGGCGGCGACGGCGTCCATGGTGAGGGCGTCGTAGCCGACTTCGCGCAGGAGGTCGAGCACGGCTCCGTACAGCTCGGTCTCCCGCTCGGGAGTGAGTCTGCTGCGGGCCATGGCCGGGGCTCCTGTCCGGAGGGTGTCCGTCGAAACGACTTTCGTACGGTCCGAGATTACCCCCGGCCCCTAGCGAAACGAAACCGTTTCGTACGTGTCCTGAACCACACCGCCGCCGGGAACTCGGGCGGCCCCGGCGCCGAAGGCCGGGACGGACCCGCACCACCGGGGGCCGGGGCCGCCCCTCCCCCGTGAACACCCGCAAACACGTACGAGTTGCCGCGCCCCCTCCCCGCGGAAAGCATGAGGAGGTGAGTGACGACGCCGCGTATCTCCGATTCCCGCACCTCCACGAGGACCTGCTCTGCTTCGCCGCCGAGGACGACCTGTGGATCGCCCCGCTCGTCCCCGCGGGCCACCGGCCCGGCCGGGCATGGCGGCTCACCGTCGACCGGACCCGGGTCGGACACCCCCGCTTCTCGCCGGACGGGCGCCACCTCGCGTACACGAGCTGGCGCAGCCTCGACCCCGAGATCCATCTCGTCCCGGTCGACGGCGGGTCCGCCCGGCAGCTCAGCCACTGGGGCTCCACCGACACCCGGGTCTGCGGCTGGACGCCCCCCGGCGAGGACGGCCGCTCCGACATCCTCGCCGTCTCCTCGCAGGGCCAGCCCTTCTCCTACTACTCCTGGGCCTACACCGTCCCCACCGACGGCTCCCCCGGCGGCCGGATGCCCTGGGGCCCGGTCTCCGACATCGCCGTCACGGAACACGAGGGGGAGCGCCGCACCCTCCTCCTCACCGGGAAGCCGCCGCACGAACCGGCCGCCTGGAAGCGGTACCTCGGCGGCGCCACCGGCCGCCTCTGGCTGCACGGCCGACGGCTGCTGCCCGACATCGGCGGCCATCTCGACTGCCCGATGGCCGTCGACGGCCGGGTCGCCTTCCTCTCCGACCACGAGGGCGTCGGCAACCTCTACTCCTGCCTGCCCGACGGCACCGGGCTGCGCCGCCACACCGACCACGACGCCTTCTACGCCCGGCACGCCTCCAGCGACGGCCACCGGGTCGTCTACCAGTGCGCGGGCGAACTGTGGATCGTCGACGCGCTCACCCCCGACTCCCGGCCCCGGAAGCTGGAGGTCCGGCTCGGCGGGCAGCGCGTCGGCCGCCGCCGCTACCAGGCGCCCGCCGCCCAGCACGTCGACGCGGTCTCCGTGGACGAGACCGGCCGCGCCAGCGCCGTCTCCGTCCGCGGCAGCCTCTACTGGCTCACCCACCGCGACGGCCCCGCCCGCACCATCGTCGACGCCCCTGGCGTCCGGGTCAGGCTCCCCGAGATGCTCGGCAGCGGCGGTCAGGTCGCGTACGTCACCGACGCCGAGGGCGAGGACGCGGTCGAGGTCGGCCATCTGCCGCGCGCCAGCGGCGACCGTCCCCCGCGCCGGCTCGCCTCCGGCGGACTCGGCCGGATCGAGGAACTGGTCTCCGACCCCGAGGGCGAACGACTGGCCCTCGCCACCCACGACGGCCGACTGCTCCTGGTCGACGCGACGGAGGACGAGGACGGGGAGGACGGGGAGGACGAGGACGGAGAGGGCGAGGAGGACGCCAGGGACGGGGAGGACGCCGGGGACGGGGAGGACGCCGGGGACGCCCGGGACGGGGACGGCGCGGACGGCGGAGGCACCAGGGTCGGCGGAGACGCGACGGGCTCAGAGGCCATCGGCAGTGCCGGGGCGGCCGAAGGCACGGGCAGCCCCGGGGCCACGGGAGGCACCGGCGGCCCCGAAGGTGCCGAAGGCAGCGGCCGGACCAGCGACACCAGCAGCACCAGCGGCACCAGCGGCACCAGCGGCACCAGCGGCACCAGCAATGCCTACAGCACCAGGGCCACGGAAGCCGCCGCCCCCTCCGGCGACGCCGACCCCACCGACACCCCTTCCGGCGAGGCGACCACCGCCGGAACGACCGCCGGACAGACCACTCCCAGACAGACCGCTCCCGGACAGACCGGCCCGGAAGGCCCCTCCCACGGAGGGGCCCCCACCGGACCGGCCCCCGCAGAACCCGCTCCCACCGGACGCGTCACCGAACTCATCCGTTCCGTCAACGGCCCCGTCCGCGACCTCGCCTTCTCCCCCGACGGCACCTGGCTCACCTGGTCGCACCCCGGCATCGGCCGCTCGCTGCGCTCCATCAAGATGGCCCGGATCGCGGGCCCCGGCCCCCGTACCGTCCTGGACGTCACCAACGGGCGCTTCGAGGACGAGAACCCCGTCTTCACCCGGGACGGCCGCTACCTCGCCTTCCTCTCCTGGCGGGGCTTCGACCCGGTGTACGACGTGCACACCGGCGACCTGTCGTTCCCGCTCGGCTGCCGCCCCTATCTCGTACCGCTCTCCTCGGCGACCCCCTCGCCGTTCGCGCTGCTCCCCGACGGGCGCCCGGCGGCGGGGGGCCTCGATCCGGCCGACGACGACACCGAGTCCGCCGACGGAACGGTCACCGTGGAGACCGAGGGGCTGGCCGAGCGGGTCACCCCGTTCCCCGTCGCCGCCTCCAAGTACTCCGCCCTGCACCCGGTCAGCGGCGGCGGTCTCGTCTGGCTGCGCTGGCCGATCTCCGGCGCGCTCGGCGAGACCTTCGCCAATCCGGCCGACACCTCGGGCCGCCCCACCCTGGAGCACTTCTCCATCACCAAGGCCCGCAGGAGCGAACTCACCAAGGAGATCGACTGGTTCGCGGTCAGCGGCGACGGCAGCAGACTGGTGGTCGCCGAGGAGGGCGAGCTGCGGGCGGTGCCCGCGACCGAGCCCGCCGACGGCGACTCGACCGTCTATCTGGACCTGCGGCGCATCCTCCACGAGATCGACCCGGGCGCCGAGTGGCGGCAGGCCTTCGACGAGGCGGGCCGGATCGTCCGCGCCTACTTCTGGGAGCCCGGCATGGGCGGGGTCGACTGGACGGCCGTCCTCGACCAGTACCGGCCGCTCGTCGAACGGGTCGCCTCCCCCGACGAGTTCGCCGATCTGCTCCGCGAGGTCCTCGGCGAACTCGGCACCTCCCACGCCTACGTCACCCCCGCCCGCCGCAACGAGGGCCCCCCGCACTACCAGCGCCCCATGGGCCTGCTCGGCGCCAACCTGGTTCCCCGCGAGGCCGGTTGGACCGTGAAGCGCATCCTGCCGGGCGAGTCCTCCGACTCCAAGGCCCGTTCCCCGCTCGCCGGTACGGGCATCCGCGCGGGCGCCGTCCTCACCCATGTCGACGGGCGGCCGGTGGACCCGGTCACCGGGCCGTACCCGCTGCTCTCCGGCACCGGCGGCACCACCGTCGAGCTGACCTTCACACCCGCCGGGGGCGAGGGCGGGGCCCGCCCTCGGCCCCGCCGGGTCGCCGTCGTCCCGCTGGTCGACGAGCGACCGCTGCGCTACCAGGACTGGGTGGCCAAACGCCGGGCGGTGGTCAGACAGCTCAGCGGCGGTCGCTGCGGCTACCTCCACATCCCCGACATGGGCGGCTCGGGCTGGGCCCAGTTCAACCGCGACCTGCGGATGGAGGTCTCCCGGCCCGCGCTCATCGTCGACGTCCGGGGCAACGCGGGCGGCAACATCAGCGAACTCGTCATCGAGAAGCTCACCCGGAAGATCCTCGGCTGGGACCTCACCCGCAACGCCCAGCCCGTCAGTTACGCCTCCAACGCCCCGCGCGGCCCCGTCGTCGCCCTCGCCGACGAGGCCACCTCGTCCGACGGCGACATGATCACCGCCGCGTTCAAGCTGCTGGGCATCGGCCCGGTCGTCGGCCAGCGCACCTGGGGCGGGGTCGTCGGCATGACCGGCCTCCACCGGCTCGGCGACGGCACCCGGATCACCGTGCCGATGAACGCGGCCTGGTTCCCCGAGTACGGCTGGTCCCTGGAGAACCACGGCGTGGAACCGGACCTCGCGGCCCTGCGCACCCCGCTCGACTGGGCCGAGGGCCGCCACGCGCAGCTCGACGACGCCGTCCACGTGGCGCTCTCGCTCCTCGCGAAGACCCCGGCGGCCGGTCCCCCGGGCTACGAGGACCTCCCGGACCGCTCCCGCCCGGCCCTGCCGCCGAGGCCGTGACACCCCGCCGGGACCGGGGTCCCCGGCCCCGGCCCCGGCGGAGGTCCGGCCCCCGTTCCCGGCGGAGGTCCGGTCCTCAGGAGGCGGTCCCGTACGACAGGCCCAGGTCCAGTTCGTACGAGGTCCCCGCGCGCCCGCCCAGCGTCACGCTGCCGACCGCGCCGAACCCGGCCCGGCCGAGCACCGCCCTCGACCCGTCGTTGTCGAGGGTCGTGACGGCGGTCAGCCTGCTCAGCCCGTACGCCTCCCGGGCCAGCCTGCACACCTCCCGCACCCCGGCCGTCGCCACGCCCCGCCCGGTCGCCCGCCGGGCCACCCGGTAGCCCAGCTCGGCTCCCCCGTCGGCGACGTCGAGGAGGTTGAACCGCCCGAGGACCTCCCCGTCCTCCCCCACGAGCACATGGAAGTGGATCGTCCCGGTCTCCTGCTCGTCGAGGAGCGCCCGGTGCCGTTCCTCGAAGGCGGTGAAGTACGCGTCCCCCCGGTCGGGCACGGACGCGGCGAAGTAGGCCCGGTTCTCGCGCTCGAAGGCGAGCAGGGCGGGTGCGTGATCGGAGCGCAGTCGCTCAAGTACGGCCATGGCCGTCACGGTACGAAGATCCGCCGCCCGGTGCGTACGACTTTTCGGCCGGAGGCGGCCGGTCCGGCGCGGCGCGGATCCCGCCCGCGCTCCGGACGGGCGCGCGGGCCCGTACCCCGGATGGCCCCGCGCCCGCGCGCGAGGAGGCGCACCCGGTGCCCTCACCGGGTGCGCCTCGCGCGGACGGGGCCCGCGGGGCCGCCGTCAGGCGTCGTAGTCCTGGTCGAAGCGGTCCTGGGCCTCCTGCTGGGCCCGCTGCGTCTCGCTCTTGCCCCGGTCGCCCGCCTGGGAGGCACGCTCGGACGCCTCGTCCTTCGCCTTGCCCGCCGCCTGCCTGGCCTGCTCCTTGAGCTGTTCCGCCTTGTCCTTGAACTGGTCCTGGATGCCCATGAAGGTCACTCCTAGAAGGGTGTGAGGGGGACGGGGCGGTGTGCCCCGTGGGCCTCGACCAGCCTCGCACGGGCGAACATTCCACGCATGTCGATCGGTTACGGACGGCTACCGGTGGGGGAACCCCCGGTCCTGGCCTTCTCGTCGGCCGCGCCGCCCGCCCCCACGAGCCCCTTGGGCACGGAGCCGAGCCGGGGTCCGAAGCGCTTCATCTCGCGCTGCCCGACGGTCGCGATCATCCCCGGCAGGTACCCCCGGAGCGACTGCATCCCGCGCAGCCACCACTGCGCGTACACATGGGCCGAGCGCCGCTCGATGCCCGCCACGATCCGGTCGACGGCCGGACCGAGGGGGTACGTGCGGTTCGCCGGCCACGGCAGCCGCTGCCGCAGCTCCCGCATCACGTCGTCCTCGTCGGCGCCCCGGACCATGTCCGTGTCGGTCCAGGAGAGATAGCCGACGCCGACCCCCACCCCCTTGTACGCGACCTCGGCGCGCAGGCTGTGGGCGAAGGCCTCGACGCCCGACTTGGAGGCGCAGTACGCCGTCATCATCGGCGCCGGGGTGAGCGCGGCGAGCGAGGCGATCTGGAGGAAGTACCCCCGGGACTCCATGAGGACGGGCAGGAACGCCCGGCCGGTCACGGCGCCGCCGATCAGGTTGACCTCGATGACCCGCCGCCAGGCCGCCGGGTCGGAGTCGACGAACGGGCCGCCCGCCGCGACCCCGGCGTTGGCGACGACGATGTCCACCTTCCCGAACCGTTCCTTCACCTCGGCCGCGACCCGGGCCATCGCCTCGTGGTCGGTGACGTCGGCGTGCCACCAGTCGGCCTCGGTGTGCAGCCGCCCGGCGACCTCCTTCAGCTGCTCGGGCTCCAGACCGACGAGCGCGATCCGCGCCCCGCGTGCGGACAGCTTGCGGGCGAGGAGCTCCCCGACGCCACGGGCGCCTCCGGTGACGACCGCGACCTGTCCTTCCAGGCTCACCCGGCTCATGCCTTCTCCTTCGTCTCCAGGTACGTGCTGGTCAGTTCACGGATGCGGGCGGTGACGGCCTCGGGGGCCTCCACCGGTGTCATATGACCCATGCCCGGAAGTTCGAGCAGTCCCACGCACTGCGGCAGCGCCGCGGCCATGGCCCGGGAGTGCGGGGGCGGGGTGAGCCGGTCGGCGGTGCCGACGAGGACCGCGACCGGCAGGTCCAGGGCCCGCAGGCCCGCCTCCAGGTCGATCCCGGCGAGGACCCGGGACCAGCCGACCCGGGCCCCACGCGGGCAGGCGTGCACGATCCGGGCGCAGGCGTCGACCCGGTCGGGGGCGGAACCCGGGCCCATCGTCGCGTACTTGAGGATCTTCTTCGAGACGGCGTTCACCGGGCCGAACGGCGCCTTGGCACCGAGGACGGCGCGGGTGAGCCGGGTCCGCCGGGCGCTGGGGCGGCCGGGGACCACGGTGGCCTCGGCGGTCAGCCGCGACGGGCCGGTGGAGCAGAGCAGCAGGGCCGCCGCGTGGGCCCTGAGGCCGGGCCGGTCGGCCGCCGCCATCAGGGTCATGCCGCCCATGGAGTGTCCGGCGACGACGGCCTTCTCGCCGGGGGCGAGGGTGGCGGCGAGGACCGCTTCGAGGTCGTCGGCGAGCGCCCGGACGGCGTAGCCGGAGGGCCCGGCGGGGGCCGGGGAACGGCCGTGGCCGCGCTGGTCGTAGGCGATGACCCGGTGGTCGGCGGCGAGGGAGCCGATCTGCGCGGCCCAGAAGGCGATCGAGCAGGTCCAGCCGTGGGCGAGGACGACGGCGGGCGCGCCCTCGGGGCCGTAGGTCTCGACGTGGACGGGGGAGCCGTCGGCGGAGACGACGGTGAGCTCCCGGGACGGGGACAGCGGGGTCGGGCGCCTGCTCACCGGGCGTTCTCCTTCGTACGGGGGGTGTCGCCGTCCTTCGGGGCGCTGTCCTTCGGGGCGCCGTCCTTCGTCGCGCTGTCCGCCATCGCGCTTCCCCCGGCGGCGGGGGCGGTCGGCCGGGGGGCGCGGATCACCTCGTACTCGGAGAGGTCGACCTGCCGGGTCTCGCGGCGGAACTCGCCGGTCGTGCCGGGCCACAGGGTGGTGTTGCGTCCGTTGGCGTCGAGGTACCAGCTCTCGCAGCCACCGGCCCAGACGGTGCGTTCCATCCGCTTCTGGACCTTGCGGTTCCAGGCGCCGACGGCGGAGGGCCGGACGGCGAGGGCGGCGCGCCCGCCGAGGACGTCCAGCTGGCGCAGGTAGTCCGCCAGGTAGTTGAGCTGGGACTCGATCATCAGGATCATCGAGGAGTTCCCGAGGCCCGTGTTGGGGCCGATGACGGTCAGGAAGTTGGGGAATCCGGCGGCGGTGGCGCCGCGCAGCGCCTCCATGCCGTTCTTCCAGGACTCGGCGAGGGTCCGCCCGTCCGCGCCGACGACCCGCTCGGCGATCGGCAGGTCGGTGACGTGGAAGCCGGTGCCGAAGACGATCACGTCGGCCTCGGTCTCGGTGCCGTCGGCGGCGACGAGGGTCGAGCCGCGGACTTCGCGGAGCCCGGCGGCGACGACGTCCACATTGGGCTGTACGACGGCCGGGTAGTAGGTGCTGGAGAGCAGGATGCGCTTGCAGCCGATGCGGTACGAAGGGGTCAGCTTGGCCCGCAGGACGGGGTCCTCGACCGCCTTGGCGAGGTTGGCCCTGGCGAGCTTCTCGACGAGCCCGAGCACCCCGGGATGCTTGGTGAAGGCGCCGACCTGGAGTTCCCGGATGCCCCAGAGGAGGCCGCGGCGCGCGGTGCCGGTGGCGGGCACGGCGCGGTGCAGCCAGCGCTCGGGGCGGCTGACGGCCCGGTCCATGCGGCGCATCACCCAGGGGGGCGTGCGCTGGAAGAGGGTGAGCCGTCCGACCTCCGGCTGGATCGCGGGCACGATCTGGATGGCGGAGGCGCCGGTGCCGATCATGGCGACGCGCTTGCCGGTGAGGTCGTGGTCGTGGTCCCAGCGGGCCGAGTGGAAGACCTTGCCCGGGAAGCCGTCGAGCCCCGGGACGTCGGGGATCCTGGGGTCGGAGAGCGGTCCGGTGGCGGAGACCACGACATCGGCGCTGAAGCCGCCGCGGCTGGTCTCGATCTCCCAGCGGAGCGCCTCGGCGTCCCAGGCCATCCGCAGGACCTCGTGGCCGAGGCGCAGATGGGGGCGGACCCCGAAGGTGTCGGTGACGTGTTCGAGGTAGGCGCGGATGTGCCGCTGGCCCGAGAAGGTGCGGGGCCAGTCGGGGTTGGGCGCGAAGGAGAAGGAGTAGAGGTGGGAGGGGACGTCGCAGGCGCAGCCGGGGTAGCTGTTGTCCCGCCAGGTGCCGCCCACGGAGTCGGCCCGTTCCAGGACCACGAAGTCGGTGATGCCCTCGCGGCGCAGCCGGACGGCGGCGCCGATGCCGCCGAATCCCGATCCGATCACCGCCACCCGTACGTGCTCGTGCTTCGCCATGCCGCCTCCCGCGCGCCCGGCTGATCGCGCCAGCAATCACTGGCACAGTCGGGACTGTAGAGCAGCGGCCTACCCAGCGGTAGAGGTACGACGAGGGAAAGTTACCGGCGGTACAACATAGGCTGGCGGGCGTGACGGACGGATGGGACGAAGGACCGGGCAGGGCGCCGGGCGCCCGCGCGGCGACGGGCGGAGACCCCGGCGGGACGCCGGGAGGCGCCACGGCGACCGGCGGGGGCGTGCGCGAGTACCGCATGGAGGAGCTCGCCGCCGCCGCCGGGATCACCGTGCGCACCCTGCGCTTCTACCGGGAGCGCGGCCTGATCCCGCCGCCCCGCCGGGAGGGCCGGATCGCCTGGTACGACGAGCGGCACCTGGCCCGGCTCCGTACCGTCGCCGCCCTCCTGGAGCGCGGCCACACCCTCAACGGCATCGCCGACCTCACCACCGCCTTCGAGAGCGGGCGCAACGTCCGCGAGGTCCTCGCCCTCGGCGCCCCCGGCGAGGAGGAGCCGGTCCGCCTCACCCCCGAGGAGCTGGCGGACCACTTCGCGGGCGAGGTCACCCCGGACAACCTCGCCGCCGCCCTGGACCTCGGCTACCTCGTGACCGACGGCGAGGAACTGGTCCACATCAGCCGCAGGCTGCTCGACGTCTCCGCCGCCCTGGTCCGCGAGGGCGTCCCGCTCGCCGAGGTCCTCAAGGCGGGCTCCCGGGTCCGTGAGCACGCCGACGCGCTCGCGGACCTCTTCGCCGACCTGCTGCGCACCCATGCCGCCGGGGACGACCCGTGGCGGCTGCGCCCCCTGGCGAAGAGCGTCGTGGAGGCGGAGCTGTCGATGGCCCTCGACCGCCGTCTGGGCACCGCCCCCCTCGCTCCCCCTCGGCCTCAGAGTTCGTAGACGACCGTGACGGGGGCGTGGTCGCTCCACCGCTCGGCATGGGTCTCGGCCCGCTCCACGTACGCCTTGACCGCCTTGGCGGCGAGGCCGGGGGTGGTCATCTGGTAGTCGATGCGCCAGCCGGTGTCGTTGTCGAAGGCCCGGCCCCGGTAGGACCACCAGGAGTAGGGGCCCTCCTGGTCGGGGTGGAGGGCGCGCACGACGTCGACGTAGCCGCCGTCCTCCGCGTCGAGGAGCCGGTCGAGCCAGGCGCGCTCCTCGGGCAGGAAGCCCGCGTTCTTCTTGTTGGACTTCCAGTTCTTGAGGTCGGCCTCGCGGTGGGCGATGTTCCAGTCGCCGCAGACGACGACCTCGCGGCCGTCGGCGGCGGCCCGCTCCCGCAGCCCCTTGAGGTAGGGCAGGAACTCCTCCATGAACCGGTACTTCTCGTCCTGGCGCTCGGTGCCGACCTCGCCGGAGGGCAGATAGAGGCTGGCGACGGTCACACCGGGCAGATCGGCCTCGACGTACCGGCCGCTGTCGTCGAACTCCGCCGACCCGAAGCCGACGCGCACCCGGTCCGGCTCACGGCGGGTGTAGAGGGAGACGCCCGCACGGCCCTTGGCGGCGGCGGGCGCGTGGACGACGGACCAGCCCTCGGGCGCCCGCAGCTCCGGGGGCAGCTGCGCCTCCTCGGCGCGCACCTCCTGGAGACAGACGGCATCGGCGGTGGTCCCGCCCAGCCACTCGACGAAACCCTTCTTGGCGGCGGCGCGGAGCCCGTTGACATTCGCTGAGGTGACAGTGACCATCCCGGGAGGATACCGACTCCCCTCCTTTCGTATAGATGTACGATGCATCGCATGAAAATCCAGCCGACGCCCTACGACCACCCCGACGCCGTCGCGCTCGACGCCGAGGTCCAGGCGGAGTACGCCGCCCGCTACGACGACGAGGGCGACGTCACACCGCTGGACGCCGGGATGTTCGTCCCGCCCCACGGCCTCTACCTGCTCGCCTACGACCCCGAGGGCCGCCCCGTCGCCACCGGCGGCTGGCGCACCCAGGACGAGAACGACGCGGGCTACGCGAACGGCGACGCCGAACTGAAGCGCATGTACGTCGTCCCCGGCGCCCGGGGCCTCGGTCTGGCCCGCCGCGTCCTCGCCGCCCTGGAGTCCGACGCCCGCGCGACCGGCCGCGTCCGCATGGTCCTGGAGACGGGCGTCGCCCAGCCGGAGGCGATAGCCCTCTACCTCTCCAGCGGCTACGAGCCCTGCGCCAAGTTCGGCCACTACCGCGACCACCCGGCCAGCCGCTGCTTCGCCAAGCCGCTGGTCTGACACCGGGGGCCGGGAACGGCCGCCGACGACACGGCGAGCGGGAGCGCCCCGGCGACCGCCGGGACCGGGTGAGGGTGCCGTACGGGCCACCGGCCTTGTACCGCAAGCCCGTTCGCCCCTCGTGCCTGTCTACGATCGGTGCCGTGTGCGCACATGTGATGATCGCCGAGGACGACGACAAACAGGCCGAGCTGGTCCGCCGCTACCTCCTGCGCGAAGGGCACTCCGTCACCCTGGTGACGGACGGCCGCGCCGCCGTCGAGGGCGTCCGCCACCGGCCCCCCGACCTGCTCGTCCTGGATGTGATGATGCCCAGGATCGACGGCCTGGACGTACTGCGGATCCTGCGGGCCGAGGCGTACGGACTCCCCGTGCTGATGCTCACCGCCCGCTCCACCGAGGACGATCTGCTCCTCGGGCTCGACCTCGGCGCCGACGACTACATGACCAAGCCGTACAGCCCGCGCGAGCTGATGGCCCGGGTCCGCACCCTGCTGCGCCGCACCGCGCCGCGCGGCGGGACCGCCCCACCGGCCGACGAGCGCCTGCTGACCGTCGGGGAGCTGGTGGTCGACCCGGAGAGGCACGAGGTCAGGGTCGGAGGCGGCGGCATCGACTGCACGCCCGGCGAGTTCCGGATCCTCGCTGCGATGGCCACCGAGCCGGGCCGGGTCTTCACCCGCCAGCGCCTGCTCCAGGAACTCCACGGGTACACCCGCTACATCGGTGACCGGACCGTCGACGTCCACATCATGAACCTGCGGAAGAAGGTCGAGACCGAGCCGAAGCGGCCCGAGAGGCTGCTGACCGTCTTCGGCGTCGGCTACAAGCTGGTCGACCCCGCCACGGTCCCGGGACGCGGCGACCGTGCGACGCCGTAGCCGAGACCGTACGAGAGGGGCCGACGGGATGGGAGAGTCCAGCGGTACGGAGCGCGGGACCGGCACGGGAGGGATGAGAGGTACAGGAGGTCCAGGAGGGATGGGAGGTGCAGGAGGTACGGGAGAGGTGAGCGGGGCCCGGGACGCGCACCGCGCCCGGCGGCTGCCCCTGCGCAAGAGCCTGCTGGCCCGGCTCCTCGCGGTCTCCGCCCTCGTGGCCGTCTGTTCCGTCGCCGCCACCGCCTGGCTCGCCGCGCAGACCACCACCGGCGCCATCGAACGCGAACAGGGCCGCGATCTCGCCAAGGACGCCCGGATCTACCGCGCGCTCCTGGGCCACGCCGCCACCAACCCCCAGTGGGACGGGGTCGAGCGCAAGGTCAGGGAGCTGGCCGCCGCCGACGACCGGCGGATCGTGCTCGTCAACCCGCGCAGCGGGCTCGTCGTCGCCGACTCCTCGACCGAGAAGAACCCGCCCGCGCTCCCCGAGACGCCCTCCGCGTCCATCGACCCGCTGAGGGTCGACGCCGCCTTCGGCGACGCCGTCGACAACGACGCGCCCGGCGCCCTGACCTCCGCGAACAGCGGCAAGGGCAGCATCGATCCGCGCGCCGTGGGCCCGTTCCAACTGCCCGGCACGGAACGGGCCGCCCTGCGCGAGCTCGCCGACGGGGTGGTGTCCTGCCTGCGCGGAAGGTACTCCCTGAACGCCGAGCGCATGACCACCCCCAGCGGTCGCTCCTACATCCGGACGGCGGGTCTGGAGACCGAGCGGTACCAGCACTTCTGCGGCCTGGCGGAGCTGGCGCGGCCCACCGCCACCGAGCAGAAGGCGGTCGCGGCGCTCAACAGGCTCTCCAACACCTGTCTGGGCCGCAGCAAGCGCACCGCGATCCCCCTGTGGCTGAGCCACGGCACCCAGGGGGAACCCCGGATCCTCATCGGCGACCGGAGCGGCCCGGACGAGTCGACGATCTTCCCCCTCGACCAGCGGCCCCCCGGTCCCCCCGGGGCCTCGGACAAGGTCCGGATCGACGTGGTCGAGGTGCGGGGGATGCCCCACCGGGTCGACAGCACGGTCGAGAACTGTGTGGACACCGCCCGCCGCCAGCAGCTCGTCTCCCATGTCGCCGCCCCCGCCGAGCTCTACATCAGCGACCCCGACGGCAGCCCCACCGCGCCCGGCTTCGACCTCTCCCCGGACGACACCGCCCGGGTCGCGGGGGTCGCCGCGCTGGTCCTCGCGCTGACCGTCGGCGCCTCCGTGCTGGCGGCCACCCGGCTGGTCCGGCCCCTGCGGGCGCTGACCTCGGCCGCACAGCTCATGAAGGACGGGGAGGCCACCGCGCCCGTCCCCGTGCGCTCCGACAACGAGATCGGCCGGCTCGCCGCCGCCTTCAACGACATGGCCGCGCACCGCGCACGGCTGGAGCACCAGCGCCGCGAGATGGTCGGTGACGTCGCCCATGAACTGCGGACCCCGCTGAGCACCATCCGGGGCTGGCTGGAGGGAGCCCAGGACGGCGTCGCCGACCTCGACCCCGCCTTCGTCTCCTCCCTGCTCGAAGAGGCGGTGCAGCTCCAGCACATCATCGACGACCTCCAGGACCTGGCCCAGGCCGATGCGGGCGAACTGCGGCTGAACCCCGCGCCGCTGGAGGTGGGGGAGCTGCTCACCCAGGTCGCCGCCGCGCAGGCACCGCGCGCCGAGACGGCCGGGGTCCGCCTCGCGGTGACCTTCCCCGACGGGCTGCCGGACCTCAGTGCGGACCCGGTCCGGCTGCGGCAGGCGGTCGGGAACCTGGTCTCCAACGCCGTGCGCCACACCCCGCACGGCGGCACGGTCACCCTGCGCGCCCGCGCCGCCGGTTCCCGGCTCGCCGTCGAGGTCGAGGACACGGGAAGCGGGATCCCGGCCGAGGATCTGCCGTACGTCTTCGACCGGTTCTGGCGCGCCGACAAGTCCCGCAACCGGCGGACCGGCGGCAGCGGGCTCGGGCTGGCGATCGTACGGAAACTGGCGGAGGCGCACGGCGGCACGGCGACGGCACGCAGCACTCCGGGGAAGGGGTCGGTGTTCACCCTGGAGCTGCCGGTGGCGGTGGACAAGGGCTGAACGGGCGGCCCGGATGCCCCACCGGGCCGGACGGGTCCGGCCGGGGCTTGTCGCCGTGCGGTACGGACGGACGCACGGCGGTACGACTGCGGCCGGGCCGGATCCCCCAAGGCCCTCCCCCAAGGCCTTACTCCAGGGCTCTGCCCCGGGGCCCGGATCCCCCTCACGGCCCGGATGCGCCACGGCCCTGATGCGCCACGGCCCGGCGCGTCCGGCCGCGACGCGGGGCTGACCTGGAGGCGACAACACCCTGACAGGTTCTTCATACGTCTTGGCCAGCCTGGACCCCGTACCCGATCCCAGCCTCCGAACGGAGTCCCACCATGACAACCACGTCCTCGCGCCGTGTCCTGAGGGCCCTCGCCGTCACGACCGCCGCCCTCGGCAGCGTCCTGGTCTCCGGCAGCGGCGCGTTCGCCGACACCGCCCCCGCTCCGACGAGGATCGCCGTGGCCGACAAGGTCGTGTGCAAGCCCCCGTCGGACCAGGGCAAGGGCACCGCCGAGACCCGTGTCACCGGCAAGGACGGCACCGTCTTCTGCCTCCAGCCCTCCGAGCGCGAGCGGTCGGCCGCGGTGCCGCGCGGCGGCGTCGCCGCGGGCGAGCGTCCCGCCACGGTCCAGGGCAGTGGCAGCCCCACCACGATCGTCGTCGGGGCCACGGCCGCCGCCGTCACCCTGGCCGCCGTGGGCACCGTCGTGATCCGCCGCCGCGCGGCGCACCACGACGCCCGCTGAGCCACGACGACGGCACCGGCGCAACCGAGAGCACCGACAGCCGTACGCCGGGCCGGTCCGTCGCGGTGACGCCCCCGTCACCGTGGCGGCCCGGCCCGGCCGCCGTTCCTCCCCCTGAACCCGTGTCACCGGAAGGCTTCCCCATGCACCGTCACCGCCTGCCGTCCTGGTACGCCGTCGGGCTGGCCCTCGCCCTCGCGCTGACGGGCTGCTCCACCGAGACCGGAGCCGGAACCGGAGCCGAGGCCGGGACCCGGACCGCGACCGGGGCCGCGAAGGACCCCGCACCGCCGTCCGCACCCGCCACGCCCGGCACGGCCGTCGCCGACCCCGTGCACGTCTCGATCCCCGCCATCAAAGTCAGCAGCGCTCTGATGCGCCTCGGGCTCAACCGCGATCGGACGGTCGAGGTACCGCCGCCCGAGAAGGGGATGACCGCGGGCTGGTACACGGGCGGAGCGGCCCCGGGCGAGAAGGGCGCCGCGGTCCTCATAGGACACAACGACACCAGGTTCGGCCGCGCCGTCTTCCACGATCTGAAGAAGCTCACCAAGGGCGCCGAGATCACCGTCCGCGACGCCCGCGGCAAGGACCTCACCTTCACCGTCACCGCGACCGAGACCGTACGGAAGACCGCCTTCCCCACCCAGCGGGTCTACGGCCCCACCGCCACGCCCGAACTGCGCCTCGTCACCTGCGACGGCGAGTTCGACGCCGAGGGACACCCGGTGGACAACCTGATCGTGTACGCCAAGCTCTGACCGGGGGCCGTCCGGTCACCACGTGACCGCCGCCCCGGCACATCCCGTCCCGTCCGCCACCTGGAAGGGACGTCGGACGCCCCCGGAACGACGAAGATCCCGCCCGATCTTGCGATCGGACGGGATCTCGTCACGTTCCCGAGAGCTACTCGCGAACTGTCGTTTGTGGACCTGTGGGGATTTGAACCCCAGACCCCCTCGATGCGAACGAGGTGCGCTACCAGACTGCGCCACAGGCCCTTGCGACGTGTGAAACATTAGCACCCCGACCGGCCGAGACAGAAATCAGTGCCTCCGCAGGTCAGCCGGGGGCTCACTCGTTGGCCGCGCGGGGCCTCTCGTCGTCGTCCGCGTACTGGTCGAAGAGCGGGGTCCGGCCGTGGTCGTGGCCCCGGGGGGCGCGGCGGCGGGGGGCCGGGGGCGCGGCGGGGGCCGGGTCGGCCACCGCGGAGGAGCGGGCGGCGCTCCAGGTCTCCGGGTCCGTGATGTCGATGCCGCCGGAGGCGCGGGGCGCGACCGGGGCGGTGACGTAGGTGGGCAGCGGGACGGGGACGGGGTCCCAGCTGTCGCCGCGGGCCGGGCGGCGTTCGCGCTGCTGGTCGACCCACTCGGCGTGGTCGGTCTGCTCGACGAGGGCCCGCCGGTCCGCCTCCTGCGGGGAGGGCCCGGCGGAGGGTTCGGGGGTCGGTTCGGGGGTGGGCGCCGGGCGCCTGCTCTCCCGCAGCCGGGCGGCGGCGGCCTCGGCGCGCCGCCGGTCCATGACGTACACGAAGCGGCGGCGTTCCTGGACGCGCAGATGCACGATGTACGCGCTGAGGAGCAGCGCGGGCACGGCCGGCGCCCACAGGAAGGCGACGCCGCCGACGACGGTGACGACCGCGCCGAGGGTGAAGGCCGCGAAGAGCAGCGTGGTGGTGCGCCGTCGGCGGGCGAGGACCTCGCCCCGGCGGGCGCGCTCGGCGGCGCCCGGGGCGGGGCGGCCGGGGGCGGGCTGCGGTGCCGGTGCGGGTTCGGGCTCCGGGAGTTCCAGGCGCGCTTCCGTTCTGGCCGCGGGCGCGGAGAACGCCCGGACGTCGGCCGAGCCGAGGGGCTCGGTCGCCGCGTCCGGGTCCACGTCGGGCGCCGGGCCTTCCACCGTACGGTCCCGCTGCTTCAGCTCCTTGGCGTAACGGCGCTCCATGCCCGCCCGTCCGGAAAGCAGCCGGATGGCGGTGCTGAAGCGTTCGGTGGGACGGGCTTCGTTCAGCTCGTCCTGCCTGCGGAGCCACATCGGCACCAAGTAGGCGGCCCAGGCCCCGACGATGACTGCGTAGATGAGGCCGCTGCTGCTCACGCCTCACACGGTAGAGGGGTTCGCGGGGGGGCATCGGCCAATTGGGCCGGTGTGTCGCACGATCTCGCTGATATCACTGAAGTTTTTTGTGATTTTTCGGATCGGCTGCCCCTCAACTACCGATTGAATTCGAACACTTATTTTATTCTTGCGCGGTGCCAGCGCCGGAGCAGTCCGTCCGGCACCTCTTCCGCCGTGAGCGCGAAGACCAGATGGTCCCGCCAGGCCCCGTCGATGTGCAGGTAGCGGGGCCGCAGCCCCTCCTCGCGGAAGCCCAGTTTCTCCACGACCCGGCGCGAAGGCCCGTTCTCCGGGCGGATGCACACCTCCATGCGGTGCAGACCGACCGTGCGGAAGCAGTGGTCGACCGCGAGGGCGACCGCCGTCGGCATCACCCCGCGCCCGGCGACCTCACCGTCCACCCAGTAGCCCACGTGCCCCGAGCACATCGAACCCCAGGTGATCCCGGCGACCGTCAACTGGCCGACGAGCCGTCCCCGGTACTCGATGACGAACGGCAGCATCCGGCCCGCGTTCGCCTCCGACCGCAGATGGCGCACCATCTGGCGGTACGTGGGCCGCTGCGCGGCCGGTCCGTCCGGCGGGGGCGGCGGAACCGTCGCCTCCCAGGGCCGCAGCCAGTCGCGGTTGCGCCGGTTCACCTCGCGCCAGGCCGTGTGGTCGCGCAGCCTGATCGGGCGGAGCAGGACCTCCCCGTCGACGAGGACGACCGGCCAGGACGGGATCACGACGGTCCCGGGTGGTCGCCGCCGCGGATCTGGTCGACGGCGTGCCGCAGCAGCGGCTCCAGGACGGCGAGCCCGTCCCGCACCCCGCCCGGCGAACCCGGCAGGTTCACGACCAGGGTGCCGCCCGCGACCCCCGCCAGCCCCCGGGAGAGCGCCGCCGTGGGCACCTTCTCCCGGCCGTACGCGCGGATCGCCTCGGGGATGCCCGGGATCTCCCGGTCCAGGACCCGGCGGGTCGCCTCGGGCGTCCCGTCGGTGGGCGAGATGCCCGTACCGCCGGTGGTGACGATCACGTCGTACCCGGCGGCGACGCCCGCCCGCAGCGCCGTCTCGACCGGCGCCCCGTCCGGGACGACCTCGGGGCCGTCCACGGCGAAACCGGCCCGGACCAGGCCCTCGGCGACCAGCGGGCCGCCCCGGTCCTCGTAGACCCCGGCCGCCGCCCGGTTCGAGGCGGTGACGACCAGCGCGGAGTACGGAGCGGGCGGGGCCCCTCCGGATGCCGCGGACACGGGCTCCCCGCCACCCGTACCCGCGCCCCGTTCGTGTGCGTGGTCGTGGGTGCCCGACACCCGGCCCGCGCGGGTCACGACGCGCCCCGGGTCCAGTGGCCCGACGCGCCGCCGGTCTTCTCCTCCACCCGCACGTCGGAGATGACCGCGCCCTTGTCGACCGCCTTCACCATGTCGACGACCGTGAGCGCCGCCACCGTCACCGCCGTCAGGGCCTCCATCTCGACCCCGGTGCGGTCCGTGGTCCGCACCGTCGCCAGGATCTCCACGGCCTCGTCGGTGACCGCCAGGTCCAGCGTCACGCCCGACAGGGCCAGCGGGTGGCAGAGCGGAATGAGGTCCGGGGTCTTCTTGGCGCCCATGATCCCGGCGATCCGGGCCGTCGCCAGCGCGTCGCCCTTCGGGACGCCCTCGCCGCGCAGCAGCCCGACCACGCGCGGCGAGACGAGGACCCGCCCGCTGGCACGCGCGGTGCGGGACGTGACGTCCTTCGCCGATACGTCGACCATGCGGGCCGCGCCCGCCTCGTCGATGTGGGTGAGACCTTGCTGCGTGCTCATGCCCGTGACACTCCCGGTCGCTGTGTGGGACGACACCGTACCCCCACCCTCGCCCCGTCAGCCGAGGAGGACCACCTCCAGCTCGGTGCCCGGTTCCACGCTCCGCGTCTCCTCCGGGACCACCAGCAGGCAGTCCGCGTGCGCGAGGGCCGCGACCAGATGGGAACCCGCACCGCCCACCGGAGTGACGGTGCCCGCCTCCGGGTCGTACGTCCCCCGGAGGAACTGGCGGCGCCCGGCCGGTGACGACAGCGGCCCGTCGGCGACGAGCCTCGCCCGCTCCCGGGGCCGGTGCAGCTCCGCCAGGCCCATCATGGCGCGGATCGCGGGCCGCACGAACAGCTCGAAGGACACGTACGAGGAGACCGGATTGCCCGGCAGCGCCAGCAGCGGGATCTGCTCGGCGCCGATCGCGCCGAAGCCCTGCGGTTTGCCCGGCTGCATGGCCAGCCTGCGGAAGTCGACCTGCCCGTCGGCGCTCAGCGCCTCCTTCACCACGTCGTACGCGCCGACGCTCACCCCGCCCGTGGTCACGATCAGATCGGCCCGGATCAGCTGGTCCTCGACGGTGGCCCGCAGCGACTCGGCGTCGTCGGCGACGGCCCCCACCCGGTAGGCGAGGGCTCCCGCGTCCCGCGCGGCGGCGGCCAGCGCGAAGCTGTTGGAGTCGTGGATCTGGCCCTCGCCCAGCGCCTCCCCCGGCTGGACCAGTTCGCTGCCGGTGGACATGACGACCACCCGGGGGCGGGGCCGCACCCGGACGGCGCCGCGCCCGATCGCGGCCAGCAGCCCGATCTGCGGCGGCCCCAGGACGGTGCCCGCCGCCAGGGCCAGCTCCCCGGCCCGGACGTCGCTGCCGCGCGCCCGGACATGGGCCCGGTCCTCGACCGGACGGTGCACCCGGACCTCGCCCGCCGCACCCCCCGGCGAGGTGCTGGCGGCGCTCATCCCGGTGGCGGCGCCCCCGCCCGTACCGCCGTCGGTCCACTCGACGGGGACGACGGCCCCGGCGCCGGGCGGCAGCGGGGCACCGGTCATGATCCGGGCGGCCTGCCCCGGGCCGACCTCCGGCAGGCCCCCGGCGCCCGCGGCGACGTCCCCGACGACCGTGAGGACCGCGGGGAACTCCTCGGTGGCCCCCGCGACATCGGCGACCCGGACCGCGTACCCGTCCATGGAGCTGTTGTCGAAGGGCGGCAGCGCGACCGGCACCGTCACGTCCTCGACGAGGACACAGCCCTGCGCGTCGAGGAGCTGGAGCTCGATGGGTTCGAGCGGGCCGACGGCCGCGAGGATGTCCGCCAGGTGCTCGTCCACCGTCCACAGACCGCGCTCCGGACCCGCGCAGACGTCCGCGGGGCCCGTCTCGTGCCCGAGGTCGTGCCCGCCCCCACCACCGTCCCCGGACCTTCCGGGACCGTCGTGGCCGGGCCGCTCCCCGTGCTCGCCGTGGGACTCCGACGGTGCCGTGCTGCTGCTCAAGGCGCTACATCTCCTCGTTGACGTATCTCCGGAGCCAGCTCCGGAAGTCCGGTCCCAGATCTTCACGTTCACACGCGAGTCTGACAATGGCACGCAGATAGTCGCCCCGGTCGCCGGTGTCGTAGCGGCGCCCCTTGAACACCACCCCGTGCACCGGCCCGCCGATCTTCTCGTCGGAGGCCAGTTTCTGCAGGGCGTCCGTCAGCTGGATCTCCCCGCCGCGCCCCGGCTCGGTCTCCCGCAGCGTCCGGAAGACGGCCGGATCGAGCACATAGCGGCCGATGATCGCGTAGTTGCTGGGCGCCTCGCCCGCGTCCGGCTTCTCGACCAGATCGGTCACCTTCACGACGTCCCCGTCGACGGTCCCCTCGACCGCCGCGCAGCCGTACAGATGGATCTGCGAGGGATCGACCTCCATGAGGGCGATCACACTGCCGCCCTCCCGCTCCTGCACCTCGACCATCCGCGCGAGCAGCGGATCGCGCGGATCGATCAGGTCGTCGCCGAGGAGGACCGCGAACGGCTGGTCGCCGACGTGCGGCGCGGCGCACAGCACGGCGTGCCCGAGGCCGCGCGGGGCGCCCTGGCGCACGTAGTGCATGGTGGCGAGGTCGCTGGACTCCTGGACCTTGGAGAGCCGTTCGCCGTCGCCCTTCCGGCTCAGGGCCTCTTCCAGCTCGTAGTTCCGGTCGAAGTGGTCCTCCAGGGGACGCTTGTTCCGGCCGGTGATCATCAGTACGTCGGAGAGCCCGGCGGCGACCGCCTCCTCGACGACGTACTGGATGGCCGGCTTGTCGACGACCGGCAGCATCTCCTTCGGCGTCGCCTTGGTCGCCGGGAGGAAGCGGGTGCCGAGACCGGCGGCCGGGATGACAGCCTTGCTGATCCGGCCGAGCCTGGGGAGCGACAGATTCATGCGGAGCACCTTAGCCGTTCGGAATGAGAGAAAGATGTGGCTCCGATTAACTTCCTCCGCATAAAGACCCTTACAAGACTTTCGAGAATGCGCAAGGGACCGCCATGACAGCAGAATTCTCCGAAAAGGCCGTGCTGCGCCGTCGACTTCTGGCCGCCCGCGCCGAGCGGGACACCGGGTCCCTGGCGGACGCGGCCGAGGCCCTCGCCCGCCGGGGGGTCGAACTGGCCGAATTCTCCGGGGCGTCCACGGTCGCCGCCTATGTGTCGGTGGGCCGCGAACCGGGCACGCGCGCGCTGCTCGACGCGCTCCGCGCGCGCGGGGCGCGGGTCCTGCTCCCCGTCCTGCTCCCCGACAACGACCTGGACTGGGCCGCGTACGAGGGTCCCGAGGGGCTGGTGAGGGCGGGCCGGGGACTGCTCGAACCGGCCGGTCCCCGGCTCGGCCCCGACGCGGTGTGCGCCGCCGACGCGGTCCTGCTGCCGGGTCTCGCGGTCGACGGGCGGGGGATGCGGCTCGGCCGGGGCGGCGGCTCGTACGACCGGGTGCTCGCCCGGCTGGCGCGCGCGGGCGCGGACCCGGCCCTGGTGGTGCTCCTGTACGCGGACGAGGTGGTCGCCCGGGTCCCGGAGGAACCGCACGACCACCCCGTGCACGCGGTGGTGACCCCGGCGGGGGTCACCCGTTTCCGTGGGCCCGCTACGGCTTGAGCAGCAGCGTGTCCCTGGTCGTCGCCTCGACAGCCGCCTTCCCGAACGCCCAGTCGTACAGCTCGCCGCGCGCCCAGGCGTCCGTCTGGTCGGTGTAGTGGGAGCTGAAGGCGTGGCCCGAGGCGCCGGTCAGGTTGATCCACCGGGACTTGTCCCAGTCGCCGACGTTGACGACCATCCGCATCGACGGCACCCAGATGACCTCGTAGCCTCCGGCCGCGTTCCAGCCGGTGGCGTCGACGGCCGCCTCGCCGCCGCCCAGGTTCCACGGGCCGCGGTTGAGGAGCCGCTGCACCACGTCGGGTCCCGCGGTGCCGAGGGTCTGGTTCCGCAGGGTCAGCTGGTGCAGCCGGCCCCAGCTCCAGGTGGAGATGTCCTTGCCGAGCTTGGCGGTCAGCTCCCAGCGCGCGTCCTTCATGGCGCGGGCGAGAAGCTGGTCACGGGTCTCGGTGGCCTGGTCGGTGCGGTTGCCGGGGGTGACCCACCACTCGCTCTTCTCCTGCTTGAGGAGCGGGCGGACCACCTCGTACCAGCGGTCGCCGCCGTCGGGCTGGGCCGAGTCCGGGTCGCGCTGGCCGCATTCCCGTACGAGCTTGTTCTGCTCGTCGACCGGGCCGGTGGCGTCGGCCGGGCGGACGTTGATGCAGTCGCCCTCGGGGCGCAGTTCCTTGGGCAGCTTCTCGCCGAAGGCGAGCTTCAGGACGTTGCGCCAGACCGCGTTGAAGTAGGCGGCGGCGGCCGAGTCGGGTTCCTGGGTGTAGTCCCAGCCCTCCAGGAGCTTCTGCGCCTCGCGGACGTACGGGTCGGAGATGTCGACCTTCAGCAGGAGCGGGTTCAGCAGGGTCGCGATCTCGCTGCGGTTGTCGGTCTGCATGGTCCGCATGTCGTCCGGCGAGATCTTCCCGCCGTCCTTGGTCTTCGACTCGATGAGGTCGTTGATCCGCTGGCTGCGCGAGCCGTAGCCCCAGTCCTTGGTGAGCAGCTCGGGGTAGGTCCTGTGGTCGATCACGGCCTGGTTGGCGGTGACGATGTAGCCGCGCGGCGGGTTGTACTCGTAGGGCAGCCGGTCGAAGGGGACGTAGCCCTTCCAGCGGTACGAGGAGTCCCAGCCGGGTGCCGGGAGGGTGCCGTCGCCCTTGCCGCGCTGCGGGATCTTGCCGGGCGACTGGTAGCCGATGTTGCCCTCGGTGTCGGCGTAGATCAGGTTCTGGGACGGGACCTCGAAGTTCTTGGCGGCGGCCCGGAACTCGTCGAAGTCCTTCGCGCGGTCGAGGGCGAAGATCGCGTCCATCGACTTCCCGGGCTGGAGCGCGGTCCACTGGAGGGAGACGCCGTAGCCGGTGCCCCGGTCGGGGGCGGCGTTGCCGACGGGGGCCTTCTGGCCGACCTTCTCCAGTTCGGCGGAGCGGTCGGAGACGAGCGGGCCGTGGCCGGTGGAGCGGACGGTGATCCTGCGGTCGGCGCCGCCCGCGACCTTGATGACCTCTTCGCGGGTGGTGAAGGGCTTGACCTTGCCGTCGACGAGGTAGCCGTCGGGGCCGATCCGCTCCAGGTAGAGGTCGGTGACGTCGGCGCCGAGGTTGGTGAGGCCCCAGGCGATCTTGTCGTTGTGGCCGATGATCACACCGGGCATTCCGGAGAAGGTGTACCCGGCGACGTCGTAGCGGCAGGTGGCCGAGACCGAGCGGCAGTGCAGGCCCATCTGGTACCAGAGGGACGGGAGCTGCGGAGCGAGGTGCGGGTCGTTGGCGAGCAGCGGCTTGCCGGAGGTCGTGTACTTGCCGCCGACGACCCAGGAGTTCGAGCCGATGCCGTTGCCGTTCGGGCCGAGCAGGGCGGGGACCCCGTCGAGGACCTCGGAGAGCGCGCTGAGCTGGGTCTGCGGGCCGGAGCTGTCGGAGCTGCCGTTCGCACTGTCCGAACCGTCGGGGCCGGTGCCCGGGGTGTCGCCGGTGGTCGTCCCGTCGCCCTCGTCCGCCTTGCCCTTCGGGTCGAACTTCCCGGTCTCCCCGTCGACCGCTCCCCCGCCGACGATCGGCTGGTGCAGCGCGTACGGGTACTCCGGGTACAGCTGCTTGATCTGGCTCGCGCTCAGCCTGCTCGTCATCAGCGAGCGGTCGATCTCGTCCTGCATGTTGCCGCGCAGGTCCCAGGCCATCGCCTTGAGCCAGGCCACCGAGTCCACCGGCGTCCACGGCTCGATCGCGTAGTCGTTGGTGAGGGCCAGGGCCGCGTACTCCATCGAGATCGCGGCCGGGTCCCGGTCCTTCAGATAGGCGTTGACGCCCTCCGCGTACGCCTGGAGGTACTTCTTCGTCTCCTGCGACAGGACCGTGTCGTACTCCTGCTGCGCGACCCGGCGCCAGCCGAGCGTGCGCAGGAAGGAGTCCGTCTCGACCTGGCTCTCGCCGAACATCTCCGAGAGGCGGCCCGCGGTCACGTGCCGCCGGACGTCCATCTCGTAGAAACGGTCCTGCGCCTGGACGTAGCCCTGGGCGCGGAACAGGTCCGTCTCGGTGTCCGCGTAGATCTGCGGGACGCCGTTCGCGTCCCTCTTGACCTCGACCTCGCCCGCGAGCCCGTCGAGCCGGATCTCGCCCGTGGTCTGCGGGAACGAGGCCCGGACGGTGCTCACTCCCCAGTACCCGCCCCATCCGACGCCCGCGACCAGGGCGAGGACCAGGACGAGGAGGATCAGGCGGGCGCGCCGCCCTTTCTTCTTGGCGGGGGGCGCGGTCGTGTTGGAGGGCATCGCTGTCCTTCGAGGGGCAGGGTGGTCCTGGAGTACGGGAGCCACCTTAGGCGCAGCGTCCGGGCCGCCCGGACGCGGAGTCGGCAAGAAGACCGCACGGATGAGCGAGGAGCCGCGAAGAAGGCGTCAAGAAAACGTTAAAGATTAGGTAAGGTAACGAAGTACCTGCCGCTGGAGGAACGATCCAGCTGCGTGTGAGGGGAAGGAACGGCCACTGACTGTCCACCAGCTCAACGAACTCCTGCTCATCAGCTCCCTCGTGCTGCTGATCGCGGTCGCGGCCGTACGGATCTCGTCCCGGAGCGGGCTCCCCAGCCTGCTGCTCTACCTCGGCATCGGCATCGCCATGGGCCAGGACGGCATCGGCAACGTCGCCTTCGACAACGCCGAGCTCACGCAGGTCATCGGTTACGCGGCCCTCGTCGTGATCCTCGCCGAGGGCGGCCTCGGCACGAAGTGGAAGGAGATCCGGCCGGCGCTGCCCGCCGCGGTCGTCCTCTCCACCGTCGGCGTCGCCGTGAGCGTGGGCATCACGGCCGCCGCCGCCCACTACCTCGTCGGTCTCGACTGGCGGCAGGCCCTCATCATCGGCGCCGTCGTCTCCTCCACCGACGCCGCCGCCGTCTTCTCCGTGCTCCGCAGGGTGCCCCTGCCGTCCCGGGTCACCGGCGTCCTGGAGGCCGAGTCCGGCTTCAACGACGCCCCCGTCGTCATCCTCGTCGTCGCCTTCTGCACCGCGGGACCCGTCGACCACTGGTACGTCCTGGTCGGGACGATAGCCCTGGAGCTCGCGATCGGTGTCGCCGTCGGCCTCGCCGTCGGCTTCCTCGGCGCCTACGGGCTCCGCCACGTCGCCCTGCCCGCCTCCGGCCTCTACCCGATCGCCGTCATGGCCATCGCCGTCGTCGCGTACGCCGCCGGTGCCATGGCCCACGGCTCCGGCTTCCTCGCCGTCTACCTCGCCTCGATGGTCCTCGGCAACGCCAAACTGCCCCACGCGCCCGCCAACCGGGGCTTCGCCGAGGGACTGGGCTGGATCGCCCAGATCGGCATGTTCGTCCTGCTCGGCCTGCTCGTCACCCCGCACGAACTGGTCCACGACTTCTGGCCCGCCGTCGTCATCGGCCTGGTCCTGACCGTCGTCGCCCGGCCCATGGAAGTCCTGGTCAGCCTGCTGCCCTTCCGCATCCCCTGGCAGGAGCAGGCCCTCATGTCCTGGGCCGGTCTGCGCGGAGCCGTGCCCATCATCCTCGCCACCATCCCGATGGTCTCCGGCATCGAGGGCAGCGAACGCATCTTCAACATCGTCTTCGTCCTCGTCGTCGTCTACACCCTCGTCCAGGGCCCGACCCTGCCCTGGCTCGCCAAGGCCCTCAAGCTCGGCGACTCCGGCGAGGCGGCCGACCTCGGCGTCGAATCCGCGCCCCTGGAACGGCTCCGCGGCCACCTGCTGTCCGTCGCCGTCCCCGAGCACTCCCGGATGCACGGCGTCGAGGTCGCCGAACTCCGCCTCCCGGCCGGAGCCGCCGTCACCCTCGTCGTACGCGAGGACGCCAGCTTCGTCCCCGGGCCCGACACCGTCCTGCGGCACGGCGACGAACTCCTCGTCGTCGCGACCGACCCCGTACGGGACGCCACCGAACGGCGGCTCCGCGCGGTCGGCCAGGGCGGCAAGCTCGCCGGATGGCTCGGCACCGGCGGCGCCACCGCCGCCTCCACCCCCACCGGCACCGCCCTCCGCTTCCAGCGCTCCGGACGGCATCACGGAGGAACATCCGATTAGGCCGCCCCTCCCGGATCCCGCCGAGCGTCACGCACCGGGAGGGGTCCTGGAGGGACGGCCGGTCCGGACCGGAAAGCGACGGCCCCGTCACAGGCGGGAAGACGGCCCCATCACAGGCGTGAATCCGGGGCAGGGAGCGTTTCCCAGGCAGGGAACGCTCCCTCCCTGTATCATGAAGGCACACTTGATCGAACCAACTCTGCCTGACGCAGAGCTGGCGCGACCGTATGGCGGCCGTGACGCCCCTCCCCACCGGAGGCCGGCCCGGTATCTACCGCAGTTCCGCGCATGAGGACAGCTCTCGGCGACACCCGCACCACCGTGCACGGGACGCGCTACCAGGCGGCAGAAAGGCAAGGACCGTGGCGTCCACGGTCGACACGGAGAAGCGTCCCGGTTACGGGCAGTTGCTGCGCACCCCCGGAGCACTCTCCTTCCTCCTGCCCGGCTTCGCCGCCCGGCAGCCCTTCGCGATGCTGACCATCGGCATCGTCCTGCTCGTCCAGCACACCACCGGCTCCTTCGGCAGCGCGGGCGCCGTCGCCGCCGCCACCGGTGTCTCGATGGCCCTCTTCGCCCCGCAGAGCGGCAAGCTCGCCGACCGCTTCGGCCAGCGCGCCGTCCTGCTCCCCGGCGTCCTCGTCCACACCGCGTCCGTCTCCCTGCTGGTGGTCCTCGCCCTCAACGGCGCCCCCCTGTGGGCCCTGTTCCTCGCGGCCGTCCCCGCCGGTGCCTCCGTGCCCCAGGTCGGCCCCATGGTCCGGGCCCGCTGGGCCGCCAAGCTCGACGGCACCCCGCTGATGCCGACGGCCGCCGCCTTCGAATCCGTCACCGACGAGTTCACCTTCGTGGTCGGCCCCGTCCTCGCCACCGCCCTGTGCACCGGGATCCACCCCGCCGCCGGACTGATCGCCGAAGCGGGCCTCACCCTCGTCGGCGGACTCTTCTTCGCCGCCCAGCGCGCCACCCAGCCCCCCTTCGGCGCCGCGGCGGCCGCCAGCACCGAACCCCACCGCTCGGCGCTCTCCGTCCCCGGCGTCCGCGTCCTGATCGTCGCCTTCCTCGGCATCGGCGCCGTCTTCGGCGGGATGCAGGTCTCCCTCACCGCCTTCACCGAGGAGATCGGCAACCCCGGCGCCAACGGCCTCCTCTACGGGGTCTTCGCCGCAGGCAACATGCTCGCGGGCATCGCCATGGGCGCCGTCGCCTGGAAGTCCGGCCCCCTCCGCCGCCTCCTCGTCGGCTACACGGGCCTCACCGTCGCCGCCTCCCTGCTGTGGACCGCCCACTCGGTGCTGCTCCTGGGCGCCCTGGGCCTGGTCGTGGGCCTCTTCATCGCCCCCGCCCTGATCACCGGCTACACCATCGTCGAGACCCTCATCCCCGCGTCCGCCCGCACCGAGGCCTTCACCTGGCTCACCGGCGCCGTCGCACTCGGTCAGGCCGCCGCCGTCACCGTCGCCGGACGCCTCGCCGACACCCAGGGCGCCAGCACCGGATTCCTGGTCCCGCTGGCGGGCACCGCACTGGCCCTGATCACCCTGCTCGCCCTGCGGTCCCGGCTCAAGCCGCGCGAGACGAGCCGGGTCACGGCACGTGGTGTCGGTCACCGCGTGCCGGTGGCGGTGGACTGATCCCGCGGAATACGTCACTATGGAACGTCGTTAGCACTCGATGAGTGTGAGTGCCAGGAGGAAGACAAGTGCCGACCTACCAGTACCAGTGCACCGAGTGCGGCGAGGGCCTCGAGGCGGTGCAGAAGTTCACCGATGACGCGCTGACCGAGTGCCCCCGGTGCGAGGGACGCCTGAAGAAGGTGTTCTCGGCCGTCGGCATCGTCTTCAAGGGATCCGGCTTCTACCGGAACGACAGCCGAGGCTCGTCGTCCAGCAGCTCCCCCGGCGCGTCGAAGTCCTCGACCTCGTCGACGTCCAACGGGTCCACCGCGTCCTCGGGGTCCTCCGGATCCGGCTCGGACGCGAAGCCCGCCGCATCGGCTGCCTCGACGTCGTCGTCGTCATCCTCGGCGTCCTCGTCGTCGTCGAGCACCGGAAGCTCCACCTCGGCCGCCTGACGCCCGTACGCATCACCCGGAGGCCCCGTCGACACCCGACGGGGCCTCCGGCATGTGCGGGAGAGGGGAACGGGGCCTCGACGGGGTCTCCGGCATGTGCGGCGGGGGACGCGGACGGCCCCGCCCCGAAACCCCGTAAGGCACTGGACCCCACCGGAGAGTGACCGGGTTGTCCACAGCCACGGGGTGATCCACAGGCCCCGGCACGACACCGCCCCGAACGGGACAGTGGGAACCGACTCACCCCCGACCAGGACGGCACCCCCGATGACGAACCCGAACCACACCCCCGGACACCCCGGACACCTCGGACACCTCGGACACCCGACGTACGAGAACGGGACCCGACCGCCCCAGCACCGGATGTACGAAGACGGGACCCGGGACCCCGAGCGGCAGACCCACGAGCGCCCCCGGAGCGGCCCGTACTGTACGGACAGCGGGACCCGGCACCCCTGGGACGAGACGCCCGGCCCCTCACCCGTCCCCGAGCCGTACGCGGTCCCCGCCTTCGAACCCGTCCACGTACGAAACGCACGGCACCGGCTGCGCAGGGCCCTGCGACGGGCCCGCCACGCCCCCGCCGCCCTCCTCGCCCTGACCGCCGCCGCCCTCCTCGTCACCGACGGCCGCACCGCGCCCCCGCCCCACGAGACCCCGACGGCCACCGTGGCCGCCCGCGCCCGACCACCCGCCGCCGCGCCCCCCGTGTCCGTCCCCGTACGGATCGCCGACGCCGCGACCGCACGACTGCTGCGCCCCGGCGACCGGATCGACGTCATCGCCGCGCCCCACCCGGCACTCGGCGGCGGAACACCGGCACGGATGGTCGCCCGGGGCGTCCGCGTGGCCGAGGTGCCGCCCCCGGATGCGACCGGCCCGGACGCGGGGGCCCTCGTCGTCCTGTCCGTGCCCCGGCCGACGGCGGCGGAACTCGCGGGCGCCGGTACCGCCTCCCAACTGGCGGTGATCCTGTGGTGATTCACACCGATCGGCCGTCAAGTCACCCTTCCGTGTGTACGGATTGGACGCCTCTACGCCGTTCGCGGCCTAATGGCTCCGCACACAGCACACGCGACGAAAGGCACCTCGGTGGCCCAGAAGAAGGAAAGTCTCATGGGAGGCTTCAAGGCGTTCCTGATGCGGGGCAACGTGATCGACCTGGCCGTGGCCGTCGTCATCGGCGCCGCGTTCACCAACGTCGTGAACTCGGTGGTCAAGGGCCTCATCAACCCGGTCGTCGGCGCCTTCGGCACCAAGGACCTGGAAAGCTACGCGAGCTGCATCAAGGACCCCTGCACCGTGGGGGCCAACGGCGAGATGGAGGGCATCCAGCTCCAGTGGGGCCTGGTGCTCAGCGCCGTCCTCAGCTTCCTGATCACCGCGGCCGTCGTCTACTTCCTGATGGTCCTGCCGATGGCGAAGGTCCTCGCGAAGCGCGCGGCGGCCGACAGGGCGAAGGAGGGCGTCGCGGAGACCATGGAGATCAGCGAGCTGGAGGTGCTCAAGGAGATCCGCGACCACCTGGTCGCCCAGCGCGGCCCCGTCACGGGCGGCGGCGCCGGCACCGGTACGGGCTCCGGCGGCGGTACGGGCTCGGGGACGCACCCCGCCTCCTGACCGGCGGCACCCGCCGGGATCAGAGGTGGTGCGGCGGCTTCTCGTCGAGGAAGCGCGCGAGGTCGGCGGCACTGTCGCCGCCGGCCGGAGGCCGCTCGCCCCAGCCACGGTCCGTGTCGTCCGCGGACTGCTGGTCCAGCGGATCGTCGAAGACGAACGCCGGCTTCGGGCCGGTCCCGGGACGGGAGGCCTCGCCGGACCGCTTCGGGTCTCGCGGTCCGTGGGCGGGGGCGGTACTCATGCCTTCAGGGTACGCCCGAGGGGCCGCGCCCCGGCCGACGCGTCGGGCCCGGCCGTCCCCCGCCCCGACCCGCACCACCTCCGGCCGCCGCGCCCGCGCCCGGCCCCCGCGCACCGCTCAGCGGTCCTCGGGGTCGAGGAGCCAGAGGACCAGCACCACCACGAACGACAGGACGAGGAAACCCGCGCCCCACCACGCGGTGCCGGTGTCGCCGGTCATCCACTCGTCCACCACGATCGTCAGGCCCCAGAGCTGGCCGACGACCACCGTCAGAGCCAGCGCCAGCCGGGCCGACAGCTTCGACGACCGCTCCGGCTCCTGCTCCGTACCGGCCCCCGGCCCCGGTCCGGTGCGGGTGATCCGGGGATCGCCGTACCCACTGGTGGGCCGGATCTGCGGATACCGCTCGCGCACGGGCCGGTTCAACCGCGGCTGAACGCTGCCGGGGGTGTAGGCGGGGAGGGGAGGGAGGGGGGCGGGAGGGGAGGGGGAGGGGGGAGCCCCCCAGGCACCTGCTCCAGCCGCCCCGGGGGCCCCAGACGTCCCAGCCGCCCCGCTCCCGCCCGGCACCCCTCCCCCGCCGCCGTCCTCCCCGCCTCCGCCGCCTCCGTCGACCCTGCCGACCCCGCCGCCCCCGCCGTCCGCGGTTCCGGGCACGGCCCCGGCCCCGGCCCCGGCGGGTGGTGGTTGTGGGGCTTCCGGGTCTCGGGGGAACGGGCTGTCGGTCATGTGCGCTCGTTCCTCTCGGGGTCCGGGGAGGTGCGGCAGAGGCGGAGGGCGTCGCCCTGTTCGCGGCAGAGGCCCTCTCGGGCGGTCTCGCCGGAGCGGGCGGTGCCGATCGCCCAGACGCTGCCGTCGGCCTGTTCCACGAGGAGCACCTTGGGGAGGGCGCGGGGCGGTGGGCCCGCGGTGACCCCTCCCGTACGGGCGTCGAAGACTCCTTCGTGGCAGGGGCAGTACAGCTCGCCCTCGCTGCCGCGTTCCTTGCGCCACAGGACGGCGCAGGCGAGGTGGGTGCAGACGGCGGAGTAGCCGGCGAGGGTGCCGTCGTCCAGGCGGACGGCGACGGCGCGGTCCTCGGCTCCGGGGTAGCGGAAGGCGAGGGATTCGCCGGGGAGGATGCGGTCGGCGATCCGCCGGGGTTCGGGGGCGCCTTCGCTGTCGCCGTGGCGGTGGAGGATGCCGGAGGCGACGGCGACGCCGCCGACGGCGAGGCCGCCGGAGACGGTGGCGACGATCCGCAGGTAGTCGCGGCGGGTGGTGAGGGAGTCGGCGGCGATCCGGTCGCGGAGTGCTTCCCTGGCGGCGTCGGAGTGGGGGTCGGTGTGGGGGCCGGTGTGGGGGCCGGGGGCGGGTGGCTGGGGGTCGGTGACGCTCATCGGGGGCCCTCCGGTCGTGCGGTGCCGCCCTGGCGCGAGGTGCCGTCGCTCACGTCCACTCCGTTGATCTCGACGACGGGCAGGCCGCCGGGGACGGGCCACCGGACCTTGTCGGCGGGGACGACCATGGCCACGCCGGTGGTGACGGTGCTGGTGCCGAAGGTGAAGGAGTCGGCGACCTGGACGCCGGGGCGTTCGTTGCGGAGTTCGTCGAGGGTGCCGTAGAAGAGGGCGCCGGTGGGGCAGACGGTGGCGCACATGGGGGCCAGTCCGTAGGCGGTGCGGTCGTAGCAGAGGTTGCACTTCATCTGGAGCTTGGCCTTGAGGTCGATCTTGGGTACGCCGAAGGGGCAGGCGTTGACGCAGTTGGCGCAGCCGATGCAGCGGGTGGTGTCGGCCTGCTGCACGACGCCGTCGGCGGTGACGAGGATGGCGTCGGCGGGGCAGACCTCGGCGCAGGGGGCGACGGGGTCCTCGCAGTGCATACAGACGGTGGGGAGGGAGGCGACGGAGTGGCCTTCGTCGGGGTAGTCGAGGTGGATCATGGATTTGCCGCGGTGGGAGTCGCATTCGCGGCAGGCGGAGACACACGCCTGGCAGCCGATGCAACGGCCGGGGTCGATGAAGATCGTGCGGCCCATCATGGGCGGTCAGCTCCTCTCCCCGGTGCCGCGGCCCTGGGGTGCGGTGGGGGGCAGCGGGTCGGCGCGGGAGACCTGGGTCTCGGGGTAGGCGTGGTGGCCGGGCGCGGTGGGTGGGGCGGGGACTTCGTCGATCGCCGGGGCGGCTTCGATGCGGGCGGCGCAGACCTTGTACTCGGGGATCTTGGAGCGGGGGTCGAGGGCGTCGATGGTGAGGGCGTTGGCCGAGGTGGGGACGGGCCAGTGGTAGGGGATGAAGACGGTGTCGGGGCGGATGGCCTCGGTGACGAGGGCGGGGAAGACCTCGCTGCCCCGGCGGGTGACGACGCGGACGGGGTCGCCGTTGCGGAAGCCGTGGGAGGGGTGGACCTCGACCCAGGGGCGGGGGGTCTGTTCGACGAGGGCGCCGAGGCGGCGGGTCTGGTTGCCGGAGAGGAAGTGGGCGACGGTGCGGCCGGTGGTGAGGGAGAGGGGGAACTCCTCGCTGTACGGGTCCATCGGCGGGTGCCATTCGACGACCTGGAGGTGGATCTTGCCGTCGGGGTGGTAGCTGCGGCCGTCCTCGAAGAGGCGGGGGGTGCCGGGGTGTTCGGTGGTGGGGCAGGGCCAGGCGATGCCGCCGGTCTCGTCGAGGCGTTCGTAGGTGATGCCGTAGTAGTCGTTGACGGTTCCGGCGGAGGCGATGCGGAGTTCCTCGAAGACGGAGCGTGAGTCGGGGAACCGGAATTTGTCGCCCGCGCCGAGCCGTCGGGCGAGTTCGACCATGACCCAGGTGTCGGTGCGGACGCCCGCGGGGGGTTCCTGGGCCTTGTTGTGTTTGACGACGCGGGCTTCGGCGTTGGCCATGACGCCTTCGTCCTCGGCCCAGACGGTGACGGGGAAGACGACGTGGGCGTTGGCGGCGGTCTCGGAGAGGAAGAAGTCGAACTGGGCGTGGAATTCGAGGGTGTCGTAGCCGCTCTTGACGGTGGCGTAGTGGGGGAGGGAGACGAAGGGGTTGTTGCAGATGCCGACGAGGCCTCGGATCTCCTTGCGTTGCATCTGCCAGACCATTTCCATCATGGAGGTTCCGGCAGGGGGGAGTTCGGTTTCGTCGATGCCCCAGATCTCGCAGATCTGACGGCGGTGTTCGGGGTCGGTGATGGATCGTCCGCCGGGGAGGAGGTCGGATTTCTGGCCGTGTTCGCGGCCTCCCTGGCCGTTTCCCTGGCCGGTGATGGTGCCGTATCCGGCGCCGGGTCTGCCGATGTTCCCGGTGGCGACGCACAGGTTGATGATGCTGAGGCAGTTCTCGACGCCCTGGGAGTGGTGTTCGACGCCCCGGGCGTGCCAGGCCATGGCGTTGTCGGCGCCCGCGAACATGCGGGCGACCTGGACGATCTGGGCTTCGGGGACTCCGCAGATCCGGGCGGCGCGGGCGGGCGGGTAGTCGGCGACGGTGTTCTTGACGTCGTCCCAGCCGGTGGTGTGGGCGGCGAGGTAGGTCTCGTCGGTGAGTCCTTCGGCGACGACGACGTGGAGGACGGCGTTGAAGAAGGCGGAGTCGGTGCCGGGTTTGAGGGCGACGTGGACGTCGGCGGTGCGGGCGACGGCGGTTTCGCGGGGGTCGATGACGATGAGGGTGGCGCCCCGGTCGCGGGCTCCCCAGAGGTACTGGGTCATGACGGGGAAGCATTCGCCGACGTTGGACCCGGCGATGAGGAGGCAGTCGGTGAGGAGGATGTCGGAGAAGGGGTTGCCCGCGCGGTCGATGCCGAAGGCGAGTTTGTTGGCGCCCGCGGCGGAGACCATGCAGAGGCGTCCGTTGTAGTCGACGTGCCGGGATTTCAGGGCGACGCGGGCGAATTTGCCGACGAGGTAGGTCTTCTCGGTGAAGAGGCTGGCGCCGCCGAGGAGGCCGAAGGCGTCGTTTCCGTGGGCGGATTGGATGCGGCGGATCTCGGCGGCGGTGTGGTCGAGGGCCTCGTCCCAGCTGACTTCGCGGAATTCCTCGTCGCGGTCGCGGCGCATGAGGGGGGCGGTGAGCCGGTCGGGGTGGTTGACCTGCTGGTAGGCGTTGATGCCTTTGGGACAGAGGCGCATACGGTTGATGTCGTGGTTGCGGGGTTCGACGCCGAAGACCTTGCCGTGGCGGTCGACGCGGAGGTACATGCCGCATTGGACGCCGCAGAAGCAGCAGTGGGTGGGGACGAGGGTCTCGCCGTTCTGGTCGGCGTGCCAGCGGTCGGCGGGGATGCCTCCGGCGTCGCGGAAGTCGCGGGTGCCGGGTGGGGCGAGGGAGGGGTCGAGGGGGATCTTCGGTGCGGGGCGGGTCGCCGGACTCCCGGGGGGCGGGGACGCCGGGTCGGCGGGTGCGGGGGACGCCGGGTCGGTCGCGGTCACTGGAAGCCCTTCTTCACGTGGTCGAGGTAGGCGTTGCCGCGCAGGACCCGCTTGCAGCGGGGGCAGTACTCGGTCCACTGGTCGAAGCCGAGGTCGAGGTCGCGCATGGTGCCCCGGAGGTTCTCGACGTAGGGGGCGGTGTCGATGGGCTCGTGGCAGCGGCGGCAGGCGAGGACGTCCTCGTCCCGGCGGGAGGTGTACTTGAAGAGCTGCATACCGACGGCGGCGGGCCGCTGGACGATGTGGAAGAACTTCCCGAAGGGGATGTAGATGAGGGTGAAGACGACCGAGACCATGTGGAGGACGGCCAGGAACTCGTAGCCGCCGCCGTGCAGGAAGACCGACGAGAAGGTCAGCAGGAGCCCGGTGACGGAGACGACGATCAGGGCGATGAGCGGGACGAGGTCGTAGGCGAAGCGCTGGCCGGTGATGGCCCCGCGGTCCTTCATGCGGCGCCGGAGGAAGTAGGCGGTGCCCGCGATGACGAGGACGGCGGCGATGTCGAGGCCGTGGAACATGAGCCAGCCGACGGGGCTGAGGGCGTCGAAGCCGAGGATCTTGAAGCCCCAGATCCGCATCTCGTAGCCGGGGCCCGAGCCGGTGGCGGAGGTGAAGGTGAACCAGCCCCAGGTGAGCGGGAAGGTGATGGCGGCGGCGAGCAGACAGCCCCAGAAGATGAGTTGGTGGGCGGCCCAGCGGGCGTGTGAGCGGGCGCCGAGGAATTTCTGGAAGCCGAGGTAGGTGGCGATCATCCGGGGCAGGGCGGTGGGTGCCTTGCGGAAGTTCGCGGTGGAGAAGAAGGAGCGCCAGCCCTGCCGGAAGAGGCGCCGGGCGCCGGGGGCGGAGATCCAGACGGTGTAGCGGTGGGCGATGCCGAAGGCGAGGAAGACGGTGGCGACGGCGTAGGGCAGGAGGGCCGAGTCGAAGTCGCGGAGCAGACGGCTGCCGAGGACGATCGCGATGATCAGCAGGACGGAGACGGCGGTTCCGGCGAGGGTGGCGCGGCGGCGTACGGCGGCGGGGCTCCGTGGCGGGGGTCCGGCGGGGTCCGGGTGGCCGGGCTGCCCGGGGTGTCCCGGGTGGGCGGGGGCTCCGGGACCGGGGTCGCCCGGTGGGGGTGTCGGCTCGGCGGTCTGCGGGGGCTCGGTCACGCGGCCACGGTAAGACCGCTTATTGCGTTCTGCCCTGTTTTGCGGGGTGGTGGGGTGAGGGCTTCGCCCGGACGGCGTTCGAGCCGCGTTCGGGCGGGGCGGGCGCGGAGGCGGGACGGCGGGAATGCCGGGGGGCGGGCGGGCGCGGGGCGGCCGGGACACCGGGGTACGTCACGCCGGGCGGCGGCACGGGCACCGGGGCACGTCACCCGGGCGGGCGGGACGGTGGCACGGACACCGGGGTACGTCACCCGGGCGGGCGGGGCGGCGGCACGGACGCCGGAGTAGGTCACGCCGGGCGGGCCGGGCAGCGGGCCCCGGTGCTCCCGGGCGGTTGCTCCGGCCGGGCCCGGAGTCGGCGGCGCCCCGGCGGGCCCGACCGTGGCAGCCGCCCGTGACGGGCCCGGCGGGGCAGGCGCGGCGGGGCGGCTCGCCCGGCGCGGGCCCGGTCCTCGGCGGGTCAGATCGCGTTCAGGCCGTGGGCGAGGAAGATCTCGCGGACCTCGGCGACCCGCTCGGGGGTCGGGGACGGGGTGTCGTGCAGGGTGAACGGCTTGGCGAGTGCTTGCCACTTCGCTTCGCCGAGCTTGTGGAAGGGCAGGATGTCGACGCGGGAGACGTTGCCGAGCCCCCCGGCGAAGGCGGCGACTCCCTCGACGTTGGCGGGGTCGTCGGTGAGTCCGGGGACCAGCACGAAGCGGACGTGGACCTCCTGGCCGAGGTCGGCGAGCCGCCTGGCGAAGTCCAGGGTGGGGCGCAGCGGCCTGCCGGTGACCTTCTTGTAGGTGTCCGGGTCCCAGGACTTGATGTCGAGCAGGACCAGGTCGGTGTCGCGCAGCAGGGCGTCGGTGGCGCGGACTCCCAGGAAGCCCGAGGTGTCGAGCGCGGTGTGCAGACCGAGCTCGTGCTTGAGGCGGTGGAGGAGTTCGCCGGTGAAGACGGGCTGGAGGAGGGGTTCTCCTCCGGAGACGGTGGCGCCGCCGCCCGAGGCGGAGATGAAGCGGACGTACTTGCCCGCTTCGGCGATCACGGCGTCGGCGGAGGTGCGCTTGCCGTTGCGCATCTTCCAGGTATCGGGGTTGTGGCAGTAGAGGCAGGTGAGGGGGCAGCCCGAGAGGAAGGTGACGAAGCGGGTGCCGGGGCCGTCGACGCCGGTGGAGAGGTCCCAGGAGTGGACCGAGCCTTCGGAGGGCCGCTGGGTGGCCGCGGCGGCCGGGGTGGCGGGCAGGACCGGGACGTCGGGTCCGAGGAGTACGGCCATGGCAGGGCCTCCGGAAGGAAGGGGCGCGGGATGCGGGGATCGTGGGGACGGTGGGGATGCGCGCGGCTCCGGGGCCCGGGTGAGGGGTGAGGGACCGGGCCCCGGGGCCGCGCGGGTCAGTGGCTCAGAGCGAGCCGTGGAAGGTGCGGTTCAGGACGTCGAGCTGCTGCTCACGGGTGAGCCGGACGAAGTTGACCGCGTATCCGGAGACCCGGATGGTCAGCTGCGGGTAGTTCTCGGGGTGCTCCATGGCGTCCATGAGGACGTCGCGGTTCAGGACGTTGACGTTCATGTGGAAGCCGTCGCTGGCCATGTAGCCGTCGAGGACGCCCGCGAGGTTCTTGATCCGCTCCTCGGGGGTGCGGCCGAGACCGTCGGGGGTGACGGTGTTGGTCAGTGAGATGCCGTCCTCGGCGTCCTCGTAGGGGAGCTTGGCGACGGAGAGGGCCGAGGCCACGTAGCCGTGGGTGTCGCGGCCGTTCATCGGGTTGGCGCCCGGCGAGAAGGGCTCTCCGGCGCGGCGCCCGTCGGGGGTGTTGCCGGTCTTCTTGCCGTAGACGACGTTGGAGGTGATGGTCAGGACGGACTGGGTGTGCTCGGCCTGGCGGTAGGTGGGGTGCTTGCGGATCTTCCGCATGAACTCCTCGACGAGCGAGACCGCGATCTCGTCGACGCGCTCGTCGTTGTTGCCGTAGGCGGGGTAGTCGCCCTCGATGACGTAGTCGGTGGCGAGACCGGTCTCGTCGCGGACCGGGACGACCTTGGCGTACTTGATGGCGGCGAGGGAGTCGGCGGCGACCGAGAGGCCGGCGATGCCGCAGGCCATGGTGCGGCGCACGTCGCGGTCGTGGAGCGCCATCTCGATGCGCTCGTACGCGTACTTGTCGTGCATGTAGTGGATGACGTTCAGGGCGTGGACGTAGACGCTCGCGAGCCATTCCATCTGCTCGTCGAACTTCGCCATGACCTCGTCGTAGTCGAGGACCTCGGAGGTCAGGGCTCCGGTGGAGGGGCCGACCTGGTCGCCGGACTTCTCGTCGCGACCGCCGTTGATCGCGTAGAGGAGGGTCTTGGCGAGGTTGACGCGGGCGCCGAAGAACTGCATCTGCTTGCCGACGGGCATCGCGGAGACGCAGCAGGCGATGGCGGTGTCGTCGCCGAAGCGGGGGCGCATCAGCTCGTCCGACTCGTACTGGACGGAGGAGGTGTCGATGGAGACCTTGGCGCAGAACTCCTTGAAGCCCTGGGGCAGCTGCGGCGACCAGAAGACGGTCATGTTCGGCTCGGGGGCCGGGCCGAGGTTGTAGAGGGTCTGGAGGTAGCGGAAGGAGGTCTTGGTGACCAGGGGGCGGCCGTCCTCGCCCATGCCCGCGATGGACTCGGTGACCCAGGTGGGGTCGCCGGAGAACAGCTCGTCGTACTCGGGGGTGCGCAGGAAGCGGACGATGCGGAGCTTGATGATGAAGTCGTCGATGATCTCCTGGGCCTGCTCCTCGGTGAGGAGACCGGCTTCGAGGTCGCGCTGGAGGTAGACGTCGACGAAGGTGGAGGTGCGGCCGAGGGACATCGCGGCGCCGTTCTGCTCCTTCACGGCGGCGAGGTAGGCGAAGTAGAGCCACTGGACGGCTTCGCGGCCGGTGGTGGCGGGGCCGGAGATGTCGTGACCGTAGGAGGCGGCCATGGCCTTGAGTTCGCCGAGGGCGCGGATCTGCTCGGAGAGTTCCTCGCGGAGCCGGATGGTCTCCTCGAGGCTGCGGTTCCCGGCGGGGAGGGCGTTGAGCTCCTCCTTCTCCTCCTTCTTCACCGCGATGAGGTGGTCGACGCCGTAGAGGGCGACACGGCGGTAGTCGCCGATGATGCGGCCTCGGCCGTAGGCGTCGGGGAGCCCGGTGACGATGCCCGCCTTGCGGGCGGCGCGGATCTCGGGGGTGTACGCGTCGAAGACTCCGGCGTTGTGGGTCTTGCGGTACTCGGTGAAGACCTTCTCCAGGTCCTCGGAGACCGGGTAGCCGTAGGTCTCCAGGGCACCGGCGACCATGCGCCAGCCGCCGTAGGGCATGATCGCGCGCTTGAGCGGGGCGTCGGTCTGGAGGCCGACGATGAGGTCCTTGTCGCGGTCGATCCAGCCGGGGGCGTGGGCGGTGATGGTGGCGGGGACGTCGTATGAGACGTCGTAGACGCCCTTGGCGCGTTCCTCGGGGAACTTGTCGGTGATGGCCTTCCACACGGCGGTGGTCCGCTCGGTGGGTCCGGCGAGGAAGGAGTCGTCGCCCTCGTACGGCGTGTAGTTCTGCTGGATGAAGTCCCGGACGTCGATGGCGTCGCGCCACAGTCCGCCCTTGAAGCCCTTCCAGGCCCGCTCGTTCACCGTTGCCTCAGCAGGAGTCGCAGTCACTGCCCGCACCGCCTTCTTCGATTCATTCGATCGCGTCGTTGCTTGCTTCCATTGCACTCCTTTTGATCGATCATCGCGGTCGGCAATGGTCATCTCCCGGTGGCCTTAGGTCCCTTTCCCGGGATGCGGAAAGACCCCGCCGGAGCGGGGTCTTTCGCGGGGTCCCGACGGGCCGGACGCGGCCGGGGGTCGGTCGGGATCAGCCCCGGTCAGCCGGGGTCGGTCGGGATCAGCGCCGGTCGGCCGGGGTCGACTGTGGTCAGCCCGGTCAGCTCGGCGCCTCGGCGTTCTTACGGGCGTAGAACCACCAGGTCACGCCCACGCAGCTGAGGTAGAAGGCGACGAAGCCCCACATCGCGCTGGTCACGGCCATCGAGCCGAACAGGGCGGGGATGAAGAAGAAGCCGTAGGCGGCGATGGCGGAGGTGAATCCGGTGACGGCGCCGGACTCCATCTCGGCCCGCTTCAGCGCCGCAGTGTACTCCGGGGTGCCTTCGGTGAGGCCCTTGAGGTGGGTGCCCCGGAAGATGACGGGGATCTGCCGGAAGGTGGAGCCGTTGCCGATGCCGGAGAAGAAGAACGCGGCGAGGAAGCAGAGGAAGAAGCCGTAGAAGGAGCCGCCGTCCCCGCCGGAGGGCAGGAAGCGGATCACGCCGATGATCGACAGGGCCATGCCCACGAAGGACAGGACGGTGACGCGGGCGCCGCCCAGACGGTCGGCGACCCAGCCGCCGCCCCAGCGGGCCAGCGCGCCCACGGCGGGGCCCATCCAGGCGTAGGTGGCGACGGAGTAGTCGGGGAACGTGGTCTTGATCAGCATCGGCAGGGCGGCGGCGAACCCGATGAAGGAGCCGAAGGTGCCGACGTACAGCCAGGTCATCAGCCAGTTGTGCTTGCGCTTGAAGATGACCTTCTGGCGGCTGAAGGGGGTGGAGGCCACCTTGAGGTCGTTCTGCCCGAACCAGGCGACGGCGGCGAGGACGATCAGGACCGGCACCCAGAGGAAGGCGGCGTTCTGCAGGTGGACGGGGGTGCCGTCGGCCCTGTGCTGGGCGGAGCCGATCGCGATGGCCGACCAGGTGATGACGATCGGGGTGAGGAGCTGGACGACGGAGACGCCGAGATTGCCGAGTCCGCCGTTGACTCCGGTCGCGCCGCCCTTCTTCTCCTTGGGGAAGAAGAAGCCGATGTTGGCGAGGGAGGAGGCGAAGTTGGCGCCGCCGATGCCGCAGAGGGCGGCGATGCCGACCATCACGCCGTACGGGGTCGCCGGGTCCTGGATGGCGATCCCGAGCCAGATCAGCGGCACGATCAGGACGATCGTCGACAGGGCCGTGAACCGGCGCTGGCCGACCATCGGGCCGAGGAACGTGTAGAAGATCCGGGCCGTGCCGCCGGTCAGCCCCGGAACGGCCGTCAGCCAGAACAGCTGGGAGGTCGAGAAGCCGAAGCCGACGTCCTTCAGGTTGGTCGCCGTGACCGACCACACCTGCCAGACGACGAAGGCCACCAGGAGGGCCGGGACGGCGATCCACAGGTTGCGGGTGGCGACCCGGCGGCCGGTCGACTTCCAGAAGAGCTCGTTCTCGGGCTCCCATTCGGTGATCGTCCGGCCGGGCCGGTACTGCTCCGGGTCGTACGAGGCGGGCGGCCCGCCCGTCGTTCTGCTGTCCTGGACTACGGACCCCATGGCGCTTCCCTGACTTCCCTGACGTTTCGAGAGCTGACGTGCCCTTCCAGGCTGCGCCGCGCGTCGGGAGCTCCGTGAGTGCCGATGGTCGCGGTCCGGGCGGCCCTAGGTCCCGCCTCGGACGGGCCGTCCGCACCCGGCAGGACCGGCCCTCCCCGTGCAGGCCCCACTCGCCCCGCCGGACCTCCCCGTTCAGACCCCACTCGCCCCACCCGCCCCGCCAGACCTCCCCGTTCACCCCGTCCGGACCGCTCCCTGCGGGTCCAGCGGCAGTACCGGGAGCGACACCTCCGGGTCGTCGAGGCAGGCACCGGTCCGCAGGTCGAACTCCTGCTTGTACAGCGGGGACGCCACCACCGGCACCCCGTCCCGGCTGCCCATGATCCCGTCCGCGATGACGTCGGCGCCCGAGAACGGGTCCCGGTTGCCCACCGCGTACACCGTGCCGTCGCCGTCCCGGAACAGCGCCGCCTCCGTGCCGTCCGCGAGGACCGCGGCCCGGCCCCGGCCCGGCTCCAGGAACTCCACCCCGCCCGTGTGCGGCTCGAAGCGGGCCAGCGCCGCCGGGTCGTCGAGGACGGCCCGCCACTCGTCGCGGTAGGCGGCGACGTGCCGCTCCATCTGCGCCTCCAGCTCGGCGTGGATCCCCAGCGAGTCCTCGATCAGGACCTCCCTGAGGTGCGCGGTGCCGCCGATCCGCTCCAGCCACGCCGAGGTCCGCTCCAGGCGCTCCCCGGTCCGGATGTAGTACATGAGGAAGCGGTCGACCAGGGCGAGGAGTCCGGCGGCCGTCAGGTCGGAGGCGAGCAGGTCGGCGTGGCGGGGCTCGGTGCCGCCGTTGCCGCCGACGTACAGGTTCCAGCCGCTCGCGGTGGCGATGACGCCGATGTCCTTGCCCCGGGCCTCGGCGCACTCGCGCAGACAGCCCGAGACCCCGCCCTTGAACTTGTGCGGGGCGCGCAGGCCCCGGTAGCGCAGCTCCAGGTCGATGGCCAGCCGCACCGAGTCGCCCTGGCCGAAGCGGCAGAAGCGGGAGCCGACGCAGGACTTGACCGTGCGCAGCGACTTCCCGTACGCCTGGCCCGATTCGAGTCCGGCGGCGATGAGCCTGCGCCAGATGGTGGGGAGTTCCTCCTTGCGGGCGCCGAACAGGTCGATCCGCTGACCGCCGGTGATCTTGGTGTAGAGGCCGTGGTCGCGGGCGACCTCGCCGATGGCGATGAGCTGGTCGGCGGTGATCTCGCCGCCGGGGACGCGCGGGACGACCGAGTAGGTGCCGTCCTTCTGGAGGTTGGCGAGGAAGAGGTCGTTGGAGTCCTGGAGGGCGGCCTGTTCGCCGTCCAGGACGTGGCCGAGGCCGAGTTCGGGGGCGAGGGTGCCCAGGACGTTGGCGACGACCGGCTTGCAGACGGCGCAGCCCGCGCCGCCGGAGCCGTACCGCTCCATGAGCGCGGTGAAGGACCGGACGCGTCCGGTGCGGACCTTCTCGTACAGCTCGGGGCGGGACAGTCCGGGGAAGTGCTCGCACAGGCCCGCGCGGCGGGCGACCCCGGCGGCGTCGAGGACGGCCTGGAGGGTGTTGACGCAGCCGCCGCAGCCCGTGCCCGCCTTGGTGGAGCGCTTGACGCCGCCGATGTCGGTCAGGCCGTGTTCGGCGACCGCCCCGGCCACCGCGCCCTTGGTGACGTTGTGGCAGGAGCAGACGACGGCGTCGTCGGGGAGGGCGTCCGCGCCGGGCGGGCGGGCCCCGGCGGCGGAGGCGGGCAGCAGGAACGCCTCGGGCGGGCCGGGCAGCGGCCGTCCGGCGTGCGGCTTGAGGGAGCCGTACGCGTCGGCGTCGCCGACCAGGATGCCGCCGAGGAGCTGTCCGTCGGGGCCGAGGAGCAGCTTCTTGTAGACGCCCTCGCGGCCGTCGGAGAAGACGATCTCGGTGGCTTGCGGGCCGTCCGCGAACGGGTCTCCGAACGAGGCGACGTCCGCGCCGAGCAGCTTCAGCTTGGTGGAGGTGTCGGCGCCGGTGAAGACGGTGGTGCCGGGGCCCGCGAGCTGGTCGGCGACCGTCTCGGCCATCTGGTAGCCGGGGGCGACCAGTCCGTAGACGCGTCCGTCGGTGGTCTGGGCGCACTCGCCGATCGCGTACACGCGGGGGTCGGTGGTGCGGCAGTGTTCGTCGACGGCGACCCCGCCCCGGTCCCCGACCGCGAGTCCGGCCTCGCGGGCGAGCCGGTCGCGGGGCCGGACCCCGGCGGAGAAGACGACGACGTCGGCGGGGAGCCGTTCGCCGTTCGACAGTTTCAGCCTGCGGGCCGTGCCGTCGGCGTCCAGCTCGACCTCGGCGGCGCCGACGCCGGTGTGCACGGCGACGCCCATCGACTCGATGGTGGCGCGCAGGGCTGCCGCGCCGCCGTCGTCGACCTGGAGCGGCATCAGCCGGGGCGCGAACTCGACGACGTGGGTGGCGAGGCCGAGGGTGCGGAGCGCTCCGGCGGCCTCCAGGCCGAGGAGTCCGCCGCCGATGACGACTCCGGTGCGGGCCTGTTCGGCGTAGGAGGTGAGGGCGTCGACGTCGTAGAGGGTGCGGTAGGTGAAGCAGCCGGGGGCGTCGGCGCCGGGGATGGGCGGGACGAAGGGGTACGAGCCGGTGGCCAGTACCAGGGTGTCGTACGGGACGACCGTGCCGGAGGTGGCGGTGACCGTGCGGGCGGTGGTGTCGATGTGCTCGGCGGGGTCGCCGAGCCGGAGGTCGATGCCGTGCCCGGCGAGGAACTCGGGTGTGGAGAGGCCGAGTTGGTTGGGGTCGGTGCCGGTGAAGACGGAGGAGAGGTGGACCCGGTCGTAGGCGGGGACGTCTTCCTCGGCGAGCACCGTGACCCGCCAGCCGGGGCCCTCGGGGTCGTCCGGGTCGGCGAGCGCCCCGCGTTCGGCGAGCGCTTCCAGGAGCCGGTGGCCGACCATGCCGTGGCCGATGAGGACGAGGTTCTGGGTCCGCTGCGTGGCCATGGCGGTCTCCGTGGGGGTCGCGTACGAGTACCGGGGTGCTTCCGGCACTTCCCTTCCGACCGTAGGGGCGCGGGGTGGCCGGGTCGGGGGCGTGAAGGGCCCGAGGATCAGGGACTTGTGGCCCTGGGGGCGGGGCCGAACGGCGCGGGTGGGGGGCGGGCGGCCGGGTCTAGCGTGAGCGGGTGGGGGCCGTGGCGGCGTACGACACCGCCGCGCGGCCCCCGGACGGTGGTGTCGTACGCCGTCGTACGGTCCTGGACAGCCCGTACGACGGCGACGGACGACCCGTACGGGGTCCCCCGGAGTCCCTGGCCGCCCCTGGACCGGCCTGGACCGGCCTGGACCGGCCACGCCCTGGACGTCCCTGGACACCCGTGGACGCCCCGGACGGGACCCTCGAAGGACCGCCCGTACGGGTTCCCCCCGAAGGGACCGCCCGTACGGGACCCCGGCAGGGGCCCCGGTGGTCCGTGCGGCTGTGCGGCCCGCACGGGCCCGTAGGGGCCCCCTTCGGGGTGTACGGGAACGGGCCCCGCCCCCGAGGGGTCGCCCCCGACCGGTCTCCCCCGGACGAAGCCCGGCCGGGCCCCACGGGGAACCGGCCGGCCTCGGCCAGGGCCGCTCCGGGGGCTCGGCGGGACGCGGGACCGGACCCCGTGGGGGGTCCGGGGATCGACGGGTGCCGACAGGTCCCCGGGCAATCGGCAGGGGCGGGCTGGAGGTTGGGATGAAGCGGAACCTGGTTCTGGCCGTGCACGGCAGCGCGGTCCCCGAGGCGGCCACGACCGTCGGGCGGCTCGCCGACGCGGTCCGCCCGCTGACCGGCGCGCCGGTCACCGTCGGGTACCTCGACCACCGGAAGCCGTCGCTGCCGTACGTCCTCGCGGACCGGCCCGGCGCGGTCGTCGTCCCGCTGCTCCTCGGCGACGGCTACCACCGGACGGTCGACATCCCCTCCGTGGCCCGGTACTTCGACTGCGCGGTGACCCGGGGGCTGGCCGGGGAGCACGGGGTGGCCCTCGCGCTGTACGACCGGCTGCGGGCCGCCGAGCGGGCGGCGGGCGGCCCGGCGGACGCGGTCGTGGTCGCCGGGGCGGGCTCGTCCCGGCCGGGCGGCGACGACGGGACCCTGGCGGCGGTACGGCAGTTGCGGCGGCTGCTGCCGGTGCCGGTGACCGTCGCGTACTGCTCGGCGAGCGCGCCGGACCCCGTGGAGGAGGTGGCCCGGCTGCACGCGGCCGGTTTCCGGCGGGTCGCGTTCGCGGCCCATCTGCTCGCCCCGGGCCGCTTCACCCGCGCGCTGGCCGGGGTCCCGGGCGCCTGGGCGGTGTCGGAACCCCTCGCGGACCACGCGCGCGTGGCGGGGCTGGTGGCGGCGAGGTACGCGGAGGCGGACGGGCGCGCGGAGGCGGCCGTCGCTCCCGCACCGGGAGCGACGCGAACGACGACGAGCGGACGCCCGGGAGCGCGGGCCGCCTGAGACCGCCCGGGCGGGGCGGGCGCCGGGAGCCCCGTCCGACGCGCGACGCCACGGACCGGACCGACGGGCGGGAGCCCGTACGGGATCGGTGAGCGCCCCCGGAGACCGCACGGAACCGGCGCGGGCTGGGACCCGTACGGGATCGGCGGACACCGGAGGCCCCGCGGAATCGCCCGGCGGCGGGAGCCCGTACGGGACCGGCAAGCGTCTGGAGGCCGTACCGGATCGGCTCCTCCCCTCCCCCGGCCCCTACGGGATCACCCGGCCCCGGGACCCCCTACGGGTCTCCGGGCCCGGGCCTCGCCCCGCCCCGGGGCCTCCCCTCCCCGCCCGTCCGGAAGCACCCGGTGGGCGGGCGCGTGGCACGGGGAGGGGAGGGGGTGGCTCTGCTGTGCTGGGGCGATGACACAACCGTTCCTGCCGCTGACCGCGCGTTCCCGCGCGGAGTCGCACCGGGCCTCCACCCCGCTCGAACTCTTCTTCGACCTGTGTTTCGTGGTCGCCGTCTCCCAGGCGGGCTCCGAACTCGTGCACGCGGTCGCCGGGGGGCACGCCGGACAGGGCGTCCTCAACTACGCGATGATCTTCTTCGCGGTGTGGTGGGCCTGGATGAACTTCACCTGGTTCGCCTCGGCGTACGACAACGACGACGTGCTGTACCGCGTCGTCACCCTGCTCCAGATCGCCGGGGTGCTCGTCCTCGCCGCCGGGGTGCCGCGCGCCTTCGAGGACCACGACTTCCTCGTCGTCTACCTCGGCTACGTCGTCATGCGGCTCGCGCTCGCCTCGCAGTGGCTGCGGGCCGCCCACCACGCGGTGGACCCGGCCGAGCGGACGATGTGCCTGCGGTACGCGGCCGGGGTCGCCCTCGTCCAGACGGGCTGGATCGGCCTGCTCCTGGTGCCGGAGCAGGCCCGGGGGTGGGTCTTCCTCGTCATGGCGGTGGCCGAGATGTCGGTGCCGCCGTTCGCGGAGAGGGCCGCGCCGAGCACCTGGCACCCGCACCACATCGCCGAGCGGTACGGCCTGTTCACCATCATCGTGCTCGGCGAGACGGTCGCCGCGGCGACGGTCGCGGTGCAGACCGGGGTCGTCGAGCACGACGCCCTCGGCGAGGTCCTGCCGATCGCGCTGGGCGGTCTGCTGCTCGTCTTCGCGGCCTGGTGGATCTACTTCGTGGTGCCCGCGCACACCCGGCTGACCTCCAGCCGGGAGGGCTTCCTGTGGGGGTACGGCCACTACGTGATCTTCGCGTCGGCCGCCGCCGTGGGCGCGGGCCTGGAGATCGCCGTCGAGCACGTCGTGGGCAAGGCGCACCTGTCCCCGACGGCCGCCGCGGCCTCGGTGACGGTCCCCGCGGCCCTGTACCTGCTGTCCGTGTGGCTGCTCCACGCGCGCCACTTCAAGGTGGGGACCGCCCAGCGGCTCGTGCTGCCGGTGGCCGCGCTCGCGGTGCTGCTGTGCTCCTTCGCGGGCCGCTGGGCGGTGCTCGCGGCCGGTCTCGTCGCGGCGGCCACGGTCGCGGTCGGCACGACGCTCGCGGCGCGCGGCCCGGCGGGGACCGGACCGGCGGCGCGCGGTCCGGCGGGGAGCGGGGCCGCGGGGACCGGGCCCGCGGGGTCCGGCTGACGCCCCGGCGACGGGCGGGCGGGCGTGGTAGGCAGGGGACATGACACCACCCGAGCGGACGTGGGAGCAGGACGGGATCACCGATGTGGCCGGGGTGCGCGTGGGGCACGCGCGCGTGGCCGGGCCGGGCGCGCTCAGCGGCACCACGGTGGTGCTGGCGCCGGTGGGCGGGGCGGTGGCCGCCGTGGACGTGCGGGGCGGCGGTCCGGGGACGCGGGAGACGGACGCGCTCGACCCGAGGAACGTCGTCCAGCGGATCGACGCGGTCGTCCTGACCGGCGGCAGCGCGTACGGACTGGAGGCCGCCGCCGGGGTGATGGCCTGGCTGGAGGAGCGGCACCGGGGCGTCCGGGTGGGGCCCGATCCGGCCCATGTGGTGCCGGTGGTGCCCGCCGCCTGCGTCTTCGACCTGGGCCGGGGCGGCGACTTCCGGGCCCGGCCGGACGCCGCCACCGGTCGTGCGGCGGTGGCGGCGGCCGACGCGAGCGGTGACCGCGCGCGCGTGGAGACGGGCGCGGTCGGCGCGGGCACCGGCGCGGTGGTGGGCGGGCTGCGCGGCGGGGTGGGCTCCGCGAGCGCCGTCCTGGAGTCGGGGATCACGGTCGGCGCGCTGGTCGTGGTGAACGCGGTGGGTTCCGCCGTGGACCCGGCCACCGGTGTCCTGTACGGGAGTCATCACACGGGCGGGCGGCCGGTCTTCCCGGACGCGCGGGTGCACGGGGCGGCCGTGCGGCGGCTCGCCGAGGCGCGGGCGGCGTCCGTGCCGCCGCCGCTGAACACCACGCTCGCGGTCGTCGCGACGGACGCGGTCCTCACCCGCGCGCAGGCGCAGAAGCTCGCGGGGACGGCGCACGACGGCATCGCGCGCGCCCTGCGTCCGGTGCATCTGATGAACGACGGGGACACCGTCTTCACGCTCGCCACCGGGGTGCGGGAACTCCCGGTGGAGCCGGGGCCGCTGGCGCTGAACGAGATCCTCGCGGCGGGCGCCGATCTGGTGACCCGGGCGATCGTCCGTGCGGTGCTCGCGGCCCCCGGCGGCAGGCGGGGACCGGGGGGCGACTTCCCCTCGTACAGCGAGCTGTACGGGTCGGAAGTTGCCATGGATTCGCCTGAAAACAAAGGAAGTTGAAAGAAAGGGAAAGGAAGAAGAAAAGGAACGGACGGGACAGGGCGGGAACTTCTGCCGCACGCCCTTCGTTTTCCGGAACCCCGGACATGATGTCAGAACCAGGGACTACGTTTAGCAAGCACCGAGTGACATGCGGCGACGGCCTGGAGACCCTCTTGAACGATCCGCAGGATCCTCACGATCCGTACGAGACGACCGAGACGCACCTTGAGCGACTTCTCGGCCGGGCGCTCAACTCCTTCGATCTGCCCGACTCGACCGTCGAGCGCCTCAGCACGGCGCTCGCGCACTCCAGCGCGCTGCACTCCTCGCACCACAGCGCGTCGCTGCACCGTTCCACCTACCGTCACACCTATCTGCTCGGCGACGGCAGCGCCCTCACCCTCTGGGAGCTCACGCACAACGCCGGGCGGGACGGCACCGAGCACTACGAGCTGTACGCGGAGGAGGCCGAGGCGCGGCTCGCGGCCTCGCGCCTGCCGACCGGGCCGCTGCCCGGCTGGAGCGCGGAGCGTGCCGACGGCCGCGCCCCCGAGGAGGACGAGGACCTGGAGCTGCTGAGCGGTCTGCTCACCCGGCCGATACCGGCCCAGCCCAGGATGTACGTGCCGGACAACTCCGCCGACCACGCCCGGCGCGTCCTGCGCCGCGCGGAGAACACGGACCGGCCGGGCGAGCGGACGGCCCGTCGGCTCCGCTCCGCCTTCGCCCACCACATCACCCAGGCCTTCGGGCGGCACTGCCCGCTGGAGGGCGGCCGGGCCGCCGGATTCACCCTCTACGAGCACCAGTTCCTGCTGCTCGACGGCAGCGAGGTCAGCCTCTGGGAGGTCGAGCACACGGCGACACCGGACGGCCGCCACATGTGCGAGGTGTACGAGGACGAGCGCGCGGCCCGGGAGGCGATGGAGTCCCGCTCCCGCGTCGTCTGACCGACGCGCGAGGCACCGGCTCGTCGGACCGGCGCACGAGGGACCGGCGCGTGCCCCCGGGCACGCCACCGGTCCGGCCGACGCGCGAGGGGCGGTGCGCCCACGGCTTCCGCCGGGTGCGCACCGCCCCTCGCGCCGGGGTGCCGGGCTCAGTGGGCGAGCGCCGGTTCCTTCTCCACCGGGGCGGGGACGGCGGTGTCCTGGTCCTCCCCGCCGCCCTCCAGGTGCTGCTTGGGCTTCGCCGGGAGGGCGAACATCACCAGGAAGATCACCGCGAGGACGCCGGCCGCCCAGCCCAGCGAGTTCTGGAAGGCGTCGGTGAAGGCGGCGCCGACCTCACCGGGGACCCGGGCGAGGCGCTCGTCGTCGATGGTGCCGAAGAAGACCACGGAGACCAGGCCGAGGCCCAGCGCGTTGCCCATCTGGCCGGTCGTGTTGATCAGGCCCGAGGCCGAACCCGCGTGCTCCTTCGGGACCTCCGAGAGGACCGCGTCGGTCAGCGGCGCCACGATCAGACCCATGCCGAGACCCATGACGATCAGCGGCACGAGCATCTGCCAGGGGTGGATCTCCGTCCCGTACCGGCCGGCCACGAAGAAGTAGCAGAGGACGCCCGCGATCATCGTCAGGGCGCCCGCCTGGAGCACCTTCCGGCCGAAGCGCGGCACCAGCTTCTGCACCGAGATCCCGGCCGCCACCGACACGGCGATCGAGAACGGCACGCCCGTCAGACCCGCCCGCAGCGCGCTCCAGCCGAGGCCGATCTGCATGTAGAGCGTCCACACCAGGAAGAAGATGCCGAGGACCACACCGAAGGTCAGCTGCACGGCGATGCCCGCGGCGAAGCTCTTCACCCGGAACAGCGACAGCTCCACCAGCGGCGACCCGTCCTTGCGGGTCTTGTACCGCTCGTACGAGACGAGGGCGCCGAACACCACCAGGCTGCCCGCCATCATCAGATGGCCCCACAGCGGCCAGTCCAGCTCACGGCCGCGCGTCAGCGGGTAGACCAGCATCAGCAGCGCGGCGGTCACCAGGACCACGCCCACCAGGTCGAGCTTGAGGGCCTTCGGCGCCTTCGACTCGGTGATGTACTTCCAGCCCAGGAGCAGACCGGCGATGCCGACCGGCAGGTTGATCAGGAAGATCGGACGCCACTCCAGGCCCGCGATGTTCCACTGGGTGAGCAGCGCGCCCAGCAGCGGTCCGGAGACCGCGCCCAGACCGACGATCGCGCCGAACATGCCGAAGACCTTGCCGCGCTCGTGCGCGGGGAAGGTGACGTGGACGATCGACAGGACCTGCGGCACCATCATCGCCGCCGCCACGCCCTGGAGGAGACGGGAGGCGACCAGCATCTCCGGGTTCGAGGCGAAGCCGCAGAGCGCGGAGGCGAGCGTGAAGCCCGCCGTGCCGAGGAGGAAGAGACGCTTGCGGCCGTAGATGTCGCCGAGCCTGCCGCCGGTGATCAGCCCGGCGGCGAACGCGAGCGCGTACCCGGCGGTGATCCACTGGATGGCCCCGAAGTCGGCCCCGAGGTCCCGCTCGATGCTGGGGATCGCGATGTTGACGATCGTGGCGTCGACCAGGTCCATGAAGGCGGCCGTCATGACGATGGCCAGGGCGATCCAGCGCCGCTTGTCGCCCTGGTCGGTGTGCGCGGGCACCGCTTCGGTGTCCGTGGGGGGCGCGTCCAGGACGGCGTCGTGTGAACTCATATGAAGAAGATAAGACCCATCTAGGTCAGTACATGTCCTAGATGGGCCGCATCCTGGGGAGCATGACGGACACTCCGGCACGACTCCTGAATCTGCTCTCGCTCCTCCAGACCCCGCGCGAGTGGCCCGGAAGCGAACTCGCCGAACGGCTCGCGGTCTCCCCCCGCACCATCCGCCGTGACGTCGACCGGCTCCGTGACCTGGGCTATCCCGTGGAGGCGACGCTGGGCGCGGTCGGCGGCTACCGGCTCGTCGCCGGTACGGCCATGCCCCCGCTGCTGCTCGACGACGAGGAGGCGGTCGCCATCGCGGTCGGCCTGCGCGCCGGGGCCGGACACGCGATCGAGGGCGTCGAGGAGGCCTCCGTACGAGCCCTGGCCAAGCTGGAACAGGTCCTTCCGGCACGGCTGAGGCACCGGGTCTCCACCCTCCAGAACGCCACGATCCCGCTCACCCGGGGCGACGGGGCGACGGTCGCGCCCGCCACCCTCACGACGCTCGCGGCGGCGGTCACGGGCCGCGAGAAGCTGCGGTTCGGCTACCGGGCGGGGGACGGCGCGGAGACGAAACGCCTGGTCGAGCCGTACCGGCTGGTGTCCACCGGGCACCGCTGGTACCTCGTCGCCTACGACCTGGGGCGGGACGACTGGCGCACCTTCCGGGTGGACCGGGTGAGCGATCCGCTGGCCACCGGCGCCCGGTTCAGCCCGCGCGAGCTTCCGGCGGGCGACGCGGCGCAGCTCCTGGCCCGCTCGATGTCCCGGGCGCAGCCCGAGCTGGAGCTGGACATCGCCTTCGAGGCTCCGGCCGGGTCCGTGGCGGCCCGGCTGCCCTCGCACCTGGCGCCGGAGCCGACGGGCCCGTCGTCCTGCCGGCTGCGCGCCCGGTCGGCGGACTCGGTGGAGTGGCTGGCGCTCCGGCTGGCCCTCGTGGACGCCGCCTTCACGGTCCACGGCCCGCCCGCGCTGCACGCCCACATGGCGGACCTCGCGGGACGCCTGACGGCGGCGACCCGGGGCTAGGGGCGCGTCCGTCCGGTGCCGGGCCCGTCCGTCCGGTGCCGGTCGGCGGCCCGGGAAAGCACGTAGGGGCCCCGTCCTCCCTGGGGAGGGCCGGGGCCCCTACGGGCCGTGCGGGTCACGCCACCGCGTCGAAGCCGGTGTCGTGGGCCATCTTCTTGAGCTCCAGCAGGGCGTGCTTCTCGATCTGGCGGATGCGCTCGCGGGTCAGTCCGTGCTGCTTGCCGACCTCGGTCAGCGTCCGCTCGCGCCCGTCCTCGATCCCGTACCGCATCCGGATGATGGACGCCGTCCGGTGGTCGAGCTTGTCGATGAGGTCGTCGAGCTCCTCGCTGCGCAGCAGCGTGAGCACCGACTGCTCCGGCGAGACCGCCGAGGTGTCCTCCAGGAGGTCACCGAACTGCGTCTCGCCCTGGTCGTCCACCGCCATGTTCAGCGAGACCGGGTCCCGCGCCCAGTCCAGGACGTCGACGACCCGCTCGGGCGTCGAGTCCAGTTCGGCGGCGACCTCGGCGGGCTCCGGCTCCCGGCCGTTCTCCCGGTTGAACTCGCGCTGCACCCGGCGGATGCGGCCCAGCTCCTCCACCAGGTGGACGGGGAGCCGGATCGTGCGGGACTGGTCGGCGATGGAACGGGTGATGGCCTGGCGGATCCACCACGTGGCGTACGTGGAGAACTTGAAGCCCTTCGCGTAGTCGAACTTCTCGACCGCGCGCACCAGGCCCGCGTTCCCCTCCTGGATCAGGTCGAGCAGCGGCAGCCCGCTGCGCGGGTATCGCCGGGCGACCGCGACCACGAGCCGCAGGTTCGACTTGATGAAGAGTTCCTTGGCACGCTCGCCCTCGGCCACCAGGGCTTCGAGCTCCTCGCGGCTCGCGCCACCCGCCTCGCTCTCGATCTCGCCCTCGAGTATCCGCCGGGCGTACACCCCGGCCTCGATGGCCTGGGAGAGCTCGACCTCCTTGGCGGCGTCGAGCAGGGGGGTGCGCGCGATCTCGTCGAGGTACATGCCGACCAGGTCGCGGTCGGCGATCTCCCCGCCCACGGCGCGAACGCTGCTGGCCCGTGCGGCTCCGCTCGTGGCGGAGGTCTGACGACGGGCGACGGCACGGGTTGCCATGCGTGCTCCCTTGCTGAGTAGGTCGCGACACCCTTTCGGGTGCCCTGCATCCGACGGAAACAACGACTGGAATCAGGACAGAATTCCCACCCGGCACATGGATTTTCGCGATCATGCAGTATCCTGCGCGGCCGGACGACCCCATGGACATGCTGCGGGAACCCGCTGAGGCGCAGGTCAGACCCGGCACGGAGGGCGATCCGGCGCCGCTCGCGGGGCACTCGACCACACCGTCGGTGAGACCGCGATCACATGCGGCGCCACCCTTCAAGACGCGGGGACGCCCCACCGGGTTGCCCACGGACCGACCCGGACCTTTCCGGGCCTTCCCGGACCGCCCCGAGCCCCTCACTGGACCTCGCCCGGCCTCGCCTCCGGCCCTCCCCGGCCCTCCCCGGCCGCCTCCGACCGCCTCAGGGCCGAGGCGGCTCGGCCTCGCGGACTAGGTCCCGCGACCGTTCCGCCCGCCCCCTCCCCGGCCTTAGCGTCCTCGGCATGAGCGACCGCACCGGAACCCTCGACGAAGCCCTCGAACGCCTCCACACCACCGGCCCGGAGCGGGACGGCTGGCTCAGCAACCACGCCCCGATGGCCGTCGAGGCGCTGGTGCGCCACGGTCAGGCGGCGACCGTGCACCGCTGGCTGGACCACTACACCGACAGGCTGGAGGAGTCGCCCCCGCCGACCCGTACCCTCACCGCCGCCGACACGGCCGGGGCGCTCGGCGACCCGGCCCGGATCACCGACTGGACCCTCTTCTTCGGCCGGGAGCTCGAAGCCCGCCCCTGGCGGGAGGTCCTCGCCGAGTGGTGGCCCCGGCTGCTGCCCGGGATCGCGGCCGGGGCGACCCACCCGGTGATCCGTACGGGGCACGCCGTGCGCACCCTCCTGGAGTCCGGCGAGACGGGGACGACCGCGCCGCGCCTGGCCGAGCTGGCGCACGCCCTCGGCTACTGGGCGGCCCGCCACCAGCCGCTGCCCGCGCTGGCCCCCCTGCCGGTGGCGCCGTCGGCGGCGGCGGCGCTGGACGCCGTACCCCTGGTCCCGGAGCAGGACGGGGGGATCAGGGCGCGGCTGGCGCAGCTGACGGCGTTCCCGGTCTGGGGCACGGCCCCGGACCCGGACACGGCGAAGGAGCGGCTGGTGGAGCTGGTGACGGCGGCCACCCACCGGTACGCGACCCATGGACACGGCGAGCCGGTGATGCTGGTGCACGCGGCGACCGCGCCGAACGCGGTCCTGCGCGCCCTGCCCGCGCTCCCCCGCGAGCTGTGGGCGCCGAGCCTGGCGGCGGCGTGGACGGCGGCGGCGGCGGTGACCGCCGCGTACGGCCCGGCGGAGGGCGTGGCGTGCGCACCGGTCTCCCTGGCCCCGGAGGAGGTCTTCGCGCGGGCGGCGGCGCACGGCGACGACCACACGATCAAGTTCACCGACACGGCCCTCGACGTGGGCGGTCCGCCGGCGCTCGCCGCCGCCGTCCGCTCGATCGAGCTGAACCCGCCGGTCCTCTGACCCGCGCCGGGGCCCGGAGCCGCACCGAAGCCCGCACCGGGCGGGGGCCGTCGCTGGGGCCGTACGGATCCCCCGGCGGGGCTCAGCCGAACTGCACCGAGCGCTTGGCCAGGCCCATCCAGAAGCCGTCGATCACCGACCGCCCGGCGTCGAGGTCACCGGCGGCGTCGGCCGCGCCCATCGTGACGAAGAGCGGGGCGAAGTGCTCCGTGCGCGGATGGGCGAGGCGTCCGGCGGGCGCCTTGTGCTCGAAGTCGAGGAGCGCGTCGACGTCCCGGGCGGCGAGGGCCTCGTGGCCCCAGGCGTCGAACTCGGCGGACCAGCCGGGGACGCCGCCGCCGGTGTGCCGGAGGGCGGCGAGGTTGTGGGTGAAGAAGCCGCTGCCGACGATCAGGACGCCCTCGTCGCGGAGCGGGGCGAGCCTGCGCCCGATCTCCAGGAGGCGGCGCGGGTCGAGGGTGGGCAGGGAGATCTGGAGCACGGGGACGTCGGCGTCCGGGAACATCTCGACGAGCGGTACGTACGCGCCGTGGTCGAGGCCCCGGTCGGGGATGTCCTGGACAGGGGTGCCGGGGCCCCGGAGCAGCCTCCGGACGGACTCGGCCAGCTCCGGCGCGCCGGGGGCTCCGTAGCGGACGCGGTAGTAGTGCTCGGGGAAGCCCCAGAAGTCGTACACCAGGGGCACGGTCTCGGTCGCGCCGAGCGCGAGCGGGGCCTCCTCCCAGTGGGCGGAGACCATGAGGATCGCGCGGGGGCGCGGGAGGTTCCCGGCCCAGGCGGCGAGTTCGCCGGGCCAGACGGGGTCGTCGGCGAGCGGTGGGGCGCCGTGGGACAGGTAGAGCGCGGGCATCCGGTCGGTCGTGGTGTCCATGGCGGCGACCCCCTTCAGGGTTCTTGAAACTTCAAGTGTCACGAGGAGCGTAGACCCAAATAGTTCAACTTTCAAGGATGAGTCGTACGATGGGACCCATGGGAGACACCACCGAACCACGCTGGCTCACCGCCGAGGAGCAGCACGTCTGGCGCGCCTATCTGCACGCCACCACGCTCTTCGAGGACCACCTCGACCGCCAGTTGCAGCGCGACGCCGGAATGCCGCACGTCTACTACGGGCTGCTCGTCCAGCTCTCCCAGGCACCCCGGCGGCGGATGCGGATGACCGAGCTGGCCAGGGGCGCCAAGATCACCCGCTCCCGGCTCTCCCACGCGGTCGCCCGCCTGGAGAGGAACGGCTGGGTGCGGCGGGAGAGCTGCCCCTCCGACAAGCGCGGGCAGTTCGCCCGGCTGACGGACGAGGGGACGGAGGTCCTGCGCAGGACCGCGCCCGGCCATGTGACCGCCGTCCGCCAGGCCCTCTTCGACCGGCTCTCCGCCGAACAGGTGACGCAGCTCGGCACGATCATGAGGGTGATGGCCGAGGGCCTGGAACCCCAGGACCCGGACGCGGACCTGCCCTGGCTCCGCTGACGCCGGAACCAGGGCAGGCTTTCGAGAGGAACGGGGCAGGAGCCCCGGGGGCCGTTCAGTGCGCGATGACCGGGACCCTCACCTCGGCGTCCGCGTCCGTGCCCGAACCGGCGACCGCTCCGGCGCCCGTGCCCGGCTTCCCCGTGGTGATCAGGGCGAAGGCGATGGCCGCCGCCGCGACCAGGATGCCGACGGCCCACCAGATGGCGGCCGTGTAGCCCTCGACCATGCCCTGGAGCTGGAGCAGCTTCTGCCCCGCCGGGGTGGTCGCGCCCGCCGCGTGGTCCGTGAGGTACGCGGTGGTCGCCGAGGCGGCGATCGTGTTCAGCAGGGCCGTACCGATGGCGCCGCCGACCTGCTGCGAGGTGTTGACCATCGCGGAGGCCACTCCGGCGTCCCTGGGGTCCACGCCCAGCGTCGCAAGCGACATCGCGGGCATGAACGCCGTACCCATGCCCAGACCGAGGAGCAGCTGCGCGGGCAGGATCAGACCGGCGTACGAGGTCCCGGTCTCCAGCTGCGTCAGGAGCAGCATCCCGACGGCGGCGGTCAGGAAGCCGGGGGCCATCAGCAGACGCGGCGGGACGCGGGTCATCAGACGCGTGCCGATCTGCGTGGAGCCGACGATCATGCCCGCGATCATCGGGAGGAACGCGAAGCCCGTCCGGACCGGCGAGTACCCCTTCACGATCTGGAGGTAGTACGTCAGGAAGAGGAACAGGCCGAACATGCCGATGACCGCGAGGCCCAGCGACAGGTAGACACCGCCCCGGTTGCGGTCGGTGAGGACGCGCAGCGGCAGCAGCGGGGACTTCACCTTCGCCTCGGTGAGCACGAAGGCGAGGAGCAGCACGGCGGAGCCGACGAACAGGCCGACCGTGCCCGCGTCGCTCCAGCCCTCGGACTCGGCGCGGGTGAAGCCGTAGACGAGCGCGACCAGGCCCAGGGTGGACAGGATGACGCCGGGGACGTCGAGCGCGGCGCGGTTGCGGGCGCCCGTGGGCTCACGGACGACGAGGTACGCGCCGACGGCGGCGACGATCGCGAACGGGATGTTGACGAAGAAGGTCCAGCGCCAGTTCAGGTACTCGGTGAGGAAGCCGCCGAGGATCAGGCCCACGGCGCCGCCGCCGCCCGCGATCGCGCCGTAGATGCCGAAGGCCTTGGCGCGCTCCTTGGCGTCGGTGAAGGTCACGGCGAGCAGCGAGAGCGCGGCGGGCGCGAGGAGCGCGCCGAAGGCGCCCTGGAGCGCGCGGGCGCCGAGCATCGCGGCTTCGCCGGTCGCGGCTCCGCCGAGGGCGGAGGCGACGGCGAAGCCGATCAGGCCGACGACGAAGGTGCGCTTGCGGCCCCAGATGTCGGCGATGCGTCCGCCGAAGAGGAGGAGGCCGCCGAAGGCGAGGGCGTAGGCGGTGATGACCCACTGCCGGTTGCCGTCCGATATCCCCAGGTCCTGCTGGGCGGAGGGCAGGGCGATGTTCACGATCGTCGCGTCGAGGACGACCATCAGCTGGGCGAGGGCGATGAAGACGAGGGCTTTCCAGCGCCCGGGGTCGGGGCGGGTCCCGGCGCTCTCGCTCCCGGGTATCTCGCTCTCCGGGTTCTTCGCGGTGTTCTCGGGGATTTTCGGCATGGGTGGAGCCACCTCTTGGCGCGTACTGGCAGAAAAGGGACGTGAAGGGTGTCGGGTGTGGGGGCCTCTCGAAGCGTCAGGCCCCGGCGGTCACGGTGTGCGCGGCGGGCAGGAGTCGCGTCTCAGGTCCTCCAGGGTCGCGGCCGTTCCGGGCAGTTCGGAGCGCGCGGGCGCCTCCAGACCGTCGAGGAACAGCTGGAGGTGACGGTGGACGTACTGCTGGAAGTGGGTGGTGCAGGCGGTTCCGGGCAGGGGGCGGGTCAGCTGGGACACCGCCACCATCAGGTCGCCGACACCGACGTCGGCGCGGAGGCGGCCCGCTCGGCGCGCCCGGTCGACGAGGCCCTGGACGGCCTCCTCCAGCCGTTCGCGCTCCTCGGTGAGTTCGGGGTGGTCGCGGTCGAAGGCGCCGTCGAGCATCGGGCACAGGGCCCCGACGCGCTCCTCGGCGGCGGCGTGGGTGAAGCGGCGGAGGGCGGCGAAGGTGTCGGTCTCCTCCTCGGCGGCCCGTTCGGCGAGTTCGGTGACCCGCGCGAGGAGCGAGAGGACGACCTCGCGGATCAGGTCGGAGCGCTCGGGGAAGTTCCGGTAGAGCGTGGCGTTGCCGACCCCGGCCCGGCGCGCGACCTCGTCGTACGGCACCTGGGGCCCGAACTCGACGAACATCTCGCGGGCCGCCGTCACGAGCCGCTCACGGTTGCGCAGCGCGTCGGCGCGGGGGCGGGGGGCGCGGCGGGCGGACGGGGCGCCGCCGGACCCGGCGGGCGCGGGCGCGGTGTCCACGGACCCGGCCCTCACGGGCCCGGCGTCTGCGAGTCCGGCGTCCGCGGGCACGGTGCCTACGGGCGCGGCGGCCTCGGGCCCGGCACCTGCGGGCGCGATATCGGCGGGGCTGGTCACGCCACGACCTCCTGGGATCACTGAGGGACGCCCGCTCACGGCGGACCTCCCGTCACGGGGGGGGCGTCCGGCCGTCGGGAGACGACGGCAGGGCGCCGGGGTCGTCCGGCCACGAGGAGGGCGACCGGACATCGGGGCATCCGGCCACCGGAAGGGCGACCGGACATCGAGGACGACCGGCCACCACGGGCGACCGGACTTCGGGCATCCGGCCACCGGGAGGGCGACCGGACTTCGAGGGGCTCCCGCCCCCGGGCCCCTCGCGGGAGCATCCGGGGAAGGACTCCCCACTTCGTTCGACACAGGGCTAAACGGGGAAGAGGTCCCCGCTTATTTCCCGTACGGAAAGTGATCCGGGTCACTTTCACCCCTCCGCCCGGAATACCCACGATCGGCCCTTCCGGCGCGCGCTCCGGAACCACCCGTCACAGGCTGATCGCACAGCGCGGCCCCGGACGCACCGGCCGGGACCGTGCCGCCGACCTGCCCCGACCGGAGAGGCGCCCGTATGCAGCACCCCCGCCGACGGATACGCAGACCCGTCGCCCTGGCCGCGACCACGGCGCTCTCCCTCACCCTGCTCGTCTCCGCGAGCACCACCCTCCCCGGGCCCGCCCCCGCCTCGGCGGGCCCCGTGGCCGCCGCCCCGGACGGCGCCCAGCTGGGACCGTGCCGGATCGCCACCACGATGGGCGTGCAGATGTCGGAGGGGCTGCCCACCGCCCCCGGATACGTCCGCTCCACCGGCCAGGTCAGGGCCCTCAACCTGATGGTCGACTTCCCCGACGCCCCCGGCGACGGCACCGCGATGGGCCGCTACCGCGAGTTCTTCCCGCAGACCGCGGACTGGTTCCGCACCAGCTCCTACGGACGGCTGCACTACCGCGCCGAGGCGCCGATACCCGACTGGCTGCGGATGCCGAAGGCGTTCTCCGCGTACGGGATCGAGCGCGGCTCACCGTACGAACCGGGCTACCGCGCCCTCGTCGAGGACCTCGTGAAGGCGGCCGACCCCCGGGTCGACTTCAGCGCGTACGACCTGGTCAACGTCCTGGTCACGCCGAACGCCGGGCCCTCCGCCCTGGACACCGTCCTGTCCGTGACCTTCTCCGGGAACGACGACGCCCCCTACGCGGACGGCGTACCGCTCGCCAACACGTCCTTCGTCTACAGCCGCCAGGACGACGGCTCCGGCAGCTTCGCCGAGACCGGCTACCGGGTCCTGCCGCACGAGAACGGGCACGTCTTCGGACTGCCCGACCTCTACACCTCGGACGGCGGCGGCACCGTTGGGCACTGGGACATCATGTCCGAGGACTGGGGGGCCAACAACGACCTGCTCGGCTGGCACAAGTGGAAGCTGGGCTGGCTCGACAACGACCAGGTCGGCTGCGCCTCCCGCCCCGGCTCCACCGAGTGGACCCTCACCCCGCTGCCCGTCACCGGCGGCCCCAAGCTGGTGTTCGTCCCCCTCTCCGGCACCTCGGGGTACGCGGTCGAGGTCCGCGCCAAGGGCGGCAACGACGAGGCGGTCTGCAAGGACGGAGTCCTCGTCTACCGGGTCGAGTCCGACGTCGACACCGGCCACGGCCCGGTGTCCGTCGCCGACAGCGAGCACGCCAGCGGCGGCTGCACCCGCCGGGCCAACGTCCACGCCGAACTCTCCGACGCCCCGTACCACCCGGGAGAGACGTTCACGGACCGCGCGAACGGCGTCCGGATCACCGTCCTCGACACGGACACGACCGGCGGATACCGGGTCCGGGTGACCCGCGACTGAGGAGTGCCCCTGCGGCTGGAGGGTGCCTTGTGGCTGGAAGGGTGCCTTGTGGCTCAGGCACCGGCCCAGGAACGGCCCTGTGGCTCCGGCCCTGGCCCAGGCCCCGGCCCCGGAACGGCCCTGTGGCTCAGGCACCGGCCGCGGCCCCGGCCCCGGAACGGCCCTGCGGCTCCGGCCCAGGCCCAGGCCCAGGAACGGCCCTACGGCTCAGACACCGACCCCCGGGTCGGCCAGCCCCTCCCGCAGCCGCCTCTTCAGGACCTTGCCGGCCGGGTTGCGGGGCAGTTCGGCGTCCCGTACGACCACCCGGGCGGGCACCTTGAAGGAGGCCAGGCGCGCGCCCACGTGGGCGCGCAGCTCCTCGGGGCCGGAGGCGGCGCCGGGCCGCAGCCGGACGACGGCGGCGACCTCCTCGCCCAGGAGGGGGTGCGGGACGCCGAGGACGGCGGCGTCGAGGACGTCGGGATGCTCCTGGAGGACCCGCTCGACCTCGACGCAGTACACGTTCTCGCCGCCCCGGACCACCATGTCGGTGAGCCGGTCGACGATCCGGACCCGCCCCTCCGGGTCCACCCGGGCGAGGTCCCCCGTACGGAACCAGCCGTCCCCGGTGAACGCGGCGCGGGTCGCCGCCTCGTCGCCCCAGTACCCCCGGACCAGCGACTGGCCGCGCAGCAGCAGCTCCCCCACGCCCTCCGCGTCGGGCCGGTCGATCCGGGCCTCGGTGGCGGGCGAGGGGCGGCCGACGCTGTCCGGGTGGGCGCGGTACTCGGCGCCGACGTTCGACAGGACGCCGCCGCAGGTCTCGGTGAGCCCGTAGCCGTTGCGGGGCTCGACGCGCTCCCCGTATCCGGCGACGAGTCCGGCGACGATCCCCGGCGGGGCGGTGGCGCCACCGGTGCTGAGCAGGGTGAGGCTCGCCAGGTCGTCCCCGGCGGCGCGGGCCGCCGCGAGCAGTTGGAGCGCGGTCGTCGGCACGCCCGCGTAGTGGGTGACGCGGTGCTCGCGGATCAGCTCCAGGGCCCGCTCCGCGTCCCAGCCGCGCATCGTGACGAGGGTTCCCCCGGCCGCCATCACCCCGTAGAAGGAGGTGAACGCGGCCACGTGGAAGAAGGGGAAGGTGGTCAGCGACACCGGCGCGGGCCCGGTCCCCGGCACGTCCCCCCGGGCGAGGGCCGCGGCGGCGGCGAAGTAACGGGAGTTCACGGCCGCCCCCGCTTGCGCGAGATGGGTGGCGACGGCGCCCTTGGGCCGCCCGGTGGTGCCGGAGGTGTAGACGAGGGTGGCGTCCCACTCGGGCAGCACCTCGACGGCGGGCGGCCCGAGGAAGGGGTCGAGATCGGGGACGTACGCCGTGAAGCCGTCCACCGCCGGGCCGCCGAAGACGATCCCCGGCACCCCGCGCGGCCCCGCCCAGCCCCGCAGCCGCCCGGCCCGCTCCGCGTCGGCGAGGAGCAGCCGGGGCGCGCAGTCGTCGAGGGCGTACGCGCACTCGTCCTCGGTCCACCAGGTGTTGAGGGGTACGGCGACGAGCCCGGCGAGCTGTGCGGCCCAGAAGGCGGTCTGCCAGTCGGCCCCGTTCCGCAGGGCGACGACGACCCGGTCCCCGGGCCGCAGCCCGTACTCCCCGACGAACCGCCGGGCGAGCCCACAGGCCCCGTCGAAGAACTCCCGGTAGGTCACGCCCCCGCCCTCGGACACGAGGAACACCCGCTCGCCGTACCCCCAGGTGGCCTCCACGAACTCCCGCAACGTCCGAGGCCCGGAGACGTACCGCCCCTCGCCGACGGCGAAGGGCGCACCGGGGACGACGAGCCGGGGATCGGCCACGGGACCGGCCGGGTGACCGGCCCGGGGATCGGCCAGGGCATCGGCCAGGGCATCGGCCCCATGATCGGCCAGGGAGCCGCCCGGGTGATCGCCCCCGGGGCCACCCCGCCGGTCACCGGCCCCGGCCCCGGCCGCGCCCCCCGCCCCGGAACCAGGCCCGGTCCCCGCCCCTGCCCCGCGCGTGTCCACCGCTGAACCTCCTGAGCGTCCGAGTGACGACGGGCGGGAAGCACGACCCGCCACGGCCACGGGCCCGGAGCATAACGCGATGCCCGGCCGCTGCCACCGTCGGCGGAACACCCGGCTCGGCTGTACGCGAAGAACGTCTTCCGGCCTCGGACCCCCGGCCCCTCAAGGTTCCGCCGCTTCCTTCACGACCATGACGGCCCCATGGCCGATCACCAGGTACGGCGCTATGGTCACCCCGATCCGGACCGATCGCAGGGGAGACGATGACGAGACCGTGGGAAGCCGATCCGACTACGACATTCAAACGGCGTCTGGGCAAGTCGCCACAGGAACTCGGCATCACGACCGACACCCCTGACTGCCCCGACCTCTGGGAACTGGAGAACGGAGACGTGGCCGTCATCGGCCGTGACCTCACGAAGGCCTTGGGCGGACGGTTGCCGACAGGAGTCTCCATCGGACCGGGCGAACGGCTCGTGGTCATCCCGAGGAACATGCTGATCGCGGCGAAACAGGACATCCCGAACACCTGATCCCGCCCGCAAAACCCGTCCGAGCCCCTGGGGTGCCCCCGACCCCACAGGCCTCCCCGCATCCGATGAAGCGTCCTCCATCGCTGGACAGCGCGAGCGGGGAAGGACTCTGCCGCCGCTGCCCCCGGCTCCACCGCCAGACGCTTCGACCGACGAAGGCACCAGCTCAGACCGGATACCCGCCACCCCAGCACACCCACCCCGAACCGAGGCGACCTCGGCAACCCCCATCCGCTAGGCTGTCAGCGGTCAGTCCCGCCTTCGTAGCTCAGGGGATAGAGCACCGCTCTCCTAAAGCGGGTGTCGCAGGTTCGAATCCTGCCGGGGGCACAGCAAAGCAGCAGGTCAGAGGCCTTTCTGCCCATCGGGCAGAAGGGCCTCGTGTGTGCAGCACGGCGCCGGGGCAGGCCGGACCCGCGTCTCAAGGCATCCACGACGCGCGTCGGCTCATGTCGACAATGCCCTCGACGTACCGGGCGGGCTCGTTTTCAGGCGGCGTGCGGAGTGAAGGTGACACGGGAGCCACCCTCGTCGATGGCCAGGTTCAGGGTGCCGTCCAGTGCCTTGGCCAGGCGTCGCAGCAGCGGGAGGGTAGGCACGGTGTCGCCGCCCTCCATCCGGGACACCTGAGGCTGCGTCATCCCGGCCCGCTCGGCCAGTTCGGCCTGAGACAGCCCGAGCTCGATCCGACGGTCGTAGACCGCCTGCCCGAGATCGCCGGCCAGCCGCGCGTCGACGTACTCCTGGTCGTACTCCACCGCCTCACCCGCAAGCTGCCGGGCCCGGCGTGTCCTCCACGTGCTGTGGTTCATCAGCTCTCCTTGCGGCGATCGTAGATGTGCTCAGCATGGCCGTGCTCGGTCTCGCAGACCTTCTGGGCCTGATGCGCACGCTCGACTTCCGCCACCTCACGCATCCTCGTCTTACGGAACACCGTCAGCAGAACGATCCGCTGCCCGGGGGCGAGCCAGTAGGGGATGCGCACGGCCTCACCGTCCAGCTCGAACCGCAGCTCACGTAGCTTGCCACCCAGGTGACGCGAGTACGGCTCGCCAAGCGTGGTCGGCTCGTCCAAGAGGCGGTCCGTCTTGTCCTCCACTCGCCAGTAGAGGCGGAAGGGAAGTAACTCCAGCCAATCCCGCACCTCGGGTTCGATCTCGATCTCCCACCGCCCCGTCATGCAATCAACGGTATATACCTCCAATTGCATGGCGCAAGTCTCTGGCGACGACCCACGCCTGTGGCAAGAGGTGCTCCTCAGCGGTCGGCCCGGAACGGATTCAGCACGCATGAGGCCGGGAAACCCTGGGAACACGCGAGGACCTCCGAGACACGTTTCACCAGGTCAACCGCAGTCATGGCAGTGTTTCCGCAGGTCACAAACGTGATCAGGGAGAACTCCTCAAGCGGGTGGCGCAGGTTCGAATCCTGCCGGGGGCACAGGAAGTAAGGGCCGGTCTCAGGAGGGTGCTCCTGGGGCCGGCCCTTACTTGTGGGCGTGGTCCGGGTCTCGCATGTTGCGTGAAAGCTGTTCGGTGGTGAGGGTCTCGGCGTGGACCCCCAGCGGACGCGGTATCTGATCAGGGTGTTGCTCGACGCCGGAGTGGATATCGGCGGCCGGGACGACGCTGCCATGGATCTGTATGAAAGCGATGACCCGCAGGCCCGTGAGGCTCTTCTCGTGGTGGCGAGCGATGTCCTGACCCCGTGCATGGTTCTCGCCAGTGCGGGGGAATCCCTCGGGCAGATCGCCATGAGGACCGGGCTCTTCCTGTCCGGACAGGAACGCGCGGGGCTCGTGGGCGACGCCCGGCACGGGTACGACGCCGCTTCGGGGTCCGTACCGGACGGCCACGGCGTCCGGTGACCGAGGTCGGTGACCGAGGCCGGTGACAAAGGTCGACCCGACAGGCGGGCGGGCCGCCGGGCGGGTGCCCGGGAGTCCCCGCCCGCTGAGCCCCGCCCGCTGAGCCCCGCCTGCCGGGCACCCGCACGCAGGGCATCCGCCCGCCGAGCCCCCGCACGCAGGGCACCCGCCCACGTCCTGCTCGACCGTCCCCGGTGAGCGTGGGCTCAGCGGAGTTCCTCCGGGCAGGCTGTGCCTCGGGAGAGTTTGTACGGGGCCGCCAGGCGGTACGTGCCTGCCTTCGGGGCGATCAGTTCGGTCCATTCGTCGCCCTCGGCGTCCGGTTCCGCCTTGAAGAGGCAGCCGTTCTCGTTGGCGAAGGTCTTGGGGAGTTCCGTGTCGGACTCCTCGCGGGCGAGCTTCGACGCCTCCGTCTCCTGCGGGGGCTCGATCTTGCCGCCGTTCTCGTCCATCAGCGCCAGCCACGGCGAGTGCGGGACCCGGATGAGGATGCGGCCGGGGCGCTCGACGCGGATCACGACCTCGTTCTCCTCCGCGCTCACCACCTCGGCCGGCGGGTCCGCGAGGGGCGTCGGGTCCTCGACCTCGTACAGGCGCCAGTTCTCGTCCGACCACACCCGCTTCAGATACGGCAGCCCCGCGCCGACCAGTTCCGCCTCCTGCTCGGCGCCCGAGTCCGGCGCGCCCGTCGGCAGCACCACGTAGTGCACGGCCCAGCGGGCGAGCCACTCCTCGTAGTTCACCGCGTTCAGGGTGTCGTCGTAGAAGAGCGGGTTGCGCTCCATGTCCGCCTGCCGGTTCCAGCCGCGCGCCAGGTTGATGTACGGGCTCAGCGCCGAGGACTCGCGGTGGCTGGACGCCGGGACGACCTCGACCCGCGCCCTGCCCGCGTCCCGTACCTGGAGCTGGTTGACCAGCGGCGCCAGCTCCCTCGCCCAGGAGGCGTCCGGGGCGGTGCGGATCACGTCGTCGACGCCCTTGAAGCCGATCCAGAAGTTCAGCCCCGCGAACGCCAGGATCAGCGCGTACCAGCGACGGGAGCGCGGCACCGTGTACGGCAGCGCGGCGAGCAGCAGCACCCCCGCGAACAGCATCGGGAGCCGCGAGATGTTGGAGCCGATCTGCGAGTCGATCAGCCAGGTCAGCAGCGTTCCGACGGTGTAGACGGCCGCCCCGGTGCGGACCGTCCGCCAGTCCTTCGGGACCAGGACGAACACCAGCACCCCGAAGAGCAGCGGCAGCGCCGTCGATCCGAAGGCCATCGGCTGCGTGCCGGAGAAGGGGAACAGCCAGGACGACAGGGCGACGACCACGACCGGGGCGAGACCGAGGGCGTACGCCCCCGGGCGCCGCCCGTTGAGGAACAGCGCCGCCGCCGCCACCCCGAGGAACAGGCCCGCGACCGGGCTGCACGCCGTCGCCAGGGCCGCGAGCGGCGCCGCGACCGCCGCCTTCGCCCAGCGCCTGCGGCGCCAGCGGTGCGGCCAGCAGAAGACCGCCGCCACCGCGCCCAGCGCGAACATCATGCCGAGGCCGAACGTCACCCGGCCCGACAGCGCGTTGCAGAGGAACGCGAACACCGCCGCCACCGAGCAGGCCAGCGGATTGCGGACCGCCCTCACCCGCACCAGGATCAGCGCGGTGAGCGCCGCCGACAGCGTCCCGGCGATCATCATCGTGCTGCGCACGCCGAGCACCGACATCAGATACGGCGACACCACGCTGTACGAGACCGGGTGCATCCCCCCGTACCAGGCCAGGTTGTACGCCGAGTCCGGGTGCCGGCCGACGAACTCGGCCCACGCGTCCTGGGCGGCCAGGTCGCCGCCGCTGTTCGCGCAGAAGAAGAACCACAGGAGGTGGGCGACGGCCGCGAGCGCGGTGGCCGCCAGGACCGTGTAGCGGCGCTTGCGCTGGGGGGCCTGCCGCTCCAGGGTCGCCGGAGGGGCCTCGGGAGCGGGCCGCTGCGCCGGAAGCACTATTCGCGGGAGCGAATCATCGGACACGTCGGTTCCTTCGGACGCCCCCGGGACACCGGACCCGGCGGCCCCGGACCGGCCCGTTCCACCGGGTCCGCCGGACCCTTCGCCTGCGGACGCCGGAGCGTCGGGATCGACGGTGGAAGCCACGCGGTCGGCGCGTGTCGGCTCGGCGGTGGTCAACTGCGGCCCTTTCCCGTGCTGCCCGTCTCGCTGCGCGCGGGAAGTACCACGCGTCCCTCTCGTCCCCCGCACGACGCTAACAGCTGGGCGCCCCGGGGACCCGGGGCGCCCGGCCAAGCGGGTGGGGCCGGGGTCGCGCCCCGGCCGGGTCCCCTCAGCCCACGCGCGTGAGCTTCTTGTCGAAGCCCGGCTCCACCAGGTCCGTGCGGAGGGCCACCGGGGAGCTGACCCGGCCCGCGCCGGTGCCGATCGACACCTGACCGACGATGTCGCCCGCCTTGCCCGCGTGGGGCACCGCACGGCCGCCGTCGGTCAGCTCCAGCTCGACCTTCAGGCCCGGCCAGCCGACCGCCTTCAGTTCCTTGGTCGCCACCACGGGCGTCCGGCCGCCGAGTCCGTCGTCGACGTACCCCAGGACCTGGTCCTCGCGGATCACGACGGCCGAGGTGACGTCCTTCTGCGCCCGCTTGATCAGCTTGAGGCTGTTGTCGATGGCGAGCTGGAGCTTGTCGTTCAGGACCTTGGCGTCCTTCGCTCCCATCACGATGCCGAGGATCCGCCGGTTCTTGCCGTCGACGACGGTGTTCGCCGACCACAGCAGATTGCCGCCGGCCGGGGTGGAGGAGCCGGTCTTGATGCCGCTCACCCCCGGCTCCAGAAGGATGTTGTTGTTGTTCTCGATCCGGCCCGGGATGCCGTCGACCGTCACGTTCGGCATGTTCACGATCTCCCGGAACACGTCGTACTGCATGACCGCCCTGGCCAGCTTCAGCTGGTCCTCCGGCGTCGACACCGTGCTGTCGAGGAGACCCGAGGGGTCCGTGTACGTCGACCGGGTCATCCCCAGGTCCTTCGCGGCGGCGTTCATCTTCGCCACGAACGCGGCCTCCGAACCGGCGTCCCAGCGCGCGAGCAGCCGGGCCACGTTGTTCGCGGAGGGGATCATCAGGAGCTCCAGCAGCTCCCGCTCCGTGTACTTCTGGCCCTCCTGGACCGCCGCCGTCGACTCGTGCTCGGCGTTCGCCTGATCGGCGGCCTTCTTGTCGATCGGGATCTCGGGGCCCTTCTGCTTCCCCTTGATCGGGTGGTCGCGGAGGATCACGTACGCCGTCATCGTCTTCGTGACGCTGGCGATCGGGGCGGGCTTCTGCGGCCCCCACGTGCCCATCGAGCCGACGCCCTCGACCTCGACGGCGCCCTGTCCCTCATCGGGCCACGGCATCTTCAGCTCGCCGCCCGCGAAGGTGAACGTCGGGTCCGCCGTGAGCTTCAGAGCGGGGTCGGGCAGCGGGCGGACCATCTGTGCGATCGCGAAGACGATCAGGAGCAGCAGGACGAGCGGGGTCCAGATCCGCAGTCGGCGGATCGTCGTCCGCATCGGGGTCGGCGGCGGGGGCGGGGTGTTCGTCAGCTCGGCGAGCAGGTCGAGCGGGGGCAGCGGGGGCAAGGGCTGCTGCCGCGTCCGCTCCGGCTCGGTGAGCCCGGCGGCACCCGCCACCGGCGGACGACCGGCCGCCGGAGCCTGACCCGGGGCCGGGGTCTCGCCCGGGGTCCGCGCCGGGTCCTCCGTACGGCCCGGCGCGGCCTGGTCCGGGGACGGCTGCGGTCGGGCCGGGGCGGGCGCGGTGGCCGCCGCGCGGGACTCCCGCTCCTTCGCGGCCTCCTTCTCCGCCTTCTGCTCGGCCGGGATGTCGGCGCGCAGCGGCAGGAAGGTGCTGGTGCGCTCGTTGTCCGAGTCCCCGGCCAGGGACGGCGGGAGCTTCAGCGCGGTCGTCGGCTGGTCCAGGGGCGGGCGGACGGCCTTGAACATGGTCGTGGGCTGGTCGACGGGGTCGTCGTCCCGGGAGGTCCCGGAGCCGGGCCGGGAGGCCTCGGTGCTCGAACCGGGGGCCGGAGCACCGGTGTCAGGGCCGGAAGCGTCCGGGGTCGACCGGGAGGTCCCGGTGTCCCCGTCGGTGTCCCCGTCGGCACGGGAAGCGTCGCCGCCTGTCCCGGGGCCCTCGGTGTCGGCCCCGGCGTCGGTGTCGGACTCGGCCGCCCCGGTCTCGGTCCCGGCCACGACCGCCCCGGGCTTCCTCTTGAGCGTGGTCGTCGGCTGGTCCACCGGATCGCCGCCGGTCGCCCGGTCCCGCGCGCCCTCGGCGCCGCTCGCGGCCGTACCCGAGTCGGAGCCGAAGTCGGAGTCGGCATCGGCGTCGGGCCGTCCCTCCGTCGTCGACTTCCGCGCGGCGAACCAGGACTCCGTGGCGGACTTCGCCTCCACGGGCTCCTCGTCCCCCTCGTCGTCGCCCGTCTCGTCGTCGGGGTCGGACCCGGCGTCGGACTCGTCGCCGTCCTCGGACGCGGACTCCTCCTCCGGCTCGTCGTCACCGTCCCGCCCGGCCACGGGGACGGAGTCCGGCTCGGACTCGTCGGCCCCGTCCCGCTCGGCCCCGTCGCTCTCAGCCCCGTCGCTCTCGGTCACGGCCTCCGGGCCCGAGTCGTTCCCCGCCCGCGAGTCGGCCCCGGGGCCGGAGCCGGCGTCCGGGGCGCCCTCCGACGCGGAAGGCCCTTCCTGGTCCTCCTCCGTGGCGACCCACGCCGCCACGGCCGCCTTCAGCCGCCCGCCCTCCGGCTCGGCGTCCGCAGACCCGTCGGTGTCCCATCCGGCGCTCTGCGGCCCGGTGGTGGCCTCCGGCCCGACGACGGTCTCCGGTCCGGTGGTGGTCTCCCGTTCCGTCGTCTCCGGTCCGGCCGCCGTGTCGTCCTCCGGCGCGCGCGGCGCCAGCTTCTTGAGCACGGCCGTCCGCTCGTCCACCCGGACCGCGCCCGAGGACGCCGACGACGGCGTGGAGTCCGGATCGGCGGGCGCCGCAACCGAAGCCGACGACGAGGCGTCTGACTCCCGGAGCGCGGAGAGCCGGGGATCCCGGCCGCCGCCCCCCGAGGTCGTCGTCTCCTGCGACGACCGCTGCTGCTCCGCCATGTCGGGGGACTCGCCCGCCACCGTGCCTCCTTCAGCGTCATGCATACGTTCGAACCATGTACCGGTCCGTGTACCAGTGTCCTGTGTGGACCCCTTGGCCCCCGCGCTAGACGAGAACGACATACCTACTGGTTCCCGGATGAAGCACCCAGGCGCTCTCGACAGATGAATGTGAGAGGGGTCACCCTGTCATTCATCCACGCGGGGAGGCATGGATGGGCAGGAGCCGCAGAACCATTCCGGAGGAGCTTCTGCTGCTCGCTCTGGACCCGGCCACGGGTACCACAGCGCAGCCGCAGTCGCTCGACCTGGGCCTGGCCGGCGCACAGCTAGTGGAGCTGGCGCTGGCAGGCCGGATAGCCCCAGACGGGGATCGTATCGCCGTGGTGATGCCACGGCCGACCGGAGATCCGACCTTGGACTCCGCACTGGAACTGCTGCGCAGACGCGGCAGTCCGGTTCGGGCCGTCCACTGGATCGGCGGACCCCGACTGGGGCTCCGTCAGACGTATCTCTCGCATCTGGAGCGATGCGGCATGGTTCATGCCGTGGAGGGCCAGATGTGCGGGGTGTTGCCGACGACTCGCTACCAGGCGACGGAGACGGCGATCAGTCGGGAGATCCGTTCCCGGCTGGACAGTGCGATCCGCACCGGCGTACCGCCGGACCCGCGGACCGCGGCGCTCGCCGCGCTGGCCCATGCGGTCGGTCTCGGCAAGCACCTCTACCCCGGCAACGAAGGCAGGTCGTCGCGGTCCCGGCTGCGCGATCTGATCCGGCACGACCCGATGGGCGGCCTCGTGGCGCACGCCGTGATGGACGTCCAGAACGGCGCGGCGGCACAGCCGCGCCGGAGCGCCCCGGGTGTCCCGGCGCAGCCGCACGGCGGCATGGTCCGCGCGGCGGCGCTCTAGCACTCGGCGGTACTCGGCGGTATCCAGCAGTACCCGGCGAGCGGGCACACGCTCGCCCAGGCACCCCACCGGGAGCCGCACGAGGTGCGGGGCGGTCACGACGACCGCCCCGCACACGCGCGTTCCCGGGCCCGCGTTGTGCTCGTTTTCCAGCGCGCACCGGGACTTTGGTGGCAGTCTGCCAAGCGGTAGATACTCACAGCTACGCAGCAGACAGCCGGAGGTGCAGTTTCCGTGGCGTCCAATGTCAACCCCACCGTCAGGCGACGCCGATTGGGCCAGGAGCTGCGACGGCTCCGGGAAGCGAAGAACATGACGGCCGAGCAGGTCGCCGAGCGTCTCCTCGTCTCCCAGTCGAAGATCAGCAGGCTGGAGAACGGCCGCCGTTCCATCAGCCAGCGCGATGTGCGCGACCTCTGCGGGGTGTACGAGGTCGAGGACGAGCGCATGGTCGACTCGCTGATGCAGATGGCCAAGGACTCGCGCCAGCAGGGCTGGTGGCACGCCTTCGGCGACATCCCGTACAGCGTCTACATCGGTCTGGAGACGGACGCGGAGAGCCTGCGGATGTACGAGCCGCAGATCATTCCGGGGCTGTTGCAGACCCACGCGTACGCGGAGGCGGTGATCTCCGGGGCGCTGCCTGAGTCGACGCCCGCGGAGATCGAGAAGCGCGTCACGGTCCGCACCCGGCGGCAGGAGCGCGTCCGGGACGCGGAGCGGCCGTTGCGGCTCTGGGCGGTCATCGACGAGGGCGCGCTGCACCGGATCGTCGGTAACAGACAGTTGATGGTGGAGCAGTTGGAGCATCTGCTCGAACAGTCGCAGCTGCCGCACGTGACCGTGCAGGTGCTGCCTTTCGAGATGGGCGCGCACCCGGGCATCAGCGGGCAGTACTCGATCCTGGAGTTCCCGGACACCTCCGATTCGAGCGTGGTCTACATCGAGGGGGTGACGAGCGACCTGTATCTGGAGAAGACGCAGGACGTCGGCAAGTACAGCGTCATGTACGAGCATCTGCGGGCGCAGGCGCTGAACGTCGAGCAGACCCGGGAGTTCATCTCGGAGATGGCCAAGAAGCACGCCAGGGGCTGAGGCCGGGGCGTGGTCCGGGAGGGCCCGGGGAGGGGGCTGAGGAGGGGTCCGGGGAGGGGCCCGGGGAGATCCCTGGGAGGGCCTCGGAAGGCCGTCGGGAGGACCGTCGGGCGGGCCTGAACACCCTTTCCCGCACGCCGGGCAGGGGAGCGTACACCCTTTGATCGTTGCCGGGGAAGCCTGGTTGGAATATGCCACTCGGACGTGTGAACGCCGGTCACGCCGGACGGGGCCGGCGAGTAGCTTCGATCACGCCGGCAAGAACGTTGGCGCGACACCTCACTGGCAGAACCGGAGCTGAGCAGCATGGCGATTATTCAGGGTGGTACGGACGCCTGGACGAAGTCCTCCTACTCCGGGGGGAACGGGGCCTGCGTCGAAGTGAAGTCCCCGGTCATGGCCGCGATCGCGGTGCGGGACTCGAAGGCCCCCGAGGGTCCGTCCCTCTCCTTCGGGCCCGGATCGTGGAACTCCTTCGTCGGCGAGGTGAGCAACGGGGCCCTCTGAGCCCCGCGCCGCCTCCGCCGCACCAGCGGTACGCAAGAGCCCTCTCGTCCGGTCCGCCGTCCTGGCCGAGGGGGCTTCGGCCTTTTCCGGGGCCGCGCGGCCCCGGGCGCGGCGCGGACCGTACCGGGGACCGGGCCCGTCCGCGTACCGCCGGGGACTCACCTCAGCTCGTCCACGTACCGGTCCGTGCCCGGGACCGTGGGGACGAAGGGGGCCACCAGTTCCACCCGGGCGGTGGGGGTGCCCAGGGTCTCCAGGTCCGTGAAGTGGGGCCGCCAGCAGGTGCGGGGGTCCTCCTCCAGGAACCACAGCAGGGTGAGGCGGGTGTCGACGGCCTCGACCTGCTTCACGTACGTCATGCGGTCGCCGGGCAGCGGGGTCGGGCGGAAGACGGTGACCATCGCCGCCGGTGAGCCCGCGAGGCGGCGGGGCAGTTCGTGGTGGCGCAGGTGGTCGAGGAGGGCCGCCCGTTCCCCGGGGCCCTCGGCGTCGACGACCTGGAGGATCAGCCCCGCGTACGGGTGGTCGAGGGCGTGGAGGTCGCGCGGACCCGCCGCGCCGTCGCGGTAGACGGTCGCCTCGTGGTCCTGGAACGCGGTGAAGACATGGGTCCTTTCCCGGTGGACGCGGGCGTCCCGGTTGAGCCGCTTGTTGATGCCGACGGTCCACTTCATGTGGTCGTCGTAGCGGCCCTCGGTGATCCAGTACGTGGAGAGGTAGCAGCCCGCGGTGACCGGCCGGGCGACGGCGGAGTCCGCCGGGACCCGCAGTTCCTGGAGCGCCCGGGTGGCGACCCAGCGGCGGCCCGCGTACATCCAGGGCATGGCCATGGCGCCCGCGTAGTAGTGGTCGTCCTCGTACCAGCGGTTGTACGCGTACTCGTGGCCCGGATGCGGCTCGACCATGGTGATCAGCGCGTGCCCCGGCCGCACCCCGTACGGGCCCACGGCGGCCAGTTCCGCGTACGTCTCGCTGCGGGTCTCCTCGCTCACGCTCGTATCCCTTCCCAAGTCGGTGACGGAGACCTACTCTGACGGACCGTCAGATCAATGGCCAGGGGCGAGAGGGGTCGGGATGCTGCTCCGGGGGAAGACGGTCGTCGTGTCGGGGGTCGGCGCGGGACTCGGCCACCGCGTCGCCGAGACGGTCGTCGGGGACGGCGGGAACGCGGTCCTCGGCGCCCGCACCGGCGCCAACCTCGTCAGGTCCGCCGCCGCGATCGACCCGGCGGGGCACCGGACCGCGCACCGGGTCACCGACATCACCGACGAGAAGCAGTGCGAGGCGCTGGCCGCCCTCGCCGTCGAGCGCTTCGGCGGGATCGACGCGGTCGTCCACGTCGCCGCCTGGGACTCGTACTTCGGCGGCCTGGAGGACGCCGACTTCGCCACCTGGCAGGGCGTCCTGGACGTCAACCTCCTCGGCACCCTGCGGATGACCCGGGCCTGCCTCCCGGCGCTGAAGGAGCGCGGCGGCTCGGTCGTCCTGATCGGCACCCAGTCGGCCGTGGCCGCGCCCACCCAGGTGCGGCAGGCGGCGTACGCGGCCTCCAAGGGCGCGCTGACCTCGGCCATGTACTCGCTCGCTCACGAGCTGGGGCCGCACCGCGTCCGGGTCAACACCGTGCTCCCGGGGTGGATGTGGGGGCCGCCGGTCGAGGCGTACGTACGGTTCACCGCGCACACCGAGGGGGTGCCGGAGGAGGAGGTCCTCGGACGCCTCACCGAACGGATGGCCCTGCCCGAGCTCGCGACCGACGCGGACGTGGCCGACACCGTCGCCTTCCTCGCCTCGGACCGCTCCCGCTCTATCACCGGCCAGTCCCTGCTGGTCAACGCGGGAGAGCTGATGCGGTGATCCCTCCCGGGACCGGGGCCGGGAGCAGGGGCCGGGGCCTTCCGGGCCTTCACGGTCCGGCCGGACCGCTTCCCCGTCAGGCTCTCGGGTAGCGGGCCAGCCAGCCCGGGGAGGCGTCCGTCGGGCCGTGGAGGGCCGGGCCCTGGGTCATCTCCATCGCGAAGTCGTCCGCGAGTTCCAGGACCGTCGGGCGGCCCTCCAGCTCCGCGAGCCAGGCCGGGGGGAGGGCCGTCTCGCCGTGCAGGGCGCCGAGCAGCGCACCCGTGAGCGCCCCGGTGGCCGCCGACGGGCCGTCGTGGTTCACCGCGAGCCGCAGCCCGTGCCGTACGTCCTCGCCGACCAGCGCGCAGTACACGGCCGCCGCCAGCTGTCCCTCCGCCCGGTCCTCGGCCGCGCCGAGCGCGGTCACCCGGTCCGGGTCCGGCGCCCCCTCCCGTACGGCCGCCAGGGCGCGGTCGAGCGCCTCGCCGACCGGCTCGCGGCCGGGGCGGGCCGCCAGCTGTTCCAGGGCCCGTCCGACGGACGCCTCGACGGTGCCGCCCCGGGCGAGCCCGTGCACGATGACGGCGAAGGCGCCCGCGGCCAGTCCGGCGGCGGGGGCGCCGTGGCTCTGCGCCGCGCACTCCACGGCGAGCTGGCAGACGAGCTGCGGTTCCCAGCCGACGAGCAGGCCGAAGGGGGCGGAGCGGACCAGGGCGCCGGAGTCGGCGGCGGCCGGGTTCTTGGGCTTGTCGAGGGTGCCGAGGACCTCGTCGCCGAAGCCGGTCAGGCAGGCGCGGGGCGGGTTGCGGCGGGTGTAGAGCCACTCCTCGCGGGCCAGCCAGCCGTTGTCCTCCCGCCGTTCGTCGGGGCCCCAGTCGCGCTGGGTGGCGGCCCAGCGCAGATGGGCCCGGTGGACGTCGGTGGGCGGATGCCAGGCGCCGGTGTCGCGGCGGACCTGGGCGCGGATGAGGCCGTCGACGGTGAACAGGCCCATCTGGGTGGCGGCGGTGACCGCGCCCCGGCGGCCGTGCGCGGGGGCGGGCTCGGTGAGCCCCTCGGGGCCGTGGGCCTCGCGGAGTTCGGCGAGCGTACGGCCCTCGGCGCCCGCGCCCAGGGCGTCGCCGAGGGCGCCGCCGAGCAGACAGCCCCGGACGCGGGCGCGGAAGTCCTGTTGTTCGGCGCGGCCCCACACGGCCGCGGCTGTCGTGGCCACGACGCGCCCCCTCCCCCGTAGACCGGTCTGCGCAGCACTGTAATGGACCGGGTACGTCCGCTCGGGGGCCGGAACGTTATGTGATCCGACGCCCTTCCAGCCGCTTTTGACCGTAGTTGGCCGGGGGAAGGCGAAAGGCCGGGGCACCCGTGTGGGGGTGCCCCGGCCGTCCTTCAGCGGTCCTCCGCCGTCCCTCAGCGGTCCTCCGGAGGTTCTTCCCTGGTCCTCAGGGAATCCCGGGGGATCCCCGGGGATCCTTCGGCGGACCGTCAGCGGCGGACCTGGTAGGCCCTCGTCACCGTCTGGTCGACGGAGTTGCCGTCGGCGTCGGTGGCGGTGACCCGCAGCGAGACGAAGCCCGCGGCGGACGGGTTGTCGATCCGGCCGTTCAGCGCGCCGTCCAGGCGGACCTGGCGCCAGGAGGCGCCGTCGTCGTACGAGGCCCACAGCTTCACCCCGGTGATCTTCGGGCCGGTCAGGCCCTTGGGGTGCCGCACGCCGAGGCCCACGGACGTCCGGGACTTCGTCCGGGCGCTGTTGGCCAGATCGGTGCCCAGGCGGTAGTCGACCGACAGGACGGGCAGCACCGTCCGGCCCGCACCGGCCTCGGAGCGGAAGCGCCAGTCGGTGCGGACCCCGGTGGAGGTCGTCCAGCCCGGCTCGGCGCGCCGCACGTCGGTGACCACGCGGTACTCGGCGCGCTGCGGGACCACCGGGAAGGCGACGGAGGCGGAGGGGGCGGTGCCGAGGAGGGTGCCGTCCCGGTAGACCGTGGTCAGCTCCTTGTCGGCGCCGCCGCGCAGGGCGGTCCACCGGCCGGAGCCGCTGTCGAGGAGACCGACGGCCCCGACCCCGGCGAGAGCGCCGTCACGGACGGCCGCGTTGTCCAGTCCGTCCGGCAGCGCGGTGCGGACCACGGCCTTGTTCCAGTCGCGGCGCACCTTCTGGCCGGGGGCCAGCGTGGTGGCGGTCGTGACCTGCCAGGCGCTGCCCGCCTCCCACACGGGGCCGAGCTTGACGGCTTCGGCGGTGCTCACGCCCGGGGTGACGTACTCGGTCAGGGTCCGCTGGAGCGTCACCCGGCCGTAGAGGTAGTTCGCCACCGGCTGCATCGGGGAGCGGGTCAGCCTGCTGTACCCGGCCTCGGCCCCGGCGGTCGCGCCGTGGAACCGGGTGTCGACCGTGGCGAGTTCCCCGGCCCGGACGCGGTAGCGCTGGTCGGCGGGGACCCTGCCGTCGGTGTACTTGACGAGGTCGTAGGCGTACGGGCTGACCGCCGTGCCGGAGAACGCGATCCGGGCGCCGGACAGGGACATCAGCCGGTCGCCCTCGGCGCCGGAGACCGTCATCGCGGGGATGCGGGTCTCCTGCTGGCGCCAGTGGCTCGCCAGCCAGTTGCCGGGGGTGTCGTTGGCGACGATCACGGCGACCGCTCCGGCGTCGGCGGCGGCGTCGATCTGCGCGTTCGTCGTGGTCTTCGCGTCGTCCCGCCGCACCAGCGCGACCTTGCCCCGGACGTCCTCGCCGGGCCGGGCGACCCGCAGGACCCGGGTGCCGTCGAAGCGGGCGGAGCCGACCCAGCCCTGGAAGTAGGAGGCGTCGAGGGCGCGACCGCCGTGGCCGAGGAGCCGGGCCGAGAGCGCGGGGGCGGAGAGCGTCCAGCCGACGCGCGACTCGAAGAGGTGGTCCCCGGTGGACTCCGACGGCACGGAGTACACCGCCGTCTCACCGCCCAGCCAGGTCTCGCGGTCGTGGACCACGCCCGTGGTGGCGCGGGCGAAGACGCCGACCCTGACCCGGTTGGCCTCGGACGGCAGCGGGGTGGTCATGGTGACCCGGCCCGCCTTGGAGCCGTCGAAGACGAGGGTCCGGTCGGAGTCGATCAGGGCGCCGGGCCGGGCCGCGTAGGTGTACTCGTGGAGCCTGCTCCAGTCGGGGCTGTAGTGGAACACCTCCGCGGTGAAGGAGTGCTCGCCGCGCGGGACCCGGATCACGACGGTCCCGTCCTCGCCGACCGGATACGTCTCCGGGAGCTGCACCTTGTCCAGGGTGGTGTCGGTGACCGCCGCGACGCCCTTGGTGGGCTTGCCGTCGCGGTCGAGGACCTTCAGCGTGACGTCGAAGCGCCGCACGTCCCGGCCGAAGCCGACCGCGGTGACGGCCGTGGTCCCGTCGGCGGCGCGGGCGGTGACGTGGGCGCCGTGCGAACCGGTCGTGACGCCCGCGCTGTCGAGGGTGACGGCGACCTCGGCGGTGCCGTGCGCCGGTACGGTCACCGAGTCGGCGCCGAGGGCGAGGACCCCGGCGGGGAGCCGCTCGCCCGCGTCGCCGAGGGTGAGCGCCAGCGTGACGGGGGCGTCGCCGTCGTTGACGTACTGGATCTTCTTCTCGACCGGGGCGGATTCGTCCCAGCCGCGCAGGCCGAAGTCGACGGTGCCGCTGGCGGAGACCGGCTGGCGGACCGCGCGCGCCACGTCGACGCGTCCGGCGCCCTGGGCGTACACGGAGGTGTCGGCGGTGGTCTTCGCGGTGCTGACGAGCTGGTTCTTCAGCTGTGCGGGCGACCAGTCGGGGTGGCGCTGGGCGAGGATCGCGGCGGCGCCCGCCACGTGCGGGGTGGCCATGGAGGTGCCGCTGGCGCTGGTGTAGAGGTCGCCGGCGGGGGTGCCCATCGTGGTGCCGGCCGCGCGGGCCGCGACGATCCGGACGCCGGGGGCGGTGATCTCCGGCTTGAGGCCGCCGTCACCGCGCGGGCCCCGGCTGGAGAAGCTCGCGACGGCGTCGGCGGAGTCGACCGCGCCGACGGTCAGGGCCGCGGCGGCGGCGCCGGGCGAGCCGACCGTCTTCGCGCCGGGGCCGCTGTTGCCCGCGGCGACGGTGAACAGGACGCCGGTGCTGGCGGTGAGCTGGTTGACCGCGAGCGACATGGGGTCGGTGCCGTCGGCGCCCTCCTGGCCGCCGAGGCTCATGGACACGACCTTGGCGCCGGAGTGCGCGGCCCAGTCCATGCCCTCGATGATGCCGGACTCCGAGCCGGAGCCGGTGTCGCTGAGGACCTTGCCCACCAGCAGCTTCGCGCCGGGGGCCACGCCCTTGTAGGCGCCTCCGGAGCCCGCGCCGCTGCCGAGGATCGTGGAGGCGACGTGGGTGCCGTGGCCGTGGCCGTCGCGGGCGGTCTCGCCGGGGACGAAGCTGCGGCTCTCGACGAGGCGGTCGGCGAGGTCGGGGTGGGTGGCGTCGACGCCGGTGTCGAGCACGGCGACCTTGACGCCGGTGCCGTCGTATCCGGCGGCCCACGCCTCGGGGGCGCCGGTCTGCGGGACGCTCCTGTCGAGGAGGGCGCTGACCTTGCCGTCGAGCCAGAGGCGCTGGATGCCGCCGGAGAGCCGGGCCCGGGGGGTGCCCGCGCGGGCGCTGTCGTCGTCGACGGCCTCCCAGAACGTGTCGCCCTTCGCCTTGTCGGCGCTGACGGCCGCGCCGCGCACACCGGGGAGCTGGCGGGTGAGGCGGGCGCCGCCGGGGGTGGGGGCGGTGGTGGAGTCGTAGCGCACGATCAGCGGGGTGGCCGTGCGGTGGGCGTCGTCGAAGCCCTGGGCGACGAGCTGGGTGACGTTGAACAGGCGCTTGTCGACCCGGCCGTTGTGGATCAGCGGCTCGACGTCCCGGGGTATCACGTAGACGTCGGTGCCGACGGTGTAGGTGCGCATCCCGGTGGCGCCGGACCGGTACGGGGTGACGTTGACGGCCACGGTCTTCCCGGCCCGGGTGGCGACGGTCACCTTGTCGCCTGTCACCAGGGTGACTGTCGCGGTGCGGACAGCGTCCCGGGGCGCGGCGGTCACCGCGTCCTCCCCGGCCGCCGGGAGGGGGGCGGCACCGTACGCGAAGCCTCCGGCGGCCATGGTGGCCGCCAGGGCGAAGCTGAGCAGTGCGGTTCTCCGTCTGCGTCGCATGGTGGGGCGCTCCTTCCGCCGGCGGGGGGTCCGTGTCCGGCGGAACCAAGAGTCAACAGAAAGGATCACCTCCGCTACGGTCCGCGACTGACGAAGAGGCGACATGTCCACCCGCCGCCACTTTGCGCCGATCACCGCCCGGGGATGGGGCCCGTGTGGTAATGCGGACTCTCGTTTCCTATGGGGTTGGTGTGGTTTGATCACGCCCTGTGCGGGAGCGGTCGCGTCGGCCGGGGTGGGGGAAGACGTCGTGGGAGAAGGGCACATGCTGGAGGCGGCGGGGGTCGGCGCCACGGAGGAACGCGTCTACCGCTTCCTCGTCGGGGCGCGGGAGTCCGACGCCGCCGGGATCGCCGCGCGGCTCGGCCTCGACGTGGCGCGGGTCCACTGGCTGCTGGCGTCGCTCCATGACAAGGGTCTGGTGGGGCGGGTCGCCGACTCTCCCGAGGGCGGCCCCGAGCGGTACGTGCCGGTGGCGCCCGACGCGGCGCTGCGCCCGCTGCTGCTGCGCGGGCACGAGGCCCTGGAGTGGGCGCGGCGGGGCGTGGAGCAGCTCGCCGAGGAGTACCGGGCGGGGGGCCGTCGGCACGACGCCGGGCAGCTCGTCGAGGTGATCACCGGGGCGGGGGTGATCCGGCAGCGGCTGCGGCACATGGCGTACGGGGCGAGCGAGATGCGCTGGCTCTGCAAGGCGCGGCCGGTGGCGCTGGCGGCGGCGGAGAACGACGAGGAGTGGGAGCTGCTCGCCCGGGGGGTGCGGTACAAGACGATCTACGAGCGCGAACTGCTCGAAGTGCCCGGCATGGTGGACAACGTCGCCCGGAGCATCCGCGCGGGCGAGCAGGCGCGGGCGGCCGTCGGATCGTTGCCGGTCCGGCTGGTGATAGCGGACAGCTCGATGGCCATCTGCCCCCTGGTGTACGAGAGCCGGGGCGAGGGGGACGGTGCGGAGGGGGCCGGGGGCCCGGCCGGGCGGGGAGGCGAGCCGACCGCCGCCGTGGTCCACAGCAGCAGTCTGCTGGACGCGCTGATCGCCCTGTTCGAGAGCCAGTGGGCGGCGGCGTCCCCGCTGCACGTCACGGACTCCGGCGAGCTGGCCGACCTCGGCGACAGCCCGCGCCCTGCGGTCCAGCTCGCCGACGACGAGCGGTATCTGCTGTCGCTGATCGTCGCCGGGGTCGCGGACAAGGCCATCGCCTCCCAGCTGTGGGTCAGCCAGCGCACGGTCCAGCGCCGCGTCCAGGCCCTGATGCACCGCGCCGGGGCCCTGACCAGGACCCAGCTGGTGTGGCAGGCGGCGCAGCGGGGCTGGCTGGGCTGAGCCTTCCCGGCGGGGCGGCGGGGCGGGAGGCGGCCCGGTCCTCTGCGGCCGACCCGGTCCGCGCCGGGCGGTACGGCGGCGGGCGGTACGGGTCCGCGCCGGGCCGCCCGGCCGGGCCTCCGCGCGTCGGCCGCCCGGCCGGTTCCGTCAGGCCGCGCCCTCCGGCGGGAGGACCGGGAGGAGTTCGGGAAGGTGGCCGTCGGAGGCCCGGGCGGCGCGCTGCCGTTCCTCCGGCACCTCGCCGTACAGGGTCGTACGGGGCTTCGCCGGGCGGCCGGCCGCCTCCGCGATGGCCTCCAGGTCACGGATCGAGCGGTACGAGCCGTAACTCGATCCGGCCATCCGGGAGATGGTCTCCTCCATCAGGGTGCCGCCGAGGTCGTTCGCACCCGAGCGGAGCATCTCGGCGGCGCCCTCCGCGCCCAGTTTCACCCAGCTGGTCTGGATGTTGGGGATGTGCGGGTGGAGGAGGAGGCGGGCCATCGCGGTGACCGCGCGGTTGTCGCGGACGGTCGGGCCGGGGCGGGCGATGCCCGCGAGGTAGACGGGGGCGTTGGTGTGGATGAAGGGGAGGGTCACGAACTCGGTGAAGCCGCCGGTCTCCTGCTGGACGCGGGAGAGGGTGCGGAAGTGGCCGAGCCAGTGCCGGGGCTGGTCCACGTGCCCGTACATCATGGTCGAGCTCGACCGCAGGCCCAGTTCGTGGGCGGTGGTGACGACCTCGATCCAGGTGGCGGTGGGCAGTTTGCCCTTGGTGAGGACCCAGCGGACCTCGTCGTCGAGGATCTCGGCGGCGGTGCCGGGGATCGAGTCGAGTCCGGCCTCCTTGGCGGCGGTGAGCCATTCCCGGATCGAGAGGCCGGTGCGGGTGGCGCCGTTGACGACCTCCATCGGGGAGAAGGCGTGCACGTGCATCCCGGGGACGCGCTCCTTCACCGCGCGGGCGATGTCGAAGTAGGCGCTGCCTGGCAGGTCGGGGTGGATGCCGCCCTGCATACAGACCTCGACGGCGCCGACGTCCCACGCCTGCTGGGCGCGGTCCGCGAGCTGGTCGAGGGAGAGGGTGTACGCGTCGGCGTCGGTGCGGCGCTGGGCGAAGGCGCAGAACCGGCAGCCGGTGTAGCAGACGTTGGTGAAGTTGATGTTCCGGGTGACGACATAGGTGACCTCGTCGCCGGAGACGGACCTGCGGACGTCGTCGGCGATCCGGGTGAGCGCGTCGAGCGCGGGCCCGTCGGCGTGCAGCAGGGCCAGGGCCTGGGCGTCGGTGAGCCTCGTCGGGTCGTCGGCGGCGACGGCGAGGGCCTCGCGGACGTCGGCGTCGACGCGTTCGGGGACCATCCCGGGGGCGGCGGCCTCGCGGAGCGACTCCCAGTCTCCGTACACCTCGTCGAAGTCGTCGCGCCGGTCGTGGGTGCGGCCGGTGGTGTCGATGGTGCGGTGCAGATCGGTGCGGCCGGTGCCGGTGAAGGTCTCGTCGGGCTCCTGCCAGGGCAGGCCCCTGACGGGCGCGTCGGGGTTCGCGAGGCCGGTGGCGGGGTCGGCGAGGGCGCGGACGTGCGGGACGATCCTGGGGTCGAGCCAGGGTTCGCCCCGGGTGATGAACTCCGGGTAGACGCAGAGGCGTTCGCGCAGCTCGAACCCGGCCGCGCGGGAGCGGGCGGCCAGTTCGTCGATCCGGGGCCAGGGCCGCTCGGGGTTGACGTGGTCGATGGTGAGCGGGGAGACCCCGCCCCAGTCGTCGACGCCCGCCGCGATCAGCCGCTCGTACTCCGCGTCGACGAGGTTCGGCGGGGCCTGGAGGCAGGCGGCGGGGCCCATGATGTGCCGGGCCACGGCGACGGTGGCGACGAGGTCGTCGAGTGCGGCGTCCGGCATTCCGCGCATGGCCGTGTCCGGCTTGGCGCGGAAGTTCTGGATGATCAGTTCCTGGATCGAGTGGTAGGCGCGGGAGATCCGGCGGAGCGCGAACAGGGACTCGGCGCGCTCCTCCAGGGTCTCGCCGATGCCGAGCAGCAGCCCGGAGGTGAAGGGGACGGACGACCGTCCGGCGTCCTCCAGGACGCGGAGGCGGACGGCGGGTTCCTTGTCGGGGGACCCGTGGTGGGGGCCGCCGGGCTCGGACCAGAGGCGGGTGGCGGTGGTCTCCAGCATCATACCCATCGAGGGGGCGACGGGCTTGAGGCGCTGGAAGTCGGTCCAGGACAGGACCCCGGGGTTGAGGTGCGGGAGGAGACCGGTCTCCTCCAGGATGCGGATCGCCATGGCCCGTACGTACGCGACGGTGTCGTCGTAGCCGTGCGCGTCGAGCCATTCGCGGGCCTCGGGCCAGCGGTCCTCGGGCTTGTCGCCGAGGGTGATCAGGGCTTCCTTGCAGCCGAGTTCGGCACCGCGCCGGGCGATGTCGAGGACCTCGTCCGGGGACATGAACATGCCGTGCCCGGCCCGGCGGAGCTTGCCGGGGACGGTGACGAAGGTGCAGTAGTGGCACTTGTCGCGGCAGAGACGGGTGAGGGGTATGAAGACGCTCTTCGAGTACGTGATGATCCCGGGGCGTCCGGCCGCCGCGAGACCGGCGTCGCGGACCCGTCCCGCGGAGGCGACGAGATCGGCCAGGTCGTCACCGCGCGCCCGCAGCAGCACGGCGGCCTCGCCGACGTCGAGCGCGACCCCGTCCCTGGCCCTGCGCAGGGCACGTCGCATGGCGTTCGCGGTGGGCCGGACTTCCTGGTGATCCGTCATGAACCGAGCATACGAGCGCCCCGCACCCCGGCGCTCCGTCTCCCCACGGGGAGAGTCACTCCGTGTCCTCGGGGTGCCTGGGCGCGGCGTACACCAGGTGCACCGTACGGCGGGGACGGCGGGGAACGTCGACGAGGCGCCGGACCCGGCCTCCGACGGTCGCCTTCGGCCGGCGGGTGGTGCCCGGGCGGGTGTCAGAGGAAGGGGGTGTACGCGTCCAGCGTTCGCAGCACCTCCTCCTCCGGGGCCGACGGGAGCTGGAGGACGACCTCCTCGCAGCCGAGGTCCGTGTAGTGGGCGAGCTTGCCGGGGGTGGGCAGGACCGCGTACGGGACGATGTGGAGGGCCTCCGGGTCGCGGCCCGCCCGCTCCCAGGTCTCGCGGAGCGCCGGGAGCGCCTCCGTCAGCCCCCCGCCGCCGATCGGCAGCCAGCCGTCGGCCCAGTCGGCGGTCGCGGCGAACAGCTTGGGGCCGCCCGCCCCGCCCACGAGGACCCGGAGGGCGCCCCCGGCGGGCTTGGGCCAGGCCCCGGAGGCGCGTACGGAGTCCCCGTGCTTCCCCTCGTACGCGGTGGGCTCCGGCGCCCACAGGGCCCGCATCAGATGGACCCGGTCGGCGACCAGGTCCCGCCGGGTGGCCCAGTCCACCCCGTGGTCGGCGGCCTCCTCGCGGTTCCAGCCGAAGCCGACGCCGAGGGTGAAGCGCCCGCCGGAGAGGTGGTGGAGGGTGGCGGCCTGCTTGGCCAGGGCGATCGGGTCGTGCTGGGCGACCAGCGTGACGCCGGTGCCGAGGTGGAGGCGCTCGGTGACGGCGGCGGCCTGGGCGAGGGCCACGAAGGGGTCGAGGGTGCGGGCGTACTCCCGGGGCAGTTCCCCGCCCATCGGGTAGGGCGTGGTCCGTTCGACGGGGATGTGGGTGTGCTCGGGCAGGTAGAGCCCGCCGAAGCCGCGCTCCTCCAGCGCGCGGGCGAGCCGCAGGGGGGTGATGGTCTCGTCGGTCAGGAAGATCGTGGTCGAGATCCGCATGGGGGCACGGTAGGGCGTACGGGCCGGATTTCCGAGGGTCCGGACACCCTCGGACACCCCGGACATGACCAAGGAGCCAAGAGGTCGAGTGACCAGGAGGCCAAGGGGCTAGGAGGCTAGGGGGCCGAGGGGCCGAGGGGCCGAGGGGCCAGGGGCCAGGGGCCAGGGGGCCAAGGGGCCAGGGGGCCAAGGGGCCAGGGGGCCAAGGGGCCAAGAAGCCGAGAGACCGAAGGGGCCGAGGAGCCGAGGGTGTCCGGTCGTAACCGGAGCTGGTTCCTCCGCGTTGGTGCGGGCATGAAGAAGATCCTGACCGCCGTCGCCCTGACCTGTTTCGCCGCGAGTGGCGGCGCCCTCGCCGCCGGGACCGCCGCCGCCGCCGACACCGGGGGCGTGAACCTGCCCTCCGTGGTGCCGCTCAGCGGGGTCCTGAACCAGAAGGCCAAGCCCGCCGCCTCGCCCGACCTGCCGCCCGCGAACACGCTGGTGGAGAGCCTGCTCCCCCGCCGCTGACCTCCGCCGACCGACCACCCGACCGATCACCCGGCCGGAGAGACGGCCGGGAACGGGGACGAAAACGGGGACGAAGGTGACGGGACCCCCCACGGGCCCGCCACCTTCGTGTCCCCGGGACGGCCCGGGGGCCGTCAGGAAGCCGTCAGTCGGCGATCACCAGCGACGGCGTCTCCTTCGTCAGGACCTCGCCCCGGAAGAAGGCGGGACTCCTGCGCCGCATCACCAGCATGATCACCACGCCGAGCAGCAGCAGTCCGACGCCGATCACGAAGACCGAGCCGACGCCGAGGACGGCGGAGCCGGAGCCGTACGCCGGGTCCCACATGTCGTAGAGCGTCTTGCCGAAGACGGCGGTCAGCATCGTCCCGCCCAGCAGCGGCATCAGGCCCTTGAAGGCGAAGTCCCGGCCGGAGCGGAACAGCTCGCCGCGGAAGTACCAGACGCAGGCGAAGGCCGTCAGCGCGTAGTAGAAGCAGATCATCAGGCCGAGCGCGTAGATCGTGTCCACCAGGACGTGCTCGCTGACCAGGGTCATCACCGTGTAGAAGACGCCGGTGGCGACACCCGCGACGACGGTCGCCTTGCCGGGGGTCTTGAAGACCGGGTGGACCTTGGTGAAGGACTTCGGCAGGGCCTCGTACGTGGACATCGCGAGGACCGTGCGGGCGACCGGGATGAACGTGGTCTGGAGGCTGGCCGCCGCGGAGGCGAGGACCGCGACGAAGAGCAGGACGCCGAGCGTGGGGCCCATGATCGGGCCCGCGAGGGCGGCGAAGACGTTGTCGGAGGTCTCCGGGTTGGCGAGGCCGAGGCCGTTCTCGCCGGAGCCGACGACCATCTGGGCGGCGATGCCGGTGGCCAGGTAGGAGCCGACCAGGACGACCATCGCGATGAGCGCGGCGCGGCCGGGGGTCCTGGCGCTGCCGGTGGTCTCCTCGTTGGTCGCCATGCAGGCGTCCCAGCCCCAGTACATGAAGATCGAGAGCGAGAGGCCCGCGGTGAAGGCGGCGAAGGACTGGACCGCGAAGGGGTTCATCCAGGACCAGGAGAAGTCCACCGAGGTCTCGAAGGACCCGGCCTTCGACAGGGCCATGCCCACGAAGACGGCGAGGACGACGAGCTGGAGGCCGACGAGGGTGTACTGGACGCCCTTGGTGGCGGTCATGCCCCGGTAGCTGATCGCGGTGGCGGCGGCGATGAGCGCCAGACAGGTGAGGATGTGGACGGCCTTGTTGTCGTCCAGGGCGGCGACGGAGGCGTTGCCGCTGATCTCGCCCGCGAGGAGCCAGAAGTAGGAGGTCGCCACCCCGGCCAGGTTGGAGAGCACGATGATCGTCGCGATCACGAGGCCCCAGCCGCACATCCAGCCGATCTTGGGGCCGAAGGCCTTCACGGTCCAGGTGAAGGAGGTGCCGCAGTCGGGCATGACCCGGTTGAGCTCCCGGTACGCGAAGGCGACGAGGAGCATCGGGAGGAAGCCCGCGAGGAAGACCGCGGGCATCTGCAGTCCGACCTCGCCCGCGGTCGAGCCGAGGGTGGAGGTCAGGCAGTAGACGGGGGCGACGGTCGAGATGCCGATGACGGCACTGCCGAGGAGGCCGACGGAGTTTCCGCCGAGGCCCTTGGTGCGCACGCCGTTGGTGTCGCCAGGGGCATTGACGCCCCTTACCGTGTCTCCGGCCGGGGGCCGGGCTTCCACCTGAGTCATGAACAGGACGTTAAATGATGCGGTTTCCACATCCGGAAGATCTAAATCCGCTCATCTGATCGATCATCGCCTTGCAATGCGGGGGTCGAATCAGACACCCGCCAATGATTGAGAGATCAACAGCCATCACATACCGACCAACTGGTAGGTCGGTCGGCCCGTGTCCGATATGCGGGAACCGCAGCCCTGCCCGGAATGTCCGGTTTCAAAATTTCCCGAGGAATTTTCCGAAGGCTCCCCCGGAGGCCGCCCGTACCGGTCCGCGTCCGGGCCAGGGCCGGAGGTCCTCGGGGCCCGGGACCTCCGGCCCCGAGGACCTCGGGGCCGGGGAGCGCCGGGAGTGCCGGGGCTCCCCGGGGCTTCCGGGGCGCCGGGAGTACCGGGGCCGGGAAGCCCCCGGACCCGGGACCCGGGCCGTCCGGACCGCCCCGGCTCATCCCGGCCACACCACCGCCTGGAGTTCGCTGTACGCGTGCAGCGCGTACGAGCCCACGTCCCGGCCGACCCCGCTCTTCTTGAACCCGCCGAACGGCGCCTCCATGTTCCGGCCGATCGTGTTCACGCCCACCCCGCCCGCCCGCAGCCGGGCCGCGATCCGGAAGGCGCGGGCCACGTCGCCGGACCACACGTAGTCGATCAGGCCGTAGTCGCTGTCGTTGGCGAGGGCGATCCCCTCCTCCTCGTCGTCGAAGGGCACCACCACGACGACCGGCCCGAAGATCTCCTCCCGCACCACCCGCATCCCGGGGGTGCAGTCGGCCAGCAGCGTCGGCGCCACGTAGAAGCCCTTCGGGAGGTCCGGCCGCTCGCCGCCCGCGACGATCCGCGCCCCCTCCTTCCGGCCCAGCTCCACGTACGCCTCCACCCGGTCGCGGTGGGCCGCCGAGATGACCGGGCCGACGACCGTGCCCCGCTCCGCCGGGTCCCCCACCCGCAGGTGCCGGAGGTAGCCGGTGAGCTTCTCCACCAGCCGCTCGTAGATCCCGCGCTGGGCGAGGACCCGGGTGGGGGCGGTGCAGATCTGCCCGCTGTAGAAGGAGAACGTCGTCCCGATCCCCATGACCGCCGAGTCCAGGTCGGCGTCGTCGAGGACCAGCGCCGCGCCCTTGCCGCCCAGCTCCATCAGCTGCCGCTTCAGCTCCCGGCCGCAGACCTCGCCGATCGCCTGCCCGACCTCCGTGGAGCCGGTGAAGGACACCATGTCGACGTCCGGGGAGTCCACGGCCGCCCGCCCGGACTCCGCCGAGGAGCCGGTCACCACGTTGACGACACCCGGCGGGACCCCGGCCTCGTCGAGCGCGCGGGCCATCGCGTACACCGACAGCGGGTCCTGCGGGGCGGGCTTCACCAGGACCGTGTTGCCCATCGCCAGCGCCGGGGCGACCTTGCCCGCCGGATTGGCCCAGGGGTTGTTGTACGAGGTGATGCAGCTGACCACGCCGACCGGGCGGCGCACCGCGACCGCGCCGAACACCCCGGCCCGGCCCATCGGCCCCGCCTCGTTGATCTGCGGGGGCAGCGGCTGTTCCACGGGTTCCAGGGCGCCCCGCGCGTACCGCCGGAAGCGGGCCGCGCCCACCGCGACCTGCATCCCGCGCGCGGTGCCGGTCGTGGCGCCCGTCTCGGCGCGGGCCAGCAGGGTGTTCTCCTCCGCGTCCCTGGCCATCAGACCGGCGGCCCGGTCGAGGATCGCCGCCCGCTCCTCCGGCCTGGTGCGCGACCAGGAGGCGAAGGCCGCGCGGGCCGCGGCGGCGGCCTCGTGGACCTGGGCCCTGGACGCCTCGGGAGCGAGCCCGACGACCTCCTCGGTGGCCGGGTTCACCACCTCGTAGTGGCCGAGGGCGGGCTCGACCCACTCGCCGCCCACGAAGAGCCGCTCGGTACGGGTCATCGGGTGCTCACCGTCCTCGTGTCGCGGCCCGAGCGCAGCACCCTGCCGGGGATCGCGCCGGTCACCTCGTCGTCCCGTACCGTCTCCACGCCGTTGACCCGCACCGAGACGATGCCCACCGCGCGCGAGTCGAGGCGGGGGCTGTCCCCGGGCAGGTCGTGCACCAGGGTCGCCGGGCCCGCGTCGATCCGCTCCGGGTCGAAGAGGACCAGGTCGGCGTGGAAGCCCTCGGTGATCCGGCCCCGTTCGCGGAGTCCGAAGAGCCGGGCCGGGTCGTCGGTCAGCATCCGTACCGCGCTCTCCAGGGGGACGAGCTTCCGGCCGCGCAGGCAGTCGCCGAGGAAGCGGGTGGTGTAGGGGGCGCCGCACATCCGGTCCAGATGGGCGCCCGCGTCGGAGCCGCCGAGCAGGACGTCCTCGTGTTCCCAGGTCGCGCGGCGCAGCTCCCAGGAGGCCGGGTCGTTGTCCGGGGGCATCGGCCACAGGACGGTCCTGAGGTCGTCGTTGGCGCAGATCTCGACGAGGCACTGGAAGGGGTCCTGGCCGCGCGCGGCGGCGATGTCCTTCACGACCCGGCCGGTGAGCCCCTCGTTCTCCTTGCTGTACGTGTCCCCGACGACGTACCGGCCGAAGTCCGCGAGCCGCCGGAAGACGCCCGCCTCCCGGGAGTCGGCGCGCCGCAGCAGTTCGGCGCGGACGGCGGGGTCGCGGAGCCCGGCGATCCGTTCGGGGACGGGCAGGGCGAGGACCTCGCCCCAGCCGGGGATGAGGTTGAGCGCGCAGAAGGTGCCGAGGGACATGTTCATGGGGGTGAGGATCGGCATGGTGAGGGCGACGATCCGGCCGCCGGACTCCCGGGCCCGTCCGGAGGCGGTGAGCTGGCGCGGGACGCGTTCGGGGACGGCGGCGTCGATGGTGAGGACGTTCCAGTTGAGGGGGCGTCCGGCGGCGGCCGTCATGGCGACGAACAGGTCGATCTCGGCGTCGGAGAACTGGTCGAGGCAGCCCGCGAGGATGGCCTCCAGCTGGGTGCCCTCGTGTTCGCCGACCGCGCGGGAGAGGGCGATCAGCTCGTCGGGGGCCGCGTGCCGGGAGGCGACGGGGGCGCCGTCGCCGTCGGAGTGGGTGGCGGACTGGGTGGTGGAGAGCCCCCAGGCGCCCGCCGCCATGGCCTCCTTGAGGAGGGCGACCATCCGGTCGAGCTGTTCGGGGGTGGGGGTCCCGCCGACGGCGTCGGCGCCCATCACGTACCGGCGCAGCGCGCAGTGGCCGACCATGAAGCCCGCGTTGACGGCGATCCGGCCGTCCAGGGCGTCCAGGTACTCCGCGAAGGACGACCAGCTCCAGTCGACGCCCTCCTCCAGGGCCTTCAGGGCCATGCCCTCCACCTTGGACATCATCCGGCGGGTGTAGTCGGCGTCCTCGGGCCGGTCCGGGTGGAGCGGGGCGAGGGTGAAGCCGCAGTTGCCGCCCGCGACGGTGGTGACGCCGTGGTTCATGGAGGGGGTGGCGTAGGGGTCCCAGAACAGCTGGGCGTCGTAGTGGGTGTGCGGGTCGACGAAGCCGGGGGTGAGGACGAGTCCGGTGGCGTCCTCGGTGGTGCGGGCCTCCTCGCGGACGGCGCCGGGCTCGGCGACGACGGCGATCCGGCCGTCGCGCAGCCCGATGTCGGCGGCGAAGGCGGGGGCGCCGGTGCCGTCCACGACGGTGGCGCCCGTGATGAGGTGGTCGAGCATGTCGGTCCCTCTCCGCTCGGGGTCTCTCCCGGTCCCGGCGAGGGCGGGCCCCGCGCCGGGTGCGCGCGCCGGGCCGGGCGGGCCGGGACGCGGGCGTGCCCCGGCCGCGGGCCGCCGCGGTCGGGGCGCTGTGGGCGGCGGTCCGGGAAGACGCCGCCCACGCGTGGGTGCGTTACGCGCCCGCCGCCTGCCGGAAGCGGGTGGTGCGGTGGACCGGGTCGGTGTCGATCTCCGGGATGACGTGCTCGCCGATCAGCTTGATCGAGTTCATGGTGTCCTCGTACGAGATCCCGATGGGGAGCCCGAAGGAGAGCTGGTCGGCGCCGGCCCGTTCCCAGCGCCTGCACTGGGCGAGGACCTCCGAGGGGTCGCCGCAGATCATCAGTTCCTCCTGGATGAGGAGTTCGATGATCTCGGCGGAGTACTCGGGGAGCAGCTCGGGCCACTCGGGGACGCCCTCGGGGCGGGGGAAGGTGTCGTGGTAGCGGAAGAGCAGCGACTGGAGGTAGTTGAGTCCGCCGCCGACGGCGATCTCGACGGCCTTGTCGTGGGTCTCGGCGCAGATCGCGGTGGAGGTGACCATGACGTTGTCGTTGACGAAGTCGCCGACCGCCTTGGCCTCCTTGATGGCGGTCTTGTAGGAGTCGACGACCCACTCCATGTCGGAGACCTTCTGCACGCTGAAGCCGAGGACGCCGAGGCCCTTGTGTCCGGCCATGGCGTACGAGGAGGGGGACCCGGCCGCGTACCACATGGCGGGGTGGGACTTCCCGTACGGCTTGGGGAGGATCTTGCGGGGCGGCAGGGACCAGTGTTTGCCCTGGAAGCCCTGGTACTCGTCCTGGAGCCACATCTTGGGGAACTCGGCGATGGTCTCCTCCCAGAGTTCCTTGGTGTGGTTCATGTCGGTGATGCCCGGCATGAACCCGAGGATCTCGTGGGAGCCCGCGCCCCGGCCGGAGCCGAACTCGAACCGGCCGCCGGAGAGGTGGTCGAGCATGGCGACCTTCTCGGCGACCTTCACGGGGTGGTTGACGGGGGCGAGGGGGTTGAAGATGCCGGATCCGAGGTGGATGCGGTCGGTGGCGTGGGCGAGGTAGCCCAGGTAGACGTCGTTGGCGGAGAGGTGGGAGTACTCCTCCAGGAAGTGGTGCTCCGAGGCCCAGGCGTACTTGAAGCCGGACCGGTCCGCCTGGATGACGTACTCGGTCTCCTCCATGAGCGCCTTGTGCTCGGCTTCGGGATCGGTCTCGGCGCGCTTGCCCACGTATCCCTGTACGAAGATCCCGAATTCCAAGGGGGTTCACCGTCCTCGTCGTCTCCAATGATTCTGACGCTCCGTCAGATTCATGATGTGCCCGACTGTCGCACCACGGGGTGGGACCGTCAATACCTGACGACCCGTCAGAACAGACTGACCCCGGCCAGCCAGCCGCCGTCGATCACGAAGGGCTGGCCGGTGATGTAAGCGGAGTCCTCCCCGGTCAGGAAGAGCGCCAGGGCCGCGACCTCCTCCGGGCGCCCGATCCGCCCCAGCGGCACGAGCTTGCGGTACAGCTCCGCCGTGGCCGCCGGGTCCGCGCCCTCCGGGTTGCTCATGGCGGTGTCGATCGCCCCCGGGCAGACCGCGTTCACCCGGATGCCCTTCGGGGCCAGCTCCAGGGCCGCGACCCGGGTCAGCCCGAGGACGGCGTGCTTGGACGCCGCGTAGGCGCCGACCCCGGCCATGCCGGTGAGCCCCGTGTACGAGGCGGTGTTGACGATCGTGCCGCCGCCCGCCGCCGCGATCTCGGGGGCGACCGCGCGGATGCCCAGGAAGCAGCCCTTCTGGTTGACCGAGACGATCGCGTCGAACTCTTCGAGGGGGGTCGAGAGCAGTTCGTTGAAGCGGAGGATGCCCGCGTTGTTGACCAGCCCGTCGATCCCGCCGAACCGCTCCCTCGCCACGGCGACCGCCGCCGCCCAGTCCTCCTCGCGGGTCACGTCCAGCCGGACGTAGAGCGCCCGCTCCTTCCCCAGTTCCCCGGCCAGCGCCTCCCCCGGCCCGTCGAGGACGTCCGCGAGCACCACCCGCGCGCCCTCCGCCGCGAACAGCCGCGCCTCCTGCTCGCCCTGCCCGCGCGCCGCCCCGGTGACCAGGACGACCCGTCCGTCGAGCTTGCCCATGCCCGCCACGCTCCTCATCGGTTCAGTGCAGAAGGGGGGCGACCTCCGTGCCGAAGGCCGCCATCTGGTCGGTGAGTTCGGTACGGCTCCGGGACCGGAACCGGACCTGGATCTGGTCCACCCCCATCTCCCCGTACGCGCGCAGGGAGGCGGCCAGCTCCTCCGGCGGGCCGCTCAGGGTGCGGCGGCCGACCCGCCAGGCGGGCGTGCCGACGTAGAGGGGTTCCGTGATGGCGCCGACCGTCAGGGGTTCGGTGATCCCCGCGTCGGCGCGCAGCCGGAGCAGGGTGGTGATCTGTCCGGCGAGCCGGTCGCGCGGGTCGCCCTGCGGCAGCCAGCCGTCGCCCTTGAGCGCGGCGCGGCGCACGGCCGCCGGGGAGGAGCCGCCCACCCAGAGCGGGACCCGCTCCTGCGCGGGCCGGGGCCGCTGGCCCAGCTCCTTGAAGGAGAACAGCTCGCCCGTGTGCTCCGGGTACTCCTCGGGCCCGAGGGCGGCGCGCAGCGCGTCGACGGTCTCGTCGAGGACGGCGCCCCGGCGGGCGAAGTCCACGCCCAGGGCGTCGAACTCCTCCCGGACGTGCCCGGCGCCGACCCCGAGGACGAGCCGTCCGCCGGAGAGGTGGTCGAGGGTGGCGTACGCCTTGGCCGTGACGAGCGGGTGGCGCAGTCCGACGACGGCGACGTGCGAGAGCAGCCGGACCCGCTCGGTGGCGGCGGCGAGGAAGGAGAGCGTGGCGACCGGGTCGTACCAGACGGTGCTCATGGTGTCGGCGAGGCGGCGCGGGACGCCGACGTGGTCGCAGCTCGCGAGGTAGTCGAAGCCGTGGGCCTCGGCGGCGCGGGCGACGGCGAGCAGATCGGCGGGCCCGGCGACCGCCTCCCAGGGCTCGGCGTAGAGGGCGGACTGCGACTGTACGGGCAGCTGCATCCCGTAGACCACCATGGGAACCCCCTCGGAGCCGTGCGTGTCTGACGGCTCGTCATATGGACGAGCGGGACCATGCTTGTATCTGACGGTCCATCAGGCAAGGCTCGTGCGGGAGGAGTTCGGACGAGTTGGGGACGGGCGGGCCGGGGCGGGCCCCTCCCACCGGGGCGGGTGCGGCCACCCGGGGCCTGGTCCCGGCCCATCGGGGCGGGTGCGGCCCACCGGGACCGGGTGCGGGCCCACCGGGGCGGGTGCGGCCCACCGGGGCGGGTACGGTCAGCCGATCGGCTGGCCGGGGGCTGACACGTACGCCAGCCCCGCGACCTCTGCGGTCCTGAACGGGGCCTTCCCGTCGCCGGTGCTCCGGTAGGGCCGGTTGCCCCGCGGGCCGAACGCCAGCGGGTCGGGCCGTCCGTCGCGGTTCGCGTCGCCGACCGCCCCGACGCCGTCGTAGACGTTCCAGCCGGGGCCGATCAGCGCCCGCTTCTGGCCATCCTGGAGCCAGCCGTCCACGGCGAACGATTGTACGAAGAAGGGGCATCTGGCACCAAACTCGGTAGCTACCGTGCTAAACGGTCACTTTCGGGTTCCCCAGAGCACCGCCCCGGCCCCGGCCAGGGTGCGGTCCGGCCGTGACCGGGGGTCGGGAGGGGCGGCGAGACCTGGCGTCCGGGCCGGTGTCCGGGCCGGTGTCCCAGCCGGTGCCGGGCGTCCACCGGCACCCGTCCGGCGCCACGCGCCGGGTGCCGCGCGCCCCTTGCCACCGGCCCGGCGACGCGCGCCCGATGCCACCCGCCCGGTGCCGCGCGCCGACGCCCCGCCCCGCCCCGGGCGCGGGCCGCGGCCCCGCTCCCCCGGCCCCCCGGGCCTCACGCCCCCGGCCAGAGTCCCTCCGGGGTCAGACCGAGGAGGTCGATGGCGTTGCCCCGGACGATCCGCTCCACCACGTCCCCGGGCAGATGGCCCATCTGCGCCTCGCCGACCTCGCGCGACTTGGGCCAGGTGGAGTCCGAGTGCGGGTAGTCCGTCTCGTAGAGCACGTTCCCCGCGCCGATCGCGTCGAGGTTCCGCAGCCCGAAGGCGTCGTCGAAGAAGCAGCCGTAGACGTGCCCGGCGAACAGCTCGGACGGCGGGCGCAGCACCTTGTCGGCGACCCCGCCCCAGCCCCGGTTCTCCTCCCAGACGACGTCGGCGCGCTCCAGGATGTACGGGATCCAGCCGATCTGCCCCTCCGCGTACATGATCCGCAGGTTCGGGAAGCGCTCGAACTTGCCGCTCATCAGCCAGTCGACCATCGAGAAGCAGCAGTTGGCGAAGGTGATGGTGGAGCCGACGGCGGGCGGGGCGTCGGCGGAGGTGGACGGCATCCGGCTGGAGGAGCCGATGTGCATGGCGATGACCGTGCCGGTCTCGTCGCAGGCGCGGAGGAAGGGGTCCCAGTGGTCCGTGTGGACCGAGGGGAGTCCGAGGTGCGGGGGGATCTCGGAGAAGGCCACGGCCCGCACCCCGCGCGCGGCGTTGCGGCGCACCTCGGCGGCGGCCAGTTCGGGGTCCCAGAGCGGGATGAGGGTGAGCGGGATGAGCCGCCCCCGGGCCTCGGGCCCGCACCACTCCTCCACCATCCAGTCGTTGTAGGCGCGGACGCAGAGCAGCCCGAGGTCTCGGTCGGACGCCTCGGTGAAGGTCTGTCCGCAGAAACGGGGGAAGGTGGGGAAGCAGAGCGCGGACTGGACATGGTTGACGTCCATGTCGGCGAGGCGCTCGGGCACGGAGTGGGAGCCGGGCCGCATCTGCTCGTACGTGATGACTTCGAGGCGGATCTCGTCGCGGTCGTAGCCGACGGCGGTGTCGAGCCGGGTGAGGGGCCGGTGCAGGTCCTCGTAGACCCACCAGTCGCCGATCGGCCCGTCGTCCCCCCTGGCCCCCATGACCGGGGCGAACTTGCCGCCGAGGAAGGTCATCTCCTTCAGCGGGGCACGCACGATCCGGGGTCCGGTGTCGTGGTAGCGGGACGGGAGCCGGTCCCGCCAGACGTGCGGGGGCTCCACGGTGTGGTCGTCCACCGAGATGATCTTCGGGAAGGTCTCCATGCGCTTCACGGTAGCGCCGATCTGACGGGCCGTCAGCTAGTGTGCGGCAGATCGGGACGGACGGAGGGCGCCCCGGCGGCCCGCCGGCGAGCCCTCCGGAGGCCCGATCGAGGCCCCGGTGAGACCGACCCGATGCTGACGGACCCCCTCCGGACAAGGCAGACTGTGCGGGGCGAGACCAGCGGTTGCGGTACGGCAGGGGGAGCGATGGACCGTGAGAACGGGCCGCGGGTTCCGGTGCAGCGGGCTCCGAGGACGAGCGCGGCGGCCGACGCGGGTACGGCCACGGACACGGCCGGAACCACGGACGCGACGACGACCGGGGGTCCGATGACGGACCAGGACACCAGTACGGACATGACCATCGACGGGGACACGGTCTCCGGCGGCTCCGAGGCGAGCCCCGCGACCGGTGCGGACGGCGGCGCGGGCTCGGCCGGTGGGGACGGCGGGGCCGGTGCGGACCGCCGCACGGGCACGGACGGCGGGGCCCGGACCGGCGGCGACGCGCGTACGGAGCCCGGCGCCGGGGCGGACCCGGACACCCGGACCGACGCCGGAGCCGACGCGTCCACGGACACGGGGACCATGGGCACGGGAGCCGACGCGTCCACGGACCCCGGGACCACGGACACGGGGACCACGGACCCCGGGACCACCCGCACCGGGGCCGACGCGGCCACGGACACCGGGGCCGTCGCCGGAGCCCGGAGCCGTCCGGGGGGCGGGAGCGGCTCCCCCGGGGCCCTGAGGTTCGCCGTGCTCGGGCCCGTCCGCGCCCAGCGCGGGGACGAGCCCGTGCCCACCGGCTCCCCGCAGCAGCGCGCCCTGCTCGCCGCCCTGCTGCTGCGCGGCGGACGCACCGCCACCGCCGCCGAGCTGATCGACGCGCTCTGGGGCGAGGAGTCCCCCTCCCAGGCCCTCGCGGCCGTCCGGACGTACGCCTCCCGGCTCCGCAAGGCCCTCGGCCCCGAGGTCCTGGTCAGCGAGTCCGGCGGCTACGCCCTGCGCACCTCCGCCGACGCCCTCGACGTCACCACCGCCGAGGAACTCGCCGCCGAGGCCGAGAAGCTGCGCACCGCGGGGGACCGGGCGGGCGCCCGGGACCGGCTCGCCGCCGCCCTCGGCCTCTGGTACGGCGAAGCGCTGGCCTCCGTACCGGGGCCGTACGCCGAGACCCAGCGGGCCCGCCTGGAGGAGTGGCGGCTGAGCCTGCTTGAGACCCGGCTCGACGTCGACCTGGAGATCGGCGCGCACGCCGAGGCCGTGTCCGAGCTGACCGCGCTCACCGCCGGGCACCCGCTGCGCGAACGGCTCCGCGAACTGCTGATGCTGGCCCTGTACCGCAGCGGACGGCAGGCCGAGGCGCTCGCCGTCTACGCCGACACCCGGCGCCTCCTCGCCGACGAGCTCGGCGTCGACCCCACCCCCGAACTCTCCCGGCTCCAGCAGCGCATCCTCCAGGCCGACGCCGAACTGGCCCGCCCGGTCGAGGAGCCCGCCCCGGCGGCGGCGCCCGTCGCGCGGCCCGCGCAGCTCCCGGCGACCGTCCCCGACTTCACCGGCCGCGCCTCCTTCGTACGGGAACTCGGCGCCCGGCTCGCCACCGCCGAGGGCCACGTCATGGCCGTGTCGGCGCTCGCGGGCATCGGCGGCGTCGGCAAGACGACCCTGGCCGTGCACGTCGCGCACGAGGCCAGGCCGCACTTCCCGGACGGGCAGCTGTACGTGGACCTCCAGGGCGCGGGCTCGGGCGCGGCGGCGCCGGAGACCGTCCTCGGCTCGTTCCTGCGCGCGCTCGGCCTCCCCGACCAGGCCATCCCCGACTCGCTCGACGACCGGGCGGCGCTCTACCGCTCGACGCTGGACGGACGCCGGGTCCTGGTCCTCCTGGACAACGCCAGGGACGCGGCGCAGATCCGCCCGCTGCTGCCCGGCACGGCGGGCTGCGCGGCCCTGGTGACCAGCCGCATCCGGATGGTGGACCTGGCGGGCGCGCATCTGGTGGACCTGGACGTGATGTCGCCGGAGGAGGCCCTCCAGCTGTTCACCCGGATCGTCGGCGAGGAGCGGGTCCAGTCCGAGCGGGAGGCGGCCCTCGACGTGGTCGGCGCCTGCGGGTTCCTGCCGCTGGCCATCCGGATCGCGGCCTCGCGGCTCGCGGCCCGCCGGACGTGGACGGTGTCCGTGCTCGCGGCCAAGCTGGCGGACGAGCGGCGGCGGCTCGACGAACTCCAGGCGGGCGACCTGGCGGTGAAGGCCACCTTCGAGCTGGGGTACGGCCAGCTGGAGCCCGCCCAGGCCCGCGCGTTCCGGCTGCTCGGTCTCGCGGACGGCCCGGACATCTCGCTCCCGGCGGCGGCGGCCGTCCTCGACCTGCCGCTGTGGGACACCGAGGACCTCCTGGAGGCCCTCGTCGACACGTCCCTGGTGGAGTCGGCGGCGCCCGGCCGGTACCGGTACCACGACCTGGTCCGGCTCTACGCGCGCGCGTGCGCCGACCGCGACGAGCAGCCCCCGTCGGAGAAGGCGGCGGCGCTCTCCCGGCTGCTGGACTTCTACCTGTCGACGGCGGCCCGGGTGTACGCGATCGAGCGCCCCGGCGACCGGCTCGTCGACCACCTGGAGCCCGCCGTCCACGAGGGGCTCACCTTCACCGACCGGCACGCGGCGCAGGACTGGCTGTACGCGGAGGCCAACTGCCTGCTGGCCTGCGTCCGCCAGTCCGCGGCGGCGCCGGACACCGTGCGGCGGGCCGTGGACCTGCTGTGGGCGGCGCTCGACCTGGGCGAGTCGGGGGCGAACTCCCGGGAGTTCGAGGCGACGGGTGCCGTGGTGCGCGACGCAGCCCGCGCCCTCGGGGACGACCGGGCGGCGGGCCGCGCGTTCATGGTCCTGGCCGGGGTCCACCACACGGCGGGCCGCTTCAAGGAGGCCGACGCCGACGCCGAACTGGCCCTGCCGCACGCCGACCGGGCCGGGGACCCGGTGCCCGCCTGCTGGTCGGCGAACGCGCGCGGGATCATCGCGCTCTACCAGAGCCGCTTCGCGGAGGGCGAGCAGTACTTCACGGAGGCGATCGAACGGTTCCGGGGCATCGGGGACCAGCCGGGCGAGGCGAGCGCGCTGTGCAACCTCTCCCGCATCCACCTGGCCACAGGGCGCACGTCGAGCGCCATAGCGCTGGCCCGGCAGGGCACCGCGATCTACGACGCCATGGGGCACGCGCTGCGCGGGGCCAACGGGCGGTACGCGCTGGGGCTCGCCCTCACCCAGGACAACCAGCTGGCCGCCGCGGGCGAGCAGCTCCGGGAGGCGCTGGCCGTCTTCGCCGACAGCAGGCAGCGGCTGTGGGAGGGGATGACCCTCTTCCGGCTCTCGGAGGTGGACCTCGCCGCGCAGCGGCACGCCCCGGCGGCGGCCAACGCCGAGATGGCGCTCACGGTGCTGCGCGGCATCGGCGGCGAATGGCGGCGCGGGAACGTCCTCACGGTGCTCGGGCGCGCGCTCTTCGGCATCGGGCAGAGCGGCCGGGCGCTGGTCTGCTGGCGGGAGGCGCTCGGCATCTTCGACGAACTCGGCGCACCGGAGGCGGCGGAGGTCCGAACCCTCCTGTCCCCGGCGAACGCCGCGTAGCGCGCGGGGCGCGCGGGCGGACGGGACCGGGCCGGGTCGGACCCGACCCGGGTCGGGCCGCGCCGGGCCGACCGTCCGGACCGGGCCGGACTACCGGACGCCGGACGGTCCGGCCGGGTTCCAGACCAGCACCGGCGGGGGCGGCGGGAAGAGCAGGAGCGGGAGCGGCGGCCACTCCTCGGGAGGCGGCCACTCCTCGGACGACGACTCGGGCGGCGGCTGCTCCAGCGACGAGAAGAATAACGACGACTACGGGGGCTCCGGCCCGCGCACCACGGCGCCTACCCCCACCCCGTCCCGCGCGACGGCCGAGGTCGTGGACTGCGTGGACCCCGAGCGGAGGAAGGGCAAGGCTCCGGACCGACCGGGCACGGCTGGGCTGGGCTGGGCTGGGCTGGGCTGGGCCTAACCGAGTTGGGCCGACCGGCCGGACGCGGCTCGGACCGGACCGACTGGACGCCGGGCGGTCTGGGCGCCGGGCCGGAGCGTCCAGGCCAGGGTGACCGAGCCGGGGTGGGCCGCCCGCAGCCTCGGTCGTAGCCGGGCCGACCGGCACGGCGCTGGACAGTCAGGTCGGCGCTGGACGGCGGGTCGGCCCGGCGTCCGGTCGGTCCGGCCCGTGGCGGCCTGGTCACTCCGGTCCGGTCACCCGGCCCGGTCCGTCTGTCCGGTCCGTGGCGGGCCCGCACACGAGCCCGTTCTCGCCTTCCGGCGGGTCGGATCCGAGCCTCCCGTACGATCCCGTGGGTCGTTCCGGCGGGCCCCCGGAGGGGGCGTTCCCGTGGGTCCGGGGAGGGGCTCCCCGTACAGGCACGGGAAGGTCCGCGCACGGGCACCGGCGGCGCACGCTCGTGCGGGCACCGGGCCCGTCCGGGCGCCGGGCCGCCCGTCTCCGGGTGGCCTCCGTCCGCTTGGCCTGTGCGTTCATCGTTCGTTTATCGCCACCCGGCATGATTCTGCCCATGACGATCCGCCGCGTCGGGGGGCAGACGGGTCGCCGATGAGGGCCGGAGCACCCGCGTACTAGGGTGATCGGCTCCCGGAGATTCGTCCGGCCGTCCAACGGGGGAACAGCCGGACGAATCTCCTCATCTCTCGGACATCACAAGCAGGAGTTGACGAGCATGACCGACCCGATCACGCAGGACCCGATCATCGCCACCAAGGACATGCACGCCACCTCCGAGCCCGCGCTCGACGCGATCACCGAGAAGATCACCGGTTCGGACGAGCACGCGATCACCACCAAGGACATGCACGCGACCTCCGAGCCCGCGCTCGACGCGATAGCCGAGAAGGTGACCGGCCCGGGCGGCGACGACCACGCCGTCAAGCCGCTCAACTAGACCATTCCCGACGGGGAATGGCCCCGGCGGCGACTTCGGGGGAGCTGCCGGGGCCGACCATGGAGGTCCGGTCGACGGGGGAGCACACGGGCCCGGGGGACGCCCGGGACGGAACCAGGGGGGATCCGTCCGGGCAGGGCCCGTGCGCAACGCGATCGGACCACCGCACAGGAGGGGCCGGGCATCAGCCCGGCCCCTCCGGCGTGCGCCCCGGACTCCGGCCCGCCCCTTCCGCGCGCGCTCCCGGGTCCCGCCCGGTCCGTCAGGAACGGCCCCGGCCGCGCAGTTCGCCCTTGAGGACCTTGCCGCCGGCGTTCCTCGGGAGTTCGGGGAGGAACTCGACCTCCCTGGGGACCTTGTAGTTCGCCATCTCGCGGCGGGCCCAGGCGATCAGGTCGTCGGCGGTGACCCGGGCGCCGGGGCGGCGGACCGCGTAGGCCTTGCCGACCTCGCCGAGCCTCGGGTCGGGGACGCCGACGACGGCGACGTCCGCGATGTCCGGATGGAGGCCGAGGAGCTGTTCGATCTCGGCCGGATAGGCGTTGAACCCGCCGACGATGTACATGTCCTTGAGGCGGTCGGTGATCCGCAGGTTGCCCGCCTCGTCGAGGACCCCGACGTCCCCGGTCCGCAGCCAGCCCTCCGCGTCGACCGCCGCCGCCGTCGCCTCCTCGTCCTCGAAGTAGCCGCGCATCACGTGGTGGCCCCTGACGAGGATCTCGCCGGTCTCGGAGAGCCGCAGTTCGGTGCCGGGGATGGGACGGCCCGAGGTGGTGGCGACGGTCTCGTCGGGGTCGTCGCGGCGGCACATGGTGACGATGCCGCTGGCCTCGGAGAGGCCGTACGCGGTGAGGACCGTGGAGATGCCCAGCTCGGACCGGAGCCGTTCGACGAGGAGGAGCGGGACGACGGCGGCGCCGGTGACGACGAGCCGGAGCGACGACAGGTCGTGGGCGGCGCGGGCCGGGTGGTCCAGGAGGGACTGGTGCAGGGTGGGCGGGCCCGGCAGGACGGTGACGCGTTCGGTGGCGATGTGGGCGAGGACCGTGTCGACGGTGAAGACGGGCTGCGGGACGATCACCGCGCCCCGCATCAGACAGGCGAGGATGCCCGCCTTGTAGCCGAAGGTGTGAAAGAAGGGGTTGACCACGAGGTAGCGGTCGCCCTCGCGGAGTCCGGCGAGTTCGGACCAGATCGCGTAGCAGCGCAGGCTCTGGGCGTGGCTGATGACCGCGCCCTTGGGGCGGCCGGTGGTGCCGGAGGTGTAGATGATGTCGGAGGGGGCCTGCGGGTCGATCGCGGCGATCCGTTCGTGGACCCGGGCGGCCGGGACGGCGTCGCCCTCGGCGAGGAACTCCTTCCAGGTGGTCCACTCCTCGGGCGCGCTGTCGCCGAGGACGACGACCCGCTCCAGATCGGGCAGGTCGACGCCGGAGCGGCGCAGCGAGGCCACGTAGGAGGTGCCGAGGAAGGTGCCGGTGACGAAGAGCAGCCGGGCCCGCGAGCGCTGGAGGACGGAGGCGGCCTCGGCGCCCTTGAAGCGGGTGTTGAGGGGGACGAGGACGGCTCCGGCGGTGACCGCGCCGAGTGCGGAGACGATCCAGTCCAGGGTGTTGGGGGCCCAGACCGCGACCCGGTCCCCGGCGCGTATGCCGGTGGCGAGGCAGGCGGCGGCGGCCCGTTCGACGCGTTCGCCCAGCTCGGCGTAGCTGACGCGGACGCGTCCTTCGACGACGGCCTCCCGGGTCCCGTACCGCTCCGCCGCCGCCCGGACGAGTCCGGGGATCGTGCCCCACTCCAGATCTCCGCGCATCTCCACCTCCACCGTTCCCATGAGCACCGTTCCCGTCAGCGCTTCCCTGTGAGCTGACTGTTCGTCAGATTAGTTGTAACCTGACGCGCTGTCAGCAGCACTGCCACATGGGGAGGTTGCCTTGCTCAAGGACGCCACGGCCATCGTCGGGATCGGACAGACCGCCTTCGCGAAACAGCTTCCCGAGACGGAACGGGCCCTCGCCTGCCGGGCGATCCTCGCGGCCCTCGACGACGCCGGGATCGATCCCTCCGAGGTGGACGCCTTCGCCTCGTACACGATGGAGGAGACCGACGAGGTGGACGTCGCCAAGTCCATCGGCGCCGGGGACGTCACCTTCTTCTCCAAGGTCGGCTACGGCGGCGGCGGTTCCTGCGCCACCGTCGGCCACCTCGCCGCCGCCGTCGCCTCCGGGCAGGCGAGCGTCGGCGTGGCCTGGCGGTCCCGGAAGCGGGGCAGCGGACCCCGCCCCTGGAAGAACACCGCCGTCCAGCTCCCCACCCCCGGCCAGTGGACCCGCCCCTTCGGGCTGCTCCGCCCCGCCGACGAGATCGGGATGCTCGCCCGCCGCTACATGCACGAGTACGGCGCCACCCGCGACCACCTCTTCAACGTGGCCCTGGCCTGCCGCAACCGCGCCAACCAGAACCCCGACGCGATCATGTACGAACGGCCGCTCACCCGGGAGATGTACATGACCTCCCGCTGGATCAGCGAGCCCCTCTGTCTCTTCGACAACTGCCTGGAGACCGACGGCGCCCTCGCCTGCGTGGTCGTCAGCGCCGAACGGGCCCGCGACTGCCGCCAGAAGCCGGTGTACGTCCACTCCGCCGCGCAGGGCCTGCCCGCCCAGCACCACGGCATGGTCAACTACTGGAACGACGACCCGCTCTCCGGACCCGCCTGGACCGCCGCCCGGCACCTGTGGAAGAACGCCGACTTCGGCCCCCAGGACGTGGACGTCGCCCAGATCTACGACGCCTTCACCCCCCTCGTCCCGCTCTCCCTGGAGGGCTACGGCTTCTGCGGGCGCGGCGAGGGGGCGGCCTTCACCGAGGGCGGCGCCCTGGAGATCGGCGGCCGGCTCCCCGTGAACACCGGCGGCGGCGGCCTCTCCGAGGCGTACGTGCACGGCTTCAACCTCATCAACGAGGGCGTGAAGCAGCTCAGGGGCGTCTCCACCGCCCAGGTCCCGGACGCCGCCACCTGCCTGGTCACGGCGGGCGAGGGCGTCCCCACATCGGCGATCCTGCTGAGGAGCTGAGAGAAGATGCTGACACCTGTCGTCGACGAGGACGGCGCCCCCTTCTGGGAGTACGCCGCCCGGGGCGAACTGCGAATCCAGTCCTGCGCCGACTGCGGCGAGCTGCGCTTCCCGCCCCGCCCCTGCTGCCCGCACTGCCGGTCCTTCGCGAGCGAGTGGCGGCTGATGTCCGGACGCGGCCGGATCTGGTCGTACGTGCTGCCGCACCCGCCCCTGCTGCCCGAGTACGCGGCCCAGGCCCCGTACAACGCGGTCCTCGTGGAGCTGGCCGACGCCCCCCGCGTCCGGCTCGTCGGGAACGTGGTCGCCGCCCCCGACGCCCCGCTGAACTCGGTCGACCCGGCGCGGCTGCGCATCGGCGCGCCCGTCCGGGTGGCCTTCACCCCGCTCGACGGGCTCGCCGTCCCCCGCTGGCTCCTGGAGCGCGGATGAGCGTCCGCGTCGAGCGGGACGAGCGGACCGGGGTCGCGGTCGTCACCCTCGACCGGCCGGACCGGCACAACGCGATCACCCTGGGGATGGCCCGTGAACTCGCCGCCGTCTGGCGGGCGTTCCGGTACGAGGACGAGGTCCGCGCGATCGTCGTCACCGGGGCCGGCGGGCGGGCCTTCAGCACCGGCGTCGACCGTACGGACGCCGGGAACGTGCCCCAGCCCTCCTCCCCGTACACGATCGACGACCCCCTCCTCACGATCGGGCCCAAGGCGAACGACCTGTGGAAGCCGGTGGTCGCCGCCGTCGAGGGGATGGCCTGCGGCGGGGCCTTCTACCTGCTCGGCGAGGCGGAGTTCCTGATCGCCGGGGAGGACGCGTCCTTCTTCGACCCGCACACCACCTACGGGATGGTCAGCGCCTTCGAGACCGTCCACATGGCGCTGCGGATGCCGCACGGGGAAGCCGCCCGGATGGCCCTGATGGGCGGCGCGGAACGGATCTCGGCCCGGCGGGCGTACGAGACCGGGCTCGTCTCCGAACTGACCCCGCCCGGCGGGGCGCTCGACGCCGCCCGCCGGGCCGCCGCCGTCATCGCCGCCCATCCGACGGAGGCCGTCCAGGGCACGGTGCGGGCCCTGTGGTCCGTCCAGGAGGGCGCCAGGTCCCGGGCCCTGGCGCACGCCCCGCACCTGGTCTCCCTGGGGAACCTGCCCCCGCGACGGCAGGCGGAGCTGTTCGGCCGCAGGACGGAGGGACACCGGCTCCGGTGACGGGAGCGGGTCGGCCGCTGGTGGGGCGGTGAGCCGGGTGGGGCAGGTGGGGCCCGTGAGCCGGGTGGGCTCGGTCAGCCCTGTGAGCCGGGTGGGCCCGGTGGAGCCCGTGGGCCCGGTCCGGCCGGGTCCTCCGGCCCCGCCCCCGCCCCGGCGGGGGCCCGTTCCTAGCGCTCCACCCGTACGTCGTACACCCAGCAGTTCTCCACCCGGTCGACGGCCCCCGGGTTCCGCATCGGGACCTCGAAGCGCTTCTTCCGGCCGCCCTCCACCGTGACGAGCGTCTCCACCGAGTCCACCGCCGAGCCCGAGGCGCCCTTGAACTCCAGGGTCACCCGGAAGGTCTCGGTGTCCCCCTCCTTCGAGGTGATCTCCAGGGTCGCCGTGGTGTCAGCCCGCCGGGCGGGCTTCCCCTTGCCCTTCCTCCGCTCGGGGTCCACGCAGTCCACGACCACGACCTCGGCCGTCGCGCGGGACGGGGTGGGGGTCGGCGCCGTGGTGCGCGGGCCGGAGCCCCCGTAGTCGTCGTTGCTCTTCTCGTCGCTGGAGCAGCCGCCGCCCGAGTCGTCGTCCGAGGAGTGACCGCCTCCCGACGAGTGGCCGCCGCCCCCGCTCCTGCTCTTCCCGCCGCCCCCGCCGGTGCTGGTCTGGAACCCGGTCAGCGCGAGCACCACCACCGTGAGCGTCGCCGCGAGCTTCAGCCGTGTGCGTACCATTTCCCGCTCCCCCGTTGCCTGTCGTGTCCGCGCCACCCTAGGGGACGGGCCGCGTGGCGGGCCTCACCCACCCGGCGTAGCGTCGGGAGCGAGAGCCGTCCCCCCGAAGGAGGCCGCCACGATGATCCGCAACGTCATCGGCTCGGTCCTGGCTCTCGCCGGAGCGACGGCCGCCGTCTGGAGCCCCTTCCGTGCCTGGTACGACGGCCGTCACGGGCGTGACTACGCGATCGGCGACCTGTTCGGCGGCATCACCGACGGCAGGCCCGACGTGCTCGCCTCGATCCTGCTGCCGTTCCTCTTCGCCGCCCTGCTCACCCTGTTCGGCGTGGTCCTGCGCTCCCGGGCGCTGGTGGCCGTCGCCGGGCTCGTCGTCCTCGGCTTCACGGTCCTGTGGATGGTGCGGGTCGGACAGGCCGAGGGCAGCCTGGTGATCTCGGGCGACGGACGGGGACTCGGCGACGGCGTGGCGAACGCCCTCGGCGGCGGGGTCCTGCTGCTGCTGGGCGCGCTCGTGATGTCGGGCCGGTCCCGCCGCCGCACCGCCCCGCGCCGGAAGTCCCCGCCGGAGCGGCCCGCGCCGTCCGCCGGACCGCCGCCGGACGCCACCGCCGGGACGCCGGACGAGCACCCCACGGCCTCGACGCCGTACGCGGCGACCCGCACCTTCGACGTACCGCCGCCGGAGCCCGCGCGCGAGGACCCGCCCCCGAGGACCTGACCCCTGGGGGCCGCTCCCCGGACGGCGGGTCCGTGGATCTCTTCCTGCGGGCGGGTCCGCAGACCGCTCCGCCCCTACCGCGCGCCGGGTCCCCGGCCCGTGGCCGTTCCCTTGACCGCGTCGAGCGCGTACACGCAGCGGTCCTTGCTGCACGCGTAGACGACCCCGCCCCTGGCCACCGGCGAGCCGGTGATCTCGCCGCCGGTCGCCAGCTTCCAGCGCAACTGCCCGCCGCTCGCGTCCAGGGTGTAGAGGACGTGGTCGGCGGAGCCGAAGTGCACCCGGCCGTCGGCGACGACCGGCGAGCCGACCAGTTCGCCGCCCGCCGCGAACCGCCAGCGGGGCGTGCCGGTGACCGCGTCGAGCGTGTAGAGCGCGCTGCCGCTGCCGACGTGCACATTGCCGTCGGCGACGAGCACCGGTTCGGCCGACTGGCGCGGCTCGGTCGCGATCCGCCAGCGGTCCTGGCCGGTGGCGGCGTCGATCGCGTACACCGTGCCGAGGTGGTCGGAGAGGTACACCCCGCCGCCGGTGACCGCCGGTCCCGGCGCGAAGGCCGGTGGCGAGAGGAAGACGGCGGGCGCCTCGAAGTGCCAGCGGACGTGACCGGAGGCGATGTCGATCGCCAGGACCCGGGTCCCGGCGGCCACGTACACCCGGCCGTCCTCGGCCGGGGCGATCCTGACCGGCACGTTGGCGCAGGAGGCGGCGTCACCGACGGGGTACGACCAGCGCTCCGTGCCGGTCCGGGCGTCGAGGGCCTGGAGCCGGGCGTCCCGCCACACGTAGACGGTGTCGCCGTGCACGGCGGGCCCGGCCTCCGGGGTCTCGAAGTCGGTCTGCGCGCCGGTGATCTCCCACAGCTTGGCGCCGTTGGACGCCTCCCAGCCCTGCACCCCGCCGCCGCGCGTACCGGTGACGACGGTGCCCCGGTCCACCTGGAGCGAGTACACCCAGGCGTCCGTGCGCAGCCGCCAGCGCTCGCCGCCGTCGGTGGCGTCCAGCGCGTACAGGGTGGGCCCGTCGGAGGCGTGGATACGGCCTGCGGCCACCGCCATCGACCAGGCCACGTCCCGGGTCTTGAACTGGCGGCGTCCGCTCCCGGTGTCCAGCGCGTGCACCTCGAAGGAGGTCACGTACAGCAGGTCGCCGTCGACGACGGGCGTGCCCCACACGTCGTTCGACATGCGGAAGCGCCAGGGCCGCCAGTGGCCGGGCTCCGCCGGGGCGGGGTCGGCGCCCTGCGCGGGGACGCCGACCGGGCGGGCGCCGGGCGGCGGGCCGGGCTCCCCCGCGTACGAGCCGTGGTCCGCGCCGTGCGGGCCGCCGCCCGGCGGGCGGATCCAGCCGGTGGCCGGGCCCGCGTCGGCGCTCCGGCCGACGGCCAGCGCGGCCCGGGTGTCCGCGACCCGGGGGCCGGGTCCGATCGGCACGGTCGCGCCGCCCAGCCGTACCGGGCCCCCGGCGCTCTCGGCGCGTCCGGCGTGCCGTCCGCCGCCGACCGGCGCGGCCCCCGGGCGGCGGCCCGCGTCGGGCGCGGGCTCCGGGAAGCGGGGGTCGCCCGGCGGGCGGGGCGGCGGCGGGGGCGTGCGGCGCGGGACCGGCGGCGCGGCGGGGGCCTGGCGGCCACCGCCCCTGCGGGTCTCGATCATGGCGGTGGCGCTGTGCGGCAGCCAGGCCGAGGCGGTGCCGCTGTCGTCGCTGCCGGGGCCGAAGAGGTGCGGGGCCAGTTGGGCCTGGAGGTCGGCCGGGGTGGGCCTGCGGGTGACGTCCGTCTGCATACAGGACTCGATGAGGGGCCGCAGCTCCTCGGGCAGGCCCTCCAGGTCGGGGCCCTCGCGGAGCAGCATGAAGACGGTCTCGACCGGATTGGCGCCGTGGTAGGGCGCGTGGCCGGTGGCGGCGAAGACCAGCATCGAGCCCAGCGAGAAGACGTCGCTGGCGCCGGTGACGCTGCGCGAGTCGCGGGCCTGCTCGGGCGACATGTAGGCGGGGGTGCCCACGGCGACGTTGGTCATGGTCAGACGGGTGTTGGAGACCCCGGACGCGATGCCGAAGTCGATCACCCGGGGGCCGTCCTCGACGACGAGGACGTTGGAGGGCTTGAGGTCCCGGTGGACCAGTCCCGCGCCGTGGATGGACTGGAGGGCCTCGGCGACTCCCGCGGCCAGCCAGCGCACGGCCTGCGCCGGGAGGGGCCCGCACTCGTTCACTATCTCTTCGAGGGAGGGCGCGGGGACGTAGGCGGTCGCCAGCCAGGGCACGGCGGCCCTCGGGTCGGCGTCGACGACGGCGGCCGTGTAGAAGCCGGAGACCGCCCGCGCGGCCTCCACCTCACGGGTGAAGCGGACCCGGAACAGCTGGTCCTCCGCGAGCTCCGTGCGCACGGTCTTGATCGCCACGCGACGGCCCGAGGCCGAGCGCGCGAGATAGACCAGGCCCATTCCGCCCGCGCCGAGCCGGCCCAGCACCTCGAAGGGCCCGATGCGTCTCGGGTCGTGCTGCGTCAGCTGGTCCACTTGCCTGCCACCTCCCCGTACGGGCCATGAGGGTACGGCCCCGTGGCCCTGATTCTTCCTGTCCGAGGGCCCGGTGGCGAACCCGGGGGCGGATCGGGGTGTCACGTGTCGCGGCGGGTGTCACCGGCCGTGCGGCGGACCGGGTGGCCGGGGGCGGGCGGTGGGGGACGGAGCGGGACTTCAGGGGCGGAGCGCGGGGGGCGGAGCGGGTGGGATCAGGGCGTACCGGACGGCTCGCGCGGTGCGGCGAGGACCGCGAACCGGGCGCCCTGGTCGTCGTGGAGGACGGCGACGCGGCCGTGCGGGGTGTCGGAGGGCGGGACGGCGATCCGGCCGCCGAGCCGGACGGTGGTGGCGCAGGCCTCGTCGCAGTCGCGGACGGCGAAGTGGACGAGGACGTGGCCGGGGAGTTCGGCGGGGAAGTCGTCGGTGAGGACGGCCCGCCCGCCGAAGGCGCCGCCGTCGCCGGGGCGGGCTCCGGGCGGGGACCAGACGCGGTAGTCGAAGCCGGGTTCCCGGCCCTCCTCGCGGGCGTCGGCCTGGCGGCCGAGGTAGCCGAAGACACCGGCGTAGAAGGTGTCGACGGCGTCGGGGCGGCGGGTGTACACCTCCATCCAGCGGAAGGTGCCGGGGGCGCCGGTGGCCCAGGAGCCGTCGTCGTCGCCCTGCTGGCGGAGGCCGAAGACGGCGCCGCCGGGGTCGGCGGCCAGCGCGAGGACGCCGAAGGGGCCCACGGGGTAGGGCTCCATGACCATCCGTCCGCCCGCCGCCCTGATCCGGGTGGCGAGGGTCCCCGCGTCCGGGGTGGCGAGGTAGAGGGTCCAGGTGGTGGGCATCCGGCCGTCGCGCTTGGGCAGGAGCCCGGCGACCGGGCGCCCGTCGAGGAGGGCCTCGCCCGGTCCGGGGCCGAAGGTCCAGCCGAACAGCCCGCCGTAGAAGCGTTTGCCCGCTTCCAGGTCGGGGAGCTGTGCGTCCACCCAGCAGGGGGTGCCCTCGGTGCGTACGGCCATGGGGACACGCTAGGGCCGTGGGAGCGGTCCCGCACCCCTCAAAATCCGAACAAAATAGCGATTTTCCGGCGTACAACCCTTGGGGCGCTTGAGTTGTCCACCGAAGTTTTCCACAGGCTGTTCATAAGCCTGTTCGGGTACGGGGTTCCCGCGGGCGCCTCCTCCGGGCACCCGGGCCCTGGGCGGGCCCGCGACCGGAGCCGGGGGCCGGAGCCGGAGCAGGGGGCCGGAGCCGGGGGCCGGACTCCGCCCGCGCCTCACCCGTACGCCGCCCGCCCTCTGCCCGCACTCGGCCCGTACGCCGTCCGCACTCCACCCGTACTCCACCCGCTCTCCGCCCGTACGCCGTCCCGGACTGGCGAGATCCCGCCCCTCCCCGCTGTAGGGGCCCCGGCCCGGACACCCGCGCCGACCTCGTAGAACACGGACGCCGTAGGGGTCCACCCCATTTGCAGTCGGCCGAATCGCGCGCCGACACCCCCTCGGTAAGCTGACGGCATGACAGGACAAGTACGCACCGTCGACGGCCGCGTGGCCGGACGACGCGGCCAGGCGACGCGGCAGAAGCTGCTCGACTGCCTCGGCGAGATGCTCAGCTCCTCGCCGTACCGGGACGTCAAGGTCATCGATGTGGCCCGGAAGGCGGGCACTTCGCCCGCGACGTTCTACCAGTACTTCCCGGACGTCGAGGGCGCGGTCCTCGAGATCGCGGAGGAAATGGCCAAGGAGGGAGCCGGGTTGACCGAGCTGGTCTCCGGCCGCTCCTGGGTCGGCAAGGCCGCCTGGCAGACCTCGGAGGACCTGGTCGAGGGCTTCCTGGACTTCTGGCGCAGGCACGACGCGATCCTCCGGGTCGTCGACCTCGGTGCCGCTGAGGGCGACAAGCGGTTCTACAAGATCCGCATGAAGATCCTGAACTCGGTCACCAACTCCCTGACGGACTCGGTGAAGGAGCTCCAGGCCAAGGGCAAGGTCGACAAGGAAGTCAGTCCCGCCGCCATGGCGGGCTCCCTGGTCGCCATGCTCGCCGCGGTCGCGGGCCACCAGAAGGGCTTCACCACCTGGGGTGTGAAGCAGGCCGAACTCAAGCCGAACCTGGCCCTGTTGGTCCATCTGGGCATCACCGGCAAGAAGCCGACCAGATAACCCCGGCCCCTCCTCCCCCGTCCTGTCGTCGACGCCGACGGCGGCCCGCCCCCACGGACCGCCGTCGGCGTCGCCGTCTCCGGGCGGGGCCGGGCCGGGCACGCCTGACGCCTACAGGCTGCGGGCGGTGATGTCGCCGTAGGAGGTGGTGGCGCGGACCACGAGACCGGCGGCGGCGCCGTCGGCGTTGCGGAGCGCGTTGTGGACCCGGCCGTGGGCGGTACCGGCGTCCAGGACGGCGGAGACGCCCCGGGCCGTGCCGATCTCGATCTCGCCGTACGCGGTGTCCAGCACGACCGTGCCGCGCTCGGCGGCGGCGACCCGGAGGTCGCCCTTGCTCGTACGGATCTCGGCCGAGCCGCCGAGACGGCCGACCGTGATGTCACCGTCCTGGAGGACGAGCCGCGCGTCCCCGGCCTCGTCGAGCTTGACGGTGCCCCGCGCGCCCTCGAAGGTGACGTCCCCGAGCCGTCCCACGCCCCGGAGTTCGGCGGCGGCGGCCTTCGCCTCGACATGGGAGCCGGCCGGGAGCTGGACGGTCACCTCGACGGAGCCGGAGGCGCCGAGGACCCGGCGCCCGCCCTCCGGGACGACGATCCGCAGGACGCCGTCCGCGTAGCCGACCTCGGCCAGTTCGGCGGCCTTCACGTCGCGGCTCTCGGCGGCGTTCGCGGGGCGGACCTCGACCGTGGTGTCGGTCCGGTCGGCGGCGATGAGGCGGATGCGCCCGGCGGGGACGTGGAGGACGGCGGTGACGGCGGTGGGGGTGTTGAACTCCTGCATGACGCTCTCCCTTGGTGTTTGTTTCCGATGAGAGAAAGCTACGTTGCGTTCACTGATCCAGCAACACTCTTGTTGCACTCATTCATCATTCTCGCAGGTCAGATGCAATAAATCGTTGCAACGAACCAGAATCTAACGCAACAACCCTCCCCCACTCGTTGCAATGAAGTGAAGGTGAACGCTAGGCTGGGGGCATCACGCGGCACACAGCACGAAGGAGACAGGGATGCCGGGCGGCAGGCTCACCCAGCAAGAACGTCAACGGATCGCCCTCGGCCTCGCCGACGGCCTCCCCTACGCGGAGATCGCCCGGCGGCTCGACCGCCCCACCTCGACGGTCACCCGCGAGGTCATGCGCAACGGCGGACCCGCCGGATACCGCGCCGACCTCGCCCACCGCGCCACCGAGCAGCGCGCCCACCGGAGCGGGCGGACCGCGTCCCGGCCGACCGCCCCGGCGCCCCAGCCGCACGGGCGGGACGCCGGGGCGGTGCGCGCGTACGAGGAGGTGTTCACGACCGTCCTCATGCAGTCGGGAATGCCGCAGATGACCGCCCGGGTGATGGCCGCCATCTGCCTCGCCGACAGCGGCAGCCTCACCGCGGCCGAGCTGGTCCAGCACCTCGGGGTCAGCCCCGCGTCCGTCTCCAAGGCCATCGCGTTCCTGGACTCCCAGGGGTTTGTCACCCGGGAGCGCGACGAGCGCCGCCGCGAGCGGTACGTCGTGGACGACGACGTCTGGTACCGGTCGATGATGGCCAGCGCCCGCTCGACCGCGCACATCTCCGAGACCGCGCGGGAGGGTGCCGGGGTCTTCGGCCCCGGCACCCCGGCGGGCGCCCGGCTGGAGAACATCGCCCGGTTCCTCGACTTCGTCTCGGAGAGCATCGCCCGCGCGGCGGAACAGGCCCGCGCCGTCCTCCACGCGAAGCCGTCCCCGGGAGCAGCACCGGACGCCCCTCCGCCCCCGGGGGCCCCGGACGCCCCGGAGACCCCGGACGCCTCAGGGGACCCGGAGGTCCTGGAAGCCCCGGCGGCCTCAGGAACCTCAGGGCTCTCGGAAGCCCCGCCCGTCCCGGGCACGCCCGGCCCCCCGGACGGCTCAGGAGCCCGGCCCGCCTCCTGACACCTCGGAGGTCCCGGCAGCCCGGTCCTCGGCTCCCGGCTCCCCGCGCCCCCCGTCCCACGCCCGTCGTCAGACGTCCGTCGTCCTCCGGGCCAGCCGGAAGAGTCTGATCTCGCGTTCCACCCGGGCCTGGTAGGTGGCGTACGGCGGCCAGAAGTCCAGGGCCGCCCGCCAGGCGACCGCCCGTTCCTCCCCCGTCAGGAGTTCCGCGCGGACGGGCACGTCCTCGCCCCGCCAGTTCACCTCGACGTCCGGGTGGGCGAGCAGATTGGCCGTCCAGGACGGGTGCCCCGGGCGGCCGAAGTTGGAGCCGACGAGCAGCCAGCGCCCGTCCGGCTCGGGCACGCAGGCGAGCGGGGTGACCCGGGGCAGCCCGCTGCGGGCACCCCGCGCGGTGAGCACGACCCCGGGCAGCATCCGCGCGCTGAGCAGCACCTTCCCCCGGGTCAGCCGGTGCACGGCCTTGTCCATCGCGGGCACGACGTGCGGGCCGATCCGGGCGAAGGCCCGGGTCGACGACACCTTCTGCATGATGCTGCGCCCCATCGACATCTCGGGCATCTACACCGCCTCCCCGAACAGTCCGGTCCGTTCCGCCGCCCGCGCGCGCAGCCGCCGCACGGGCCCGAAGAGCAGTTCGTCGGAAGCGGCCCGTTTGAAGTAGAGGTGCGCCTCGTGCTCCCAGGTGAAGCCGATGCCGCCGTGCAGCTGGAGCGACTCCCCGGCGGTGGCCCGCAGCGCCTCCAGGGCGTGGGCGAGGGCGAGCGGTCCGCTCTCGGGCCCGGGTCCCGGCTCGCGGGCGGCGCAGTGGGTGAGCGAGCGGGCGGCCTCGATCCGCACGTACAGGTCGGCGAGGCGGTGCTTGACGGCCTGGAAGGAGCCGACGGGCCGCCCGAACTGCTCGCGCGCGCCGACATGGGCGACGGTCCGGTCGAGGGCCTCGCGGGCGGCGCCGACGGCTTCGGCGGCGATCATCACGGCGGCGGTCCTGCCGGTGGCGGCGAGGGCGCCGAGGACGTCGGCCGGTTCCTCGCCGAGGAGTTCGGCGGGGGTGTCCCGGAACTGCACGGTGGCCTGGGCGCGGGTGAGGTCCAGGGTGGGCGTCCGCGTCCTGACCAGCCCGGGGGCGGGTGCGCCGGGCTCGTCCCGTACGAGGAGGAGCAGGGTGCGGCTGCGGGCGAAGCCGCCGGTGTGGGCGGCGACGAGGAGCAGTCCCGCGCTGTGGCCGTCGACGACCTGGGCGGCCTCGCCGTACAGCCGCCAGCCGCGCCCGCCGCCGCCTCCGTCCCCGCCGCCCCCCGTGGCACCGTCGGCCTCGGCCTCGGCCTCGGCCGCGGTGACCGGCCGGGCCTGGACCCCGCCCGCGCGCCCGCCGCCGGACCAGCTCTCGGCGGTGTTGTCGCCGGTCAGGCCGAGGGCGAGCGCGAGGGCCGTACCGGGGACGGCGAGGGCGCAGGTCAGGCCGCCGTCGGCGAGGCGCGGAAGGAGCGCGGCGCGCTGGGCGGGGGTGCCCAGCGCGGTGAGCAGGGGGGCGGTGAGGACGCTGGTGGCGAGGAGCGGGGAAGGGGCGAGCGCCCGGCCGGTCTCCTCGCAGACGAGGGCGAGTTCGGCGGGGCCGCAGCCGACGCCGCCGTACTCCTCGGGGAGGGCGAGCCCGGCGAGGCCGAGGGTCCGGGCCATCCGGGCCCAGAGCCCGGGGTCGTACCCCTGGGGGGTGGCGGTGGCCGCGCGGTTCTCCCGTGGTCCGGCCCGTTCGGCGAGCAGGTCCCGCAGGGTGCGCCGGATCTCCCGCTGCTCCTCGGTGAGCGGGGCGGCGGGCGAGGTGGTTCCGGCGGCGGGCGGTGCGCTGTCGGCGGCGTCCATGGGGCTCCCTCCGTTTCTGACGGTGCGTCATGCTAGGCCGGTGGGGGGCCGGTTGCCAGAGATGCGCCGGTCCCGATCGAGAGAATCTGATGTACCGTCAGATCCATGTCCTCCCTCACGCACAGCGCCCGCCGCGTGGCCGTCGTCGGCGTCGCCCTCTCCGACGGGGGCCGGGTCGACGAGGCCACCCCGTACGCGCTGCACGCCCAGGCCGCCCGCCGGGCCCTCGCGGACAGCGGGCTCGACCGCTCGCTGATCGACGGCCTGGCCTCGGCGGGACTCGGCACCCTCGCGCCGGTCGAGGTCGCCGAGTACCTGGGGCTGCGGCCCCGCTGGGTGGACTCGACCTCCGTGGGCGGCGCCACCTGGGAGGTGATGGCCGCGCACGCCGCCGACGCCATCGCCGCCGGGCACGCCAACGCGGTGCTGCTCGTGTACGGCTCCACCGCGCGCGCCGACATCCGGGCCCGGCGGCGCACCTCGAACCTCTCGTTCGGGGCGCGCGGACCGCTCCAGTTCGAGGTCCCCTACGGACACACCCTGATCGCCAAGTACGCGATGGCCGCGCGCCGCCATATGCACCAGTACGGGACCACCCTGGAACAGCTGGCCGAGGTCGCCGTACGGACCAGGGCGAACGCGGTGCTCAACCCGGAGGCGATGTTCCGCGAGCCGATCACCGTCGACGACGTGCTGTCCGGGCCGATGATCGCGGACCCGTTCACCAAACTGCACTGCTGTCTGCGCAGCGACGGCGGCTGCGCGGTGCTGCTGGTCGCCGAGGAGTACGTACGGGACTGCCGCACCGCCCCGGTCTGGGTCCTGGGGACGGGCGAGCACGTCTCGCACACCACGATGTCGGAGTGGGAGGACTTCACGGTCTCCCCGGCGGCGGTCAGCGGGCGGCTCGCCTTCGAGCGGGCGGGCGTGACCCCGGCGGACATCGACCTCGCCGAGGTCTACGACGCCTTCACCTACATGACCCTGGTGACCCTGGAGGACCTGGGCTTCTGCGCGAAGGGCGAGGGCGGGCCATTCGTCCAGGAGAAGGACCGGCTGCCGGTGAACACGGACGGCGGCGGGCTCTCGGCCTGCCACCCGGGGATGCGCGGGCTGTTCCTGCTGGTGGAGGCGGTACGGCAGTTGCGCGGGGAGGCGCCGGGACTCCAGGTGCGGCGGCCGGACGGCTCCCTGCCGGAGCTGGCGGTGGCCTCGGGGACGGGCGGCTGGTTCTGCTCCTCGGGCACGGTGGTCCTGGGCCGCGACTGAGGCCCCGGGCGACGGGCGTACGGGCGCGCGAGGGCGTACGAGGGCGTACCGACCCCCCTACGGGCCACCCGTACGGCCAGGCGCGGCACACCGGTCGGGCACACCGGGCGGGGACACCGGGCGGGCACACCGGGCGCACCCGGCGGGAAAGCCCGCCGCGCGCCCTACCGTGGCCCCATGAACGACTTCCACGACGCGCTGCGCTCCCTGAGGGTCTGGGACACCGAACTGCCCGCCTTCGCACCCGAGGACGCCCCGCCCGAGCCGCTCGCCCTCTTCCACGACTGGTTCACGGCGGCGGTCGCGGCGGGCCAGAGCGAACCGCACACCCTCTCCCTGGCGACCGCGGACACCGAAGGCCGCCCCGACGTGCGGACGGTGATGCTGCACGACGCCGACGCGCGCGGCTGGCACTTCGCCTCGCACGCCACCAGCGCCAAGGGCCGCCAGCTCGCGGCGCGCCCCGAGGCCGCGCTCGGCTTCTACTGGCCGGTCCAGGGCCGCCAGGTCCGGGTCAGGGGCCGGGTCGTCACCGGCACCCCCGAGGAGGCGTACGAGGATCTGCACGCCCGCACCACCGGCGCCCTGGCGGCGGCCCTGGTGGGCAGGCAGAGCGAGGTCCTGGACTCCCCCGAGACCCTCGCGGAGGCGAGCGGGGCGGCCTGGCGACGGGCGGAGACGGACCCGTCCGCCGCCGTCCCGACCTGGACCCTCTACGTCGTCGAGCCGTCCGAGGTCGAGTTCTTCCAGGGCGACGCCGCCCGCCGCCACCTCCGGCTGCGCTACCACCGCACCCCCGACGGCTGGACCCGCGAACTCCTGTGGCCGTGAGCCCTCAGGGAAACCCGCGTGCCCCCCGCCCGGACAGGGGGCGGGGGGCACGCGGGTGCGGGGGCGGGACCGTACCGGGCCATGGGCCCGGCGGGACCGGGCCGGGTCAGGCGGCGGCCGGGACCGCGACCTTCTGCTCGGCCTCGCGGACGTCGACCAGCTCGTCGATCGGGGACGCCGAGGCGTTCTCGTACGCCGTGTGGTCGAGGATCTTCTCGCGGGCGGCGACGATCACCGGGACGAGCGCCTGGCCGGCGACGTTGGTGGCGGTGCGCATCATGTCGAGGATCGGGTCGATCGCCATGAGCAGGCCGACGCCCTCCAGCGGGAGGCCCAGGGTGGAGAGGGTCAGGGTCAGCATGACAGTGGCGCCGGTCAGACCGGCGGTGGCCGCCGAGCCGATCACGGAGACGAAGGCGATCAGCAGGTAGTCGCCGATGCCGAGCTGCACGTCGAAGATCTGCGCGATGAAGATCGCGGCGAGCGCCGGGTAGATCGCGGCGCAGCCGTCCATCTTGGTGGTGGCGCCGAACGGGACGGCGAAGGAGGCGTACTCCTTCGGGACGCCGAGGCGCTCGGTGACCTTCTGGGTGACCGGCATGGTGCCGACCGAGGAGCGGGAGACGAAGGCCAGCTGGATGGCGGGCCAGGCGCCCTTGAAGAAGTGCAGCGGGTTGACCTTGGCGACCGTCGCGAGCAGCAGCGGGTAGACGCCGAAGAGGACCAGGGCGCAGCCGATGTAGACGTCGGCGGTGAAGGTCGCGTACTTGCCGATCAGCTCCCAGCCGTAGTCGGCGATGGCGAAGCCGATGAGGCCGACGGTGCCGAGCGGGGCGAGCCGGATGACCCACCACAGGGCCTTCTGCAGCAGTTCGAGGATCGACTCGGAGAGGGTGAGGATCGGCTTGGCGCGGTCGCCCAGCTTGAGGGCGGCGATGCCCGCGACGGCGGCCATGAAGACGATCTGGAGCACGTTCAGCTCGGTGAACGGGGTGATGACGTCCGTCGGGATGATCCCGGTCAGGAAGTCGATCCAGGAGCCCTCGCGCTTGGGCAGCTTGCCGTCCTGCGGGGTGAGGCCGGTGCCCGCGCCCGGGTTGGTGATCAGACCGATGGCGAGGCCGATGGCCACCGCGATCAGCGAGGTGATCATGAACCAGAGCAGGGTGCGGGTGGCGAGCCTGGCGGCGTTGTTCACCTTCCGCAGGTTGGTGATCGAGACCAGGATCGCGAAGAAGACGAGCGGGGCGACGGCCAGCTTGAGCAGCTGGACGAAGATGTCGCCGATCTGGCCGAGGGTCTCCTTGAGCCAGGAGACGTCCTGGCTGCGGGCCAGCCAGCCGAGCAGGACGCCGAGGACCAGACCGGCGATGATCTGGGCCCAGAAGGGGACCTTCGGTATACGGGAGGAAGTCGGGGACTTCGTCTCGGGCGTGGTCGCGGACGCGGACACGGGCACACTCCACAGGTGCGTATGCGGGGCGATACGGGGACGGGGGTGCGGCACAGACGCTCTCGCGCGGGCCGCCGCATGATGCCGGGTCAGAGCTCGCGGCAACAGACCGCGGACATACAGCGGCACAGATCGACGTGCAGGCGCGCCACGAGCGGGATGCCCGGGGCATGGGGAAGTCGCACTGCTGTCGTCATGTCGAACACGTTAACACTTGAACTTTGAGAACCTCAAAGCCCTTCTTTGGGGGAATCCGAGCCTCCGTCCGCCTCGGAAACGCAGAACACCCCAGGCGGGAGCCTGCGAAGCTCCTGCCCGGGGTGTCCGGGGGTCGTACGTGTCTGTGACGAACCTTACGTGGCCTTTATGGGGCGGAACCCCGCTCGGGCGCGGGGCGGACCCCGTCCGAGCGCGCGCCCCGGCGGATCCTAGAGCGCGTCCTAGAGCGCGTCCTCCTGGGACCGGTTGGCCGCGAGCCGGCCCTTGGCGCGGTCCACCTTGGCGACGACCTCGACGCTGGCCTGGTCCCGCACCTTGCGCAGGAGGACGAAGCTCAGCGGGGCGGAGATGACGATGGAGAGCATGAGGACCCAGAGCAGGTTCGAGTCGCCGAGACCGCGCGGCAGCGCGCCGACCAGGACGAGACCCCACAGGGCGAGGAAGCATCCGGCGAAGATGCCGAGCCGCATCAGCGTGTAGCGGAGCATGTCAGTCCACTCATCCGTTCCGAGGTTTCCGGGTTTCCGAGAGGTGCCCGGGACCCCATTGATACGGGGACGAGCGCCCCTCCAGTGAAGCACGGGGAGGGGCGCTCGCCGGGAGGGGGTCCCGGGACCGGGCTCAGATCAGCCAGCGGTGCTCGCGGACCAGCGGGAGCCGCGCCCAGCGTCCGCCGAGGCCGTAGTAGCTCCCGGCGCCGGTGGCGGCGGTGATCAGGAGGACCAGGGCGATCATCCAGTGGTCGTCCAGGAAGGGGTTGGCGCCGGGCCAGAGGGTGACGAGCCACATGAAGCCCATCATGAGCGTGCCCGAGACGGCGGCGACGCGCATCCCGATGCCGAGGATCATGGCGAGGCCGACGCCGAGCAGACCGAGCATGAAGAGGGTGTCGAGCCACCAGGCACCCGCGACCGAGTCGAAGACGTGGGCGAAGGGGCCGCTGGTGCCGTGCAGCAGGAAGCCCTCGGTGGGGTGCCCGCCGTTGATCCACGCCCCGGCCGACGGGGTGGCCCTGCCGAAGCCGAAGGTCTTGTCCAGGAAGGGCCAGAGGAAGTAGAAGCCGACGAGGACCCGGGCCGCCGCGAGGACCCCGCGGGCGAGGACCGAACGGACCAGGACGTCGTCCTGGCTGCCCGGGAGGTGGGCGCGGCGGGTGGGGCGCTGCGGCGCGTGGACAGCCATGACGGACCTTCTTCCATTCACGTCTCATATGCTTGTGAATACATTCACAAGCTACCCCCGCCGCTCACCACCCCTCCACCGCCGAAGGTCCCGAACCGGACGGCCCAAGGTCGGGAGCCCTTGAGGAGTGGATCAAGTAATAGCTAAGATGCGCTCATGACCCTTACTTTCGAGGTGGACCCGGCCATCGACCCCACCCTGCGCGACGGCGTGCTCTCCCTCTGGGCCGACGTCTCCAACGCGGGCGGGGCCGTCGGCTTCGTGGCCCCCGTCACCCCCGACGAGATCCGCCCCGCCCTGATCAGGCACCTCGTCGCGCTGGCCGAGGGCGGCACCCGGCTGCTCGTCGGCCGCGACGAGGACGGCGAGATCGCCGCCACCGCCTTCTTCACCTTCAACACCCACCCCCTGATGACCCACTGGGTGTGGCTCTACACGGTGATGGTCCACCCCCGGCACCAGGGCAAGGGGTACGGCCGTGACCTCATGGCCGCCGTCGAGCACACCGCGGGGACCGCCGAGGGCTTCGAGGCGATAGAGGCGATCCGGCTGACCTGCCGGGGCGGCACCGGCGTCGACGGCTTCTACGCCAGGTGCGGCTACAAGGAGGTCGGCCGCGTCCCCGGCGCGATCCGGGTGGCCCCCGGCGACGACCGCGACGACATCGTCATGCTGCTCCCGCTGCACTGACCCGCGCCGGGCGCCGGACGCGCGGAAGGGCCGGCGGGATCACTCCCACCGGCCCTTCCCCGATCACTCGGCCCTTCCCGACCGCCCGGCCCTTCCCCGGTCGCCCGGCCCTTCCCCGGTCGCCCGGGGCGCCCCGGTCCCGCGCGGTCGGCCCTTCCCGGACTCCGCGCGTCGGCCCTTCCCGGGCCCCGCGCGCCGCCGGTCCCGCGCGCCGCGCCTCAGACCCGCATCGCCTGCGGCGACTCGCGCCGGTCCGCGTCCGGGCCCGGGTACTCGCGGATGATCTCGTACCGGGTGTTCCGCTCGACCGGCCGGAAGCCCGCGTCCCGGATCAGCTCCAGCAGGTCCTCGCGGCCCAGCTTGTTCGGCGTGCCGTAGTTGTCGGCATCGTGGGTGATCTTGTACTCGACGACCGAGCCGTCCATGTCGTCGGCGCCGTGCTGGAGCGCGAGCTGCGCCGTCTGCACGCCGTGCATCACCCAGAAGACCTTGACGTGCGGCACGTTGTCGAAGAGCAGCCGGGAGACCGCGAAGGTCTTCAGCGCCTCGGCGCCGGTCGCCATCGTGGTGCGCGCCTGGAGCCTGTTGCGGATCTTGCCGTCCTGCATGTCCACGAAGTCGTGCTGGTAGCGCAGCGGGATGAAGACCTGGAAGCCGCCGGTCTCGTCCTGGAGCTCGCGCAGCCGCAGCACGTGGTCCACCCGGTGGCGGGGCTCCTCGATGTGCCCGTACAGCATGGTCGAGGGGGTCTTGAGCCCCTTCTCGTGGGCGAGCCGGTGGATCCGGGACCAGTCCTCCCAGTGGGTGCGGTGGTCCACGATGTGCTGCCGGACCTCCCAGTCGAAGATCTCGGCGCCGCCGCCGGTCAGCGACTCCAGACCGGCCTCGATCAGCTCGTCGAGGATGTCGGAGGCGGACATCCCGGAGATCGTCTCGAAGTGGTGGATCTCGGTGGCGGTGAAGGCCTTGAGGGAGACGTGCGGCAGGGCCTTCTTCAGCTCGGAGAGGGAGCGCGGGTAGTACCGCCAGGGCAGGTTGGGGTGCAGCCCGTTGACGATGTGCAGCTCGGTGAGGTTCTCGTTCTCCATCGCCTTCGCGAGGCGCACGGCCTCCTCGATGCGCATGGTGTACGCGTCCTTCTCGCCCGGCTTGCGCTGGAAGGAGCAGTAGGCGCAGGAGGCGGTGCAGACGTTGGTCATGTTCAGATGCCGGTTGACATTGAAGTGGACCACGTCGCCGTTCTTGCGGGTCCGGACCTCGTGGGCCAGCCCCCCGAGCCAGGCGAGGTCGTCGGACTCGTACAGGGCGATGCCGTCCTCACGGCTCAGCCGCTCACCGTCCCGGACCTTCTGCTCCAGCTCGCGCTTGAGCCCAGCGTCCATCTGAGGCCGCCTCCCTCTTCTCCTGAAATCAGACTCGGTCGTTCACCGTACTCTCAGCCCTCTTCGGGCAGCTCTCCGACCCGGTTCTCCCACTTCGTGGAGAGCACGATGGTGGTGCGGGTGCGGGAGACGCCCTTGGTGCCGCTGAGCCTGCGGATCGTCTTCTCCAGGCCGTCGACGTCGCTGACGCGCACCTTGAGCATGAAGGAGTCGTCGCCCGCGATGAACCAGCAGTCCTCGATCTCGGCGAGGTCCTTCAGACGGCGGGCCACGTCCTCGTGGTCGGCGGCGTCGGAGAGGGAGATGCCGATGAGGGCGGTGACGCCGAGGCCGAGCGAGGCGGCGGCGACGGTGGCGCGGTAGCCGGTGATGACCCCGGCCGCTTCGAGGCGGTTGATGCGGTCGGTGACGGAGGGGCCGGAGAGCCCGACGAGCCGGCCGAGCTCGGCGTACGAGGCACGTCCGTTCTCGCGCAGAGCCTGGATGAGCTGCCTGTCCACGGCGTCCATAGGGAAGAACCTTCCATTGTCCAGCGATACCGCGAGTTTAGGTGTAGAATCTAAGGTACACAGAGCAGAAGCCCTGTGAATCTTTCAGTAGATCAAAGACGATCTTTCAGGAGTGTGTCACCGTGTACACGATCGAGATGGCCTACGCCCGTATGCGCGAGCTGCAGGAGATGGCCAACCGCTCGCGTGCCCACCAGCGGTCCGCCGCCCCGAAGCGCGCCGAGCGGAAGCCCGGCAAGAAGCGCTGATCAGCCCCGGGGGGTGGCGCCACCGAGCTCACCCTCCCAACGGCGGTACAGCCGGTGCGGCACCCCTGCCGCGTCCAGCACCCGCCCGGCGACGAAGTCCACCAGATCCTGGATGTGCGTCGCCCCCGCGTAGAACGCCGGAGAGGCGGGCAGCACGATCGCGCCCGCCTCGTCCAGCGTCACCATGTGCCTGAGCGTCTGCCCGTTCAGCGGGGTCTCCCGCACCGCGACGACCAACGGCCGCCGCTCCTTCAGCGTCACGCTCGCGACCCGCTGCAGCAGGTCCTTCGAGAGCCCCAGTGCCACTCCCGCCACCGCGGCGGTCGAGGCGGGCACCACCAGCATCCCCTTCGCCGGGTACGAACCCGAGGACGGTCCCGCCGCCAGGTCCCCGGCCGCCCAGTACCGCACGTCGTCCAGCGCGCCGGGGACACCGGCGGCACCGAACGCGTCCGGCCTCCCGTCGGCGCCCCGCGCCAGCCACGCCGCCAGGTCCTCGCGCCAGTGCGCGTCCCGGAAGGGCAGCCCCGTCTCGTCGAGCAGCGTGAGCCGCGAGGCCCGCGACACGACCAGGTCGACGCTCTCCCCCGCCGCGAGGAGCCCCCGCAGCACGGCGGCGGCGTACGGCGTGCCCGACGCCCCGGAAACCCCCACGACCCACGGTGTGCGCTTGCCGTCGTTCATGCCGTCGAGCCTATCCGCCATCGGACCGGGAGCTACGGCGTCAGGCCGCGGACCAGCAGGTCCAGCAGGGCGCACACGAACAGGGTGATCCCGATGAAGCCGTTGGTCGTGAAGAACGCCCGGTTCAGCCGGGACATGTCGTGCGGCTTCACGATCGAGTGCTCGTAGCAGAAGGCCGCCGCCACGATCACCAGACCGGTCCAGAAGAACAGCCCGGCGCCGGTCGCCAGCGCGTACCAGACGAGCAGACCGGTGGTGAGGACCGCCGAGACGCGGGCGCCCCACAGCGCCGCCGGGACGCCGAAGCGGGCGGGCACCGACATCACGCCGTGCGCCCGGTCCGCCTGCACGTCCTGACAGGCGAAGATCAGGTCGAAGCCGCCGATCCAGACGCCCACCGCGAGGCCCAGGATCACCGCGTCCCAGGACCATTCGCCGGTCACCGCGAGCCAGGCTCCGACCGGCCCCATGGCCTGCGCCAGGCCGAGGATCGCGTGCGGGAAGTTCGTGAACCGCTTCCCGTACGGATAGACGACCATCGGGACGACCGCGAGCGGCGCGAGCGCCAGACAGAGCGGGTTCAGCAGGGCGGCGGCGCCGAGGAAGACGACGACCGCGATCCCCGCCCCGGTCCACGCGGACCGCACGGACACCGCGCCGGTCACCAGCTCACGGCCCGCCGTGCGCGGATTGCGCGCGTCGATCTCGCGGTCGATGATCCGGTTGCAGGCCATGGCGAAGGTCCGCAGGCCCACCATGCAGACGGTGACCAGGAACAGCGTCCACCAGTGGATGCTGCGGTCCAGCCGGTACATCGCGGTGAGCGAGGCGATGTAGGCGAAGGGCAGCGCGAAGACCGAGTGCTCGATCATCACGAGACGCAGGAAGGACCGCGTACGGCCCGGCTGCGCTCCGGGTACGGCGGCGGTGGTCACGGCCCGCACCCCGGATCGCCCGCGCGCCGACGCGGCGACCGCGTCCCCGTACCGCCCGTTCCCCGTGCGTCGCGCCCGCTCACAGCCCGTACTCCTTCCACCTGCGGTCCACCAGGGCCGCCGTCGCCGGATCCGACTCCACCATGTCCGGCCAGCCGCCGTCCCGGGTGTAGCCCTCCTCGGGCAGCTTCTTCGTGGCGTCGATGCCCGCCTTGCCGCCCCAGAACTGCTGGTAGGAGGCGTGGTCGAGATGGTCGACCGGGCCCTCGACGACCGTGAGGTCCCGGGCGTAGTCGGTGTTGCCGAGGGCGCGCCAGGAGACCTCGTGCAGATCGTGGACGTCGCAGTCCTTGTCCACCACGATGATCAGCTTGGTCAGCGACATCATGTGCGCGCCCCAGATGGCGTGCATCACCTTCTGCGCGTGCTTCGGGTACTTCTTGTCGATCGAGACGATCGCGCAGTTGTGGAAGCCGCCCGACTCCGGCAGGTGGTAGTCGACGATGTCCGGCACGATGATCTTGAGGAGCGGCAGGAAGAACCGCTCGGTCGCGCGGCCCAGCGGACCGTCCTCGGTCGGCGGGCGGCCGACCACGATCGACTGGATCAGCGGGCGCCTGCGCATGGTGACGCAGTCGATCGTCAGCGCGGGGAAGGGCTCCTGCGGGGTGTAGAAGCCGGTGTGGTCGCCGAAGGGGCCCTCCGGGAGCATCTCGCCCGGCTCAAGCCAGCCCTCGATCACGACCTCGGCCTGCGCCGGGACCTGGAGCGGGACGGTCTTGCAGTCGACCATCTCGATCCGCTTGCCCTGGACGAAACCGGCGAACAGGTACTCGTCGATGTCGCCCGGCAGCGGAGCCGTCGAGGCGTACGTCACCGCCGGGGGGCAGCCGAAGGCGATGGCGACCGGCAGCCGCTCTCCCTTCGCCGCCGCGACCGCGTAGTGGTTCCGGCTGTCCTTGTGGATCTGCCAGTGCATCCCGATGGTGCGCTTGTCGTGGCGCTGGAGGCGGTAGAGGCCCAGGTTCCGCACGCCCGTCTCGGGGTGCTTGGTGTGGGTGAGACCCAGGTTGAAGAAGGAGCCGCCGTCCTTCGGCCAGGTGAAGAGCGCGGGCAGCCGGTCCAGGTCGACGTCGTCGCCGGTGAGCACGACCTCCTGCACGGGGGCCGCCTCGGACTTCACCTTCTTCGGCGGTACGTGGACCATCGAGCCCAGCTTGCCGAAGGCCTCGCGGACACCGACGAAGCCGTGCGGCAGCTCGGGCTTGAGCAGTCCGCCGATCTTCTCGCCGATCTCCGCGTACGACTTCAGGCCGAGGGCCTTGAGGAGCCGGCGGTCGGTGCCGAAGACGTTCATCGCCAGGGGCATGTCGGAGCCCTTGACGTTCTCGAAGAGGAGCGCCGGGCCTCCCGCCTTGTTCACCCGGTCGACGATCTCCCCGACCTCCAGGTACGGGTCGACTTCGGCCTTGATGCGCTTGAGGTCGCCTTCACGTTCCAGAGCCCTGAGCAGCGAGCGGAGATCGTCGTAAGCCATAGGGGCAAGTATCGGTCACCGGCTACCCTTGGCCTGTCACCGGGGCGCCGAATCGCGCCCCCGCCACCGCTTCCGGGGGGCTGTCCCACATGCTCAGAGCGCTGCTGTTCATCCTGCCGCTGGCTCTGATGATCTACGCCTTCATCGACTGCCTGAACACTCCGGAGGAAGAGGTCAAGCACCTCCCCAAGCCGGTCTGGGCCATCGTCGTGCTGCTGTTCTCCTTCGTCGGGGCGATCGGCTGGATCGTCGCGGGCAAGGAGCGCAAGCCGCGCGGCCGGGGCGCCTCGGGCGGCTGGGTGGCCCCCGACGACAACCCCGAGTTCCTGAAATCGCTGCGGGAGGAGAAGCCCGGGGACGAGGCCCCGGAGACGGCCGCCCCGCAGCGGGACGAGGACCGCCTGGAGGACTGGGAGGCCGACCTGCGCCGCCGCGAGGAAGAACTGAAGCGCCGCGAGCGCGACGGAGACCCGGAGAACTGACCCGCCCCCGGGCCGGAGCCAGGGGCCCCGTCGGGACCCGGACCCGGACCCGGCCTCTGGGCCGTACGCCGAACCGCCCGGGGCCTGGCGGGACGGGCCCGCAGGAGCGGGCAGGCCGGAACCTGGGCCTGACGGCACCCTGGCGGGACGGGTCGCCGGAGGCCCGGCACGTCGTACGCCCGCCGGGTCGCGGGCCCGGCGAAGGCCCGCGTGTCGGCCCGCCGGAGCGTCTGCGGGAGGAAAAGCCCCGTAGGACGGGACGTCGCAGCCTCGGGCAGAGCACGGTCCGCTGCGGACGCGGTGGGACACGTACCCGGAGAACCCGATGGGCCGCGAGGCCCGGCAAAGACCCGCTCGTCGTCCGGGCCAGCACGGCACCGGCCCGGCGGGACGGGCCCGGCGGGACGAGATGCCGCAGGTCCGGGCAGAGCACGGTCCCACCGAAGGTCCGGCGGGCCCCGGGCCGCACCGGAGCGGACCCGCCCGCCACGGGGGCCCGGCGCGGGCACCCGGCGAAGGCCCTCGCGCCGGAGCGTCGGCGGGGCGGAAGCCCAGCGGGCGTCACAAGCCCGGCGGGACGAGTCGCCGGAGGCCCGGCACGTCGTACGCTCGGCGGGTCGCGAGCCCGGCACGTCGCGGGCACGGCGGGTCGCGGGCCCGGCGGGTCGCGGGCCCGGCGGGACCGGGGCCGGAAGTCCGGGCCGGACAGTCGGGTCGGAAGGCCGGGCCGGAAGGCCGGGCGCGGGCCCGGTGGAGCAGGTCGCCGCAGGTCCGGTGGTCGCGTCGGAGTCGTGGAATACCTTTAGCAGAAGGCGAGTTGGCAACGGTTACCCCATGACACCGGAGCTGACATGACCTTCGACGCCGCCCCTGGCGCGGACCGCTCGTTCCTCTTCGTGCTCGGCAGTTCCCGGGCCGACGGCAACTCCGAGATCCTGGCCCGCGAGGCCGCCGCGCACCTGCCCGCCGGGACCCCCCGGCGCTGGGTGGACCTGAACCGGCTGACGCTGCCCGACTTCCAGGACGGCCGCCACGAGGTGTCCGGCCCGCCGACCGGCGAGGACGAGCGGCTGCTGCTGCGGGCCACCGAGGAGGCGACCGACGTCGTGATCGTCTCGCCGCTCTACTGGTACAGCTTCTCCGCGCAGACCAAGCGCTACCTCGACTACTGGTCGGGCTGGCTGAACGTGCCGGGCTCCGACTTCAAGGAGCGCATGGCGGGCGGCACCCTGTGGGGGGTGACGGCCATGGCCGACGACGACCATGTCGTCGCCGACGGCCTGACCACCTCCCTCAGCCACTCGGCGGCCTATCTGCGGATGCGGTTCGGCGGCGTCCTGACCGGGACGGCCTCCCGCCCCGGCCGCATCCGCGCCGACGAGCGGGCGCTGACCGCCGCCCGGACCTTCTTCGACCGCCCCGCGCCGCTCGCCCGCTTCCCCTACGAGGAGACGGCCGGGGCCGTCGCCTGACCCGGCACCCCGCCCCCGCCCGGCCCGGCCCGCCGGGCACGTGACACGGAAGGCTCCCCGGGGAAAGCTCTCCCCATGGACCGGGAACAGGACCGCGCGCGGCTCGCCGTCGCCCTCGACGAGGCCCGCGCCGGACGCGCCGAAGGAGGCGTCCCGATCGGCGCCGCCCTGTACGGGCCGGACGGGACGCTGCTCGGACGCGGCCACAACCGCCGGGTGCAGGACGGCGACCCGTCCGCGCACGCGGAGACCGCCGCGTTCCGGGCGGCCGGACGGCAGCGCTCGTACCGGGGGACGACGATGGTGACGACCCTCTCGCCCTGCTGGTACTGCTCCGGGCTCGTCCGGCAGTTCGGGATCTCCCGGGTGGTCGTCGGGGAGGCCGAGACCTTCCACGGCGGGCACGCGTGGCTGGCCCGGCACGGCGTCGAGGTCGTCCTGCTCGACGATCCCGAATGCGCCGCCCTGATGCGGGAGTTCATCGCCCGGCACCCCGCCCTGTGGAACGAGGACATCGGCGAGGCCTGAGGGACCGCCGAAACCTCCCGTACCGCCACAGCCGCACAACACCCCCGCAACGACTCGAAAGCAGAGTCGAAAAGGCCAAGGCTTTCCCAACACCGCGCCCATATCCTGAAGTTGACTGTGACGGGGGTAACGGGGGCACACGGGGGTGACGGATCGTGGCGAGAGATCTGTACGGCCGCGAGGCGGTCCTGGAGGACGGCGGGCTGGTGGCGCGCCTCAGCGGTCTGACCCGGGAAGGCGGCGCCCGGGTGCCGTTCGAGCACGGTGACGACCCACCGGTCACCGTCTTCACCGGCGGCCGGGGCACGGGCAAGACCGCCCTCCTGAAGGAGGTCCGCGACCGCTACAAGGGGTACACGCCGCTGGCCCTGTTCGACTGCGAGGACGTCGAGCCGCCCGCCGACCACGGCCCCGGCTGGACCCCGGTCACCGGGGCGCTCGCCGAACTCGCGGTGCAGCTGTCGCCGAAGGTCCTGGGCGCCCGGCCGGTGCGGTTCCCCCGGCTCTCCCTCGGCCTGGTCGCCGTCGCCTCCCTGGCCTGGTCCCGGGAGGACGACGAGCGGGCCCGCCGCGACCTGCTGCGGCTCGGACCGCTGCTCTCGACGGTCGACGCGACCCGGGGCGCCGCCGCCAACTGGGTCGGCAAGGTCCTCGCCAAACTCGCCTCCACCTTCGCCGAGGCCGCCGCGCCGCTCGCCGGAATGCTGGCCGAGGCGACCGTGGAGACCGTCCTGGAGGAGGTCTTCGGACGCCTCCAGCGGGCCTCCGAGAGCTGGTACGGCAGCTACCGCAACGCGGGCGGCAACGGCAAGGCCGGGCTCCAGCAGCTCGCGATCGACTTCGAGCAGGACGGCCGCCGGCGGCGCGAGGCCGAGGACTTCCTCGTCGGCGCGCTCGTCGAGGACCTGCGCCGCTCCTACACCGGGCTCGCGCGCGGCGCCCGCGTCGGCCGCCCGCTGCTCCTCCTCGACAACGCCCACGAACCCCTCGGGCGGCAGCTCGTCGAGCCGGTCCTGCGGGCCCGCTCCGGGGGCCGCCGCGACCGGACCGTCGTCCTCGCCACCTCCCGCGTCCGGGACCACGAGGGCCTGCGGCAGGCCACCCGCACCCGGCTGCCGGAGACCGCGCACCGGGCGCCCTGCCCGCGCGGGACGAGCATCGGCTCCGGCATCCTCGCCGTCGAGCTGACCCCGCTCTCGCCCGCCCAGACCCGCTCCGCCTTCGACCGCCAGGACCCGGCGGGCCGCACCCCCGCCGAACTCGCCCGCGCCGTCCACCGGCTGACCGGCGGACGGCCCCTCGGGGTGGCGCTGCTCAGCAGGGCGGCGGGCCAGGCTCCGGCGCACTCCACGGCGCACCTCACCCCGGGGCGGCTGCTCGATCTGACGGTGGAGCTCCGCGAGGACTCCCCGCCGGTGCCGGTGGCCCCCGCCCTGCTCGCCGAGCTGCTGCCGGTGCGAAGGCCGGGGCCGTACGCCGTGCTCGCCGCCGCCCACGACGAGGAGTCCGCCCGGATGCTGGCCCGCGCCCGGCTCCAGGGCGCGTCCCTGGACGGGGACGTGGCGCTGCGGGTCCGCGATCTGCTGCGCGCGGAGGACTGGCCCGAGAGCCCCCGGCACTTCGTCGCCGACCCGCTGCTGCGGGCGCTGCTGCTGCACCGGCTCCGCTTCGAGGACGGCGACCACCCCCGGTACGCGGCCTGGCACGCCGTCCACGAGACCCTGCGACGGCACTACGGGCCCGAGCCCGGCCCGTACCGGCTCCACCACGATCTGGCGCTGGGCCGCACCGACGAGGCCGTCGGCCATCTGCGGGAGACCTTTCCCGGCCCGGACGTCCTCGGCTGGCTGGGGCGGCTGCGGTTCATCGGCTCCGCCCCCCATCCGCGCGAGCGCGCCGCCGCCGGGCCCGATCCCCGCCGGGCGGCGGCCCTCGGGCAGGGGCCGCCGGGGCCGCTGCCGCCGGAGCTCGACGCCGACGCCGTCGAACTGCACCTGGCCGTGCGGCGGCTGCTGCACGCCGTATGGCTGCTGACCGATCCGCTGGCGCTGCCCGACGAGGAGGTGGCCGACCGGCTCGCGCACGAGCTGCGCAGGCTGTCCGGCCGTCATCTGACGGGCAGCGGTTCCCTCTGGGACGCGGCCACCCACTGGCCGCGTGACATCCGTGCCTGGCGGGAGCCGTCGCTGCCGCCCGGCCGCGAGGACGGAGTCTGACGTCATGCCCGACCGACTGCTCGACCCCCTGCGCCGCCGTGTCCGCACCCCTCGCCAGAAGCTCGTCGCCTCGGTCGTCGCCGCCGCCTTCGTCCTCGGGGCCGGTGGCTACGGCGTGGTCCGGCTCACCACTCCGGAGGACCGTTCCTGCGCCCCCGGGGTGGCCCGCCCGGTCGGCAGCTCCGAGTGCGTGGGCGTCAACGGCGACGGCCATGACTTCGGCGTCGCCGAACTCCGGGAGGTCGCCGGGGCCATCCGCGCCGAGAACGCCACGCTCAAGAGCGGCGAGTACGTCACCGTCGCCGTCCTGCTCCCCCTGACCTCCGCCGACGGGGGGATGCGGAACAAGGTGCTGCACGAGGTGCAGGGCGCGTACGCCGCCCAGCTCCGGGCCAACCACGAGTCCAACGGACAGCGGCCCACGATCCGGCTGGTGCTCGCCAACACCGGCCGGGGCAACGCCCACTGGAGTGCCACGGTCGATCAGGTGGTGGCGCTGGCCGGGGGTCCCGAGCGGCTGCGGGCCGTCTCCGGCATCGCCACCTCCTCCACCGAGATGCGGCAGGCGGTGACCGTCCTGACCAAGGCCAGGATCGCGGTGGTCGGCACCACGATCACCGCCGACGACATCGCCAACGGCCCGGCGGGCAAGCCGTTCCCCGGGCTCGCCCGGGTCTCCCCCACCAACAGCGACGAGGCCAGGGCGCTGGCGCACTTCGGCCGGGTCGAGGCGGCCAAGGCGCTCCTCGTCCAGGACACCCGGAGCGGTGACCACTACGTCGACACCCTGAAGGCGGCCTTCGCCACCTCGCTGAAGGACGCGCCGCTGGAGCCGCTGGAGTTCACCGCCGCGAGCGATCCCACCCAGGAGGGCACCACCGCCAACACCTTCCGCAACATCACCCACATCATCTGCGACACCCGCACCGACACGGTGTTCTTCGCGGGCCGCCACACCCAGCTGCGCCAGTTCATCAACGCGCTCGGCGACCGGGGCTGCGCGGACCGCGCCTTCACGGTCCTGACCGGTGACGAGGGCTCGTACCTGGGCGCGGACGCCAAGCTCGACAAGAACGCCCTCAAGGGGAAGCTGACCGTGCGGTACGCGGCGCTCGCCCACCCCGACGCCTGGCTGCCCGGTCCCGGCCGGAAGGTCCCCGCGACGGGCGGCTCGACCCGGGCGTACGAGGACTTCGTCCGGGACATCGCGAAGGTGACGCCGAAGGACCGGCCGGTGGCCCTCGCCGACGGGCAGGCGATCATCGCGTACGACGCCATGACGACGGCGGTGCACGCGATCCGCCAGGCCACCCCGGACGGCGCGGCCTATCCGGCGAAGGAGGACGTGGGGAACCAGTGGCCGCAGGTCAAGGGCTCGCTGCGGGTGACGGGCGCGAGCGGCTGGATCTGCCTGGACAACTACGGCAACCCGTACAACAAGGCGGTCCCGATCGTGCAGCTCGCCCCGGACGGCACCCAGCGCTTCGTCCAGATGGCGTGGCCGGAGGGCCGCCCGCCGACGGGGACGTGCCTGCCGCCGAAGCGGGGGTGACGGCGGGGGAACGGGACCGGCCCCCGGCCTCCGGGCCGGGGGCCGGGAGTACGGGGGCCGGGGGTCCGACGGCGGTGGGGCCGGATCAGACTCCGGCGTAGGAGTGCTTGCTGCTCACGAAGATGTTCACGCCGTAGTAGTTGAACAGGAAGCAGGCGAAGGCGACGAGCGCGATGTACGCGGCCTTGCGGCCCTTCCAGCCCGCCGTGGCCCGCGCGTGGAGGTACGCGGCGTAGCCGACCCAGGTGATGAAGGACCAGACCTCCTTGGCGTCCCAGCCCCAGTAGCGGCCCCAGGCGTCCCCGGCCCAGATCGCGCCCGCGATGATCGTGAACGTCCACAGCGGGAAGACGGCCGCGTTGATCCGGTAGGAGAACTTGTCGAGCGAGGCGGCCGAGGGCAGCCGCTCCAGCACCGAGCGGGCGAAGGAGCCCGGGTCCCCGCCGGTGGCGAGCTTGTTCTCGTACGAGTCGCGGAAGAGGTAGAGGACGGTGGCGACGGCCCCGAGGTAGAAGACGGCGCCGCAGAAGATCGCGGTGGAGACGTGGATCCACAGCCAGTACGAGTCGAGCGCCGGGACGAGCTGGTCGCTGGGGGTCTTCAGCCAGGTGGTGGCCACGCCCAGGTCGAGCAGGACCGTGGTGACCAGCGGCAGACCGATCCAGCGGACGTTCTTCTTGGCGAAGAGGAAGGCGAGGTACGCGCCGACCGCCACCGTGGAGAAGGTGGTGGAGAACTCGTACATGTTGCCCCAGGGGGCCCGCTGCACGGAGAGCGCCCGGGTGACCACGCCGGAGGCCTCGACCAGGAAGGCGAGGACCGTGAGCGAGACGGCGATGCGGCCGTACAGGTCGCCCTTGACGGTGCCGCCCGCCGCGCCGGGGCCGTCCGGCACGTCGCGGGCACCGGCCGCGGCGCGGGTGACGACCTTCGGCTTGTCGAGCACGGTGGTGCCGCCCGCCTTCTTGACCTGGACGGTCACGGCGGGGGCGGCGGTGGCGGCGCGCGGGGTGAGGGCGGCGGCGGTGCGGCCGACCTTGCTGCGGCTGCCCAGCACCCACTCGGCGATGTGGGCGAAGAAAGCCAGGGTGTAGACGGCCATCGAGGAGTAGATGAGCACGTCGCTCATCCGCGCCAGGCTCTCGTTGGTCGTGGCGGCGAGGATCACTTGTCGGCCTCTCCAGAAGGGGCAGGTTCTTCTGCGGGTTCGTCCGCGGGTTCCGGTGCGGGGGGCGCGTCCTGGGTGAGCGCGAGCGCGAGGTCTCCCAGTTCCTCGGGGAGCTTCGCGGACTCGCTGCGGCCGAGTCCGGCCATCTCGACGACGGTGACGCCGTCCTCGCCCCGGACGGCCCGGACCCAGATCCGGCGCCGCTGGATGAAGAGCGAGCCGGTCAGACCGGCGATGGCGGCGATGGCGCCCGCGAGCGCCATCCCGTTGCCGGGCTGCTGCGAGATCTGGAAGCTGGCCCACTCCTTGATGTCCTTCTCGAAGGTGATCGAGCCGGCGCCGTCGGGGAGGGTCAGGGTCTCGCCGGGCAGCAGTCGCTTGGCGAGCTTGCCGCCGGACGCGTCCGTGAACTGCTTCATCTTGGACTTGTCGAGCTGGTACACGTTCTGCGGCAGCCCGGAGTCGACCCGCAGGTCCCCGTGGTAGCCGGTGAGCGCCATGACGGGGAAGTCCAGTGCGGGGAACTGGGAGAACATCGTGCCCTGGCCCGCGCCCGCGAAGGTCGGCACGAAGAACGCCTGGAAGCCCAGCTGCTCCTTCTTGCCGTTCTTGTCGCGGTAGCCGTCCATCACCTTGATGGCGCCGGTGGACGTGACGTTGTTGTCGATGGGCAGCAGCGGGACGGCCGCGTTGTAGACGACCTTGCCCCGGCCGTCCCTGACGGTGACGACGGGCGCGTAGCCGTGGGCGATCAGATAGACCTTGGAGTCGCCGACCTTGAGGGGTTCGTTGACCCGGATGACGGCCTTGGTCGGCTCGCCGCCCCGCGTGTAGGTGACGGCCGCCTCGAAGGTGCGCGGGGTGCCGCGCTGGGGGCCGCTCTTCTCGTAGGTGCCGTCGAAGGCGTCGAGCTTGAAGTTGAACGGCTCCAGTTCCCCGATGCCGAACTGGGAGCCGGACTTGAAGTCGTCGTACTGGGTGAGCGTGTTGGAGAAGCCGTCGCCCTCGACGATCAGCTTGCCGCCCTCGGACTTGAAGAGCTGGCCCCAGGCGAAGGCCACGAGCATCACGATCAGGGCGACGTGGAAGGCCAGGTTCCCGGCCTCGCGCAGATAGCCCTTCTCGGCGGCGACCGCGTCCCCCGCGGTGTGGGAGCGGAACCGGCGGCCCTTGAGGAGGGCGAGCGCGGCGGTCCTGACCTCCTCGGGAGCGGCCTCGGTGCGCCAGGTGGTGTACGCGGGGAGCCGGTCCAGGCGCCGGGGGGCGCCCGGCGGACGGCTGCGGAGCTGGCCGACGAACTGTCCGGTGCGCGGCACGATGCAGCCGATGAGGGAGACGAACAGCAGTATGTAGATCGCGGAGAACCACACCGAGCTGTAGACGTCGAAGAACTGGAGCTTGTCGTAGAGCGGGCTGAGCGTCTCGTGGGCCTCCTTGAAGGCCTGCACCTTCATCTCGTCCGCGCTGTTCTGCGGGACGAGGGAGCCGGGGACGGCGCCCAGGGAGAGCATGAACAGCAGGATCAGCGCGACCCTCATGGAGGTCAGCTGCCGCCAGAACCAGCGGATCCAGCCGATGACCCCGAGTACGGGGCCGCCGACGGGGGTGTCGCCCCGGTCCTCGGTGGGGGCGGTGGAGAGGTGTTCCCCGGCGTCGCCGAGGCCCTCCTGCCGCTCCGTCGTGCCGGAAGTGTCGGTCGTACTCATGGAACTCAGATCCCCACCGTGAAACCGCTGGACCAGCCCTGCATCGTGGCGACCATGCTGTCCCACACACCTGTGAGGAGCAGGACACCGGTGACGATCATCATGCCGCCGCCGACGCGCATCACCCACACATAGTGCTTCTTCATCCAGCCGAACGCGCCGAGCGCCTTGCGGAAGGCGACGGCGGCGAGCACGAACGGCACGCCGAGTCCGAGGCAGTACGCGAAGGCGAGCACCGCCCCGCGCCCCGCGCTGGCCTCCTGGAGGGCGAGGGCGTTGACCGAGGCGAGGGTCGGGCCGATGCACGGGGTCCAGCCGATGCCGAAGAGCGCGCCGAGCAGCGGCGCGCCGAGCAGTCCGGCGACGGGCTTCTTGTGGACGCGGAACTCGCGCTGGGTGAACCAGGGCATCAGACCGAGGAAGAAGACGCCCATGAGGATCATGAGCACGCCGAGGACCGTGGTGAGCGTGCCCCGGTACTCCTGGAGGGTGGAGCCGAAGTAGCCGAAGAGCGCGCCGCCGGAGACGAACACGGCGGTGAAGCCGAGGACGAAGAGGAGGGCGCCCGCGGTCATCCGGCCGCGGCGCTGCTCGGCGAGGTCGGTGCCGGTGACCCCGGTGACGTAGGAGAGGTAGCCGGGGACGAGCGGGAGCACGCAGGGGGAGAAGAAGGAGACCAGCCCGCCGAGGACCGCGAGGGGCAGGGCGAGCAGCAGGGCTCCGCTGGTGACGGTCTCGTTCACCGGCTCACTTCTCCTTGAGGATCGGCTCGATCATCGAGCGGAGCTTCTCCTCGTTGAGCGCCATGAGGGAGCGGGCGGCGATCCTGCCCTCCTTGTCGAGGACGACGGTGGAGGGGATGGACTGCGGGCTGAGCGTGCCCTTGGGGAAGCCGAAGAGGATCAGTTCGCCCTGCGGGTCGTAGAGGCTGGGGTAGGTGACCCCGTAGTCCTTCTCGAAGGCGAGGGCGGGCTGCTTGTTGGGGTCGCGGGTGTTGAGGCCGACGAACTCGACGCCCTGGGCCTTGAGGTCCTTGGAGACCTTGGCGAAGTGCGGGGCCTCGGCCCGGCAGGGGGCGCACCAGGAGCCCCAGACGTTGAGGACGACGACCTTGCCCTTGAGGGAGGCGACGTCGAGCTGTTCGCCTTCGAGGGTCTGGCCCGCGAGCTTTCCGGGGGCCGCGCGTTCGCCCTTGGCGACGGTGGCGATGCCGCCCGCGTTGGTCACGAAGTTGGTGCCGCCACCGCCCCCGGACTTGCCGTTGCTGTCGCCGTCGCAGGCCGAGAGCGTGAGGGCGGCGGACAGCACTCCGACGGCGAGCAGGGTGCGTCGAGGGGCACGGCTAAGGCTCATGTGAAAAGTTTCGCATGGGCGTTTGGGGGATCTTGGGCACCCCCCTACGTGCCCGTAAAGCCCCTTGTCAAGATCCCCTAAGCCGTCGGCGTGGACGCGTCGGTGGTGGGGGTGGGCGGGGCGGGGCGCAGGAAGCCGTTCCAGCCTCCGGCGGGCTTCTGTCCGACGTCCAGGGTACGCAGTTTCGCGAGGATCTTCGGGTCCTGGACGTCGAGCCAGTCGGTGAACTGCCGGAAGGAGACGAGCCGCACGTCCTTCTTCCCGGCCATTCCCTTGAGGGCTTCCTCCACGGCGTCCATGTAGATGCCGCCGTTCCACTGTTCGAAGTGGTTGCCGATGAAGAAGGGGGCGCGGTTCGACGTGTACGCGCGGTCGAATCCGGCCAGATACGCTCCGGCGGCCTGCTCGCGCCAGCCCTTGTAGCGGGAGGGCATCCCCTTCGTCGTGTTCTTCGACTGGTTGGCGAGCATGTTGTAGTCCATGGAGAGGACCTCGAAGGAGCGTCCGGGGAAGGGCACCGCCTGGAGGGGCAGGTCCCAGACGCCCTGGCGCTTGTCGGGCCAGACCTGCCGGCCGCCGGGCGAGCTGGCGTCGTAGCGCCAGCCGAGCCGCTTGGCGGTGGGGAGCAGCTTGTCCTGGCCGAGGAGGCAGGGGGTGCGACCGCCGACGAGTTCCTTGGAGTAGTCGAACGGCAGCGGGTCGAGGTCGGTCCAGCCGCTGTGGGTCTTCCACTCGGTGACGAACTTCATCGCCTGGTCGATCTCGCTCTGCCACTGGGCCGGGGTCCAGTTGCCGACGGAGCCGGAGCCGCCGCAGAAGTGCCCGTTGAAGTGGGTGCCGATCTCGTGGCCCTCCAGCCACGCCTGCCGGGTGTACTTCAGGGTGTCCTTGATGTGGTCGTCGGTGAGGTAGCCGATGTCGGAGGCGCCGACGCGGTTGTTCGGCGGGCGGTAGAGGTTCTTCTTGGACTCGGGGAGGAGGTAGATCCCGGAGAGGAAGAAGGTCATCGCCGCGTCGTGGCTCTTGGCGAGTTCGAGGAAGCGGGGAAAGAGGCCGTTGCCGACCTCGCCCGCGCCGTCCCAGGAGAAGATCACGAACTGGGGCGGGGTCTGGCCGGGTTCGAGGGGGACGGGGGCGTCGGGCTGGTGCGGCTGCTTGCCGGTGTCGGCGGTGGAACCGTCGCCGATGAGCTTGACGTCGTCCTTGGTGGGGGCGGGCTTGCCGGATCCGGTCGAGGCGTCGCCGCCCTTGCCCGGTCCGGACCGCGCGGATCCGTCCTGGCCGCCCGTGCTGCACGCGGCGAGTCCCATCGCCGCCGCGGCACCGGCGCCCGCCCCGAGCAGTCCCCTTCGACTGATCCCGCTGTTCCCGCGCATGGCATCCCCATTCGAGCTGACGTACGAACTGAACGTCATCCAAACCGACAATGGGTGAGATGCCGGGAGGAACACGGAGGTTCCGGAAAATAGTACAAAAATTTTAGGGCGGTCGATTGGCATGAACACCAAACGACCGCCCCAGCACTCTGGACCGCGCGCTCCCCCCTGTCCAGAGGGGCCGGTCCGCGCCCCGGAACGTCCGGACGGACGGGACCGAGGAGCGCCCGGAACATCCGGACGGACAGGGTCGACGAGCGCCCGGAACATCCCGAGCGTCCGGACGGACTACGCGCCGAACGCCTTCGACTTCCCCTTCACCGGCTTCGCCCCCGCCAGCAGATGCGCCGGTACGAGGTCCCGGGCGGGCTCGCTGTAGCCGACCGAGACGATCTTGTCGCCCCGGTACGTGAACGAGGTCAGCGAGGCCAGCGTGCACTGCCGCCGCCGCGGGTCGTGCCACAGCCGCCGCTTCTCCACGAAGCTGCGGACGATCCAGATCGGCAGCTGATGGCTGACGCAGACCGCCTCGTGACCCCGGGCCGCGTCCTTCGCCGCGTCCAGCGCGCCCATCATGCGGACGACCTGCTCGATGTACGGCTCGCCCCAGGACGGCTGGAACGGATTGGTGAGGTGCTTCCAGTTCCCCGGCTGGCGCAGGGCCCCGTCACCGACGCCGAAGGTCTTGCCCTCGAAGACGTTCGCCGCCTCGATCAGCCGCTCGTCGCTCGCCAGGTCCAGACCGTGCGTCTTCGCCACCGGCGCCGCCGTCTCCCGCGCCCGCTCCAGCGGGGAGGCGACGACGTACGTGATGTCCCGGTCCGCCAGCGACTCCGCGACCCGGTCCGCCATCTTCCGGCCCAGCTCCGACAGGTGGTAGCCGGGGCGGCGCCCGTAGAGGACGCCCTCCGGGTTGTGCACCTCGCCGTGCCGCATCAGATGGACGACGGTGATGTCCTCGGCGCCCTTCGGGGTCTCCTTCACCGGAGCGCCCTCCTCCTCGGTCCGCGCGCGCTCGCTCATGCCGTCGCCTCCGCGGCGGCGCGGGCGGCGGCGGGCAGCGCGGCGGCGATCCGCTCGATCGCCCGCTCGTCGTGGGAGGCCGACACGAACCAGGACTCGAACGCGGACGGCGGCAGGTACACCCCGTCGGCCAGCATCGAGTGGAAGAAGGCATTGAAGCGGAAGGCTTCCTGCCGCTTCGCCTCGTCGTAGTTCCGCACCTCGTCCGCGGTGAAGAACACCGAGAACATGTTGGACGCGGTCTGCAGCCGGTGCGCCACGCCCTCCTTCGCCAGAGCGCCCGTGACCAGGCCCTGGATCTCCGCCGAGACCGCGTCCACCCGCGCGTACGCCGAGTCGTCGAGCAGCCGCAGCTGCGCGAGTCCGGCGGCCGTCGCGACCGGGTTCCCGGAGAGCGTGCCCGCCTGGTAGACCGGCCCGGCCGGGGCCAGGTGGCCCATGACGTCGGCGCGCCCGCCGAACGCGGCGGCCGGGAAGCCGCCGCCCATGACCTTGCCGAAGGTCAGCAGGTCCGCCTCGACCCCGTCCACGCCGTACCAGCCCGCCCGCGAGGTGCGGAAACCGGTCATCACCTCGTCGGAGACGTACAGCGCGCCGTTCTCCCGGCACAGGTCCGCGAGCCCCTGGTTGAAGCCGGGCAGCGGCGGCACCACGCCCATGTTGCCGGGCGAGGCCTCCGTGATGACACAGGCGATCTCGCCCGGGTGCGCGGCGAACGCGGCCCGCACGGCCTCCAGGTCGTTGTAGGGGAGCACGATCGTGTCCCCGGCCTGCGCCCCGGTCACGCCCGGGGTGTCGGGCAGCCCCAGGGTGGCCACCCCGGAACCGGCCGAGGCCAGCAGCGCGTCGACGTGGCCGTGGTAGCAGCCCGCGAACTTGACGACCTTCGCGCGCCCGGTGAACCCGCGGGCCAGCCGGATCGCGGACATCGTCGCCTCCGTGCCGGAGGAGACCAGCCGCACCTGCTCGACCGGCGCGACCCGCGCGACGATCTCCTCGGCGAGCGCCACCTCGCCCTCGCCGGGCGTCCCGAAGGAGGTCCCCCGGCCCACGGCCTCCCGCACCGCCGCGGTGACCTCGGGATGCGCGTGGCCGAGGATCATCGGACCCCACGAGCAGACGAGGTCGACGTACTCCCGCCCGTCCGCGTCGGTGAGGTAGGGACCGGAACCGGACACCATGAACCGGGGCGTTCCGCCCACGGCCCGGAAGGCACGCACCGGTGAGTTCACGCCGCCGGGCGTCACGAGGGACGCGCGGTCGAAAAGCGTCTGTGAGACTGGGGCTTCGTATGAATACGGCACTGTGATCCTGACCTGCGAGAACGACTGAGGGCACGACATCGGGAACGGACGGACGGTGCGGACATCCCCGGTATTACGCCGGGGCGTTCGCCCTCCGCGTCTGCGAAACTGGGGCGACATGGGGATGACTCACGGAATCCATGGTGTCAGAGGCCACGGCGTTCTTGCGGACAGGTGTTTCACCGTACGAACGCGGGGGAGGTCACTGACACGATGATCGGGTCGCGCGGCGGGGTCGTGTTGCCGAGAAAAAGCAGTCGGGTGGAGATATGCATCGCGGTGGCGGACCGGGCGAGGGGACGGACGATCTGGGTCCGGAGTCTGCCCGGCGGGGAAGACACCGGCGCCGACGGACCGAGGACCCGACGGCGGGCGGGCAGGGGGGCGCCACGGGCACCCCTGGCGAGCCGGCCCCCCGAAGCAGGAGCGGCCGGTTGGGAGTGACCTACAAGTACTTCGGCGCGCCCAACGGCGCCACGGCGGCCCGCGTCCCGATCTCCATGCGGCCCGAGGAGCTCGGCGGCGACGAGCTGGGCATGGGCGGCATGTTCAGCAAGATCAAGCCGGAGACCATAGCCGCGATGGTCCTCACCGGCATCCAGGGGATGCCCCTGCACAAGGTGCCGCCCCTGGAACTGGTGGTGCTGCACCCGGACTACGCGGTGGTGAGACTGCCGATGACCGTGGTCGACCCGCTGCGCGGGATCGGCGAGGAGTCGGTGGGCGCGGCGGCCTTCATCTGGTCCACGGTCCCGGACCGGGGCGGCCCGCGCGACGCGTTCGACGTCTACCAGCTGCTCCACGAGTGGCAGGACTTCTCGGTCCGCCTCCACGAGGCGGGCCACCAGCCGTACTGCCTGGTGTGGCCCTGACGGCAGGCGGACGGACCCGGGCGGGTCCGGCCGCCGCCTCGGACCCGGGTGGGCCCAGCCGTCTCGGGCCCGAGTAGGCCCAGCCGTCTCGGCCCCGGGCGGGTCCGGACGTCTCAGATCCGGGTGGGTCCCGGGCGCCTCGATCCGGGTGCGCCCGGCCGTCTCAGGACCGGCCCTCCGCCTCCCGCGCCGCCTTCGCCCGCTCGGCGGCCAGCTCACGGGCCGAGGCCAGCCGGTACGGCACGTCGATCGTCACGACGTTCTTCATGAACAGCAGCCGGGCCTTGAGCCGCAGCGCGCTCTGGTTGTGCAGCGGCTGCTCCCACCAGCGCCCCACCACGTACTCGGGGATGACCACCGAGACCACCGCGTCCCCCGTGCGCTCGGGCGCGTCCCTGACGTGCCGCAGCACCGGCTGGACGATCGAGCGGTACGGGGAGCTGAGCACCCGCAGCGGTACGTCGATGCCGTGCGCGTCCCAGCTCGCCCGGAGCACCTCCGCCTCCGCCGGGTCCTCCGCCACGGTGACCGCGGTGAGCGAGGCGGGGCGCAGGGTCAGGGCGTAGGACAGCGCCCGGAGACTGGGCGCGTTGATCGAGGCGACCAGGACCAGGACGTGGTTCTCGGCGAGGGCGCGGGGCCGGGCTCCGGCCTCCACCGTGACCTCTGCGGCGACGGCGTCGTAGTGCCGCCGCACCCCCTTCATCCCCGCGAAGAGCAGCGGCATCGCGAGGACGACGATCCAGGCGCCGTGGGTGAACTTGGTGACGAGGACGATCACGAGGACCACCGCCGTGAGGCAGGCGCCGAAGGCGTTGATGGTGAGGCGGCGGCGGATGTTGTGACGGTCCGCGGCCCCGGCGGGCGTGGCGAGTTCCCGCCGCCAGTGCTTGACCATGCCCGCCTGGGAAAGGGTGAAGGAGACGAAGACGCCGAGGATGTAGAGCTGGATGAGGCGGGTCAGCTCCGCGTCGAAGGCGACGATCAGGACGATCGCGGCGAGCGCGAGGAGGACGACGCCGTTGGAGTAGACGAGCCGGTCGCCGCGGTGGACGAGCTGCCGGGGCGCGTAGCGGTCGCGGGCGAGGACGGACGCGAGCATCGGGAAGCCGTTGAAGGCGGTGTTGGCCGCCAGGACCAGGACGCCCGCGGTGACCGCCTGGAGCAGATAGAAGAGGACGTGCCAGTCGCCGAAGGTGGCCCGTCCGATCTGGGCGAGCGCGGTGGACATCGGGGTGCCGGGGGGCAGCCCGAGCTCCGTGGGGTCCTCGGCGACGTGGACCTCGTAGACCATGGCGAGCACCGTGATCCCGAAGAACATGGTCACGGAGAGCCCGCCCATGATCGCGAGCGTCATGGCCGCGTTGCGGCTCTTCGGCCTGGCGAACGCCGGTACGCCGTTGCTGACGGCCTCGACCCCGGTGAGCGCGGTGCAGCCGGAGGCGAAGGCGCGCAGCGCGAGCAGCACCAGCGCGATCCCCGAGTAGGTGGAGACCGCCTCGACGGGCAGCCGGGCGGACTCGGCGCGGATCTCCGTACCGGTCGCCATGCGGACGGCGGCCACCGCGAACATCAGATAGATGACGCCGATGAAGGCGTAGGTGGGGAGGGCGAACCAGCGCCCCGACTCCCGTACCCCCCGCAGGTTCATCCAGGCCAGGACGGCGACGAAGAAGACCGAGAGGGCCACCGCGTGCCCGTCGAGCGAGGGAACGGCCGAGGTGATCGCGGCGACCCCGGAGACGACGGAGACGGCGACGGTCATCACGTAGTCGATGAGCAGCGCGGACGCGGCGGTGAGGGCGGCGGTCCGCCCGAGGTTCTCGGAGGAGACGACATAGGCGCCGCCCCCGCCCGGATAGGCGTAGCAGGTCTGCCGGTAGGAGGCGACGACGACCAGGAGCAGCACGACGATGCCGATCGCCGCGTACCAGGCGAGATGGAGCACCGCTAGGCCGCCGAGCGCGAGGATCAGCAGGATCTCCTCGGTGGCGTACGCGACGGAGGAGAGCGGGTCGCTGCAGAAGATCGGCAGCGCGATCCGCTTCGGCAGCAGGGTCTCCCCGAGTCGGCCGCTGTCCAACGGGCGGCCGACCAGCAGGCGTTTCGCCGCACTTCCAGCTCTCATAAGTGCTGAAGTTAGGACGAATGGTATGTAATGCGCGGAAGCCGCGCCCTGGGGGAACCCCGTACGCCTCGGGGACGCCCGCACGAGGAAGGATCTGGCCGTGAGCGGAACAGCAGAGACCCGGCAGGCCCGGGAGTTCCGGGGAGTACGGGGGCCCCGGGACGCGCGGTCGTCCGGCGCCCCCCTGCAGATCGGGGAGGTCGCCGGCCGGACCGGACTCCCCCTGCGCACCATCCGCCAGTACGAGGACAGCGGTCTGGTCGTGCCGTCCGCCGCCTCGCCGGGCGGGTTCCCGCTCTACACGGACGCCGATGTGGACCGGCTCATGGTGGTCCGCCGGATGAAGCCGCTCGGTTTCACCCTCGACGAGACCCGTGAGCTGCTGGCCGCCGTGGACCGGCTGACCGCCGACCGCGCGGGCACGGACACGGAGCTGGAACCGGAGGAGCGGGCCGCGCTGCTGGCCCGCGTCCGGCGGTACGAGCAGGCCGCGGCGGAGCGGGTCGCCGAACTGCGGGCGCAGCTGGGCCGCGCCGAGGAGTTCGCCGACTCGCTCCGCCGCACCCGTCTCACGGCGGTGCCGGTCTGACCGGGGTCCGGCCGGTCAGGGGGTGAGCGTCCGGGCCAGCTCGTGGAAGAAGCGCGCGTAGGCGGCGGGGCTGGGCGGGGTCTCGGGGTTCCAGGCGGTGCGCGGGACGTCCGCGAGGGGCCCGTCCGGCGGTGTGGCGTGGGCCCGGCTGTCGAAGAGGACCAGGTCGGGACGGAGTTCGGCGGCGCGGGCCCAGTCGGCGGTGAGCCAGTTGGCCCCGGGGCCCGGTCCGGGATCGAGCAGGCGTACGCCGAGTTCGGCGAGGCGCGCCAGCTCGGGCCAGGCGTCCGGGCGGGCCAAGTGCACCTGCTCGGGACCGGCGCCGGAGAGCGCGAGCACGGCGGCGCCGCCCCGCCCCGCGGCCTCCCGCAGCACCCGCTCGGCGACGGGCAGGACGGCGGTGGAGTGGGCGGTGCCGGACGGGGCGGTGGCGGACGGGACCGTGGTGGGCAGGGTGGTGGTGGGCAGGACGGTGGCGGGGGCCGCCGCGTCGGCCCTTCCGTCGGGGTCCGGCGGGGCGCCCAGAGCGGTGGCGAGCGCCGCGAACCGGTCGAGGATCGCCCCGAGCGCCAGCTCGCCGCCGACGGAGAGCGCCACGAGCGGCACCCCGAGCCGCTCGGCGACGGCCTCGTCCAGCGCGTACGGGCTCTTCCCGTCGTAGGTCACGTCGACGAGCACGTCCGGCCGCAGGGACCGCAGCCGCTCCTCGTCCAGGGTCCGGCCCGGCCCGAGGTACGTCACGGCCGCCGCCCCGAGCCCGCCCTCCTTCGCGGGGTCGAGCACCTCCCCGTCGTGCCCGGAGCCGTACACGGCGACCGGTGTCACCCCCAGATCGCAGAGGGCCGCCCCGGCCCGCACGTACGCCACCACCCGTCGTGGGACGCGGGCCGCCCCCAGCTCCGTACCCCTGTCGTCCGTGAATCCCCACGCCTGAGCACCGGACATGCGGCTACTCCCTCCCCGGCCGGAATGTGCCTCTTCCGCCACCTTGGAACGACTGCCCGGCCCGCACAAGAGGGCCTGCCGTCCGGTGGTGGACATCCGGCCCGGGACCAAGGTCCCGGGACCCCCTGCCGAAAGTCCTCCCCGGTGGTGTTAACTGAACAGGTCGGGAGGAAGCAGTAGGAATCGTTCGTGCCTCCGTGCCCGCGCGCCACCTGCCGGGGCGCGCCGCGCGCGGGCGGCCCCTCGCTCTGGAGTGAGCCATGTCCTTGCCCGGCCAGTTCTCCGACCCCCGTGTCCTCACCCTGTTCGGTCTGCTCGCCGTCTCGACGGTGGTGTGGCTGTCGCGCGGCCTGCGCTCCCGCGCCCGCCGCGACCGGGCTGGGGTCCCGCTGGAGCGGGTGTGGCACCCGCTGGAGTCGACGTCCCTGACGCCCGCGGAGGAACACGCCTTCGGCCAGGTCGTCTCCCGGCTCTCCCTGGGCCGGGCGGGCCGCCTCCGCTGACTTCGGGGGACGCGGGCGGGACGGGGAGCAAGGGCGATTCCGGGGCGCCGACCGGGCGGGTCGGATCTCCGGCGGCGCCCGGTCGTCCCCGGTCCCGCTCCCAGCCCTCCTCAGTCCTTTCCAGCCCTCCTCAGCCCTCCTCAGTCCTTCTCTGTCGGCGCGGAGGCGCGGGTCCCGGCCGGGCGCGGGTCGCTGATCGCGGCGGGGCGGGGGTCGCGGCCGGTCGTCGCGAGCAGCCGTTCGAAGGCGGTGGCGTCGGCGGGCGGCTCGACCGCCTCCCCGAAGACACCGGCCTTCCGGGCCATCGGCGCCATCCCCTCCACCTCCTCGGCGAGCCCCTCGACCACGGCCGGATCGGGCTCGAAGCGGCGTCCGGTGGCGCGGGCGAGGTCCCAGGCGTGCACGGTGAGGTCGAGCAGCACCATGCTGCCGACGGTCCGCGCGGGCAGGGCGAGGGACCCGGTGGTGCCCTCGTCGGCACCGGGCGCCGACCAGGCGTCCACCAGTTTCCCGGTCTCGCCCTCGAAGCTCTCGCGCCAGTCGGCGTCGGCGAGCCGGTCCGGGGCGCCGGAGAAGTCGGCGGACCGCTTGGCGGCGAGGGCCTGGAAGTTCACCACCACGTCGAAGAGGTGGTTGAGGAGAGCGCGTACGTCGTACTCGGCACAGGGCGTGGGCGCGCCCAGAGCCGTGTCGGGGGTGTCCCTGACGAGGGGCACGGCGTGCGCGGCGGCGGTACGGAGGAGGTCGCCGACGCGGGGCGGGTCGCTGTTCGTCATGAGACCGACGTTCCTGGAACATGCCCACGGCCGTCTTGAAGAAACGCGCCAGACCGAAGACTTGTCCCGCGCACGGCCCAGTACGGGGGACGGGAACGAAGACGGAGGCATTGCAGGGCCCGGGGGCGGGCTCAGGGGCGGGCTCGGGGAGACGCCTAGCATCGAAGGATGGCCGATTCCGCTCCTCGCCGGGACACGCGGGGCATCGTCGACCCCGCCGAACTGCTCGCCCGGGTCCGCTTCCGACGGTACGTCCCGGCGCCGGAGCTGCGCCCCTATCTGGAGCACTACTGGCTGATCGACTGGGATCTCGACCAGCCGTACGTCAGCCGTCTCGTCCCGCACCCGTCGGTGAACGTCGCCTTCCAGCGGTACGGGCCGATCGGCGCCCCCAGCGCCTCGGCGCACGCGTCCGCCGAGGTGTCGGGCATCGGGCGCGGTCTGTTCACCCAGGAACTGGCGGAGTCCGGCCGGGTCTGCGGGGCGCAGTTCCGGCCAGGCGGCTTCCGGCCGTTCGCGCCCGCGTGGCCGGTGTCGGTGTGGACCGGCCGCCGGGTCCCGTTGCCCGAGGTGTTCCCGCAGGGGCGGGACTCCCCGGACTCCCTGTCCCGGGTCCTCTCCCCCGACGCGGACCACGCGCGCGTGGCGGCGCTCGACGCGTTCCTGCTGGCCCACGGCCCCGCCCCCGATCCGGCCGCCGACCGGGCCATGGAACTGGTCGACCTGATCCGCACGGACCGGACGGTCCGCGGGGTCTCCCGGCTGGCGGCCTCGTCGGGCCTGTCGGCGCGCTCGCTCCAGCGGCTGTTCGCGTCCCACGTGGGCGTGGGGCCGAAGTGGGTGATCCTCCGGTACCGCGTCCATGAGGCCCTGGAACGCGCCGAGGCCGCGCGGGCTCCGGAGGGACCGGACTGGGCGGGGATCGCGGCGGAACTGGGCTACAGCGACCAGGCCCACCTCGTACGGGACTTCACGGCGACGGTCGGAGTGCCGCCGACCGCGTACGCCCGGGGACTGTCAGCCCCCTGACCTACCGTACGGACATGGAGAACGACATCTCACCCGTACGTCTCGAAGCCTGGTCCGAGGACGACGCCGAGCTGCTGCGCGCCCTGAACGCGCCGGAACTGACGGAGCATCTCGGCGGCCCGGAGACCGAGGAGCGGCTCGTCCGGCGCCACCGGCGCTATGTGGACCTGAGCGCGGACGCCATGGGAGCCGGGCGGATGTTCCGGATCACGCTGGAGCCGGAGGGGGTCGTGGCGGGCAGCATCGGTTTCTGGGTGCGCGGCGGCGACGGCGAGCCGGTGTATGAGACCGGGTGGAGCGTGCTGCCGGGCTTCCAGGGCCGGGGCGTGGCGACGGCGGCCACGCGCGCGGTGGCCGCCGAGGCCAGACGCGCGGGCCTGCACCGCTTCCTGCACGCGTACCCCTCGACGGGGAACGCGCCGTCGAACGCGGTGTGCCGCAAGGCCGGGTTCGACCTGCTCGGCGAGCGGTACCTCGAGTACCCGCCGGGCCACCTGATGCGCTGCAACGACTGGCGGCTCGACCTGGAGGGCCCGCTCTAGGAGGCGTCCCCACCCGGGGTGATCGGCCGGCTGAAGTGGAAGGCCACGATGTCGAACCGTTCGCGCAGGTAGAAGCGATGGGCGCCGGTGCGGTGGGTGCCGGAGTCGAGGTCGAGTTCACGGCAGCCCGCAGCGCGCGCGTGGCCCTCCAGATGCGCGACGAGGGCGTGACCGACACCGGTGGAGCGGCTGGCGGCGGCGGTCACGAGGTCGTCGACGTACAGCCTGCGCAGGGAGCTGGTGCTGTGGACGATCCGCCAGCCGGCCGCGCCGACGCAGCGGCCGTCGTCCGTGTAGGCGGCGCTGAAGCGCAGCCCCTGCGGATGCCCCGCCGCGTACACCTCGCGGAACAGCTCGGGGGTGAGGTGGGGCCGGAGTTCGGTGAGGACCGGAAGGAGGTCGCTCTCCAGCAGGGGGTCACCGGGCTCAAGGTCGATGATCTTCATGTGGGGACGGTACCTCGGGGTTTTGTCAGGGTTGACGGCCTGGGCACGGGCCTGGATATTTATCTGCGTTGCGCAGGTAATGCGTCACGCAGAGGATGCCCACTCCAGCTCCACCCACCTGCTCACCCCTCCCTCCTCCCTCCTCCCTCCTCCCTCCTCCCTCCTCCCTCCTCACTCACTCACTCACTCACTCACTCACTCACTCACTCACTCACTCACTCACTCACAAGGAATCCCATGACCGTCCTCGTCACCGGCAGCCGTGGCCGTGTCGCCGCTGTCCTGCTCGAACTGCTCGGCACCGCGGGGATCGAGGCCAGAGCCGGTTCCAGGAACCCCGGCGAGCTCTCCCCACCACCCGGGGTCGGCACCGTGCGGTGCGACCTCGCCGACCCGGCCACCTTCGACGCGGCCCTGGACGGCGTCGACGCGGCCTTCCTGTACGCCGAGCCGCGCCACGCCGAGACGTTCGCGGACCGGGCCCGCGCGGCGGGCGTCGGGCATGTCGTCCTGCTCTCCTCCAGCTCGGTCCTCGCCCCGGACGCCGAGCGGAACGCCATCGCCGCCTCCCACCTGACCGCCGAGCGCGCCCTCTCCACGGCGGCGGCGAAGGGAGCCTTCGAGACCACCTGTCTCCGGCCGGGCGCCTTCGCCACGAACGCCCTTCAGTGGGCCCGCCCGCTGCGGGCGGGAAGCGGGCCCGCGCTGCCCGTCCCGCAGGCGTACGGGGACCCGATCCACGAGAGGGACCTCGCCGAGGCCGCCCTCGCCGTGCTCACCGAGCCCCGGCTGCGCGGCACCGCCCACCATCTGACCGGCCCCGAGTCGCTGACCTTCGTCGAACAGCTCGCGGTCCTCGCCGGGGTGACGGGACGACCCGCCCCGCACACCGTGACCACCCCCGAGCAGTGGAAGGAGTCCGTCGCCGCCTTCATGCCGGAGGTCTTCGCCGATGCCCTGCTGTCCCACTGGTCCGCCCACGACGGACGGCCGACGCCCCTGACCCGCACCGCCGAGGAGCTGACGGGTCACCCGGCCCGCACCTTCGCCGAGTGGGCCGCCGACCACAGGGAGGCGTTCCCCGCCTGAGCACCCGGCCCGCCACACTGCCCGCGCTGCCCGCGAGGAGCGCGAGGGGCGCGCACTCGCCACCGGCACGGACCGCCCGACGGCCGAGCGGCCCCTCACAGCCCGAAGGCCCGGCCGCCCCGTCCACCGGCCCCCGACGGACCGCCGGGCCGTCCGCTTGGGAAGGAATTGCCTGGCCACCCCTCCCGGACCGGTGCCATCCTGTCCCCGTGAACGGACCGAAGATCCAGATCAGTTTCGCCCCCGGCCTCGGAGTCTTCGTCGCGGCGGAGCGCCGCACGGGCCCGACGGCCGTGACGACCGACGGCGCCTCCTCGCTCGGGCACGTCGTGGAGTCCCTCGGCGTGCCGCGCACCGAGACGGGACGGCTCCTCGTCGACGGGCGGCCCGTCGACGCCTCGCACGTCCCGGCGGCGGGCGAGACGGTCTCGGTGGAGGGTGTCGTCCGCCCGCAGCCGGTGCCGGGCGCGCCGCTCCGGTTCCTGCTCGACGTGCACCTCGGCACCCTGGCCAGGCGGCTGCGCCTGCTCGGGGTGGACACGGCCTACGAGAGCGAGGACATCGGGGACCCCGCGCTCGCCGCGCTCTCGGCCCGGGAACGGCGCGTGATGCTCTCCCGGGACCGGGGCCTGCTGCGCCGCCGCGAGCTGTGGGCGGGCGCCTACGTCTACAGCGACCGGCCGGAGGAGCAGCTCCGGGACGTCCTGGAGCGCTTCGCGCCCCCGCTCGCGCCCTGGACCCGCTGCACGGCGTGCAACGGAAGGCTGAGCGACACCGACAAGGAAGCGGTGCGCGAGCGGCTGGAGCACGGCACGGAGAAGACCTACGACGTGTTCGCCGAGTGCGTGGAGTGCGGCCGGGTCTACTGGCGCGGGGCGCACCACTCCCGCCTGGAGGAGATCGTGGCCGACGCGGTACGGGAGTTCGGCACCGCGACAACGTCCTGAGACGACGGCGGGTGTCCCTCGCCGGGGTGCCCAGCGGCGTGCCCGGCGATCCGGGCACGGGCCCGGCCGGTGGCCGGTGGGTCAGTCGAGGCCGCCGCGGAGGCGCTCGATCTGGGCGGCGCTGACCTCGACGGTCCGTCGCATATGGGCGATGAGCAGGGCGAGTTCGGCGTCGCTGTAGACCTCGAACATGGTGCCCCAGGTGTCGTTGAGCTTGCGCCACAGGTCTCCGAGCTCCGCGACCCGCTCGGGCGCGAGCGTGACCAGGACCCGACGCCGGTCCTCGGTGTCACGTTCGCGCGTCGCGTAGCCGGACCGTTCGAGGCGGTCGACGAGCCGGGTGGCCGAGCCCGTGGTGAGTCCGGTCAGCTCGGCGACCCGGCCGGTGGTCACCGGCCCCTCCTCCAGACTGAGCAGGTTCAGGCACTGCACGTCGGTCGGATGGAGCCCCAGGTGGTCGGCGACGGCCTGGTTGAACAGGGCGTAGGCGGCCATGTAGCGGCGGGCCTCCCCGAACAGCTCGTTCTTCAGGGCGGCGCGCCGGCCGGAACTCTTCTGCGGCATGTGAGGAGTGTACGAACCGGGCGTCCGACTCCCGGGGCGGGCGGGGCCGCTCAGGGGGCCTCGGCGGTCAGATAGCGCTGCACGGTCGGGCCGAGCCAGGCCACGATCTCCTCGGAGGTCATCTCGACGGCGGGCGGCAGCCTCAGCACATAGCGGGTGAGCGCCATGCCGAGGATCTGCGAGGCCACCAGCGCCGCGCGCCGGGGGGCATCGGCGGGATCGGGGCAGACGCCCCGGGTGACGGGCCCGAGCTGCTGCGCGAAGACCTGCTGCATCCGCTCGGCCCCCGCCGCGTTCGTGACGCCGACCCGGAGCATCGCGGTGAGGACCTCGTCCCGCTCCCAGCGCTCCAGGAAGTGGGTGACGAGGACGGCCCCGACGTGCCGCGCGGGAAGGGCTCCCAGCTCGGGCAGGCTGATCTCGATCTCCGACGCGGCGGCGAACAGGCCCTCCTTGTTGCCGTAGTAGCGCATGACCATCGACGGGTCGATCCCGGCGTCACGGGCGATGGCCCGGATGGTGGCGCGGTCGTATCCGTCGGAGGCGAAGCGCTCCCGGGCGGCCTCCAGGATGGCGGCCCTGGTGGCGTCGGAGCGTCGGGCGGTCTTCATACCAACAACTGTAGGCCAACAGCCGTTGACATTCCATCCGCCCGGACCCTACAGTTGCCAACAAGCGTTGACCAACAGATGTTGACCACATGGTCACGGGCACCCTGGAGGCAGCCATGAGCACCACGGAGCGGACGGACACACAGGTACTCGTCATCGGCGCGGGCCCCACCGGCCTGCTGCTCGCCGGTGACCTCGCCGCGGCGGGCATCGAGGTCACCCTCGTCGAGCGCCGCCCGCACGACCTCGGCAACCTGACCCGCGCCTTCGGCGTCCACGCCAGAACGATGGAGCAGCTGGACGCCCGGGGCCTCGCGGACGAGCTCCTCGCCACCGGCACGACCCTCGACCGCGCACGGCTCTTCGGCGCGCTCGACATCGACATCACCCAGTTGCCCAGCCGCTTCAACCATCTGCTCGTCACCCCGCAGTACGAGGTGGAGAAACTCCTGGAGCGGCGGGCCGTGAAGGCGGGCGTCACCTTCCGGTACGACACGGAGCTGCACGGACTGCGCCAGGACGCCGACTCCGTCACCGCCGATCTCACCGGACCCGACGGCGCCCCCCTCACCCTCCGGGCCCGCCATCTCGTCGGCACGGACGGCGCCCGCAGCGCGGTCCGCAACGCCTTGGGGCTGCCCTTCCCCGGCAGTTCCGTGATCCGCTCCCTCGTCCTCGCCGATGTGCGCCTCGCGGAGGAGCCCGAGGAGTCCTTCACCGTCAAGGGCTCCGGCGACACCTTCGCCTTCCTCATCCCGTTCGGCGACGGCTGGTACCGGGTGATGGGCTGGAGCCGCACCCACCAGGTGGCCGACAGCGCACCGGTCGACCTCGAAGAGGTCCGCGCGCTCGCCCGGCGCGCCCTCGGCACCGATCACGGCATGTACGACCCGCGCTGGGTCTCCCGCTTCCACAGCGACGAGCGCCAGGTCCCGTCCTACCGGGTGGGCCGGGTCTTCCTCGCCGGGGACGCCGCCCATGTGCATTCCCCCGCCGGGGGCCAGGGCATGAACACCGGACTCCAGGACGCCGCCAACCTCTCCTGGAAGCTCGCCGCCGTCCTGCGCGGTGACGCTCCCGATCCCGAGGCTCTCCTCGACAGCTACCACGCGGAGCGCCATCCGGTCGGCGCGACGGTGCTGCGCAGCAGCGGCGCGCTCCTCCGGATCGCGATGGCCCACACCCCGCTCACCCGTGGCGCCCGCACCCTCGGCATCCGCATCGTGAACAGGGTGCGGCCCGTCTCCTCCCGGGCCATGGGCATGATCAGCGGAATCGCCATCGCCTACCCGCCCCCGGCGGGCACCACCCGGCCCGCGGGCCGCCGTGCCCCGGACGCCCGGCTGCGCGAGGGGAGGCTCTACGAGCTGCTGCGCGCGGGCGAGTTCGTCCTGATCGCCCCGGAGGGGGCCCGCCCCGCGCTGCCGCCGGGCGCCCCCGTGTCCTCCGAGCGGCTCGTCCGGGCCACCTGGCGGGACCCGGGAAAGCGGGACGCGGTCCTGGTCCGCCCCGACGGCTATGTGGGATGGGCCAGCCGTTGATCCCCTGGCCCGACCGGGGGCACCCGGGAGACGGCACCCGGCCCTTCGGCGGGGCCGGGGATCAGAAGACGTAGGGGTCGCCGGTGGCGAGCACCAGGACGTGGTGCCGGTCGTTGCCCGGGTTCCGGTCGGCCACCCCGTCCCGCCAGGCCGTGGAGACGTCCACGGTCAGCTCGTCGGGGAGACCGGTGGTCCGCAGGTCGAGGGCCAGTTCACCGACGCCCCGGACGGCGGACAGCCCGCCGGTCCGGCAGGACACCACGCGGTCGCTGCTCCACAGACAGGCGGGCGGCAGCTCCTGGCCGCCCGACATCGGCTCGGAGAAGGCGAGCCGGACGGTGGCCTGGGCGAGATCGGAGGGCCCCAGGTTCTCGCTGACCAGCCAGACGCCGACCCTCCCGTCCCAGAGGGAGACATGACCGTGATGGGACAGATCGGCCTCCGGCCCGGCCACCGGCCCCCGGGCCACGGCCTCCGTCCCCGCACCCGTCACGACGACGGCCGCGAGAACGACCCCGAGCACACCTTTCCTCAATCCATGCATAAGCCCAAAATACCCATGAATCATCCGATCTTCTGACAAGCCATCAGCCCGCGTGTCCCGTGGCACGCTGCCTTCATGCTGCCCCTTCGCTCCCTCGCGCTCTTCGCCGTCGCCGCCCTCTTCGAGATCGGAGGCGCCTGGCTCGTCTGGCAGGGCGTGCGCGAGCACCGGGGCTGGGTCTGGATCGGCGCCGGAGTCATCGCCCTGGGCGCTTACGGCTTCGTCGCCACCCTCCAGCCGGACGCCGAGTTCGGCCGGGTCCTCGCGGCCTACGGAGGTGTGTTCGTCGCCGGGTCCATCGTCTGGGGCATGGCCGCGGACGGCTACCGGCCCGACCGCTGGGACGTCGTCGGCGCCCTCGTCTGCCTCGCCGGGATGGCCGTGATCATGTACGCCCCCCGAGGTCGCTGACCGAGCCCCGACCTATCCTGGCCGGGCGATCGACGAAATCGACCACCTGCGCGAGGAGCACCACGTCATGACTGCCCCCGGTACCCCCATCGCCGTCGTCACCGGAGCGAGCGGCGGCATCGGCGCCGCCACGGCCAGGCAGCTGGCGGCGGCCGGGTACCGCGTGGTCCTCACCGCCCGGCGCGGAGACCGCATCGAGGCCCTCGCCGCCGAGATCAACGAGGCCGGGCACCAGGCCGCCGCCTATGTCCTCGACGTCACCGACCGCGCCGCCGTCGACGAGTTCGCCACGGCGTTCCGCAGCCTCGCCGTCCTCGTCAACAACGCGGGCGGCGCACTCGGCGCCGACCCCGTCGCCACCGGCGACCCCGACGACTGGCGCCGGATGTACGAGGTCAACGTCATCGGCACCCTCCATGTGACGCAGGCCCTGCTCCCGGCCCTCACCGCGAGCGGCGACGGCACGGTCGTCGTCCTCTCCTCCACCGCGGGCCACGCCACCTACGAGGGCGGCGCGGGCTACGTCGCCGCCAAGAACGGCGCCCGCGTCCTCGCCGAGACCCTCCGGCTGGAGATCGTCGGCACCCCGGTCCGCGTCATCGAGATCGCCCCCGGCATGGTCAAGACCGACGAGTTCGCCACCACCCGCTTCCGGGGCGACACCGAGAAGGCCGCCAAGGTCTACGCGGGCGTGGCCGAACCCCTCACCGCGGAAGACGTCGCCGACACCATCACCTGGGCCTGCACCCGCCCCCCGCACGTCAACATCGACCTCCTGGTCGTCCGCCCCCGGGCCCAGGCCTCCAACAGTAAGATCCACCGCGAGCCGTAGGACGCGCGGGAGGGACCGGCGCACCGCACCGGCCCCTCCCCCACCCGCCACGCGGACGGCCCGCCCCAACGGGCCGCCCCGCGACTCAGCCCTTCACACAGATGACCTGCTTCAGCTTGGCGACGACCTCCACCAGGTCCCGCTGCTGGTCGATGACCTGCTCGATCGGCTTGTACGCACCCGGGATCTCGTCCACGACCCCGGAGTCCTTGCGGCACTCCACGCCCCGCGTCTGCTCCTCCAGATCACGCGTCGAGAAGCGCCGCTTCGCCTCGGTGCGGCTCATCCGCCGTCCCGCGCCGTGCGAGGCGGAGTTGAAGGACGCCTCGTTTCCCAGGCCCTTCACGATGTACGAACCCGTGCCCATCGAGCCCGGGATGATCCCGAACTCCCCCGCACCGGCCCGGATCGCGCCCTTACGGGTGACGAGCAGGTCCATGCCCGAGTACCGCTCCTCCGCCACGTAGTTGTGGTGGCAGGAGATGACCTGCTCGAAGGCCACCCGCGCCTTGCGGAACTCGCGCCGGACGACCTCCTGGAAGAGCGCCATCATGGTCGCGCGGTTGCGCTTCGCGTACTCCTGCGCCCAGAAGAGGTCGTGCCGGTAGGCCGCCATCTGCGGGGTGTCCGAGACGAACACCGCCAGGTCACGGTCGACGAGCCCCTGGTTGTGCGGCAGCTTCTGGGCCTCGCCGATGTGGTGCTCGGCCAGCTCCTTGCCGATGTTCCGGGACCCGGAGTGCAGCATCAGCCAGACCGCGCCCGACTCATCGAGACAGAATTCGATGAAGTGGTTTCCTCCACCGAGCGTCCCCATCTGCTGCCGCGCCCGTTCCTGACGGAACTTGACCGAGTCGGCGACTCCGCCGAACCGGGACCAGAAGTCGTCCCAGCCCGCCGTCGGAAACTGGAACAGCCGCCCCGGATCCACCTCCGTGCGGTGCAGACCACGGCCCACCGGAATCGCCTGCTCGATCTTCGAGCGGAGCCGCGACAGATCGCCCGGCAGGTCGTTGGCCGTCAGGGAGGTCTTCACCGCCGACATGCCGCAGCCGATGTCCACGCCGACCGCCGCAGGACAGACCGCCCCCTCCATCGCGATCACCGAACCGACCGTCGCGCCCTTGCCGTAGTGCACGTCGGGCATCACGGCCAGACCCTTGATCCACGGCAGCGTCGCCACGTTCCGCAACTGCCGCATGGCGCCGCTCTCGACCCCGCCGGGATCGGCCCACAGCCTGATCGGGACCTGCGCCCCCGGTACTTCGACGTACGACATAGCCCCTCGATTCCCCCGAAAAGTCTGAAAACGCAAAAACTGGAGCCAAAGGCCGTACAGGTGACAGCGGACCGGCATCAACAGCTGCGTGTGCGATAGACATTGTGTCCATCAGCCGGGTTCGCGCGGCAAACAGTTTTCGGGAAAGACTTTCGGGAGAAGGGAGCCTGGGACCGTGCAGCGAAAGAGGTACACCCCCGGCCGCACCGGGTCCGCGGCGCGCACCGCCGTCGTGCTCACCCTCGGCCTCGGCCTGGGGATCGGCCTCACCGGATGCTCCTCGGGCACCCCGACCGACGACGTCCCTCTCGACGCCAAGGCCGGCCCCGCCGCGGCCGTAGCGCCCCCGGGCCGCTACCGCACGCTCTTCGAGCCGTGCCGTGCCGTCCCGCAGGCCGCCCTCAAGGACATGCTCCCGGGCGCGGCCTCACTGTCCGACGCCGAGCGGAACAAGGCCTACCGGGGCGTCGCCGCCGTCACGTACGACACCGACCGGCGGGTCGGCTGCACCTGGAAGGCCGACACCCCCGACACCTCGCACCGGCTCGCCCTCGACATCGAACGGGTGGTCTCGTACGACGGCGCCGTCAGCGACGACGACCGGGCGCGGGAGGTGTACACCCGCAAGCAGGTCGCGGCGGGCATCCCGCTGCCACCTGCCGACCCGGCCACCACACCGCCCGCGACGCCCACGTCGAGCGCTCCGAACGCGTCCGCCGACGCCACCCGCACCCCGGGCGGGAACCCGACGGGCACGACCACGGCCACCGCCACGGACCAGCCCCCCACCGGCACCACCGCCGACCCCTCGAACACCGGTCTGGAACCCCGCGTCCTCGACGGGCTCGGAGAGACCGCGTTCCTCGACGAGGTCCTCAGCAAGGTCGGCGCGAGCGGACAGCAGCGGGCCGTCAGCGTGGTGTTCCGCACATCCAACGTCATCGTGACCGTCTCCTACCGGGAGCAGACCACCGGTTCCACGGAGGCCCCCGACAGCAAGGAACTGCAGGAAAAGGCCCGGAACCTGGCCCGGCTGCTCGCCGAACGACTGGAGGAGTAGCCGTCCGGCTCCGATCCGTGAGCGCGGGACGACCACGTAACGTGTCGGCGTACCCGTGGCCCCACGCCGTGGCCGCGCCCGAGCCCCACGCCGGAGCGGCCGGCCGTACGACAAGCGACTGAAGGAACCATGCAGCGATCAGCCCCGCGACTCACCCGCATACTCGCCTGCGCAGCCGTCCCGGTGATGCTCGTCGTCGCCGGCTGCTCCTCGGGCTCCGGCGACTCCGGCTCCGGTACGAGCGGGTCGAAGGACAAGGCCGCCACGGCGTCCGTGACGCCGTCGCCCTCGCAGTCGACGAAGACGGTCGAAGCGGCGAAGTTCGCGAAGCTGCCCGAGGCGTGCAAGGCGATCACCGCCAAGACCACCGCCGCCCTGGTGCCCAAGGCGAAGGCCAAGGCCGGCACCCGCGCCCCCTCCAGCGACCTCGACAGCCGCGGCGGCTGCTCCTGGAACGGCCTGGAGGACAAGGGCGTGAAGGGCTCGCAGTACCGCTGGCTCGACGTCTCCTTCTACCGCTACGCGTCGGACGTCTCCCTCGGCAGCGGCCAGGAGCGCGCCCGGAACAGCATGACGAAGGAGCTCGCGAAGGCCGAGGCCACCCCCGGCGCGCAGAAGGTCCGCGGCGCCACCGTCACGGGCATCGGCGACGAGGCGAAGACCCTGGCCTACCAGCTGCGCAAGACGAACGAGGACTTCGCCTACGCCACCGTCGTGGCCCGCACGGGCAACGTCGTGGTGATGCTCTCGTACAACGGCGCCGGATACGCGGGAGCGCCCACCCCGTCCGACAAGGCGATCATGGACGGTGCGGTGAAGGCCGCGAAGGAGGCCGTGGCCGCCGTCGCGGCAGCCAACAAGTAGTCACAAAACAGCACGGAGAGCCGTGTCGACGCGGAGCCCGTCCCTCCCCCGAGGGCCGGGCTCCGCGCACATGTGCGACTCTGTGGCGCGGATTGTCGATTGACGGGAGGGGTCGCGGGTGGCCGCGATGGAGCTGACACGCACACACCGGATACTCATCGGTCTCGTCATCGCCGGTGCGCTGATCATCGCGGGAATCGGTTTCGCGGGCTCGTACACCGCCGTGCGCGAACTCGCCGTGCTCAAGGGCTTCGGCACCTTCTCGTACTTCTTCCCGATCGGCATCGACGCGGGCATCTGCGTGCTGCTCGCCCTGTTCCGAGTCAAGTTCTTCTGTTCAACTTCTCACCTCTCCTTGGGCGGCGCTGCCAGCCCATGAAGGGGCTTCCGTTCTGGCATCAGCGGTGAGGCTGACTCACATCTTTCGGGCAGCATGACCCCGAGAGCCGCCTACGCGGGGAACCCAGGAGAGCCGCTCGACCGTCGGACTAAGACGCCGTTTCCTTTGGCTGGATGGTTCGTTATGTTGGGCATGGCGAGTCTTGCTGAGCGGTTGGTGTCGGATGAGTTGTGGGAGTTGTTCCGGCGGGTGGTGCCGGAGACGGTGGTGGTGCGGCCTCAGGGTGGTGGCCGTCGGCGGGCTGGGGATCGTGAGTGTCTTGCCGCGATCGTGTTCGTGGCCACGTCGGGCTGCGCGTGGCGGCAGGTGCCTCCGGTGTTCGGTCCGGCCTGGCCGACCGTCTACCGGCGTTTCGCGCGCTGGAGTGCGGACCGGGTCTGGGCTCGTCTCCACCAGGTCGTGCTTGATGAACTCGGTGCCCGGGGAGAACTGGACTGGTCGCGCTTCGCGATCGACTCGGCGAGTGTCCGGGCCCTCAAAGGGGGCTGTTGACCGGACCGAATCCGACCGACCGTGGCAAGAAGGGATCGAAGATCCATCTCGTCACCGACCGGTCGGGTCTGCCAGTCGCGGTCGCGATCTCCGCGGCGAACACCCACGACAGTCTCGCGCTCCAGCCGCTCGTCACGTCGATACCGCTGATCCGCAGCCGTCGCGGACCACGCCGACGACGGCCCGACAAGCTCCACGGGGACAAAGGCTACGACTATCCCCACCTGCGGCGATGGCTCCGCAGCCGCGGCATCACACCTCGTATCGCCCGCCGGGGAATCGAGACCTCACAGCGGCTCGGACGTCACCGATGGGTCATCGAGCGGACCATGTCCTGGCTCGCCGGCTGCCGTCGGCTCCACCGCCGCTACGAACGCAAAGCAGAACATTTCCTCGCCTTCACAGCCATCGCCACCACCCTCATCAACTACCGACGACTCACCAAAGGAAACGACGTCTTAGGACCTCTAAGCGCCGCCGCGTACTGGAGGTCCTAGAGTCTCTGCAGCGCTCAGGTACCAGGATTAGGTTCGCCAGAGTGGCCAAGGAGGCCGACGTCTCCAACTGGCTCACATACTCGCCTGGACTGCGCGAACGACTACGCTTCCAGCCCGGGGCAGAACTGGATCGCACCAGGAGCGGCGAACTCATTCGTCGTGTATATGGGTTGAGTAGGGAGAGCGCCTCGCTCACCAAAGAGATCCAACAAGCCCGAACAGACAACCGTACGCTTCGTGCCACGGCCGAGGGCCTGCAGGACGACCTGACCGCAGCCCGTCAGAGTTTGCGCAAGATGATGCGCAACACGTAGGAGCAGGTCCGAGCAGTGGCCGCTCAGCACTGGCAGGAAAGAAACGTCCCGTACCATGCCGGCGCTGAGCACCCGACTCCAGCAGAGGAAGCATGCCCCCGAGGAAGAGCCCGGTTCGCTTCGTCCACTTCGTCCTCGCCCCACGCATGGCACGGCGGATGTACCTGTGGACGCTGGACAACCCCGGCCTCACCTACCAGGAGGTGCTTCGGTGGGACGCCGTCTGGCTACTTGAGCGAACCAGGCTGCGACAGACCTACGGACGATGAGTTGTGGCGCTGGCAAGCGCCCTCGTTGGAACGGGCCGCAATGCGCATGAGCCTCTTCAGTCCGGCCGTCCTCGCTCGGATCCGGACTGTTCAGAGACCAACGGCTGCGAACTGAACAGGGCGCTGCCGTCATGCTCGCTCCTCTCCCGCAGAGCTCTGCTGCTCGAGTTGCAGCTCCCGCTTGCGCTGCTCTTCCTTCAGACGCTCCACGAACCGCGCGAATTTCCTCAGCCTTTCTGTCTCAGAGAGCGGATGCGCTGCATCCGGTCCTGCGTAGTCGTCAAGCATGAACTGCGAAGCGTTGTAGTGCTTCTCGATGTCATCCGCGGTTGATTGCAGGTTGTAGCCTCGTTCGCGGAACTTGAAGTAGCCAGTGATACCCGCCGATATACCCACTAGCGCACTCAATGCCGAAGTCGCGATCCCCAAAATCTGATTGGCTCCCGGATTCATCGCCACGAGCGTCGACGTCACAATCGACCCCGTGATGATGAGCACCTGGAACCAGTTGTGCACACGACGGTTCCTTGCCGCGCCATGCCGGTATTGCTCAATTAGGTCTAGGGATGCCTCGCGGTAGATCCTCAGCCCGGATGGGGAATCGAGAGGCAATTTCGCCGCAGCTGTCTGCCGATCCGACAAGGCAGTCCGAAGCGCTGCATTCTTTGCAACGACCTCTCTGCGCGTCTTCAACCACAAGCGGCCCATCAGAGTTGCCAGACCGAGCAGGATCACGAGCCCGACATACCGCGTGATGACCGGCTGGTCTCGCCACAGCCCCACAACCACGGTGTATCCAAAGAGCGCGGCAAGAGCTAGAGCACCCAATTCGCCCAGAATATAGAGTCTCTGCCATGTCTTCGCCACCCTTAGTTCGGAGACGCTTTCATCGTGGGTTCTCGTCGACTCCCGGTACTGCTGCTGGAGTTCGCGCTCCTCGGCCTCTGACATCTGGCCGGGCAGCGGAGAGCCCCCACCCGTTCCTGCAGTCATGCGTCTCCCCCGAAATCATGTCGTCGGACTGCAGGATTCTACTTCCACGCCGACGTAACGCACATACCAGCAGCACACCGCGCTGAGCAGGGGTGACGCCGGAAACATAGAGATAAGGATGAAGCTGTGGGAGCTGCGGTCGTACGAGCAGGTCATCAAGCTGGAGCAGGAGCGGATGATCTACCAGGCGCGGCTCCAGGCGCGGTACGGCCGGAGCTGGCGCCGCAAGGCGCCGGTGGAGGCCCTGATGCCGCTGCGTCTCGCGCGGTACGGGGTGCCGCTGGCGGAGACGGCCGCGGCGGGTCTGGCGGCGGCGGGCATCGATCCGGTGCTGCTGCCTCCGCCGCCGCAGGAGTCCGCGCAGCCGCAGCCGCCCGCGCTCGTCCCCTCGGCGCCGGTGCCGCAGCAGCTCCCGCAGCAGCCGGTGGAGCTCACGGCGGGACCGGTCCCGCCGCAGGGCCCGGCTCCGGTCCTCGAACAGGCCCCGGCCCCCGCGCAAGGCCCTGACCAGGGCCAGAGCCAGCCTCAGGGCCACGCACAGGCCCCCGCCCCGGTACGGCCCGAGGAGGCGGAGGAGCAGCCGACGCACCAGGAGAGCCAGTGGTTCGCGGCGCAGAAGTCCCCGGAGTCGTACGAGGGCACCTACAACCCGCGGATCGTGGAGGGTCTGGAGCCCATGCCGGTCCCGGTGCCGCAGGGGCCGGAGGACGTCCCTCCGCCGGGTCCCGAGGAGTTCGTCCCGTATCCCGAGTACGTCGAGGAGCCGCAGCCCCCGGTGGACGAGTTCGAGGAGGACGTCTTCAAGATCACCTGGACGTACGTGCAGGACAACGACCGCTTCCCGGCCGGTCCTGAGCTGGCACAGCTGGTCGCCGCGCACTACGGCCTCCGGGAGTTCCCGCCGTCCGATCTGGACATGCTGTACGGGCTGATCCCCGGCGTCCAGCAGCGGGTCGCGTCCGGCATGGCCGAGCACGACACCGCCTGACACCACGGCGCCGCGCGGTCACGGGAAAGGGCCGCCACCCGGATCGGGTGGCGGCCCTTTCGCACGTCCGGCTCAGGCTCCGAGCAGCTTGCGCACCCGGTCCGCGCCGACGGCGAGGAGCAGGGTGGGCAGCCGCGGCCCGGTCTCCCGGCTGACGAGCAGCTGGTACAGCAGGGCGAAGAAGGCGCGCTGTGCGAGCTTCAGCTCGGGCGTCGGCTTGGCCTCCGGGTCGAGACCGGCCAGCACCTTCGGGACGCCGTAGACGAGGGTGGTGAGCCCGTCGAGCGACCAGTGGGTGTCGAGGCCCGCCAGGAGCAGCCGGAGGGACTCGCGGCCCTCGTCGTCCAGGGAGCCGAGCAGTTCGGTGTCGGGCTGCTCGCGGACGATGGTGCGCTGGTCGGCCGGGACCTGGCTGGTGATCCAGTTCTCGGCGCGGTCGAGGCGCGGCCGGACCTCGTCGAGGGAGGTGACCGGGTTCTCCGGGTCGAGCTCGGTCAGGATCCGCAGGGTCTGCTCGTCGTGTCCCGCGGTGATGTCCATGACCGAGGCGAGCGTGCGGTAGGGCAGCGGGCGCGGGGTGCGCGGCAGCTCTCCGGCGGCCGTGCGGGCGGCGCGGGAGTGGGCGGCGGCGTCCGCGGGCAGCACGGTGCCGTCCGCGACCTTGGCCTCCAGCTTGTCCCACTCGTCGTAGAGCCGCTGGATCTCCTGGTCGAAGGCGATCTTGAACGACTGGTTGGGCCTGCGGCGGGCGTACAACCAGCGCAGCAGCGGGGCTTCCATGATCTTCAGCGCGTCGGCGGCGGTCGGGACGCCACCGCGCGAGGAGGACATCTTGGCCATGCCGCTGATGCCGACGAAGGCGTACATCGGGCCGATCGGCTGCACGCCGTCGAAGATCTCGCGGACGATCTGCCCGCCGACGACGAAGGACGAACCGGGCGAGGAGTGGTCGACGCCGGAAGGCTCGAAGATCACGCCCTCGTAGGCCCAGCGCATGGGCCAGTCGACCTTCCAGACCAGCTTGCCCCGGTTGAACTCGCTCAGCTTCACGGTCTCGGCGAAGCCGCAGTTCGCGCAGGTGTAGGCCAGCTCGGTGGTCTCGTCGTCGTACGAGGTGACGGTCGTCAGGTCCTTCTCGCACCGGCCGCAGTACGGCTTGTATGGGAAGTAGCCCGAGGAGCCGCCGGAGCCGTCGTCCTCGCTCGCCGCGCCGGAGCCCTCCTCGGCCTCCAGCTCGGCGTCGTCGACCGGCTTCTGCGACTGCTTCTTCGGCGCCTTCTTCGTCCGGTACTGGTCGAGGATGGCGTCGATGTCGGCGCGGTGCCGCATGGCGTGCAGGACCTGCTCGCGGTAGACACCGGCCGTGTACTGCTCGGTCTGGCTGATCGGGTCGTATGCGACGCCCAGCTCGGCCAGCGACTCGACCATGGCGGCCTTGAAGTGCTCGGCCCAGTTGGGGTGGGGCGAACCGGCGGGGGCCGGGACCGAGGTCAGCGGCTTGCCGATGTGCTCGGCCCAGGACTCGTCGATGCCCTCGATGCCGTTCGGCACCTTGCGGTAGCGGTCGTAGTCGTCCCAGGAGATCAGGTGCCTGACCTCGTGCCCCCGGCGGCGGATCTCGTCGGCGACCAGGTGCGGGGTCATGACCTCGCGGAGGTTGCCCAGGTGGATCGGGCCGGACGGGGAGAGGCCGGAGGCGACGACGACCGGTTTGCCAGGCGCACGTCGCTCCGACTCGGCGATGACCTCGTCCGCGAAACGGGAGACCCAGTCGGTCTCGGTGCTGCTCTGAGCCACGGTCGGTACGTCCTTCTTCCTGGGAGTTTCTTCCTGGGGCTGCTGCCTGAGGAGTGCTGCCTGACTTCCTGCGTCAGTCATTCTCCCAGACGGAAGACCGCTCCCCGAAGTTGTCCACAGACCGGGAAGAGTGTGCGACGGAGTTGTCCACAGGCGGGGAAACCCCGTTGTGGTGCCATGGGACACTTGACAGGCGAACCAGACCCACCGGACTCAACAGGAACGGAAGCTCATGGCCTCGGTCCCTTCCCTCGCCTCGACCGTGCAGCAGCGCCTCGCGGACGGACTCTCGGCAGCCCTGCCGGAGGCCGGCGCCGCCGACCCGCTGCTCCGACGAAGCGACCGGGCCGACTTCCAGGCCAACGGCATCCTGGCGCTGGCCAAGCGGCTCAAGGGCAACCCCCGCGAGCTGGCCACCCAGGTCGTGGCCGCCATCCCGGAGAACGACGTCCTCCGGGAGATCGAGGTCTCGGGCCCCGGCTTCCTGAACATCACGCTGACGGACGCGGCGATCGTGCGGACCCTGGCGGCCCGTGCCGCCGACGCCCGGCTCGGTGTGCCGTTCAACGAGTCGGCGGGCACCACGGTCATCGACTACGCCCAGCCGAACGTGGCGAAGGAGATGCACGTCGGGCACCTGCGCTCCGCCGTGATCGGCGCCGCGATGGTCGAGATCCTGGAGTTCACCGGTGAGACGGTGGTCCGCCGCCACCACATCGGCGACTGGGGCACCCAGTTCGGGATGCTCATCCAGTTCCTGATCGAGCACCCGCACGAGCTGGACCACTCCTCGGAGACCGAGGTCTCCGGCGAGGAGGCCATGTCGAGCCTGAACCGGCTCTACAAGGCGTCCCGCGCCCTCTTCGACTCCGACGAGGAGTTCAAGACCAGGGCCCGCGCGCGCGTGGTGGACCTCCAGGCGGGCGACGAGCGGACCCTCGCGCTCTGGCAGCGGTTCGTCGACGAGTCGAAGATCTACTTCTACTCGGTCTTCGACAAGCTCGACATGGACGTCCGGGACGCCGACGTGGTCGGCGAGTCCGGCTACAACGACATGCTGGCGGAGACCTGCCGCATCCTGGAGGAGTCGGGCGTCGCCGTCCGCTCCGAGGGCGCGCTGTGCGTCTTCTTCGACGACGTGAAGGGTCCGGACGGCAACCCGACCCCGCTGATCGTCCAGAAGTCCGACGGCGGTTTCGGGTACGCGGCGACGGACCTGTCCGCGATCCGCGACCGGGTGGGCAGCCTGAAGGCGACGACCCTGCTGTACGTGGTGGACGCCCGCCAGTCGCTGCACTTCAAGATGGTCTTCGAGACGGCCCGCCGGGCCGGGTGGCTGAACGACGACGTGCGGGCCGTCCAGCTGGCCTTCGGCACGGTCCTCGGCAAGGACGGCAAGCCGTTCAAGACCCGTGAGGGGGAGACGGTCCGGCTGGTGGACCTGCTGGACGAGGCCGTGGACCGGGCGACGACGGTCGTCCGTGAGAAGGCCGGCAAGGTGGGCCTGACCGAGTCGGAGATCGTGGAGAACGGGCAGTACGTGGGCATCGGCGCGGTCAAGTACGCCGACCTGTCGACGTCCGCCGCCCGTGACTACAAGTTCGACCTGGACCAGATGGTCTCGCTGAACGGCGACACCTCGGTGTACCTGCAGTACGCGTACGCGCGGATCAGGTCGATCTTCGGCAAGGCCGGTGACCGCACCGCGCGGGCCCACCCCGAGCTGGAGCTGGCCCCGGCCGAGCGGGCGCTCGGTCTGCACCTCGACCAGTTCGGCGAGGTGATCTCCGAGGCCGCCGCGGAGCACGCCCCGCACAAGCTGGCCGCGTACCTGTACCAGCTCGCCTCGCTGTACACGACGTTCTACGACCAGTGCCCGGTCATCAAGCCGGAGCCCGCGCGGGAGGTCGCGGAGAACCGTCTGTTCCTCTGCGACCTGACCGCCCGGACCCTCCACCAGGGCATGGCGCTCCTCGGCATCAGGACGCCCGAGCGCCTCTGACGCCGGGCCCGGGAGCGTCCCCGGGGACCGGCGCGAAAGCCCCCGGCGCGGAGAACCGTGCCGGGGGCCCCGTCGTCAGCGGATGGTGTGCGAGGTCCTGCCGGAGACCGCGTCGATCTCCGTGTGCGCCTTCTGCAGCAGTTGCGAGGCCAGGTCCATCAGGGCCCGGGCACCGGCGATCTCCTCGCCCACCCGCAGCTGGTCGGGATCGGAGGGGTGCCGGTTCGCGGTGCCGTGCGCCCGGAACTCACTGCCGTCCGAGAGCCGGACCATGGCCGCGGCCCGCGTCCGGTCGCCCTCCTCCTGGAACTCCATCTCCACATGCCATCCGACAAGCGTGTGCATCATGAGGACCACCTCCAGCGGGGTACCTGTCGGCTACCCCTCCAGAGTGCGCCGGACCACGGCCCGCCACCAGCCCGGCCCGGTCCCACCGGCCCGCCGAGGGGCCGCGCCCCGCCCCGCCCCGCCCCGCCCCGCCCCGCCCGGGAGGGAAACGCCTCAGTACCCGCCGCGTCCGAGCTTCTGCGCGACCTCGGTGGCCCAGTACGTCAGGATCGTGCCCGCCCCGGCCCGCCGGATGCCCGTCAGGGTCTCGAAGATCGCCCGGTCCCGGTCGATCCAGCCCCTCTCGGCCGCCGCCTCGACCATCGCGTACTCGCCGCTGATCTGGTACGCGGCCACCGGCACGTCCACCGACGCGGCGACCTGCGCGAGGATGTCGAGGTACGGCCCGGCCGGCTTCACCATGACCATGTCGGCGCCCTCCTCCAGGTCGAGCGCCAGCTCCCGCATCGACTCGCGCGCGTTGGCCGGGTCCTGCTGGTAGGTCTTTCGGTCGCCCTTGAGGGAGGAGCCGACGGCCTCGCGGAAGGGACCGTAGAAGGCGGAGGAGTACTTCGCGGTGTACGCGAGGATCGACACGTCCTCCTTGCCGATGGTGTCCAGGGCGTCCCTGACCACCCCGACCTGGCCGTCCATCATCCCGGAGGGCCCCACCACATGGACGCCCGCGTCGGCCTGGACCTGCGCCATCTCGGCGTAACGCTCCAGCGTGGCGTCGTTGTCGACCCGCCCGTCGGCGTCGAGGACCCCGCAGTGCCCGTGGTCGGTGTACTCGTCGAGGCAGAGGTCCGACATGACGACCAGATCGTCGCCGACCTCGGCCCGCACGTCCCGGATCGCGACCTGGAGGATGCCCTCCGGGTCCGTGCCCGCCGTTCCGACGGCGTCCTTCTTCGCGTCCTCGGGCACCCCGAAGAGCATGATGCCGGAGACCCCGGCCTCCAGCGCCTCCACCGCCGCCTTCCGCAGGGTGTCGCGCGTGTGCTGGACGACCCCGGGCATCGCCTGGATCGGCACGGGCTCGGTGATCCCCTCGCGCACGAACGCGGGGAGGATCAGATCGGCGGGATGCAGCCGCGTCTCGGCCACCATCCGGCGCATGGCGGGCGTCGTCCGCAGCCGCCGTGGCCGCGCCCCGGGAAAGGATCCGTACGAGTTCATACGCCCGAGGCTACGCCTGGGTGGACAGTGCACTTACCGACAGGGTGTTGCCGGTTCCACGGCCGCCCGCGAGCCGCCCGCACCCCGCCCACACCCCGCCCGCGCGGCCCCGGAGACGCGAAAGGTGCGGGCCCCCGAGGGACCCGCACCCCTGTCACGACCGGTCAGGTCGTACGACGCCGTCGCGCGCCCGGCCGCCGCTCGCTCGGCCGCGTCACCGGGTCGCCCGCCTCAAGGGCCGACTCCCGGCGCCGCAGCCCGAAGTCCGCGAGGGCCTCGGCGAGCTTGTGCACCGAAGGCTCCGGCGACAGCACGTCCACCCGCAGCCCGTGCTCCTCGGCCGTCTTGGCCGTGGCGGGCCCGATGCAGGCGATCACCGTCACGTTGTGCGGCTTCCCCGCGATGCCGACCAGGTTCCGCACGGTCGACGACGAGGTGAAGAGCACCGCGTCGAAGCCGCCGCCCTTGATCGCCTCGCGGGTGTCCGCGGGCGGCGGCGACGCCCGTACGGTCCGGTAGGCGGTGACGTCGTCGACCTCCCACCCGAGCTCGATCAGGCCCGCGACCAGCGTCTCCGTCGCGATGTCGGCCCGCGGCAGGAAGACGCGGTCGATCGGGTCGAAGACCGGGTCGTACGGCGGCCAGTCCTCCAGGAGCCCCGCGGCCGACTGCTCGCCGCTCGGCACCAGGTCCGGCTTCACACCGAAGTCGACCAGCGCGGCGGCCGTCTGCTCGCCCACCGCGGCGACCTTGATCCCGGCGAAGGCGCGGGCGTCGAGCCCGTACTCCTCGAACTTCTCCCGGACCGCCTTGACGGCGTTGACCGAGGTGAAGGCGATCCACTCGTAGCGGCCGGTGACCAGGCCCTTGACCGCCCGCTCCATCTGCTGCGGGGTGCGCGGCGGCTCCACGGCGATGGTCGGCACCTCGTGCGGCACCGCGCCGTAGGAACGCAACTGGTCGGAGAGCGAGGCCGCCTGCTCCTTGGTGCGCGGCACGAGCACCCGCCAGCCGAAGAGCGGCTTGGACTCGAACCACGACAGCTGGGCGCGCTGCGCCGGGGCGCTGCGCTCGCCGACCACCGCTATGACCGGCCGGTGGCCCTCGGGCGAGGGCAGGATCTTGCCCTGCTTGAAGACCTGGGCGATGGTGCCGAGCGTGGCGTTCCAGGTGCGCTGCCGGGTGGTCGTACCGCCGATGGTGACGGTGAGCGGGGTGTCGGGCTTGCGGCCCGCCGCCATCAGCTCACCGGCGGCGGCGGCCACCGAGTCGAGGGTGGTCGACACGACGACGGTGCCGTCGGAGGCTCCGACCTCGCTCCAGCACCGCTCGTCTGCGGTACGGGCGTCCACGAAGCGCACGTCCGTGCCCTGGGCGTCACGCAGCGGGACACCGGCGTACGCGGGCACGCCGACGGCCGTGGCCACACCGGGCACGACCTCGAAGGGGATGCCCTCGGCGGCGCAGGCGAGCATCTCGGCCCCCGCGTTCCCGTCGAGGCCGGGGTCGCCGGTCACCGCACGGACGACCCGCCTGCCGCCCCTCGCGGCCTCCATGACAAGATTGGCGGCATCCCTCAACACGGGGACACCGGCGGTTGTTGACGCCTCGTCAACAACTGTCAGCTCCGGCGTGCTCACCCCAGCGCGCGCGTGGCCGCGAACGACCTCTAGCACCTCCGGCTCGGCGATCAGGACATCCGCTCCGGCGAGGGCCTCGACGGCCCTGAGGGTCAGGAGCCCGGGGTCACCGGGGCCTGCGCCGAGGAATGTGACGTGCCCATGGCCCGCGAAGGCCGGGGACAGCGGGCTGGCGGTCGGGCTGGTGGGGTTCAAAGTGCTCGCTCCCCCATAAGACCGGCCGCACCCTTGGCGAGCATCTCGTCCGCGAGTTCGCGTCCGAGCGCCATGGCCTCGTCGTGCGAGGTGGGTACGGGTCCGGTGGTGGACAGCTGCACCAGCGTCGAGCCGTCGGTGGTGCCGACGACGCCGCGCAGGCGCATCTCGGTGACAACCTGCCCGTGACCGGGGTCGTCGGCCAGCAGGTCGGCCAGCGCACCCACAGGTGCGGAGCAGCCGGCCTCCAGGGCGGCGAGCAGGGATCGCTCGGCCGTCACGGCGGCCCGCGTCTGCGGGTCGTCGAGCGCGGCGAGCGTGGCGACGAGCCCGGCGTTCGCCGCCGGGCACTCGATCGCCAGGGCCCCCTGGCCGGGGGCGGGCAGCACGGAGTCGACCGACAGGCGGTCGACCGACAGGGAGCCGGTGAGCTCCTCCGTACCGCCGATGCGGTTGAGTCCGGCCGCGGCGAGGACCACGGCGTCCAGTTCGCCACCGCGCACGTAGCCGATCCGGGTGTCGATGTTGCCCCGGATCGGGACGCAGCCGAACTCCAGACCGTGGTTGCGCGCGTAGGCGTGCAGCTGGGCCGTCCGCCGGGGCGAGCCGGTGCCGATCCGGGCGCCCCGGGGCAGCCGGTCCAGCGTCAGCCCGTCGCGGGCGATCAGCACGTCGCGCGGGTCCTCGCGGCGCGGGATCGCGGCCAGCGTCAGCTCGGGGTGCCGCGCGGTCGGCAGGTCCTTCAGGGAGTGGACGGCGAAGTCCACCTCACCGGCGAGCAGCGCGTCGCGCAGGGCGGCGACGAAGACGCCGGTGCCGCCGATCTGCGCGAGGTGCTCCCGGGAGGTGTCCCCGTACGTCGTGATCTCCACGAGCTCGACGGGCCGGCCGGTCAGCCGCCGGACGGCGTCGGCCACGTGCCCGGACTGGGCCATGGCGAGCTTGCTGCGCCTGGTCCCGAGCCTCAGTGCCCTCTCGGTCATACTCGCCCTCGGTTCTTGACGTCGGCGTCATTCAGGTCGGCCCGGCTGACGGCGGCCACCGTCTCCGGGTCGAGGTCGAAGAGTGTCCGCAGCGCGTCCGCGTACCCGGCGCCGCCGGGCTCGCTGGCCAGCTGCTTGACCCGCACGGTCGGCGCGTGCAGGAGTTTGTCGACCACGCGGCGCACGGTCTGGGTGATCTCGGCGCGCTGCTTGTCGTCGAGGTCGGGCAGCCGGCCCTCCAGACGGGCGACCTCGCTCGTCACGACGTCGGCCGCCATGGTCCGCAGCGCGACGACCGTGGGGGTGATGTGGGCGGCGCGCTGGGCGGCGCCGAAGGCGGCGACCTCGTCGGAGACGATGGCGCGCACCTGGTCGACGTCGGCGGCCATGGGCGCGTCGGCGGAGGCCTCGGCGAGCGACTCGATGTCGATCAGCCGGGCCCCGGGGACGCGGTGGGCGGCGGCGTCGATGTCGCGGGGCATGGCGAGGTCGAGCAGGGCGAGCGGGGTACGGCGTCCCCGGACGGCGGTCTCGACCTCCTCGGCGGTGAGGACGAGTCCGGTGGCTCCGGTGCAGGAGACGACGACATCGGCACGTGTCAGTTCGTCGCCGACGGCAACCATCTCGACCGCGTGTGCGCTGACGCCCGTCCCGCCGGGCTCGTTCAGGATCGCGGCGAGCCGCTCGGCGCGGGCCAGGGTGCGGTTGGCGACGACGATCTCGGCGACTCCGGACCGCGCCAGCGTGGCGGCGGCCAGCGAGGACATCGAACCGGCGCCGATGACCAGCGCCTTCTTGCCCTTGGCCCAGGTGTCGACGTCGGTGGCGTCCGCGCCGTCGACGAACTGCCCCAGACCGAAGGTGACGAGCGACTGCCCGGCCCGGTCGATCCCGGTCTCGCTGTGGGCGCGCTTGCCGACCCGCAGGGCCTGCTGGAACAGGTCGTTGAGGAGGCGGCCCGCCGTGTGCAGCTCCTGCCCGAGGGCGAGGGCGTCCTTGATCTGGCCGAGGATCTGGCCCTCGCCGACGACCATCGAGTCGAGGCCGCAGGCCACCGAGAAGAGGTGGTGGACGGCCCGGTCCTCGTAGTGCACGTAGAGGTAGGGGGTCAGCTCGTCCAGGCCGACGCCGCTGTGCTGGGCGAGGAGCGTGGACAGCTCGGCGACCCCGGCGTGGAACTTGTCCACGTCCGCGTAGAGCTCGATGCGGTTGCAGGTGGCCAGGACGGTGGCCTCGGCGGCCGGTTCGGCGGCGAGGGTGTCCTGGAGGAGCTTGGCCTGGGTGTCCGGCGCGAGCGCGGCCCGCTCCAGGACGGAGACCGGGGCGCTGCGGTGGCTGAGGCCGACGACGAGGAGGCTCATGCGGGCATCACCGCGGGGACGTCCCCGTCGGGTCCCTTGCGCCCGGTGCCCGTGGTGCCGCGCGGGGTCGGCGGGGCGGGTGCGGTCCCGGCGGTGTTCGGGCCGTTCTCGGCGCCCGACTCCTCGCCCGCCTTGCGCTGCTCGTGGAAGGCGAGGATCTGCAGCTCGATGGAGAGGTCGACCTTGCGCACGTCCACGCCGTCGGGCACGGAGAGCACGGTCGGGGCGAAGTTCAGGATGGAGGTGACACCGGCGGCCACGAGCCGGTCGCAGACCTGCTGGGCGACACCGGCGGGGGTCGCGATGACGCCGATGGAGACGCCGTCCTCCTCGATGATCCTCTCCAGGTCGTCGCTGTGCTGGACGGGGATGCCCGCGACGGGCCTGCCGGTCATGGCGGGGTCGGCGTCGATCAGCGCGGCCACGCGGAAGCCGCGGGAGGCGAAACCGCCGTATCCGGCGAGCGCGGCACCGAGGTTTCCGATGCCGACGATCACGACGGGCCAGTCCTGGGTGAGCCCCAGCTCACGGGAGATCTGGTAGACGAGGTACTCGACGTCGTAGCCGACACCGCGGGTGCCGTAGGAGCCGAGGTAGCTGAAGTCCTTGCGCAGCTTCGCGGAGTTGACCCCCGCCGCCGCCGCGAGCTCCTCGGAGGAGACCGTGGGTACGGAGCGCTCCGACAGCGCGGTGAGCGCGCGGAGATACAGCGGAAGCCGGGCGACGGTGGCCTCGGGAATTCCTCGGCTACGGGTCGCCGGTCGGTGAGTTCGGCCAGTTGCCACGGTGCTCCTGCGGGATGAGCGGGGCTGCAGGCGGCCATATGTCCCAAGACCGCCCCGTCGAATGCAGGCTATGTCTTTGTGAACGCGTGCACAAAGATGGTGTCCGTTTTGTCTGGCCAAAGTGACCGGGGTCACGCGGCTGGTTCGTATCGTCGCGGAACCGCGGAGCCCGGCGGCGCGTTGAAAACGTGATGGGGGCAAAGCCGCACACTCTCCTCACGATGTCGCCCCCGGAACCCAACAAAACGTCCACGATCGTAGCCGTCTTTCGGTCACGCACCCAGTTCGCGACGGAGCCGTTCGGCGTCCACGCGCCAGAAGGTGTGCTGCTCTCCGTCGACCAGGACGACGGGGATCTGTTCCCAGTAGGCCCGGTACAGCTCCTCGTCCACGCTGATGTCCTTCTCCTCCCAGCGCGCGCCGGTCTCCGCGCAGACCGCCTCGACCACCGCGCGGGCGTCGTCGCAGAGGTGGCACCCGGGCTTGCCGATCAGCGTCACGGTCCGCGCGGCGGCGTCCGTCTTCTTCTTCCGTCCGAACATGCCGTCCATTCTCTTCCGTTCCCTTCCGTCCGGGCACCCGCTCTGTCCGCGCGTCCGGACGGGTGCCCGTTCGCGCGCCCGGAAGGAAGGGAGGACGTACGGCCGACCGCTCCTCCCGGTCCGGCCGCGCGCCCGCCGACCGCTCCTCCCGGAAGCACCGGCTGTTCACCTCCCGGCACCGTCACAAGTCGGGAAGTACCGAACAGACTGGCTATGCTCACGGCATGGCCGCTCTGGGATGGCTCACCCCTCGTAGGCGCTCCGCCACCGCGCGCAGCGTCCTCGCAGGCGAGGCCGCTGCCGAGGCAGCGCGCAAGACCTCGCTCCAGTTGGAGAGGGAGCGGGAGGAGGCGGAGGGCGAGGCCCCCGCCGAGCCCGAGTTCCCCGTCGTCGGCGACGTCCGGGCGGCGGCCTTCTTCGACCTCGACAACACCGTGATGCAGGGCGCCGCGATCTTCCACTTCGGCCGGGGGCTGTACAAGCGGAAGTTCTTCCAGCGCCGTGAACTCGCCCGGTTCGCCTGGCAGCAGGCCTGGTTCCGGCTGGCGGGCGTCGAGGACCCCGAGCACATGCAGGACGCCCGCGACAGCGCGCTGTCCATCGTCAAGGGCCACCGCGTCTCCGAACTGATGTCGATCGGCGAGGAGATCTACGACGAGTACATGGCCGACCGCATCTGGCCCGGCACCCGCGGCCTCGCCCAGGCGCACCTGGACGCCGGTCAGAAGGTCTGGCTGGTCACGGCCGCCCCGGTCGAGACCGCCACGATCATCGCCCGGCGGCTCGGCCTGACCGGCGCGCTGGGCACGGTCGCCGAGTCGGTCGAGGGCGTCTACACGGGCAGGCTGGTCGGCGAGCCCCTGCACGGACCGGCCAAGGCCGAGGCGGTACGGGCGCTGGCCGCCGCCGAGGGCCTGGACCTCAGCCGCTGCGCCGCGTACAGCGACTCGCACAACGACATCCCGATGCTGTCGCTGGTCGGACATCCGTACGCGATCAACCCGGACGCCAAGCTCCGCAAGCACGCGAAGGAACGGGAGTGGCGGCTGCGCGACTACCGGACCGGCCGCAAGGCCGCGAAGGTCGGCATCCCCGCCGCCGCGGGCCTCGGCGCCATCGCCGGGGGCACGGCCGCCGCGGTCGCCCTGCACCGCCGCCGCCACTGAGGCCACGGCCGCACCACGGCCACCAGCGCCGTCACGGCCACCAGGGACACCGGGGGCACCACCACCGGATCCGTCGCCGTGCCACCGTCCGTCCACTCGCCACCGGGGCCTGGGCGCCGCCGGACCGAAGCGTTCCGCCTGCCGATACGTTTCGGCTTCGATCATCTGCGACAACCCCGGACCAGCGGCCCTCACCCGTCCGTGGTCGAACACCCCCGCACACGTCGACCACCAGGGAATTCGGCCTCCTTACCCCGCAGCGGCCCCGATCACTCGCGCGCCCCGGACTTGAGCACAACCCAACATGCGCGCGATCACACCCGTAAGCAAAACGATCAACAACTGATCATCAATTGCGACCAGTTGCGACTACAAGCAGTAACAGAACCGACGTAACCGGTGATTTGAGCAACTGGGTGTAGCGCTGCCTGTACGAAGCGTTATTCTCCTCAAACGCACAAAGGACCCCTCACGTCGCCACGACGAGTGAACGGTCCCGCACTGCACGTGATGGAAGCTCTGCCTCTGGGAGTCCCGTGTACCCACACGTCGGGGTTGACACCTCGGGCCTGGCTACGCTGCGCGCAACGGTCCTCGACCGCTTGCGCGGCTTCGTCCCCACCGCGTACGCCGGCCCTGTCCCCGCCTTCGCCTTCGCCGCACCGGCACCCGCCGGCCCTTGCTATGCCCTGGCCGACGGCGGGGCCGCCGTGGGCAGACGCGGCGCCCGCTCCGGCTCCGGAACCTCGACCACCACCCGCCGACCCACCGCCGACAGCGACAGCGCCCGGATGATGGATCTGGTGGAACGCGCCCAAGCGGGCGAGGCCGAGGCCTTCGGGCGCCTGTACGACCAGTACAGCGACACCGTCTACCGCTACATCTACTACCGCGTCGGCGGAAAGGCGACGGCGGAGGACCTCACCAGTGAGACCTTCCTGCGCGCCCTGCGCCGGATCTCCACCTTCACCTGGCAGGGCCGCGACTTCGGTGCCTGGCTCGTCACCATCGCCAGGAACCTGGTCGCCGACCACTTCAAGTCCAGCCGCTTCCGCCTGGAAGTCACCACCGGCGAGATGCTCGACGCCAACGAGGTCGAGCGCAGCCCCGAGGACTCCGTCCTGGAGTCCCTCTCCAACGCCGCCCTGCTCGACGCGGTCCGCCGCCTCAACCCCCAGCAGCAGGAGTGCGTGACCCTCCGATTCCTCCAGGGCCTCTCGGTCGCCGAGACCGCCCGGGTCATGGGGAAGAACGAGGGAGCGATCAAGACCCTTCAGTACCGGGCCGTACGCACCCTGGCCCGACTCCTCCCGGACGACGCCCGCTGACCCGGACGCGCCCCCCACACGCGCCCCCGCTCTCCGTCCCCTCACTCGGGCACCACCACTCCCCCCACACCCCCACGACCCCCATCCAACTCACAGTCGGTGACGCCTCGATGACGCACTGGTCCGATCATCTTTCGCGCGTAACCCAAGTGCCGCGCCGCTCGTTGTGCGGGATGCAGGCTCCCTGTGGACACGCCATGTCCGCGGCCACTCACTCTTTCGTGTGGATGCGCTCAAGGTGTGCAACCCTCCGGACACCCCGGGGAGTCGACCGTCATGACGAGAGGAGGTGCCGCCAGTGATCGCGAACGTATCGGCGCACCGGCGGGCGAACGCCTTCGCCCAGGCCCTGGAGGACCGGGCGTCCGAGGACACTGCGACCGAGCAGCCCGAGGCCCCGGTCGAACCTGCCGAGCAGGGGCGACTGTTGGCCCTGGCGAGCGGTCTCGGCGAACTGCCGAAACCACAGCTGGACCCCGAGGTCAAGGTGGTGCAGCGAGCCCAGCTCGTCGCCGCCATGGAAGCGATGCTCATGGAGGGCAGCGCAGCCGCGGGTCCCACGGTGCCGGAGCAGCGGAGTTCGAGCGGCAAGGGCGCCCACCGGGCGTCCCCGCTGCGCAAGCTCCGCCCCCGGTCCCGCTGGACCAAGGGGCTCGCCGCGGGCGGCCTCACGGTCGGTGTGGCCGCGGGCGCCTTCGGCGGAGTGGCCGCGGCCAGCTCCGACGCGCTTCCCGGTGACTCGCTCTACGGGCTCAAGCGGGGCATGGAGGACATCAAGCTGGGAATGGCGGACGACGACGCGGACCGCGGCGGCATCTACCTCGACCAGGCGTCCACCCGGCTCAGCGAGGCCCGCAGACTGATGGAGCGGGGCCGCTCCGGCGACCTCGACCACGAGTCCCTCACCGAGATCCGCCGGGTACTCAGCGGAATGCAGCACGACGCCTCGGAGGGACACCGTCTGCTCCGTCAGGCGTACGACCGGGACGGCGAGATCGGCCCGATGGCCCGGCTCAACTCCTTCGCCCAGGCCCACCGGGACACCTGGAACGGCATCCGCGACCGGCTCCCCGTGCAGCTCACGGACGTCGGCAGCGAGGTGACGAACGTCTTCGAGGCCATAGACGAAGAGGTCGAGCCGCTCCAGTCGGTCCTGCCCAGGACCCCTGAGAAGGGTGCCATCGGCTCCCAGAGCCCCGGTGGCGGGCCTGACACGGCGAAGGAGTCCCCGGGCACGGACAGCCACCGTCCGCCGTCCGCCCACGAGACGCCTCCGGCGGGCGGCCACCCCGCACCGCCGCACTCGTCCGGCCCGAGCAGCGGTCCGAGCACGGACGGCGGCACCGGTTCCCCGGAGAACGACGGGCTGCTCAGCGGCAGTGCGGGAGGGCTGCTCAGGCCGCCCGCTCCGACCGGCCCGTCGACGCTGCCTCCGGGCGCCCACGCGACCCCTGACGTGCCGGACGTGACCCTTCCGCCACTCCTGCCGGGCCTGCTACCGGGCCTCGGCATCGACAGCGAGGACGCTCGCTAGCAAGGAGAAGGGGCGCCCCCACGGACGGGGGGCGCCCCTTCGTCCATCCCCCGTCAGCCCACCGGCCCGTCGACCTGTCCCACGGTCAGCTCGTCGTACTGTCGGTCCGCCTGTTCATCCGCTCATCTGTCCGCATCCGTCCATCTGCCCGTCAGAAGAAGACCGACCGGCGCTGCACCAGCAACTTGTAGAGCGTGTGCTGGATCTGCTCCCGCACCTGATCCGTCAGGTTGAACATCAGCATCGGGTCCTCCACCGCCTCCGGCGCGTACGACTCCGTCGGGATCGGCTCACCGAACTGGATCGTCCACTTCGTCGGCAGCGGCAGCGCCCCGAGCGGCCCCAGCCAGGGGAAGGTCGGGGTCAGCGGGAAGTACGGGAAGCCCAGCAGCCGCGCCAGCGTCTTCGCGTTCCCGACCATCGGGTATATCTCCTCGGCCCCGACGATCGAGCAGGGCACGATCGGCACCCCGGCCCGCAGCGCCGTCGAGACGAAGCCGCCCCGGCCGAACCGCTGGAGCTTGTACCGCTCGCCGAAGGGCTTCCCGATGCCCTTGAAACCCTCCGGCATCACACCCACGATCTCGCCCGCCCGCAGCAGCCGCTCCGCGTCCTCGGCGCAGGCCAGCGTGTGCCCCGCCTTGCGGGCCAGCTCGTTGACGACCGGCAGGACGAAGACCAGGTCCGCGGCGAGCAGTCGCAGGTGCCGCCCGGCCGGGTGGTGGTCGTGGACGGCGACCTGCATCATCAGCCCGTCCAGCGGCAGGGTCCCGGAATGGTTGGCGACGATCAGCGCCCCGCCCTCGGACGGGATGTTCTCGACACCCTTCACCTCGACCCGGAAGTACTTCTCGTACAACGGGCGCAGCAGCGACATCAGGACCTGGTCGGTCAGCTCCTCGTCGTAGCCGAACTCGTCCACCTCGTAGTCGCCGGTGATCCGCCGCCGCAGGAAGGACAGCCCGCCCGCGAGCCGCCGCTCCCAGCCGTCGGCCTCCGGGCCCCCGGAGGCCGCGCCCCCGGCCGGGGTCTCCTCGGCGTCCTGCCGGACGTCACCGGGCCCTGACGCCCGCTGGGCGGCCTGCTGAGGGCCCGGCAGGGCCCGTACGGCCGCGGACTCGCCGTCCGTACGGCCGGGCCGCCGCCGGGCCCTGGACCGGTCGTCGTCGAACGGAATGACCTTGGCGTCCGCCATCGCTGTCCGGTCTCCTCAGGCGCCGTCGTGAAGGGGAGTAACAGGTGTAACGGGGGTAACGGGTGGGACAGGAGCCCCTGGCACACCAGAAGCCCCAGAAGAATCGGAGGAAGCACCGGTCGGGGTGCCACCGGTCACGGACCCACCGCCCGCGGGGCCTCCAGCGACGGGGCCACCGGCCCACGTCCCCGGGCCCGCTCCGCCCCCCACCGGCACCCCGAGCCGGTCCGCGAGCCGGTCCACCGCCCTCGCGACCGTCTCCGGCGGCAGCAGCCCCGGCCCCCTCCCCCGTACGAAGTCGGCGAAGGTCTCGGCGGTCGTGCGGCGCGGCGAGAAACCGAACACCTCACGCGTCTGGACCGTGGAGACGACCCTGCCGTGCGTGAGGAGCCTGATCTGCTCGGGCGCGAAGTCCGTGATCCCGACGGCCCTCAGCGCCGTGCCCACCCAGGTGACCGCGGGCAGCAGCACCGGCACGGTCGGCCGCCCGAGCCGCCGGGCGCACTGGGAGAGCAGCAGCACCCCGTCACCCGCCACATTGAACGTGCCGCTGTTCTGGGTGGCCCTGCGCGGCTCGTGCGCGGCCAGCCGCAGCACGTCGACGACGTCGTCCTCGTGGACGAACTGGAGCCTCGGGTCGTAGCCGAGGACGGTCGGCAGGACGGGCAGCGCCAGGTACTCGGCGAGCGGGGAGTCGATGCGGGGCCCGAGGATGTTGGCGAACCGCAGCACGCACACGGCCACGTCCGGGCGGCGCCGGGCGAACCCGCGCACGTACCCCTCGACCTCGACGGCGTCCTTCGCGAAACCCCCGCTCGGCAGCGACTTCGCGGGCGTCGTCTCGGTGAAGACGGCCGGGTCGCGGGGCGCGGCACCGTAGACGCCGGTACTCGACTTGATCACGAGCCGGCCGACCCTCGGGGACTTCTGGCAGGCGCCGAGCAGCTGCATGGTGCCGATGACGTTGGTCTCCTTGACCGACGTACGGCCGCCTCCGCCGATCGCCGTCCCGGTGACGTCCAGATGGACCACCGTGTCGACGTCGTGCGTGGCGAGGACCTTGGCGATCTCCGGCAGGCGGATGTCCGCGCGCACGAACTCGGCCGCACCGAGGCCGTGCGCCGGTTCGACCGCGTCCACCGCGATCACCCGTTCCACCTCGGGATCCCGCTGGATCCGCCGTACGAAACGGCCTCCGAGGTGCCGGGCAGCACCGGTGACGAGCACGACCCTGCCCACGATCAGCGCCTTCCCTCGGTCTTCCGTTGCCCGCCACGGTAGCGCCTCGGGACTTCCGCGCAATGAGGCGTGGCCCCTCACCGCGAACGGTGAGGGGCCACGCCTGACGCACGGATCGCTGCGGTGCAGCGGTCGCTTACTTCTTGTTGCGACGCTGAACGCGCGTGCGCTTGAGCAGCTTGCGGTGCTTCTTCTTGGCCATCCGCTTACGCCGCTTCTTGATAACAGAGCCCACGACTACCCTCGCTCACTTCTCGGAACATCCTCGCCTCCCGGCGAGAATCGGTGCGGGGCGTCTGGGCCCACACGACCTACGTCGGCCTAGCCTACCGTCCCGAGCACCGCGCTTGTAATCCGAGGGACATACGGAGCTTTCCCGGCGTTGTCGCCGCGCTCGCGCTACGCGGTCCCCACCCCCACGAAGGACTCCCGCAGGTACTCGTGCACCGCCTGTTCCGGCACCCGGAAGGACCTGCCCACCCGGATCGCCGGCAGATGACCGCTGTGCACCAAGCGGTACACGGTCATCTTGGAGACGCGCATCACCGAGGCTACTTCCGCCACGGTCAGAAACTTGACCTCGTTGAGAGGTCGATCGCCAGCAGCCATGACCCACCTGTACCTTCCGCCGCGACGCCCACCGGCTTCCCCTCCGGTGACTCTTCGTCGCCAAGCGCTCACGCTCCAGACTAGGGGCGGGTGGTACGAGTGGGGAAGAGGAGCTGCCATCGACCGTTTACCGTGACAGACACGCTCGATTGAGTACATAGCGTGTGAGCGGGCGGTAGTGGTCGGAGCGCACCCCGTCGTCAAGCGGAACGACCACCGACACCTGCCCCTCCGCCTCACCGACGAACAGCGCGGGATCATCCGTATCGGCCAGACCGATGGCCTCGATACCCAGCTGACCTGCACCGCAGACCCAGCCGTGGTCCCCCACCACGAGCTCGGGCAGCGGCCCCCCGACCTCGGCGGCGCCCTCCAGCGCGACCCGAACCGGCAGCGGCGAGTGGGAATGCGCCCCCGGCACACGCCCTCCCCCCGACGGCCCCGGTTCTCGCACCAGCGCGACCCCCCGGACGTAGTCGAGAAGGTGCGTGCGTACGCCGAACCGGGTCGTTATGTCGACACATCTCCCCTGCGCCGGGGTGAGGACAAGACATCCCGCCGCCGACAACGCGTCTGCGAGAGCGACGTAGAAACCGAGCAGACGATGCGGATGACCCGTCCCGAGGAGCACCGGAACCCTCCGCGCCGCCGCCTCTCCCAGCCGCGCGGCGAACGCGTCGAGCGCCTGGAGGGTCCGCTCCGGATCGATCGCGTCCGGCCCAGACCGGTGCGCCGGATCACCCGACACCCCGCACTTGTCGGCCATCAGCCGCAGCAGTTCCGCCTCGTCCCACCCCCGGACGGGATCCAGCCCCAGCAGCACCCTCGGATCACGCGCCGCGAAGAGCCGGTAACTCCGCAGGTTCGCCTCCCGCGAGGTCGCCACCGTGCCCGCCAACCCCGCCGCCAACAGATGCGCCCGCAGCGCCCCGGTACCCCACACCCCCACGATGCTCCCGGAACACGCGGGTCCGGGACCCCGGATTCCCCCGCACACCGCACTGTCGGCGTAACACCCGCCAGAACGTTCCTGCACTCCCCCGGCCGACCCACCTGAACGCCCGCGCGGAAGTCGGGACGCGGGCTTCCCTGCGACCTCTCAGGCCAGCAGCCCCCGCAAGGGGAAAGCCGCCTTGCGGGTCGCGAGCACCGCCTGGTCGAGCCGGTCCGCCGGGTCGTATCCCGCCGCCCACTCCCGGAAGCCCACCGGCCACCGCCCGTCCGTCATCCGCGCGGGACCCGGCTGGCGGGTCCGCGCGTACACCTCGTCCCGCCAGGACCCCGGGATCACCGACGCCGGGTCCACCGGAGCGTGCGCGGCGATCCCCACCAGATGCGTCCACGACCGGGGTACGACGTCCACCACCGCGTACCCGCCGCCGCCCAGCGCCAGCCAGCGCCCCTCGGCGTACTCGTGCGCCAGCTCGTGGCACGCCTCCTGCACCGCCCGCTGCGCGTCGAGCGACACCGCCAGGTGTGCCAGCGGGTCCTCGAAGTGCGTGTCCGCCCCGTGCTGCGTGACGAGGACCTGCGGCCGGAACTCCGCCAACAGCTCCGGCACGACCGCGTGGAAGGCCCGCACCCATCCCGCGTCCCCCGTCCCGGCGGGCAGCGCCACATTCACCGCACCGCCCTCACCGGGCCCGTCCGCGCCCGTCTCCTCCGGCCACCCCGTCTGCGGGAAAAGGGTCCGCGGGTGCTCGTGCAACGACACGGTCAGCACCCGGGGGTCCTCCCAGAACGCCGCCTGCACCCCGTCTCCGTGGTGCACGTCCACATCCACGTACGCCACCCGCTCCGCGCCCAGTTCGAGCAGCCGGGCGATCGCCAGGGAGGCGTCGTTGTAGATGCAGAAGCCCGAGGCCGCCCCCGGCATCGCGTGGTGCAGTCCGCCGGCGAAGTTCACCGCGTGCGCGGCCTCGCCCCGCCACAGGGCCTCCGCCGCCCCCACCGACTGCCCGGCGATCAGCGCCGCCACCTCGTGCATCCCGGCGAACGCCGGATCGTCGACCGTGCCGAGCCCGTACGCCTGGTCGGCCCGGCGCGGCTCCAGCGACGCGGCCCGCACCGCCGCCACGTAGTCCTCGCGGTGCACGAGCCGCAGCGTCGAGTCCCCCGCGGGCTTCGCGGCCACCACGTCCACCGCCCGGTCGAGCCCGAAGGCCCGCACCAGCGACATCGTCAGCGCGAGCCGGACCGGGTCCATCGGGTGCTCGGACCCGAAGTCGTACCGCGTGACAGCTTCATCCCACATCAACAGTGCGCGGCTGCTCATGCCCGCCACCGTATCGGGCCCCGCGCGCCCCGAACGACGTGGCGTACACCACCGTCACCAGGACGAGCAGCATCGGCACGAACATCGCCCACCGGTAGCTCCACGCGTCCCCGAGGGCGCCCACCAGCGGCGAACCGATCAGGAACCCGACGTAGTTGAAGACGTTGAGCCGGGCCACCGCCGCGTCGCTGTTCCCCGGGAAGAGCCGCCCGGCCGCCGCGAACGTCTGCGGCACCAGCACGCTCAGCCCGAGCCCGAGCACCGTGAACCCGGCGATCCCCGCCCAGGCCCCCGGCGACACCGCCACCAGACCGAAGCCGACCGCCGCGAGCACCGCACCGCCCCGCACGACGGCCACCGCCCCCAGCCGCCGCACCCCGAAGTCCCCGACGGTCCGGCCGAGCAGCGTCGTCACCATGTACGCGTTGTACGGCACGGTCGCCAGCTCCTCCGAACCGCCGAGCACGTCCTGGAGGTACTTGGCACTCCAGTTGGAGACCGTCGAGTCCCCTATGTACGCGAAGGTCATCACCAGACACAGCGGCAGCAGCAACCGGAGAGGAACCCCGCTCCCCTTCTCCCCCGCCGCCGTCGGCTCCTCGACCGGCCCTTCCCCACCGGCCGCGTACCACCGGCTCCCGACGATCACGACGGGCAGCAGAACGGCCACCACCGGCAGGTACGACACGAACAACGACAGGTGCCAGTGCGCCCCCACCCAGGCCAGCGAGGCCCCCGCGATGCCCCCGAGGCTGTACGAGGCGTGGAATCCGAGCATGATGCTCCGCCCGTACGCCCGCTGGAGGCTCACCCCCAGCATGTTCATGGAGGCGTCGAGGGCGCCCACGGCGAGCCCGAACAGCCCCAGCGCGACCGCCGCGTGCCACAGCTCGGAGCCCATGCCCACGGCCAGGAGCGCGAGCAGTACGAAGGGCTGTGCCCAGCGCAGCACCACGGCGGGCCCGACCCGCGCGACGACCTTCTCGGTCACCACGCTCGCCACCCCGGCCAGGATCGGCACGGCCGCCAGGAAGGCCGGCAGCAGCCCGTCGGAGATCCCGTACCGGTCCTGGATCGCCGGTATTCGGGTCACGAGCAGGGCAAAGGTGACCCCCTGTACGAAGAAACTGACCGCCAGGGATCCCCGCCCACGCCGCAACCGCGCATCCGTCATGGCGGCACAGCGTACGGCCGGAAACTACCGCTGGGTAGATGGATCACAGACCCAATATCACCGGCAGTTCGTCCATCGCGCCGAAGTACCCGGTGGCCCCGTCGAGCTTCTCCGCGGGAGTCATCGCGGTGAACCCGTAGACGTCCATCCCTGCCGCCACCGCCGCCCGCACCCCGAGCGCGCTGTCCTCGACGACCACGCACCGCTGCGGCTCCACCCCCATCCGCGCGGCGGCGTGGAGGAAGAGGTCGGGCGCCGGCTTGCCACGGCCCACGTCCTCGGCGCTGAAGACGATCTCGTCCCGGAACCAGGCGTCGAGCCCGGTCTTACGGTGTCCCACCCTGATCCGCTCATGGCTCCCGGAGGACGCCACGCAGTACGGCACCCCGCTCCGCGCGAGCAGCTCGACGACCTTCCCGGCTCCGGGGACGCCCTCCAGCCGCTCCTGGAACGCGGCGAAGACCCGGGCGTGGAACGTCTCGTCGAAGTCCGCGGGCAGCCGCTGCCCACCGCGTTCCTCGACCAGGTCGTGAATGCGGTGCATGGCGGACCCCATGTAGTCCCGCACGGATTCCTCGTACGTGGTGGGGTGCCCAAGTTCCGTCAGATAGGCGGCCAGCAGTGTGTTGGAAATCGGCTCGCTGTCCACGAGCACACCGTCGTTGTCGAAGATGACCAGGTCGTAGCGCATGGGCCCAGTTTAGAACGCAAAAATGCCTCAACCCCCGGACAGAGTCCAGGGGTTGAGGCTAAAAATTGTTCGGCGGTGTCCTACTCTCCCACAGGGTCCCCCCTGCAGTACCATCGGCGCTGAAAGGCTTAGCTTCCGGGTTC